>NZ_FMXM01000085.1 GCF_900103325.1 Mesorhizobium qingshengii | reverse complement strand
AACCCCAAATACCCCGCAGGATCGCATCCAGATCAGCAAAGCCTATTCCATTCAACAACATAGACAGATGGGTGTTATGAAACAGGATTGTAGTCTCTACGCCAATCCTCCATCTTCAAGCGCGCGTCGTCAAGGCTCATGAACCAGTGAGCGTTCAGGCACTCAGCCCGGAACTTGCCGTTGAAACTCTCGATGTAGCTGTTGTCCATCGGCTTGCCTGGGCGCGAGAAGTCGAGCACGACACCCTTGTGGTAGGCCCACAGATCAAGATCTCGGGAGATGAATTCACTGCCATTGTCGACACGAATGGACGCCGGATAACCGACTTGCCGGCATACTCGTTCGAGCGTTTGGACCACGTCCTCGCCCCGGTAGTTGAAGCGTGCATCGACTGCTGGTGAGAAGCCCGAGGAGGTATCGACCACCGTCAACAAAGGGATCTTGCGCCCGGTGGCCAACTGGTCATGAACGAAATCCATCGCCCAGACGTGATTGGAATGGGTCAGCTCCGTCCGGTCGGCTCGCAGCTTCGCCTTTACCCGACGCTTGGGAACCTTGTTGCGGAGTTGCTGGTCCATCTCCTTGTAAAGACGATAGATTCGCTTCGGATTGACGGGCCACCCGTCGCGCTTGAGCAGGACATGAACGCGACGATAACCGTAACGCACCCGTGTCTGGCAGATGTCTTTGATCTTCAGCTTCAACTCGGCCTGCTCGCCGCGCCTGGACTTGTAGACATAAAGCGACCGGTCAATCTTCAGCACCGAACATGCGCGCCGGATAGAAACCTTCCAGTCTGCCTTGATCGTGTCGACAAGCGTGCGCTTGCGGGCAGGCTTCAGAGCTTCTTTGACAGCACGTCCTGAAGCATCGCCTCGTCCAGCGACAGGTCGGCAACAATCCGCTTCAGCTTGGCGTTCTCCTCCTCGAGCTGCCGCAACCGCTTCATCTCTGACTGCATCAGACCGGCATATTTTTGCGCCAATTGTAGAAGGTCGCGTCCGAAATTCCTGCCTTGCGGCAGACCGCACCGATCGGCGTCCCGTCCTCCGCCTGCTTCAGAACAAAGGCGATCTGCGCTTCCGAAAACTTCGAGGCCTTCATCGAATTCTCCTCTTCTGCCCAACAGGGATAATAAGTGGAAAATTCCAAGTCTGAATGGCCTAATTCAACGGGGGCACGTCACCAGAAGAGGGCATCCCGCCCGGCACCCATTGGGAAGACGTGTCCGATGATTGGATTTGCCCTGATTGCGGAACGAGCAAGGGCGGTTTCCGCCGCTACACGCTGCTGCCGCTCGACGACTGCCTCTATGCGCTTCAAGCGACCATCCCGCACCTGACGCGGTCTTCATTGCATCGCTGCCTGCAACGCCATGGCATCGGCCGGCTCCCGGATGTCGAGGGCGACAAACCGGCGAAGAGGAAATTCAAGAGCTACCCGATCGGCTACTTCCACATCGACGTCGCCGAGGTGCGGACCGAACAGGGCAAGCTGCACATGTTCGTCGCTATCGACCGCACCTCGAAGTTCGCCTTCGTCGAGTTGCACGAGAAGCCCCCACAGCCGTATCAAGAGACTTTCTACTGCGGTTGATCGCGGCCGTGCCCTACAAGATCCACACCGTGCTTACCGACAATGGCATCCGGTTCACCACCCCCGGTGCCGGTGGCTCGGCGGTGCCGCTGATCAAGGAGGCAATAGCAAATGGCGAGATATTCCGCGCTCACGCCTTCGAATACGCCTGCGCCAGGAACGACATCGAGCACCGCACGACCAAGGCCAGGCACCCGTGGACCAACGGCCAGGTCGAGAGAATGAACCCGACTATCAAATAGGATGCGTCCTGTTAGATCGACAGGCGCCCTTCAGCAGCGGAAGGACGGGGCGCGTTCGCCAACTCGCGTGCCAGCGTAGCCATCAGTTCAGCTGCTGGCAGCGCACGCGACAGCGGCGCGCCTTGCCCGGCCCATTGCGCACCAAAACCATGTTCGCCCTTGGCCTTGGCTGCGGCGTATAATGCCTTCGCAGCGTCATAGGCGATCGGATAATCGGGCGGCAGCTGGTCAAGGAGCGTCTCCTGCAGCGCCGTGAAACGGTTGGCGAGCGCCCGTGCCGGTCGTCCGGAGATGAGCGAAGTCAGGCGA
>NZ_FMXM01000076.1 GCF_900103325.1 Mesorhizobium qingshengii | reverse complement strand
AAAATCGCGTGTCTCGCCGCAGCGTGACAGCCGTCCCGGCCAGCTATCGCTGCATCAATCCGCTGATAACTTTACAGTGCCGTTGCAACAAAACCCGAAATGTCGCCCTTTGAAATCATCTTTCGACCGGAGCTTCAGCTTCTCGGCAATGGTATTCAGAATCACAGGCTCGCTCCACAAATTCGAAGCGAGAATTTCTCCGGCGAGCGTCAACAGACGGTTAACTAAGAAAATTTGCGACAGGCCCATATTCCATCCACCCACCATCGAGAACTGCAAGCAACTGCCATGCAAGCATGGCGCCAAATCGCGCGCGTTCACGCCGAATGAACCAAAGCCTCACTCCCAGATCGGTGCCGATCAGGGTGGTTGCAGCCGGTCCTGGAGTGCCCGCCGATTGGCAGCGAGGCCATTGAGGTTATTAAGGTGCTCCCGCTCCGGCCGTCTTTGTGCCAATCGTCCAACCAGTGCCCGCGTCGCGTCCAGCAGGAAGACGCCGCAATCAAAACCGTTTTCCTGCTGGGTCATGGAGGCTCGGACCAGGGTGGTGGCGCCAACCCTTGTTGCGAGCGCTGCTGCAACGGCGTGGTTGTGCCCCCCCGAGGAGTCGTAGTGATAGGCAACCGGGTGTTGTTGATTCCTGCGATCAACGAGCAGCAGCGACCAATGCCGGCCGCGGCGATTAGGATCAAAAGCATGGGCATCGTTCACTGGCATGAACAGGAAGTCGGCTGGCTCCCTTCCGCGCAAGATCCCCTCCCAGTGGTTGTTGTCGTGGGGGTTGTCCCGCAGATGCTGGGCTACGAGGGGATCCACGAGGCGCGTCCGAGCGGCCAGAACCGGATAGGTCGCCCGCAAGTCGCGCTCCAGGAGCCTGTAGTCCTCTATGATGTGGTCGCTGTTCAGCCATTGATCGTCCCCGAGCCAACCTACAGGGGGGTGATGGGTGAGATGAACACTCCCGTCCGACCGCTCGGCCGTGTAAAGGTGACTGTGGATCAAGAAGCGTGTCTGTGGAGCGAACCGGCTTGGCGCGAGCCCGTTGTTCTCCAGGATGCCGATCACAGTGCTTGAGGCCCGTTGGGAGCGGTGTCGCCAGCCACCAAATAGGTATCCAATCTCAGGCGGCTGGGGAGTTGATGGACCGGCAAAGGACGGTGGGCCGGCCCACGCCGGCGCAGAGTGAGCATCATCGCGCAGCTCGTGCGGTGTGGACGGCAAATCAACCAGAGATCCAAGCCCGCTGTAGATGTGTGACGACCGAGGCCTTGCAGCCGATGGTGGTGGCCCGGATCCTTGCATTACCTCATTGTAACTGTCCGCTGGAGACTGGCTAGATTCTTGCGGCCAACCCGACTGCGACGCCCACGAGCGGTCCCACCCCTCAGGTGGCCGCCCTCCGGCTTGATCCGCAGCGTCATGAATTGCGTCTTGATCGTAACTGTCCACTGGAGACTGGCCCGATTGTTGCGGCCAACCCGACCGCTCAGGCGGGTGCATTCCCCGCGCAGCGTTCTCAAGGCGTTGCTGGTAAGTCCGAAGCTGGTTTCTGACGCGGGGCCGCACTTGACCGCCTGGCGCGAGCCTCCGGAGATCAGACAGCCCCGTGCGGACCCTGGCGTGGGCGGCAGCGTATTGTGCCCCGTACTCTTGAAGGTCGTCGTTGATCGATTCGGCTTGATACCGAGAAGCGATGGATGGCCTCCTAAATTTTTTGAGCCACGCAGAAAACTGCCTAAGTGCCGGTGCATTCCCGTTTAGGGAATCGTAGCCCTCGGTCGCGAACTGCTCGAGGAGATCCTTGTCTTCGGGATAAGGAGGAGCGCGAAAAAGGGCTGGGTGGATTCCGGCGCGCCAATCCAGCACGACCTCCACGGCGACCCCCACGCCGCGCTTTGGGTCGCCAACCTCCTTCGCAAACGTCTCCGCAAGAGCAGTCAACTGACCAGGGTCATCAACGAGGCTGGCCACCGTTAAGCTGCGGGCCTGAAGCCAGACGCTGAACTTGCGCAGGGCGGCTACCCACTTCCCGACGGTAGAGGACTCAGAGACGGCGGAGTTTGTCGCCCTGGCCTCGTCCAGTGCCTCTCTCAGCAGGGAAAATAGGTGCTCGTCGGGGGTGATCGTGTGAGCCTCCGCGGCCGGGCGGCTGCGCTTGACGTAATCGGCGCGATACGTCGTCTTGACAACCTCCGGCTGGTGCATCTCGTCGTTCGACGTCTTCTTGCCGCTGCTTGGAACGAAGGCCTTCTTCACCGTTTTCAGCAACGATTTCAATCCCCCGCTTTTTTTCCGCTGGGGGGGGGCGATTGCCGGCTCGTCCGAGAAGGAGGAATAAGCCTCCGACGAAACGGCCGAATGCCTGGAGCGCGAGTGGCTCGAGGCTGCGTAAGAGGTGTCTATGCTGTGGCGCGCGCTGCTGATCTGGTTGTCCCGCAGGGAAGGCTGCCGCGGCATCCGCATTGACCCCCCAATGGACGTGCGCCGAATCGCACCATTGCCTGCATCAGCAGCGGAGCCGCCTAGGTTCAACTCGCTCAGCTGCCGCTCCAGGCCCAGTTGTTGCTCACGGTACTGCTGCATGTAATCGTCCGTTGTCCCCCCTATCCCTGTCAAACTCGCGACCCAAGGGTATATATCGGCGTTGGGATCATTTTGTTCGGAAGCGAAGTCGGGCCATGCCCGGCCAGTATTGTCCATAGCGGTCTCTCCGGTCGGGGATCCAGACAGGGTCGCGGATCCAGAAAGTACTCTAGCGCCTATCGGTCGCGCCGCCGTCATGCGCAATTCATATTCAATCATTCAATCGGGACATGGGGCATCGTCAACTTAACGGCCTGTGGAGTGCGGATTGAACTAAGCGGGGATGTCACATTAACGAGAAATACTACTATCTACTCGTCAAGCGGAAAAGTTTCGGGCAAAAGAAATCAAAGGGTTAGGGCGTCAAGAA
>NZ_FMXM01000041.1 GCF_900103325.1 Mesorhizobium qingshengii | reverse complement strand
CCGAGGCGTGGATCATGATCGCCCACATACGCCTCATCACGCGCCGTCTCTCAAGATATTGCTATCATTGACCTCTTTTCGAGTCCGACTCTAAGATGAGTTACAGATGGACTGTGCGGGGGAGACCTCTGGCATGATCGATTCAGATGTATTCGACTTTGTCGAGCGCTGCAGGAACCATGCAACAGCGGGGTCGCTTTTGAGCGATCTGCTTAACGCTGCAAAAAAGCTCGGGTTCGAGCATCTAATCTTGAGCGGCGTGCCTTTGGGTGGCCAGAAGCTCGCACCGATGATAGAATTGAACGGCTGGCCTAGGGGGTGGTTCGAACGTTACGTGGAAGCCGAGCACGCCGCCGTAGATGGTGTATGCATATATTCAGCAAAGACACTGAAGCCGTTCCTTTGGTCTGAGGTTCCGGCCAAATGGTCGGAGACGGAAGCATCGCGGCGCGTCGCAGGAGAAGCGACGGAGTTTGGCATCCGGAGCGGCTTTGCTGTGCCGATGCTGAGCGTTCACCATTGGCAGTCCGTTCTGTCATTTGCCTCTTCAGCGAAGTCTTGCGAGCTTCCGCGTCGTCAGCAGGCGCAACTGGTGACGATGGCCATATATGCCGGTATGATCGTCCAGGCGCTTTCAGACGACGACAAAGACGGTGATGGCCCTCTGACCGACCGGGAAAAGGAGGTGCTGCTTTGGGCCGCGGCCGGCAAGACCTCATCGGAAACCTCACAGATCCTCGGCCTTGCCGAGCGAACTGTAAAATGGCATGCAGCGAGGGCCCGCGAGGCTTTTGGTGTTGCCACGACGACGCAAGCCATTGTCGAAGCAGTCCGCAGGCGCCTGATCCATCCTTGAATCCGTCAACTGTCCGATCGGACAGGTGACGGATTTTAGCATTGCTGCAATCATTCCCCCAAAGAACGATTGGGGATCGCGTTATGATTGCGGCTCATGTAGTCAACGCGCAAAACAAGCACCT
This sequence comes from Mesorhizobium qingshengii, assembly GCF_900103325.1. Taxonomy (GTDB): domain Bacteria; phylum Pseudomonadota; class Alphaproteobacteria; order Rhizobiales; family Rhizobiaceae; genus Mesorhizobium; species Mesorhizobium qingshengii. The sequence continues at coordinate 20,037 of NZ_FMXM01000041.1, read as the reverse complement.
CTACGAGAATGAATTTGACGAGTTTTTGCGCCGTCGGCACGATTTCTTCGTGCATCAAAAACACTGGCGTCCTCCGAGTCCAGATGGTCGCGAACTCGACCAGTTCGATACGGATGCGGCAACTTATCTGCTCGGCATTGAAGGCGGGCGCGTCGTGACCTCGGCTCGACTAAGCCCAACGAGCGAGCCCCATATGGTCTCGGAGATTTTTCCCCATATGTGTGAGAAGTCCGGCGTCCCTAGGCGGGCCGACTGGGCCGAATGGACCCGCACATTCGTCGTTCCCGACAAACGCTCCACCGGGCTGCGAGGGACGCTGACACAACTGTGCTGTGCGGTAATGGAGTACGCCCTAAACGAGGGTCTCAGCGCGGTGGGCGGCGTTCAGGAAACTTACTTCATGCCTCACCACGGCGCGCTGAAGTGGCGGGCAGAGCCGATGGGAATGGCGCTGGAGGAAAATGGCGAGTGGTACATCGTCGCTTACATCGAGGTGAATGAGGCGGCGCTGGCGAGTGTTCGCGAAATCCTCAGGATAGAGCACTCGTTGCTTGTTCGTCGTGGAGTTCAAATTCCATTCGTTGCGGTTAATAATTCCTCGCAAATACTAGAGGCTGAAAACAGGAACAGTGTGTCGGATCAATTCCGACTCGCCGAACTTCCCGTTCATACGTAGATTCGGAGGAATCTCGGTCGTTGCCCAAGAATAAGATCAAGAGCGAAGCTGAGTATTCGACATATTTGATCGGATTTCCCCTTGGCGAATTCGATTTCGACGACGTGATACTCATCTTTGATCCGGCCGCGCTGCAGCGGCGATTCTTGCGAAGCTGCCGATGTCCTTTGCCACGGCAAGCGAGGCGTTGCTGCTTCCCGATCCTTGGCCGGAGAGAACAGATCCTAAATCGCTGGCTCTTCCGACGCCACCGGCCGAATCCGATGTTTGCCGCGTTTTGATGGTATGACGCGGTAGCCGCAACTATCACTGCCGTTCACGGGGATTGCTAGGCACCGATGGCGCCGCCAAACGGTCCGCGATTTGAACGCGGTGCTAGCGCGAGGAATCTGGTAAACGCACGCCGAGCGTGCTTCACCTTCGTTCTTCAGGATAGCTGGCTGGAGGGATATAGTTTTCGATAGCAATTGCCGGCATTGACCCCATGATTACCTGTTGTGGCCGCTAAATCGGTACTAATGCTTGCCAATAGCAATATTAGTGTATACATCAAGCAACACGCTCAACAGCATTGGTTTACAAAACGATTAGTATCACGGGTGATGCATGATATGGAAGGTCAATACATTCGGTGGTCTGCGGCTATTCTATCAAAATCAGACGCTTGGGGTACATCTATCGCGAACGTCCAAAGCGTTGATCGGAATGCTTGCGGCGCGCCAGGGCCGCAGCATTCCGCGTGATGAGGTCACGGAGTTGCTTTGGTCTGCCGATTACGACAAAGCTTCTCAGCATCGACTAAGCACGATCCTTTGGCGACTGCGTAATCTGGGCGATATCGGCGGACAGGCGGCCAGCCAACGGCTGGTTGTGATCGAGCCTAGCGGAGACATCAGGATCAACGACTGCAATGTCGTCAACGTCGATCTCGCTGAGTTTGAATCTGCGGTGGTGCGGTGCCGCATCCGTCGGGATGAGGCATCACCCGAGGACGTTGCCGTGCTGACGAGGTCGGCAGATCTATATACGGCAGATTTCTTGCGCGACATCGATTTAGAGTGGGTATCGGAAAAGCGGCAGTATCTGCGGCAATGCCACCTGGATATCTTACAGTTTCTTATTGAATGTCACAGCCATCACTGCAACTACGACGAAGTGATTGATTATGCGGGTCGGTTTCTGCGAATTGAGCCGTATCTCGAAACCGTTCACGTATTTATGATCAAAGCCTGTCTCGCGACGGGGCGGCGATCTATGGCGGCCGCGCGCGCCGAAGCGTGCAGACATGCGTTTATGGATGAGCTTGGTGTCGCGGTCGGGCCGGACACGCAGCTGCTGCTTTCGTCGCTTGCGTCAGCTACCAAAGCGCACATCAGGATGCCTACGAAGCACCGTGTTGAAAGGGGCGTGGGGGGGGGCGTCGACGGCACTGGCCTCGTTCAACTGAAACAGGCCTGTTCGCAGCTCGTTGATGTCTGCTCAAGCCTGTTGCTCGACGCCAACGATGCAAAGCCGAGCCCTACGGCCAATAAATCCTCTCCTCTCAGGAAATCGGCCGAGCAGTAGGGTAGCCCAGCTGCACGCTTCCTCATCAACCCTCCCCGATGCCTGCGGTCGGCGAAGACGCGGAAGGTGCGATCTCGCGCAAACCTATTCTCATTCTCAATTCCTCACCTCACCTCGACGGACGGTGACGACTCCCTGGCCTTTCTTTCACTTCTATCGACTGTGTCCGCACTGAGGTCGTGACCGAGGAGGGGCGCCGAGGCGTCAACTGTGATCAGGCTGTGATGCCCCTGAGGCGAGACTGAGAAGACGGGCTGTTAGGTTGGACTCGTAAATGAATCGGCCGCAATCGGACCGAGGCGGCTGCTTTTGCTGACCAACGGAGGAAATGAGCCATGGCTTTGAGTGAACCGGACGTGACAACGTTCCTGAAGACGTTCGTATCCACATACGAGAAGGGCGACGCGTCGTTCTTCGATCTGTTCGCTGGCGACGCTTCTGTTTTCAGCGTGTCGGTTCCGACCCGCATCGACGGTGCGGAGGAGTACCGGCGAGGCTACGAAGAGCAGTTCCAGGGAAAAAACCGACGGGCACAAATCCTTTCGCCGGAAATCCGCATCGCCGGCGACGTGGCGGTCGTCACCTATCACAACCGCGTTGCGTTCGACAATCAGTCGACCAACCTGCGGTCGACCCTGGTTCTCTCGCTTGTCGGCAAGGACCTTAAGATCGTGCATTTGCACAACTCACCTCTAGCCTCGCCGGGCGTCAGTTCGACCCCGCGGCGGCCGGAGGATGTAACGCTGCTGGAGGAGCGCGTCGCTACCGCTGCGGCCGCGGTGGGCACGCCGAAATAGCGTCAGGATGCGGAGAGGTAGCATGCCCAAAAACGCGCGTCGCCGGACTGCGCTTGTCGGCATCGACGGATTTGCTCCTGCTTTCATGGACCAGTTCCTGGATGCAGAGACGATGCCGGCGCTCGCGGCTCTCAGGGCGCGAGGGTGTGAGGTGCCTCTCCTGTCCACCATTCCCGCATGCACGCCAGTAGCGTGGGCGGCGATGATGACCGGCTGCCATCCCCAGACCAACGACATCCAGGGGTTCCTCACGGCGCGGCCCGGGCAGCCGCTCGACTGTCGCGTTCCCGGGGTCTTTGCCGACCGGCTCAAGGCGGAGCCGATATGGCAGACGGCCCTGCTCAATGGCCTCCGATCCTATGTGGTGAAGTTTCCAGTATCGTATCCGTCGCAGGCATCGCTACGCGTCGACGGTGCGGCGGGATGGGGTGGAATCACATGCTTGCACGAAACGGCGGTGGCCAGTACGTCGAGGTGGCCCGGGCCCGGACAGATTGGCGAGGGGCCGGCGTGGGCGGGCGCGCCGCCCGGTGGCGGCGCAGTGACGTTCTTTGGCCGCCTCTGCCTACCAAACATTTGGGGGCACAGAGCGGTCGAATTCTCGTTGGCAATCCTCGATCGGGACACTCATCCGGTTTTGGCGATTGCCTCCGCACCGGACTGGTCCCAGCTATGTACGATGCTCGAGATTGCTCAATGGAGCGAGCCGATCGTCCTGCCGGTCGAGGGGCGGACGGGTCGCGAGGACCACGCGCTGCGCTTCAAGCTCATGAGCCTAGAGGCCGCGCCAACGCGGATCGCGTTGTTCAATACTTGCGTGCACGCTTTGTTCAGCCACAGCGCACCATGGGAAATATGGCAGCGGCATCTCGCGGCAGCAGGTCCGATTGAGGAGCAGACGGACCCAAGCCTGTTATTCTCTGGCGCGATCGACATCGCCACACAGATTGAGCGGTGTCGGCTCAATGTCGAGTGGCTCTGCAAGGTCTCGCGCTCGATCCTTACCGCGGAGCCGTGGGATTTCTTCGCCGTCCAGCTCCACTTCGTGGATTGGGCTCATCACCTCCTGCACGGGGCACTCGATCCGCGGCACCCACGCTTTGACCGCGCCCGGCATCGCGAAGCACATGATTTGCTACGACTGTTCTATGCTATGGCCGACGAACTTGTCGGCGAGGTAACGGACGCTGCAGGTGACGCCGATATCATCGTAACTGGGGATCACGGCCAGGACCTGCATCATACCACCGTGCGACTCAACGAGTGGCTCGCGGAACGCGGCCTGATCAGATTCATCGCGGGCGGCGAGGCTGTGGATTGGGCCGGTACCAGCGTCTGCGCGCTCGGCAACACGCTGCACATCAATCGCAGCAGAACGATTCCGGGAGGCATCGTGTCCGAACAGGAGGCCGAGTATCTGATCGAATGGCTGTGCTGCGAAATAGCGGCACTCATCGTGCCGGAGACTGGTGAGCACCCGATCCAAAGCATTTGCCCGCGTCAGCAGCTTGCCCATCTCGGGGGAGCCGGCGAGGGAATGGGCGACGTGGTGTTCTTCTGCGCCAGCGGCTATCAGGCCCGCAACGACCGTGGCCCGCTGTTTCAGGTGACGGAGCCGTGGCGCGAGTTCACGAGCGGGCACGATCATTTTTCGCCATTGGATCCGCGCCTGTACAGCCGTCTCTACGCCGCTGGTCCACATGTCGCCAGCCGGGCAGCACAAGCGCCCCTGCACTCCGTGATCGATGTCGCGCCGACCATCGCCGCGCTGCTCGGTATCGCGCCCTCGCCGGACACGGAGGGGCACGTGATCGACGAGCTGCTGGCCGCGATCGACCCGACCAACAACCTTGCCGAGAAGCACGCGGTGCACGCATGAACGTCCAGAACCCAATCATTCAGCCCCGTCCTCGCCTGGCCATCGATGGCGGCGACCCCGTGGTGCCGAGCGGCTATGTCATGATGTCGCGTTGGCCGCGGTTGGACCGCGCCGACCTCGATGCCGTGATCCAACAACTCGAGTCCGGCCAGTTCACCGAAATGTCGTGCACGGCCCAGGTGCACGAATTTGAAACCGAGCTTGCAATCCTGACCGGAAACAAATACGCGCTGGCGCTCAACAGTGGCACTGCCGCGCTGCATTGCGCGCTGGCCGGGGTCGGCGTCGAACCGGGCGACGAGGTCGTGGTTCCCGCTCTTGCCTACATCGCCTGCGCAGCCGCGGTGCTGCATCATCAAGCGATTCCGATCTTCGCAGACGTAGACCCGTGCTCCTACAACGTGACCGCGCAATCGATCGCAGCGGCACTCACGCCGCGCACGCGCGCCATCATGGTCGTGCACCTACACGGCCATCCGGCGGACATGAACGAGATCCGCACCTTGTGTGATGGGTTGGGGCTGCCGCTGATCGAGGACTTCTCGCAGGCCGTGGGAGCCAGCTACGGCGGCCGCCCGACCGGGGGGCTGGGGACGGTGGGCGCCGCCAGTCTGATGTCGGGAAAGAATCTACCCTCGGTCGGGGAGGCTGGGGTCCTGGTGAGCCGCGATCGTGGCATCCGCAACCGGGCCGCACGGCTGAAGGCTTTCGGCGAAGAGATCGACAGCGATGGCGGCTATCGTGTGATCGGCACGACCATGGGCTGGAATTATCGTATCAACCTGTTGTCGGCGGTGATGGTCAGCCGCCAAATCTATCACCTCGAATCCTACACGGCGTTGCGGCGCGCTAGCGCGGGCCGGCTCAATGGGGTCTTGGCCGAAATCACAGGCTTTTCCGGTCCATCTGAGGGCGCCGATCGCGAGCATTGCTATCACATGTACCGCTTCCGCTTCGATCCGGCCGAGGCGGGACTCGCAGTCTCCATCGACCAGGCACATGAGGCGCTCAAGCAAGTGTTCTGGGCCGAAGGCCTGCCGGTGGTCGAGTTCCAGAATCAGCCGCTGCCCGGCCACGATCTCATGCAGGGAAAGCTCGGCTATGGACGCGGCTGCCCATGGACTTGCCATGGACGAGGGGATCACAACTACCGCATCGAGGATTATCCAGGCGCGCTGGAGGCGATCCGCAACTCGCTCGTGGTCGGCTATCCGTCTCAGGCGGTGCTGGCTAATCCCGAAGTCGTGGACGCCTATCTCGCGGTCTTCCGCAAGCTGGAGCGGAACATGCGCGTGTTCGAACGTTTCGCAGCTGACCTGCCGTCTGCCCCGCCTTGGCTCGCACCTCCACGGATCTTCTGATGCACATCGAATATCCCCATGTTGCCGCTGATCTGGCCAGCCAATTGGCCGAGCGCGCCCACGCTTTGCGGATGCTGATCCTCCGGACGCACGCGGCGGCCGGCCAGGGCCATCTTGGAAGCTCGTTGTCGATCGTGGAGATCCTCGTCGCGTTGATGTCGAGCGGAGTCGAAACCGGCTCCTGGGGTAAGGCGCCGCATGGTGACCGCATCGTGCTGTCCAAGGGGCACGCCGCTCTTGCGTTCTATTGTGCGCTCGCCCAGACCGGCCTGATACCGCAGCGTGATCTCGAATCGTTCAGCCGTAATGGCGGCAAGCTTGAGCCGCATCCTAACGAGCGCACCGTTCCTGCGGTGCAAGCGTCAACCGGTTCGCTTGGGCAGGGATTGTCGATCGGTGTTGGTCTCGCGTTGGGTAGCCGCATGTGCGGTCACAACGACTCCTGCTTTGTTATTCTGGGGGATGGCGAACTGAACGAAGGACAATGCTGGGAGGCTGCGATGTCTGCCTCGCGGTTGCGGCTTGGCAATCTCGTGGCCGTGGTCGACGCCAATGGCTTCCAGCAAGATGGCCCGATGGACGAGATCATGCCGGTCACCGGCCTGGCGGAGGCCTGGCGGACACTTGGCTGGGCGGCCGCTGAGGTAGACGGCCACGATTGCGCCATGCTGCTTGCCACGCTGGCGGCGACACGCAGCGCCGATCGTCCGGCGCTGATCGTGGCGCGGACTGTGAAGGGCCGTGGCGTACCCTTCATCGAACATATGACGGAGAGTCATTTCCCTCCGCCGCTGACCGCCGCTGAACTCGTCATGATCGACCAATTGGCTGCAAAGGGGACGGCGAATGCCCGCGGCTGAGGTCTATGGCCCGCTGCTGGCGGCGCTTGGTGGTCGAGACGAGCGGATCGTCGTCGTCGATGCCGGGCTCGGCTCATCGATGCAGACCGGTGCATTTCGCGCCAGCTATCCCGAGCGCTACGTCAATCTTGGCATCGCCGAGGCCAACGCGGTCGGCGTCGCTTCCGGGCTCGCCCGGCGCGGCCTACGGCCATTTGTCCATTCGTTCTCCAATTTCCTGGCGCGCCGCGCCCACGACCAGATCGCGATCTCGGTCGGGGTAGGGGGGCTGCCAGTCACGTTGATCGCAGGATCGTGCGGTATATTCGATGGTCGCAACGGTCCGTCGCATTTCGCCGGCGATGACTTGGCCGCGATCTGCACAATGCCGGGCATGACCGTCTACGAACCCGCTGATACTATCGATCTCGAAACATCGCTCGAATGGGCGCTGGCCAGTGCAGGCCCGGTCTATATCCGGCTACGCCGGAACGGCATGCCGCAGAGCATCGGCGATCCGTTGCTGACGCGGGAAGCGGTACGTCTGGTTCGGCTCAGCGTCGCGGCGCCGGTCGTCACGGTCGTGGCCGTCGGCGCCATGTTGGACGAGGTTCTGACCGCCTGCCGGATACTGCTCGACGACGGGATCGTCCCCGAACTCGTGCACGTGCTCAGGATCAAGCCGTTCGATGAGTCTGCAATTCTCGCGTCGGCTCGGCGGACCGGACGCATCCTCGCGGTCGAAAACCACGTCACCCATGGCGGCTGTGCGGCCGGCATTGCGATGCTTGCTGCGCGCGAAGCAATCAGATTTTCTGCATTGACGCTGCCAGATGCCATCCTCCCCGCAGGCGACCCGCGTTGGTTGTTGGCCCATTGCGGCCTCGATGCGACGTCGATTGCCGATCACCTCTCAAGCCTGTTGTCTTGAAGGAGCATCTAATGCTTCAGCATATGGCCCCACTCGCCCATGGTCACCGCGCCGAGCTGCCCGACAAGACCCGGCCGCTGGTGCGATGGCGCCGCGAGGCATTCGGCCTCCTTGCCGCCTTTCCAGATGGGCACGTCGCCGTGCTGGACGCGGAAGCGGCGCCATTGCTGGAGGCCGGCGCCGATTACGCCAGCTGTTCGGGCTATCGCCTCCCTCGGCTCGAAGTGGCGACGGATTTTCATTTCTCGGCGCCGCTGATGGCATGGCTGGAGCTCACCCGCGCTTGCAATCTTCGTTGCCCTCACTGCTTCGTCGAAGGCGGGGTGGCGCGCGCGGGCGAAATGCGCACGGACCGCATTCTCGCCCTGCTCGACGAATGGGCTCGGATGGGGGTGTTCTCCGTCATCCTGACCGGTGGCGAGCCTACGATGCATCGGAATTTCCTCGAAATTGTCCGTCACGCGCACAGCCTTGGCTTCGTGGTCGGGATTGCCACTAACGGCATGCCGATCACCGAGCGCATGCTGTCGACGATCCCGCGCGACGACGTGATCATCAGCGTCAGCATCGACCATCTGCACGGGCAGGGCGCACGCAAAGGCCTCAGCGATTTCGAGTACGCCAAGGGCAAGCTCCTGATGATGAAACAGGCCGGATTCAACACGTCGATAATGACGACGACGTCCAGCCAGAACGTGCATCAGCTGCAGGACATTATCGACTGGGCGATCGAGAACGATCTCAGCCTGCGCAGCGTGCCGTTCGTCGAGATGGGGCGCGGCAAGCTCCACGGCCACCTGCTCAACCAGAGCCAGGACGTAGAAGCAGCCGCCCGGTTCTGGATGACGGAGGAAGAGTGGGAGCGCGTGCGTGATCCCAAGCTCGGCCTGTGCGCCGGCAAGGTGTTTAATTTCCTCCTGACGATGGTCTATGCGACCCGCCGCTGCATGAGCGGCCGGGGCATCGCATATGTCAATTCCAACGGCGACGTCTATCCCTGCAGCACCTGTTCCGGCAACAAGGTCCTATGCGCCGGCAATGTGGCCTGGAGCGATTTTGCCGAGATCTGGGAAGGCAAGTGGGATATCCGCGCCATCACCTGGGACACCTTCGAGAGCACCTGCAAGGGCTGCGCGGTCGCTGATCGCAAGTATTTCTGTACCGGTCGCTGTCCTGGTAGTTCCAGCGTCCGCCACGGCCGTCTCGACGGCTGCGGGAGTACGGACTTTCAGAAGGCTAGCATCCTGCGGCGCGAGGAATTGTTCAAGGCCAGCATCAATGCGGAGCCGGCCGTACCGGTGCATGCTCCGCACACCGTTTCGGATCCACCCGTCAGCGCTTGAGGCAAAAGAAATCGATGCGTATCTCGCTCGCAACCAGCCTTCATCTCGACCATGGTTCACGTCGCTTTGACGCTCGGCCAGGCGATCCGATCAATGTCATGCAGGCATTCGTGCCGGTCGGTCTTCTGTCGCTCAAGGCATCGTGTCATGCCGCCTGCCCGAGCGCGGCGGTGGACGTGGTCGAAGTCAACACGCTGATCAATGCCGGGCAGATCCAGAACAACAAGGACTTCTACGATGACCTCGCGGACGCGATCGTCGGCGGCGGCACCGATCTCGTCGGGCTTATGACTGACTCCGACTCGCTCCACCACACCGTTGCGATCGCCAGCCGCGTCAAGGCACGGGCGCCGCGCGCGCTCGTAGGCCTTGGCGGCCCCGCATCGTCACCGCTCGCCCGCCCGCTGTTGCAGCGTTTCGAGCAGATCGACTTCATTGTCCGCGGCGAAGGCGAGGAGACGTTCGCAGAAGCCATTTGTGCGCTCGAGCGTGGGGCGACGTTGTCGTCCGGCATCGCCGGCCTGACTTGGCGTGATCGCTCGGATGTCGCGCATAATACCGATCGCAAGGTGATCGAGGATCTCGACACACTGCCGATCCCGGATTTCGCCGCCTACTCCGGGATTAGGGACGCCGCACTCTATCTAGACGTCGGCCGCGGCTGTCCCTTCAAGTGCTCGTTCTGCGCGACAGCTCCGTTCTGGGAGCGTCGTTATCGGATGAAGTCGATCCCGCGTATCCAGGAGGAGATGCGGCTGCTGCGCGACCGCTGGGGCCGTCGTCACGTCAATTTCTCGCACGACATTTTCACCTGCGACGCCAAATGGACACATCGTTTCTGCGATGCGATGAAGTCGGCCGAACTCGGCGTCACCTGGAGCTGCTCGACCCGCACCGACGTGATCGACCCGGAACTGCTCGCCCACATGGCCGAAGCCGGCTGTGTCGAGATCTATTACGGCATCGAGACCGGCTCCCAGGCGATGCAGGCAGTGATCGACAAGGATCTCGATCTTGCACGGTCGCGCGACATCGTGCGCGCGACGGCATCTGTCGGCATTCGTCCGGTTACTGGCTTCATTCTCGGTTACCCCGAGGAGACACCCGAATCGGCCTCGGACACCCTCACGCGCTTCTTCGACTTTCTAGAAGTCGGCGGATATCGCGCGCACATCTTCACGCTTTGTCCGTTCCCGGGGGCACCGATGTTCGCTCGCGCGCAAGAGCTGATCGGGCGGCGGTCGGAATGCCTCGAGCTTCCACTCGCCGCCGAGGCGGCGGCGGAAGCCGACCGGACGATCAGTGAAAATCCCCACATCTTCGTTGCACATTTCCGCTACGCGACGGCGGGCATTTCGTCGGAGCTCGTCGCGGCCGTCGAGGAGATTTCACCACATCTCGTGCTGCTAAAGCGGCTCTGGCCGTTGTTGTTGCCGCACTACGATGCACCGATGACCCTATTGATGCGCTGGACGCATTGGATCGCCGAACGTAATGCGGAGCGCCCATGGCGAGGCCGCCATCACGGCGACGCCGGCGACCTGATTGACTTCCTGGCCCGCGAACTTGCTGAACTCGGCATCGCCGATGGACGGCTCGGCGAACTCCTGCGCTACGAGGCTGTGAAACTTTCCGCCGCGGCGTTGCCGGCGAATTCACTCGACGACACCGAGCGGCCGACGCAGGTGAGCAGCGACACCATCCTTGGGCAAGCGAGGCATTACCTGATCGCGGCGTTCGCGGTCGATATTGGTGGGTTGATCGCCGGTCATGCGCAGCCGGCCAACGATGTTGTTCTGCCGCAATGGGTGCTGTTCGCGCGCGGATCGAGCGGCGCAGTCGACACGATGATGATCAGCGATCGCGCCCGCCGGATCCTCGAATCTGCGCAGCGGCCACGAAAGGCCGGCGAACTCGCGCGCGCCGCGCTGATCGATGCTGCGGGAGGCGGGCCGACCGAGTGCGGACTGGACACCGTTCATGCGTTGCTCGAACGAAGGCTGTTGAAGGAGGTGATACCGTCATGACCGTTCCGTCCCATGTCCTCGCCCACGCGCTGTGCTTCGAAGGTCCCGTCTATGTTTATGATCTCGCCGTGTTGCGCCAGCGTCTGGCGCGATTGGAAGCGCTGCCGGTACGCCGCAAGCGAATCCACTTCGCTACGATGGCGAACGACAATCCGCAGGTCCTCGGCGAGATTGCGGCCGCCGGACATGGCGTGTTCGTGAATTCAGCCCGCCATCTGGCGCTGGCGTTGTCGGCTGGTTTCACGCCCAATCGGGTCATCTTTGCGTCCAGCAACATGACGCCGGCGGAGATGCGCCATTGCCACACGTGCGGCGTCCACCTCGTGCTGGACTCGTTGGCGCAGGTCGAGACTTTTGATTCGCTCGCCTCACCCGGCACTGCGGTCGGCGTCCGCGTCAATGTCGGCAGCGCTATAGACACACCGGAGATAGGCAACGAGCCGTCTTATCGCTTCGGCCTGTTGCCGGCGGAGCTCAACGCGGCTGTGGAGCGCGTTCGGAGGTTGCGGATCTGCGGTGTGCATTCATATTTCGGTACCGACATCATGGCCCCGGAGACGCTGGCGGAGGGGCTGCGCCGGCTCGTACGCGTAGCGGCATCATTGCCCGATCTGAGCTATGTCGACAGCGGCGGCGGTCTGGGTGTCCCGGAGGACCCGGACGCACCAGAGTTCGACCTGAAAACCTATGGAGGGCTGGCGGCCGCCGAGCTCGCCGAACTCGAAAGCAGGCTCGGCCGTCCGATCGAGCTTGTTATCGAGCCGGGACGATGGCTGGTCGCCCCAATCGGCTGGTTCTTCGCCCGGGTCGTCGACATCAAGAGGCGTCCAGATCGAATCTTCGCCGGCACCAGCGCGAGCGTCGCCCAATTTCCGCGACCGCTGGTCTATCCGGACCGGGCTCACCATGCATGCGAGATCATGACCGGCGAGCGTCCACGCGCGCTTGCCGATCGTCCGGTCTGGCTCTCTGGTAATTCGACCTATTCCCGCGACTTTCTCGCCCGCGCCGTAACGCTACCTGAACCGGGAGTTGGGGATCTGATCGCATTCCACCATGCGGGCGCATATTGCCGCTCGATGGTGACCCGTTTTCTAGGCAAGGAAATGCCTGCAGAAATCGCCCTCAACGCCACGGTTCGCCACAATGCCAGGCCGGAGCAAGCCGCTCTGCTCAGCGTCGCAGATTGAAAGGAAGTCGCATGTCGGCACTCGGTATGTACAGCCTACTGCGTCGGCTCGAACCGGCGCGTCACCAACTTGCAGGTCATGAAGTCTATGCGGCGCTCAGTTGCATCGAGGACGTACGCGTGTTCATGGAGCACCATGTGTTCGCTGTCTGGGATTTCATGTCGCTGTTGAAGAGCCTGCAGCGGAGCCTCAGTTGCGTCGAGGTTCCCTGGCTGCCGGTTGGCTCGTCGCGCATGAGGCGACTGATCAACGAGATCGTGCTCGAAGAGGAAACCGACCTGATCGATGGTGAGGCGACAAGCCATTTCGAGCTTTATCGTTCCGCCATGCTGGCGGCCGGCGCAAACACCCGGCCGATCGATACCTTCGTGAAGGCGCTTCGCGATGGCGCTGAAGTGGCTGTCGCGCTAGCCAGCTGCTCCGCCCCCGTCGGCGCGCGCGCCTTTGTCGGCAAGACCTTCGAGATCATCGCCTCGGACAATATTCACCAGATTGCTGCCGCATTCACGTTCGGGCGAGAGGAGGCAATCCCCGGCATGTTTCGCACCTTGGTCGCTTCCCTGTCGCGGCAGCAATCCAGCTCGCTGACGCCGTTCCAGGTCTATCTCGATCGTCACATCGGGCTTGACGAGGACACGCATGGACCGATGGCCGTGGCGATGCTTGCGGAATTGTGCGGCGACGACGAACGGCGATGGGAACAGGCGACAGATGCGGCGCTTGCCGCTCTCGCCGCCCGCCTCACCCTCTGGAGCACCGTATCGAGCGAGGTTTCGCTGCGACGGCTCGGTGTTCCTAGCCTCGTGGCTGCCTGAGTCCTCGGGGTGCGATGCCGATGCAGCGGGCGGGCGAGCAGGGTACACTTCTCACGATCGGCCTAGCCTGGCCGCACGGAAGTCCGATGCTTCAGACTACGCGGTTCGCAGCCTATTGCGAGGGTACCGAGGCAGGCGGGGTGGGGCGGCACAGCGGTCCGCCTCCGGCGGAGTGGGGCGTTCCCAATGTCGATAGGCCGCCCGTGACGCCGCCGGACACGGCACGTCTGAGGCTCTCGGAATTTGCGGCCGCGGTCGGACTGCCGGCATCACTGCGCTACAGCCGTGTCGCTGCGCAGCGCTGGGTCTTGGAGCCCTTTACCGGCTGGTGCCGCCGTCCCGTCGACGTATTCGCGCTCACGGGGCGGCTGCATCTGGCTAACGGCCGGTTCATGCCGGTGGGATGGAGTGGCACGGGCGATGGACTGGCGCGCCTGCAAGCCGGCGCCCTGCGGCAGCGTCTCGTGCAGGTCGCGCGCGACGCCGGAATGGCCCAACCCACCGTGTCCTGCGATGGCCCGGCCGTTCTGGCTTCCCAGCCCGCAGCCTTGATTGCGCACGAGGCGATCGGACATTTCGCGGAGGGTGCTGCAGACCCGACAATCGATCTGCGTCACCGGCTCGGCTGCCGGCTGGGGGCGGATGATCTCGAGGTGCTGGATGATCCGACTTGTGGCGCTGCCGCGCGCTACGATGTCGATGACGACGGGATCATCGCAACGGGAGCCACCCGGATTCTGCAGGACGGGGTGCTTGTGCGCCAGCTGCATGGTCGCGCATCGGCAGCAGCGGCGGGCGAATTGCCAACCGCGAACGCGCGCTCTTCACAGATCACACTGCCACCGATTCCCCGCATGTCCAATCTGATCGTATCGCCCGGCACCAACTCGTTCGAGGAACTCGTCGACGGAGTTGGCAGCGGCGTCATTATTCATCACCTGTCGCACGGTTTTTCGCGCGGGCTCCATGTCGAGGCACGGATCATGCTCGGCGAAGTTGTCGCGGCAGGGCGCGCCACTGGCCGCTTCTTCACCGGTGGTCGGGTGGAGGAGCGCGTCGATGTACTCACCCGCTGTCTGGCGCGTGCCCGTGAGAGCGAACTCAACCCCAACGCCCTGTGCGGCAAGCATGGCCAAATTCTCTACGATGTCGGCACCTTGGCGCCGGCGATGCGGCTGTCGCGATTGAGGATTGTCGCATGAATCGGATCGATCGCAGCGTGGTGTTTGCGCGCACGTCGGACGGCTTGGCGACGAGCCATTTCAGCCATCGCCTCGTCATCGACGGAGCCGCTGCCGACGTTCGGTCCTGCAGCATCGATCCGCGCGATTGCGACGGGCCGGCGCGGACGGCGTGGGCGCGGTGGCAAAGTCGAGTACCGGTCAGCCGGAGCCGGGCGGTCACCGCCGAGTGCGGAATCGTGCGGGAGGGTCGACAGACACGGACCTACACAGTTGTTCATCTCGATGGCGCGATCCTGGAGATCGACGAGATAGACTTCGACCACCCCAAGACGACCGACGAACTGGAATGGTCGCAACGACCGCAACACGCAGCCATGGTGCTCGGGCCGTCCGCGGTTCTTGCGCTGGTGGACTTCGCCATTGATGGTGTGCTGGCCCCGCGCGGGCCGGCCGGTGCCGGCGCCCTCGCACCTTTGAGTATCATCGACACATCGACTTCGCCTTATCCGCCGCAGCACCGGGAGGACGGCATGACGCGACCGCTTTGTACCGCCAATTCCGGCGTGGCCGACGATGCCACCTTCTTGCTGCTCCAGCGAAGTGAACGTTGGCAACGTCCGCTCAACGCGCTGTACAATGTCAACCGCCGCAACTTAGCGCTCTACCATCCAGCCACAGTCGATAATCCGCCGGTCGCCTTAGTGATCGACACGCTGGTCGCCGAGGGGGAGCCGACCACTGCCGCGTCGAATTGGATCGGCAGATGGCACCTGCGCTCGCCCACGGGGGGGGGCTGGGGCAGTGGGCCGTTGTCGATCCGATGGGACGTGTCGCAATTGCTCGAAGCCACCCTCGGCGCAGTGTCGCCGCCGCTTCCCGCATGCGTGCGCGACCCGATCGAAGGCGACATATTCGGGCTGGCTCCGTCGTTGCTCGTTGGCCGGCTGCCGCAGGGATCCAAGCTTGATAAGGTGCCAGGATGACGATGCATGCGATCGACCTCGCACCGCACTGCAATGCCTGTGCGGCCACGTTCGACAGCGAGAGGTCAGCCGGCTGTGTCAACATCTGGGGTAACAGCTTCCCGGCTGAGGATGTGCCCTTCGGTCGCCCCATCATCGTCGGCGGCGTGACCTACCAGCTGGTCGCGAAGCAGCCCGGCACCCCCGACCATGTCGAAGCGCTTGGACAGCGGATTGATATCGGTGTGGTTGCAGTTGGGCGTGCGCTCGGTGTGCTGGGATTTGGCGAACTCGGACCACAGACCTTGATGTTGCGGTTGACGGACCGCTTCGGCGCGGTCGTCGGCGTTCGCGCGCAGCTCCCGAACTGGCTCTTGCCTCGGGAGGCTCCCGCCAGCACTGCGACTTGGCGCGCCAGCCACCTACACTATGTTGGCGACTACGAACTTGACCATCTATGTCCGGCGATGTTCAGCGCGAGGGTCCCTCTGCCAGCCCCGTTCTCGCCGGTGACGCTGACAATTCAACCGAACCCGCTTGCCCATGTGATGGCGGTGACCATGTTGCAGAATGGGGGCGGCTATGTCTGATTCGATTAGGCCGATCCTAGTGCCGAGTCCCTTGGCAAATCTGCAGACGATTCTTGATGCCTTCCTTGGGATTCCGAGTGGGTTCATGCTGGCGAGCGTCTGGTCGTTCAACCGCTTTGATCCCGATGCAGCGTCAATAGCCGAGTTCGACGTGCCGGGCGGCTGGCACTTGCTCGGCGCACGCATCGCCGCATATGCGGGGCTGGAGCTCGTGGCCGCGGTGTCCGATCCAACCGACCTCGCTTACCTGCGTCTCGAGCTTGGACAGCCGGTCGTGCTCGCGGTGGATAGTCACGAACTGCCGTATCGTCCGGCCTATGGCAAGGTGCACAGTGCAAGGACCATTCTCGCCACGCGGATCGACCGGTCCGCTGGAACGGTCGATGTGCTCGATCCTTGGCCGCCGACCTACACTGGGTCCGTTCCAATCTCGATGCTAGATCGCGCCCGACAATCAGATGTGCCCGAGGACCGTGTCCGCGAGCCGCTCTATGCCGGAGTCGAGCTGAAGCGCCGCTGGTGGACCCTCGCGCTCGTGGCGGATGCCAAGTCCAAGACGGTCGACGGAGCCATGACGGCGGTCGCAGAGCTTGCCCATGAAGCCGAAACAACAGCAAGCGCCGACGCCATCGAGCGGTTTCAGGTTATCGTGGAGGAGGCGATGGCAAATTGGGACGGCGCGCGGCAGGTTCGTCGCGCGGCTGCACTGCACCTTCGGGCAGAGATCGGGCTTCGCGCCTATCTGTTGGCGCTGTTGCGTCGGACCGCGCAGCTACTCGGTGATACGCTCTTCGCCGCCGAGCTCGATCGCTGGGCGCCGCATCTCGACGCGCTCGGTTTTGCCCGCGACGTACTGATCAAATCGCTCGGCCTTAATCGGAGCGAATACGCCGAGATCGTCGCCAGTGCGCTGTGCGAAGCGAGCGGCCGCGAGCGGCGGTTCGTGCAATTCCTGCGCGCGTTCTGCGCCCTCGAACACGCGGACGAATTGACAAAGGGGCAGGCGTGATGGTGAACCACATCGTCTGGATTATCTTCGACAGCGCGCGCTATGACTGCTTCGAGGCCGCGCATACGCCAGCCATCGACCGTATCGGCCCGGCACAAAAGCGCTACAGCTATGCAAGCTGGACCGCGCCCAGCCATCATACTTTCCTGATGGGGCTGCCGCCCCATGCCAACGAGCCGGGTGTGCTGTCGTCCGACGCGCAGCGCCGAGATCTATCGCTCTGGCAGGCCCGTATCGGTGGCAACAGGGAAGACGCGATCACATTCGCAGATTTCGCACCGACGTTGTCGTTGCCGCTGTTCCTAAGGAGCCTCGGCTACCGGACCGAGGCCTATGTGTCGATGCCAGTGCTGAATCCGAAGACGCTTATCGCTCCCCATTTTGACATATTCGAGCTGATGCCGGTGCACAACGACCTTCGCGCCATCATCGGCCGGCTGAACTTTGACGGAGGCCCGCACTTCATGTTCATCAACGCTGGCGAAACACATTATCCCTATTCCTTGCCTGGAGAAAATGCCGGTGACCTGCCCCACATTCCCGGTGTGCACGGGCTATGGCGTGGCATGGACGAGTTCGTGAGAGAACCGCAGGCATCGAGCGGCGAGGGCGCGGCGGATCGTTTCGACGTCGATCGTCTGCGGCCGCTCTGGAACAAGCAGGTACAGTGCATCGAGTATCTGGACGGTGTGATCGGTGAGCTGATCGAGATTGCGCCACCGGATACTTGGTTCATGGTGACGTCCGATCACGGCGAGCTGTTTGGCGAGGGCGGTTATTTTGGCCACGGCCCGGTCATGCATGAAAAGGTATTCGAGGTCTTCTTCGTCGAGGGCCGCAATCCCCGTCGTGGCGGTGGCCAAATTGGTCGCGACGAACTGGAAGCCACAGTGCTTGGTAGGCTCAAGCAGCTTGGTTATCTCTGATGTCCTGCATTCCAACAGCCTCAAGGATTTGCGCTGTGTCGGTAACGGGCACCGAAATAACCATAATGTCGTTGCTGAAGAAATGGGGGCTGATCGAGAGCCTTTTCGGACCGCAGGTCGCGAGCGGAGGTTGCTGGCGCATGTATTGGGGCGTTGAGAAGGGCGGACGCAGCTTGCATGCACTGCGTGGGCCGCAGGCGCGGCGACAGTTTCATGCGCTGGTCGCCCGTGGTCGGATCCACGACCTGCTTGCATTTGCGAAGTGGACACCGGTCGGATGGGCTTGCGTCGGCCCCTCCGAGGACTTTCTGCGGTTGAGGCGCGTTCGCGCCTTGGTGCGTGAGCGACCCCAGGGCACCTGGTCCATCGTATGGTTCTCCATCCAGATGAAATGGCGCGCCTTGGGAGTCGGATCGCGGCCACGCGAAGCGGGCCGCGATTTTGCCTTCGCGCAGGGCGCGAACTGCGTGGAAGGCTATCTGGCCAGTCCCCGCCAGACGTTACCCGGCGCTTCGTCTGCACCCGGGTACCTGCGATGTTAGCGGCGGCAGGCTTTGGAAGCTCCGGGCGGCTCTCGGACAGTGACCTGAACGAGCAGCTAGGTTGATCGAATCAGCGCTTTGCAGGGAATATGGTGACGGACATGCCGGTTGCCCTCGTAACTCCTCTCGACGATCCCTTCGGTCTGTTCGAGCCAGCCATCTTCGATGATCCATATCCAATATACCACATGCTGCGGCATGCGGATCCGATCCACTGGTGTGCACCGATCCAGTCGTGGTTGCTGACCCGCTACGATGACGCAAATTCGGTGCTCTCTGATCGCCGCTTCGCCAGCGGTGCACGCCGCGCAGCGGCCACTAACCAAATGCCGCTGGAATTGCGGCAGCGCATGATGCCGATCGACGACTTCATTTCCCAGTGGTTGATGAATATGGATCCGCCGCAGCACCTTCGGCGGCGTGTGCCGCTCAACAAGCTCTTTTCCAAGCCAGTGGTCGACCGCATCGCTGCCGAGATACAGCGGGTTGCAGATCAACTGATCGATCGCATGCTCCGAGCGGGCGGCGGCGACTTCATTGAGGACTTTGCCCAACCATTTCCTGTTGCGGTGATCGCCGCGATGGTCGGGATTCCGCCTCAGGATCACGCGAGACTTTTCACCTGGTTCAGCCGGATGACGGCCTATTTCGAGTTGGGAGCTGCACGGCCGGAGATCCTCGATGGAATGACAGCCACCATTGCGGAAATGAGTGACTATTTTGATGCGTTATTGGACCTGCGGCGTCGCATTCCTGAGGATGACGTGCTCACTCGTCTGCTTGCGCTTGAAGAGCCTCCGTTCGGCCGGGAGTGGACACGCGCAACCCTCGCGCTGCTATTGTTCGCCGGCCACGAATCGACGCGAGCCACGATCGGGAATGGGATGCTCGCGCTGCTCGCACGACCTGATACGATGGAGCGTTTACGCAAAGATCCGTGTCTGCTGGACCGCGCGATCGAGGAAATGTTGCGTTTCGATGGCCCGTTCATGCGGCTCGACCGCGTCGCCTCGGCCGACGTCGACATGCGTGGACAGCGGATTACTTCCGGCGATCGCGTAGTCCTGATCCTCGGCGCTGCAAACCGCGATCCGGCACGCTTTCCCCAGCCTGACGTCTTCGACATCGACCGCGCCGATATCGATCATCTTGCCTTCGGTCACGGCGAGCATTTCTGTCTCGGCGCCCGGCTCGCCCGCATGGAATTGGCGACCGGGTTCGAGGCGCTGCTGCGACAGCTGCCGCAGCCGCGTCTCAGCGGTGACGTCGTCTGGCGGCGTCACTTCAATCATCGCGGCCTCCGTAGGATGCCGCTGGGCGTTGGTGCGCGGATATGAAATCGAACGCATTTCGATCATTAATGTAGTTGGTTATGCCTGCGTGACTTGACGCCGGATAGA
>NZ_FMXM01000103.1 GCF_900103325.1 Mesorhizobium qingshengii | reverse complement strand
GGTGCCAGATTCCAAGATGGAATCGAGGTCATCGAATTGAAGCCGCAGAGCGCCGCTTGATCAGCCTCGTCACCCAAATTCCAGCATAGCTCCATCGGCAATTGGCGCGATCTCATGATTACCGCTGCCCAGGTGAGGGGATATCTGGGCGTTTCGCCGTCAGCGTATGAGGCCGGCGATCGTGATTGCCTGCATTCTGCAAAGGGCGCAGCACATCAACTCGGCCGGCGGCTATTTGCGGGCATTGACCGACAAGGCGACGGCAGGGCAGTTCTCAGTCGGGCCGATGCTGATGGCAGCGCTCAAGGCGAACGGCGCGACGGCGAGAATGGCAGGATGACGATCGCCAATCCCACAGCCGGTTCAACCTAATATGACTTTCGCAGGATCGAGAAGCTCGCGGCGCCTTTGTTGGTTGGACGGTGTGCAGGCGATCAATTTCACGGAACGAGAGGAATTCATTGGCGCCGAACGAACGTCCCACCACGCGGCTACAAACAGCGCAATTGCCTTCGTCCCGCCGACAGCGAGCGAAGCAGGCCTTGCAATTATTCGATTTGCTGCGTCTAATTCCAAGGTCTTGGATTTCAAAAACGGAATGGCCTAACCGCCTGCCTAATTGCAATGGTACAAAGGAAACGCATATGGCGACTGGGACCGTGAAGTGGTTCAACAGCACCAAGGGATTTGGATTTATCCAGCCCGACAATGGCGGTCAGGATGGCTCGCTCCACAAATTCGAAGCGAGAATTTCTCCGGCGAGCGTCAACAGACGGTTAACTAAGAAAATTTGCGACAGGCCCCGTTCGACAGCGGAGATGTGGACGAAAACATCGGCGATCAAGACGTCAGTCGACGATGGGCACCTGCATCCGGATCCGGTTCATTATGTCACCAAACATCTCCAACAAGGCATTGAGAGTGACCATTTCCGCGTGAAGAAGAACATGCCGAAGATCGGCGGATTCCAATCCTTCAAAACCGCGCGTCGAACTATCGCAGGGTTCGAAGCGATGCTGTGGCTGCGAAAAGGGTTTGGCTTCTCCGGAGAGTGGACCGTCAATGATCAGAACGATCTGCTCGCGCGTCTCTTCGGACTTCAAAAGGATAATAAGGCGTGAAGAGCAGAACGTATTTCAGCCCAAACCATTCGGCCGACCGCTTTGCGACACGCCCAAATGACGATGAGACCGCTACTTGGGTCGCGAGATTGTCAGGCGGTCAAATGCAGGCGAACGACGCGCATCAGCAGCTGAGTGAACCAAGTCTAGGCGGATTCGATACTGATTTAGACAGTGATACGATTGGGCGAGCGTCCATGGGCGAGTCGATGCACATGCCGGCGCAGCCATCCCTCGGAGACGGCGAACCCAGCAGCGCGTGTCTGACGCCCGAGGCGGGGGTGAGTCAACCACCGCGCCTAAATGTTATATCGCGTCATAGTTCGGCAGGCCAGCCCGGCGTCATTTCTCCACGCAGCAGCGCCCCATCGTTCGGGGGATGTTTCGGTTCGAAGGCAGCGAGTTCTTCTCACAACGAAGCTAAGGCAGCGAGTTCTTCTCACAACGAAGCT
>NZ_FMXM01000009.1 GCF_900103325.1 Mesorhizobium qingshengii | reverse complement strand
AGTTGCGGCGCTCGTTGACATGGGACCAGGGCAAGGAGATGGCTCG
Organism: Mesorhizobium qingshengii; assembly: GCF_900103325.1. GTDB lineage: Bacteria > Pseudomonadota > Alphaproteobacteria > Rhizobiales > Rhizobiaceae > Mesorhizobium > Mesorhizobium qingshengii. The sequence continues at coordinate 267,418 of NZ_FMXM01000009.1, read as the reverse complement.
GCACAAGAGCTTCACCGTTGCCACCGACCTACAGGTCTACTTCTGCGATCCGCGCAGTCCCTGGCAGCGCGGCAGCAACGAAAATACCAACGGTCTGCTCAGGCAGTATTTCCCCAGAGCTACCAACTTCTCCCACGTCTCGCAGGACCAACTCAACGCCGTTGCCCTGCGGCTCAATCAGCGCCCCCGAAAAATCCTGGACTTCGAAACGCCCGCCGATAGGCTACAGAAGGTGTTGCAATGACCTATTGAACCCACCGCGCCATTGGCGCCCTTCAAATCGTGGTTGTTCGTGAAATATCAGCTGTCGAGGAAGCTGCGCAGCTTGCGGCTCCGGCTCGGGTGCTTGAGCTTGCGCAGCGCCTTGGCTTCGATCTGGCGGATGCGTTCGCGGGTGACCGAGAACTGCTGGCCGACCTCTTCCAGCGTGTGATCGGTGTTCATGCCGATGCCGAAGCGCATTCTGAGCACGCGCTCCTCGCGCGGCGTCAGCGAGGCCAGCACGCGCGTCGTGGTTTCGCGCAGATTGGCCTGGATCGCCGCGTCGATCGGCAGGATCGCCATCTTGTCCTCGATGAAATCGCCCAGATGCGAATCCTCCTCGTCGCCGACCGGCGTTTCGAGCGAGATCGGCTCCTTGGCGATCTTCAACACCTTGCGCACTTTTTCGAGTGGCATGGCGAGCTTTTCGGCCAGTTCCTCCGGCGTCGGCTCGCGGCCGATCTCGTGCAGCATCTGGCGCGAGGTGCGCACGATCTTGTTGATCGTTTCGATCATGTGCACCGGAATGCGGATGGTGCGTGCCTGGTCGGCGATCGAACGCGTGATCGCCTGCCGGATCCACCATGTCGCGTAGGTCGAGAACTTGTAGCCGCGGCGGTATTCGAATTTGTCGACCGCCTTCATCAGGCCGATATTGCCTTCCTGGATCAGGTCGAGGAACTGCAGGCCGCGATTGGTGTATTTCTTGGCGATCGAGATGACGAGGCGCAGATTGGCCTCGACCATTTCCTTCTTGGCGATCGCCGCTTCGCGCTCGCCCTTCTGCACCTGGTTGACGATCTTGCGGAATTCCAGGATCGAGATCGCGGTTTCGGTCGCCAGATGCTGGATCTCGGCGCGCAGGTCGCGGATGGCGTCCTTCTCGTTCTTGGTGAATTCCTTCCAGCCGCGCGAGGTCAGGTTGCCGATCGAGCGCGTCCAGTTCGGGTCGAGCTCCGAGCCCTGATATTCCTTCAGGAACTCCTCACGGCGCACGCCATAGCTTTCGGCCAGCCTGAGCAGCTTGCCTTCATTCTGCACCAGGCGCTTGTTGATGTCGTAGAGCTGCTCGACCAGCGCCTCGATGCGCGCCGTGTTGAGCGACAGCGACTTCACCGCCTTGATCAGCTGGTCCTTCAGCTCCTTCAGCCGGCGGTCCTGGCTGGGCGACAGCGTGCCGGCGGCGGCCAGCCGGTTCTCGACCTGCTGGTCCTGCAGCTTGCGCAGCTTCTTGTAGGTGTCGGCGATGACGTCGAGCGTCTCCATCACCTGCGGGCGCAGTTCTGCTTCCATCGCCGCCAGCGACAGGCTCGCCTCGTCCTCGTCTTCCTCGTCGTCATCGACCAGGCCGCGCGTGTCGGCGCCGACATTGGTGATGTCGTCTTCCTCGTCGCGCGAACGGCGCGGCTTTTCCTCGACCTTGGCCTCCTCGATGCGCTCGACCACCGGCGCCTGCTTGGCTTCGGGGCCGGCATAGGTGGCTTCGAGATCGATGATCTCGCGCAGCAGGATCTTCGATTCGTTGAGCTCGTCGCGCCAGATGATGATCGCCTGGAAGGTCAGCGGGCTTTCGCACAGGCCCGCGATCATCGTCTCGCGGCCGGCCTCGATGCGCTTGGCGATGGCGATTTCGCCTTCGCGCGACAGAAGCTCGACCGAGCCCATCTCGCGCAGATACATGCGCACCGGATCGTCGGTGCGGTCGGTCGGCTCTTTCTTGGTGGTGGTGGCGGCAACGGCGGTGCCGGTCTGCTCAGCCAGTTCGTTGGCGTCTTCCTCGGCGTCGGCGGCGGTATCACCGCCTTCCGGCTCCTCGCCCTGCTCGTCGTCCTCGACCACGTTGATGCCCATGTCGGACAGCATCGCCATCGTGTCCTCGATCTGCTCGGAGGTGACTTCCTCCGACGGCAGCACCGAATTCAGCTCGTCCATGGTGACATAGCCGCGCTTCTTGGCGGCCTTGATCATCTTCTTGACAGCATCATCGGAAAGGTCGAGCAGAGGGCCATCGGTGGCGCCTTCGCGTTCGGTTTCGACCTCTTCCTTTTCCTTTGTCGCCATAGTCTTTTTCTTCTCCTAGCGGCCGAACATCGAGGCCGCGTAAGCTGCCGAACCAGTCAAATCGGATGCGCTCGCTTGTGAACGCGCTTCACCGGGCCAGTAACTGCATCTACGTTAAGTCCAGATTAACCCTGATATCTGTGGCAGGCAGCCTACCTGTCCAGTGACCAGTACCTCACATCGCTGCATTTCCCGTCGACGCGGGTGCGGGTTAACGTTTCGAATCGACCTGATTCCGCCATTCTGTCTGAAGGTCAAGCGCCTCTCGCATGATTCGCATGAAAAAAGCGAATCAATTACCCGACTTAGCCCGCCACGCGCCGATCGCACGCGCAACAACGCTTTCACATTTCACTCTTCGTGCCTGAGCCGATTCCGCCCCGGTGGGCCGGAATCGGCTCTATCTTTCTTTTGGTGGAAGCATGATGTTTCCCACTTTTCGGGATCATGCTCTAAGCCCGCCCGGCCCTGCCCGAGGACACGCCGAATCCTTCGATCAGCGCTTCCGTCGCCTGTACATCCTGAAATTGCGCCTGAATTTCGATCAGGTGCCGATAGTTTTCGTCCGTGGGATCGGTGGCGAGCGCCGCTTCCGCCTGTTTCAGCTCCTTATGTAAGGTACGCGCGCTGCGCTGCAAGTGCAGCGCCTGGCTGAAAGCGTCGCGGGCATCTTCGAGCGCGGCGGTCTCCAGCGCCGGCCACTGCCGCGCCCGCCGGATCAGGCCGACGGCGCGCTCCCAGATCTCGGCACAGCCGGCGCGCTCGATTGTCGCGATCACGGCGTGGCGGTCATTGGCCATGTCATGCGCCATCGCGTCGAGAATGGCGGCGTGCAGCCGCTGCAGGTCGGAGTTGGCGAGATCAAGAAACTCGATATGAGCGAAATTCTCGTCGATCAGCGCCGGATGGTTGACCAGCGCGACGATGATCGTCGCCTCACGCATCGACATCCCCTCACTGCCGCGTTTGACCAGCGCCGACTGGCCGAGGCTTTGAGTGATCGCGATGCGGCCGCCACCGCTCTTGGCGAACTGTCCGCCGGGTGCGGCCGCCTTGCCCTGGCCGCGCTCGCCTGGCCGGCCGCCATCTTGACGCCCATGGCGCGCACCGCGCTGCGAACCGAAGAAGCTCAGCACGCGCTCGCGCATCTCCTGTTGATAGTGGTAGCGCAGGCTTTCGTCGCGGATGCGGCTGGTCAGCTCGCGCAGCGTCTTCTCCAGCTCCGCCCGCCGCTCCGGCGTGTCGAAGACGCCGCCCGCCGTCTCGCGCATCCACAGAAGGTCGACCAGCGGCCTCGCGTCGGCCAGTACGGCCCGGAACGCGTCCGGCCCCTCGGCCTTGACCAGATCGTCGGGATCCTTGCCTTCCGGCAGCAGCGCGAAGCGCGCCGAGCGGCCGGCCTGCACCGACGGCAGCGCCATGTCGGCGGCCCGCCACGCCGCCTTCAGCCCGGCCTTGTCGCCATCGAAGCACAGCATCGGTTCCGGCGCCATGCGCCAAAGCAGCTCGAGCTGGTTTTCTGTCAGCGCGGTACCGAGTGGCGCCACGACATTCTCGAAGCCGGCCTGCGCCAGCGCGATCACGTCCATGTAGCCTTCGACGGCGATGACCGTGCCGCCCTTGGCCAGCGCCCCCTTGGCCATCGCTTGGCGGGCGCGGGCGAAATTATAAAGCACATTGCCCTTGTGGAAGAGCTCGGTGTCGGGCGAGTTCATGTATTTGGCCAAGGCATCGGGCGCCAGCGCCCGCCCGCCGAAGGCGATGATCTTGCCGCGCGAATCCGGGATTGGGAACATGATGCGGTCGCGGAACCAGTCATAGGAAACCGGAATGTCGTCGCCGTGGCGCACCAGCCCGCAGGCCTCGATGTCGGCCTTCGGAACGCCTTTGGCGGCGAGATGCTCCTTCAATGCATTGCGGCTGTCGGGCGCGAAGCCGAGCCGGAACGATTGCTGCGTCGCCGGTGTCAGCCCACGGTCGCGCAGATAGGCGCGGGCTTTCGCCCCTTCAGGCCCTTGCAGCCGTTCCTGGAAGAAGACGGTCGCCATCTCCATGACGTCGGTCAGGCTGGCGCGTTCCTTCTCGCGCCGCTCCTCCTGCGCATCGCGAACAGGCATCGGCACGCCGGCCATGTCGGCGATCTTCTCGACCGCTTCGGGAAAGCTCATCCCGTCGAGTTCGGTGAGGAACTTGAAATGATCGCCCGAGACCGAGCAGCCGAAACAATGGTAGCGGCCCTTCTTGTCCTCGCAGTGGAAGGACGGGCTCTTCTCGCCATGAAACGGGCAGCAGGCCCAATAATCGCCACGCGGCGCGTTGGTCTTCTTCCTGTCCCACGCGACACGCTGGCCGATAACCGATGAAATCGGCACGCGGTCGCGTATCTCGTCGAGGAAGGCGGGCGGAAAGCGCATCGGGTAACTCGTTTCCCGCTCATATAATCATGCCTGTCGGGGCCGACGACCCCTAATGCGGACCATACCCGGTTTCCACAGGGCAAAAAAGAAGGCGGCCTTTGCGGGCCACCTTCTCTTTTCAGTTCCAGGCCGGTTGCTGGCCTGGCCGGGATTTACTGCGCGGCGAGTGCGCCGAAGATGATGCCGGAGACAATGCCGACCAGAACATAGTCGTTGCCGACGCGGATCCATTCCTGGCCGCGGCCGGGGCGATGCAGGCCGTAGCGGCCATAGTCGCGGATCGGCTGATGACGCTTCCAGCTCGAATATTTCTGGCCATAGCGCCAGTGGTTGCGCTTCACGACGACCTTCTTCTTGAAGACGCGCTTCTTCACATCGGCGTGGTGGCCGGGCTTCTGCCAGTCGACCTGGCTGTAGTTCGACTGCGGAGCGCTAGGGGCATTCATCGGCGCGGCCTGGCCGGTGAGCGACGTGGCAGCCAGCATCGTGAAAGCGAGGGCGGAAAGGACAATGCGTTTCATGAGAAGTCTCCTTGGTTGTCGATGCCCAAGGGATAGTCGCCGCAGGATGAACCGAAACTGAATACCAGAATTACAATTATGTAATGAATTCATTAGTTTACCGTGGAGAATTGAACATCGTCGCAAAGCCAGGCGCCAAAGGCGTGGCAACCCGGCCGATCCGCGGCGCGACCGCGGCTTGGCAATGCAACCATCTGCGCGTCCGTCCATTTTCCGACACGGCCTGTCGCGCCGCAACGGACCCTTGAAATCGACAAGATTTTATTATCCGGCTAAAATATTCGAGCTATTATCGACGACTGTTATGATCATGATTCGTAATCCTGTTTTTCACCTCGTTCGCCACGCTCATCGCGTCGCGTCCCCTGCCTGCGTGCGGGCGCCGCAATGAGCGGTTCCGTCGTCCTTCTGCATCTGGCCGGCGCGGTGGCGCTGATGCTGTTTGCCACCCGCATGGTGAAGACCGGCGTCGAACGCGCCTATGGCGACGTGCTGCGCCACAAATTGCGCGCCACCATGCGCAATCCGATCATGGCGGTGCTGGCCGGCACCGGCCTCGCCATCGCCCTGCAGAGCTCCACCGCCGTCACGCTGCTGGTTGGCTCCTTCGCCGGCTCCGGCATCGTCTCGGGCGCCGCCGGCCAGCTTGCCGTGCGCGGCGCCGAGATCGGCTCGGCGCTGGTGGTCAAGCTGCTCACCTTCGATCTCACGCTGCTGGTGCCGCTCTGCCTGATCACCGGCACGGTGATGTTCATGGCCACCGAGCGGCGCGACTGGCGCCAGTCCGGCCGCATCCTGGTCGGCATCGGCCTTTTGATCCTGTCGCTGGAAATGATCGGCCAGGCATCGGAGCCGCTGCGCAACAGCCAGCTCCTGCCGGTCATCATCAATTACTTTTCCAGCGATTCCATCACCGCCTATCTGCTGGCGGCACTGATCACCTGGCTGTTCCAGTCGAGCATCGCGGCGGTTCTCCTGATGGCAACGCTGGCCGGCCGTGGCCTGATCACGCCGGAACTCGGCGTCGTTCTCATCCTCGGCGTCAATCTCGGTTCTTCGATCATCGCGCCGATGCTGACCCGCTCGTCGAGCCCCGAAGTGCGTGTCGTCCCGATCGGCAACCTCTTGATGCGCGGGCTTGGCTCGCTGGTCATGCTGATCGTGGTCATGATCTTCAGGCCGCACTTCGCCTTCCTCGGTTCGACGGCGGCCGACCAGATCGTCAACGCCCACATCCTGTTCAATGTGCTGATCCTTCTGGCCGGCCTGCCGCTGGCCGGGTTCGTCTACCGCGCCTCGGAGAAGATCGTCGCGCTGGGCACCAGGCCGGCGCCGGCCGGCACGCTCGACATTGTCGAGCTGTCGGCGCTCAACGAAAGCGCGCTCGACGTGCCGAGCCAGGCTCTGGCCAACGCCACCCGCGAGGTGGTGCGGGTCTGCGAGACGGTCGAGATCATGCTCAAGCGTATCATCGAGCTCTATGAGAGCGCCGACGCCGACAAGATCAAGGCTCTGGCAGCCCTTGACGACCGTGTCGACCGCAAGCACGCGGCGATCAAGCTCTATCTGGCCAAGGTCACCAAGAACCCGCTGACCGAGGACGAGGCGCTGCGCTGCCAGGAGTTGATCGGCGCCTGCGTCAAGCTGGAGCAGGTCGGCGACATCATCGTGCGCAACATGCTGGTGCATGTGAAGAAGAAGCTCGACCGCGGGCTGGAATTCACCGACGAAGGCTGGCGCGAACTGTGCGCCTTCCACGCCTCGGTGCTCGCCAATGCGCGGCTTGCCTTCAACGTGCTGGTATCGCGCGATCCCGAAACCGCCCGCCAGCTGGTGCTGGAAAAGGACCAGCTGCGCGATCGCGAAAAGGAAACCAGCGCCAGCCATTTCGTGCGTCTGCGCGACGGCACCGCCAAGAGCGTCGAGACCAGCTCGATCCACCTCGACACCATCCGCGACTTGAAGCAGATCAACTCCCTGCTCGCCTCGATGGCCTATCCCGTGCTGGAAGAGCGTGGCCTGCTCACCGGGTCGCGGCTGAAGGCGAGCTGATTCACAGCCATCGCGCGCCCGTCCTCGTTTCGGCGGCAAAATATCTTTGCTCTGTTTCCATCAGTCGGGATAAGGGTCGGTTGGCCCAGCCTTTCGGAGGAAATCGATGGACACCCATTCGCGCAGTTTCGCCAAGGCGCTTTCCTGGCGCGTGACCGGCACCATTGACACGATGATCATTTCGCTGGTCGTGACCGGAAGCCTCAAGCTCGCCGCCACCATCGGCCTGACCGAGGTCGTCACCAAATCGCTGCTCTACTATTTCCACGAACGGGCGTGGCTCAGGATTCCATATGGACGCAAGACCCCGGCGTAACGACCCCGGCGCGACGGGGCGCCGCCTTGCCCAGCCACCGCGCGGTGGTGACACGCGAATCGATCAAGAAAAGCTAAAGCGGCGTCCATAATTTCTGGATTGCCCGCGAGGCCCATCCATGGTTTGAGGCCCGCACTCGAGGATCGCTCCCCGCCATGTCGCTTCCGCTCATCGCCCTGTTCATCGCCGCCTTCGCGTTCGGCACCACCGAATTCGTCATCGCCGGCGTGTTGCCGCAAGTGGCGGAAGGGCTTGGCGTTTCGGTCCCCTCCGCCGGCTATCTCGTCTCCGGCTACGCCTGCGGCATCGCCATCGGCGGCCCGCTGCTGGCGCTCGCCACCAAATCGCTGTCGCGCAAGACCTTGCTGCTCGGCCTCGCCCTCGCCTTCACCATCGGCCAGGCGGCCTGCGCGCTGGCGCCCGACTTCACCTCGATGCTGCTTTTGCGCATTGCCGTTGCGGTAGCGCATGGCGCCTATTTCGGCGTCGCCATGGTGGTCGCGGTCGGCCTTGTGCGCGAGGACCAGCGCGGCATGGCGGTCGCCGTCATCCTGTCGGGCCTCACCGTCTCCAACGTCATCGGCGTGCCGGCGGGTACCGCGATCGGCAACATCTGGGGCTGGCGCGCGACCTTCTGGGTGATGTGCGCGCTTGGCGTGGCGGCAACGCTTGCCATGGCGGCGCTTCTGCCGCGCACCACGGGATCGTCGGCCAAGCCCACCGGCCTTGCCCGTGAGGTTCGCGTGCTGGCGCGACAGCAGGTCTGGACCTCGCTGATCCTCATGCTGATGCTGATGATCGGCCAGTTCGGACTGTTCACCTACATCACGCCGACACTGCTGGAGGTCACCGGCCTCGACGAGGGCTTGGTGCCCTGGGTACTGCTGCTCAACGGCGTCGGTGCCACGCTCGGCGTCTTCCTCGGCGGCAAGCTCTCCGACTGGAAGCTTATGCCGTCGCTGATCACCATGCTGGCCCTGCAGGCAGTGACGCTTGCCGTCATCTATGCCGTCAGCCCCTATCCGGTGCCGATGGTTGTCGCCATCATCGTCTGGGGCGGTCTCAACTTCGCCATCGGCACGCCGATCCAGACCCGCATCCTGGCCTGGACGGCCGACGCCTCGAACCTCGCCTCGTCGCTCATTCCGTCAGGCTTCAATGTCGGCATCGCGCTGGCCGCGTCGCTGGGCGCCGCCATGCTCAATGCCGGCTTCGGCTACCGCAGCCTGCCATTGCTTGGCGCTTTCGCGATGCTGGTCGCCGTCGCGGTGGCGCTCGGCTCGTATGTCTGGGAGTGGCGCAGCAACGCCACGCCGCCGCTGACGGCCGCTGCGGAATAGCGCACGAGACAACCTGCTTCAACTCATTTGAACTTGGCAAGCGGGTCAAGGTTGGGTCGTATCATGCGGCATGCCACCGCCGACTGACCAACAGCCTCGTCGGTGCCCTCGGAAATCACGCAGGAATGGCCGGGACCGCCACCTGGCATCGGCACACCCTTGGCCAGCACGAACTGTACGGCATGCGCGCCGGCCAGACCGGCAGGGAACCGGGGTATGGGCCGCGCGATCCTGAACACACCCGGCTTGAGCTGTTCCAGATGGCCGCTATGGACCAGTTGCGAAAGCCCGAATTCCTGCGGCAGCACCTCGTATGGCTTTACCGGTTCGCTGGCGACGACGCTGGCCGGATCGAAGCGGACCAGTCCCCTGGGTGTGAAGCGCAACCCGCTGTTCCAGCTCGCCGCGTCGAAATCTGCGGGCGCCACGCGCGACGACGCGGTCGGCGCCAGGTTTTCGAACGTCATGTCCGGCAAGGACACACTGGAAAGGCTGTAGATGCCGCCAACATGGTCGACATCATCGCCCAGCCTGGCCTCGAAGGTCTTTCTGGCCTGTGCTGTCTCGCGCGTACCGGATTTGTAGAAATAGTTCATGCAGGTCTGCCCGGCCTTGCCGGCGAAGGACACCCGATCCCTGGCGAGCCCGACGACGCCGGAGTGCGCACCGCCCCGGGGCGCGGCAACGACCAGTTTTTCAACCCGCTCCACGGCTCCGGACACCGCCCAGATCTGTGCTTCATAGCTGGTTGCGACAATGTAGAGCGGCGTCTTCCCGGGCTGGATGGTTATGCTCGACGTGGTGGTCTCGTCATCGGGGTTGCCGGCATGGACATTGGCCATGGCATCGCCTTCATAGGTGCCCAGCAGTACTGTTTCGGCCGCGGCGGAGGGGCGCGGGAAGTCACATGAGGCGATGTCGTTTGACCGCTCGGAAACAACGGTTCGCCTGACAGCTTGGGGAATCCGCGCGGCGACTTTCGCAATCTCATCCCTGGACAGAATGGTGTTGCCGTCCAGATCGATGGACCGGAACACGGTCATTGCCTGTTCCATGATCTGGGATGCTGTCACCTTGCTGCCATCGCCCAGGGCCAGGTAGTCGGAAAGATTGCCACGCCCGGCGGGTTGTGGTGCCGCCTTGGCATTCATGTAGGCTTCCAGAACGGATATGTTTCCGTCGCCATCGGCATCCGCCAAGAGCAAGGCTTTGGAGAGCAAAACGATGACGCTTCCATCGGGCCGGGCACGAAGCTCCTCTATTTCGGCCTTGGAGACGATCCCGTCCTGGTTCAGGTCAAGCTTGATGAATTGCCCGAGGGTCGCCGTCTTGGCGGCGGCCTCACCGCGCGCGCCCAGACGGTCGACCATTTCGCGCGTCAGTGTGCCCTCGCTGCCCGCGCCGGTTCTGAACGGCGACATCACGGTCAGCAGGAAGGCCTCCAGCGTCTGCCCTTCACGCAGGCCACGCGCCATGGCAAGGGGATAAGGCTCCTGCTTCATATCAGCCAAGGCCACGGATGACAGGCAGCCTGCGGCCAACCCCAAGACTACGCCAAGTTTCATCTCGCCTCCGGCACAGGTTCAGGCCTGCAACTGTAGAACGAATGAATTGCACGCATATGGCGAAAACCGCTCCGGTTTTCGACGCCGCGTCAGCAAAGTGCTAACCAACATCGCCCAACCGACGGATCGGAGGCGCGGCCCAGAGGCCGCCGCCGAGTAGCCTTCACCCCCGCCAGCGCAGCAAGCGCATGGCGTTAGCGGTCACCAGCACGGTGGCGCCGGTGTCGGCCAGAATCGCCGGCCACAGGCCGGTGATGCCGGCAATGGTGGTGACCAGGAACACCGCCTTCAGCCCGAGCGCCACGGTGATGTTCTGGCTGATATTGGCCATCACCGCCCGCGACAGCCGCACCATGCGCGCGACATCAGTGACGCGGCCATGCAGGATCGCCGCGTCAGCCGTTTCCAATGCCACATCGGTGCCGCCGCCCATGGCGATGCCGATATCGGCGGCGGCCAGCGCCGGCGCGTCGTTGATGCCGTCGCCGACCTTGGCCACTTTCAGCCCCTCGCGCTGCAATTCACCGACGATGCGCTGCTTGTCCTGAGGCAACAGCTCTGCCCGCGCCTCGATGCCGAGCAAAGCGGCAATGGCTTGCGCCGTGCGGCGGTTGTCGCCGGTCAGCATCACCGCGCGGATGCCTTCGGCCTTCAGCGCGATGATGCCGGCCGCCGCATCCGGCCTCGGCTCGTCGCGCATGGCGATCAGCCCTGCCACCACCCCATCGGCAACCAGCACCGAGACGGTCTTGCCCTGGCCGTTGAGGCTGTCGATGGCAAGGCGTTGCGCTTCGGTCATCACCACGCGCTCGCTCGCCGCCTGGCCGGAGCCAAGGAAGACGGCGACGCCGCCGACGCTGCCTTCGACACCCTTGCCTGGGATCGCCTTGGCAACCAGTGCCGGCGGCACCGGCGCCTTGTCGGCCTTGGCCCTGTCCAGGATGGCCGTCGCCAGCGGATGGCTGGAGCCCTGCTCCAGTCCCGCCGCCAGCGCCAGCACGGTCCGTTCATCGCCCCCATACGCCACAATGTCGGTCACCACCGGCTTGCCCGCGGTCAGCGTGCCGGTCTTGTCGAAGGCGACGGCGGTGATCCGACGAAAGCCTTCCAGCACCGCGCCGCCCTTCATCAACAGGCCACGCCGCGCGCCGGTCGCCAGACCCGCGGCGATCGCCGCCGGCGTCGAGATGACCAGCGCGCAGGGGCAGCCGATCAGCAGGATCGCCAGGCCCTTGTAGATCCATTCGTTCCAGTCACCGCCGGCGACGAGCGGTGGCAGCAGTGCCACCAGCGCACCGACCGCCAGCACCCCCGGCGTATAGTACCGCGAGAAACGGTCGATGAAGCGCTCGGTCGGCGCCTTGGATTCCTGCGCCTCCTCCACCAGACGCACCACCCGGGCGATGGTGTTGTCGGCGGCGGCGGCGCTGACCCGAACCTTGAGCACGCCGTCGCTGCTGATCGTACCGGCGAAGACGGCTTCCGCGATTCCCTTGCGCTTCGGCGTGCTCTCGCCGGTCACCGGCGCCTCGTCGATATCGCTCGACCCTTCGACGATCTCGCCATCGGCCGGAATGCGGTCACCCGGCCGCACCACGATCACGTCGCCGACCACAAGCAGGTCGGCGGGAACTTCGATCGTGCCGTTCGGCCGCTCGACCAGCGCCGTCTTCGGCACCAGGTCGGCAAGCCCCTGGATGCTGGCCCGCGCGCGGCCGGCGGCGACACCTTCCAGGAGTTCGCCGATCAGGAACAGCACCACCACAGCGGCCGCTTCTTCCGTGGCGCCGATCACCACGGCGCCGGCGGCGGCAATGGTCATCAGCGTCTCGATCGAGAACGGCGTACCAGCCAATGCCGCCATCAGCGCGCGCCGCGCGATCGGCACCAGGCCGACCAGCAGCGCGGCCAGGAAAACCCAGCGCTCGGCCACAGGGAACAAATGGCCGATGCCGAAAGCGGCAACAAGCGCTGCCGCGCAAGCCTGCGTCAGCACCGCGCGGCGGGAGCGCCACCATGCCTGCCCCGGCTCGGCATCGCCGTGGAGATGAGATGAGCCCGCGGCCTCCTTGGCGACCTGTTGGCCGCCATGGTCATGGCGCCTGTGATCGTGGCCTTCATCGTCATGGTCGGCATGGTCATGCGCCTTGGCCGCCGGCGATGCGCGTCCATCGGTCCCGGCTTCGGCCTTGACGATGCCGTAGCCCAGCCGCGCCACCTGCTGCAGCACCTTGTCGTCGTTGAGCGAGCCGCCGTGGCTGACGGTCATGCTGGCGCCGGTCACGGAAACCGAGACATCGGCGACGCCGTCGAGGCGGCGCACCGCCGTATCGATCTTGGCCGCGCAGGAGGCGCAGTCCATGCCGCCGATCCTGAACCGCGTCTGCCTGAATGGTGTTTGCTCGTGGGGAGCCGTCATCACGTCACCTGTCTGTCGCGCTGGCGAACCATCTGCCCGCATGTCTTGAACCTTGATGTCAGTCACTATAATTGCTCTAGTCACTAGAGCTTCAAGAGGCAGCATTCATGTTTTCGATCGGTGATCTCTCCCGCCGCACCGGGGTCAAGGTGCCGACCATCCGCTACTACGAGCAGATGGGCCTGGTCGCGGCGCCCGAGCGCTCGGAAGGCAACCAGCGCCGCTATTCCAGGCAGGAGCTGGAGCGGTTGGCCTTCATCCGTCACGCCCGCGACCTCGGCTTTGCCGTCGAGGACATCCGCTCGCTGATCGAATTGAGCGGCCACCCCGAGCAGCCCTGCGGCCACGCCGACCGGATCGCCGAGGAACAACTGATTTCCGTGCGGGAAAAGATCGCCCAGCTGAAGCGGCTGGAAACCGAGCTGGAGCGCATCACCTCTTGCTGCGACGGCAAGACGGTCGGCGACTGCTACGTCATCCGCGCGCTGTCCGACCACGCGCTGTGTGCCGACGAGCACATCTGACACATGACCAGGACTGTCGTTGACTACCGCTTGACCTGCGGCATCCTGCCGGCGGGCGCTCATAACGCGATCACCGACGTGCCTGGCGTACGCGTCGGTCACTGCACACTCCGCAACGGCGACATCAACACCGGTGTGACCGCGATCCTGCCGCATGGCGGGAATCTGTTTCGCGAGAAGGTGATGGCGGCAAGCCATGTCATCAACGGTTTCGGCAAGACTGTCGGCCTGACGCAGGTGCAGGAACTCGGCACCATCGAAACGCCGATCCTGTTGACCAACACGCTCTCGGTCGGCATCTGCGCCACGGCGCTGATCCGCGACGCGATCCGCCTGAACCCGGATATCGGCCGCTCCACCGGAACCGTCAATCCGCTGGTCGGCGAATGCAATGATGGCCCGCTCAACGATATCCAGGCTCTGGCGATAACCGAGGAGCACGCCCTCGCCGCGCTGGCGGACGCCCACGAAGGCGAGGTCGAACAGGGCAATGTCGGCGCCGGGACGGGGATGAGCTGCTTCGGTTTCAAGGGCGGCATCGGCTCGGCGTCGCGAAAGATCACTCTGGCTGGCGAACGCCATCTTGGCGTTCTCGTCCTGTCGAATTTCGGCAAGGCCGGCGACCTTACTCTGCCCGATGGGCGCAGGCCCGATCCCAGGCAACCGGACCAGCCCGAACGCGGCTCGATCATGGTGGTGCTGGCAACCGACGTGCCGCTCGAACACCGCCAGCTCGAGAGAGTGGCGCGCCGCGCCGGAGCAGGCATCGCCAGGCTTGGCTCCTTCTGGGGCCATGGCAGCGGCGATATCGCCATAGCCTTCAGCACCGGCAATTTGGTCGATCACCATGAAACCCGCGACCTGGTGCCGATGGTGACCCTGAACGAAGCGCGCATCGACTTGCTTTTCCGGGCGGCGACCGAGGCCACGCAGGAAGCCGTGCTGAACTCCATGCTTTCAGCCGACGCCTTCACGGGCCGGGCCGGTTCGCATCGCGCGTCGCTCGCCGACTGGCTGCGCGATCAGGCCGAAAGGCGATAAGGCGAGCTACAGCTCGATCCGGAACCGCAGGCTCTCCGCCCCGCCATAGGCGGCGTCCTCGAAAAAGCGCCCGACGAGCTTGCCGCCATTGGCCAGGATCACCTTGTGCGACGCCGGATTGCCCGGCTTGGCGGTGATCTCGACATGGACCAGGCCGACCGCCCTCGCCTCGTCCAGCATCAGCCGCAGCGCTTCGGTCGCATAGCCGCGCCGCCGCTTCCAAGGCACCACCGCGTAGCCGATATGGCCAAGCACATGCGGCGGCAGCTCTGCCGTGCCCGGTTGCCAGCGTAAGCCGATCGAGCCAGCGGCCTCGCCATCCCAGATCCAGCGGCGGAAGCCCGGCAGGCGCGGCACTTGCTTGCCGTCGGGCAAGGTGATCGGGCCGCCCCTGGCTTCGGGATCGTCGAGGTCGGCGAGAAAGGCCAGTGGATCCTTTTCAATCGCGGCAAGCTGCTCGCGCGTCGCTTCGAGCAGCCGCACATTGTCCGGCGACCAGCCGCGCTCGAGTGCTGCCTTGTAGGATGGCAGATGCTCAAGCGCGGGTTTGACGATTTCGACCATGTTGCACCGGCGGAGACGCTTGCCGACAGAATAGCAGCGCCGCTCGGGAAGGAACGTACCACCGGGGCGTAGCTTCTTGCGACAGGGCCGCGTTCCCATCGCTGGAAACGCGGCCCTGGTCTATGTCGCCGGAGCCGTCGGCACCCTGACGCGGCTGTTGAGCCGCGCCGGATTGCATTTGCCGGCTCAGGCGATGTCGAAGCGGTCGGCGTTCATCACCTTGGTCCATGCCACGACGAAATCGCGGGCGAACTTCGCCTTGGCGTCCGCAGTCGCGTAGACCTCGGCCAGCGCACGCAGCTGCGAGTGCGAGCCGAAGATGAGGTCGGCGCGGGTACCGGTCCACTTGACTTCGCCGGTCTTGCGGTCGCGGCCTTCGAACACGTCCTTGGCGTCCGATGTCGCCTTCCACTCCGTGCCCATGTCGAGCAGGTTGACGAAGAAGTCGTTGCTCAGCGTTTCCGGCCGCCTGGTGAAGACGCCATGCTTCGACTGCCCGGCATTGGCGCCGAGAACGCGCAGGCCGCCGACCAGAACGGTCATCTCCGGCGCCGTCAGCGTCAGCAGCTGCGCGCGGTCGACCAGCGCCTCCTCGACGGTCAGCCGCTGCTTGCCGCTGACATAGTTGCGGAAGCCGTCGACGGTCGGTTCAAGCGGCGCGAAGGAATGGATGTCCGTCTGCTCCTGCGAGGCGTCCATGCGGCCCGGCCAGAAGGGGACGTCCACGCTGTGACCGGCATCCTTCGCGGCTTTCTCGATGGCGGCATTGCCCCCGAGAACGATCAGGTCGGCAAGCGAGACCTTCTTGTTGCCGGTCTGCGAGGCATTGAAGTCCTTGGCAATGGCTTCGAGCTTGTCGAGCACCTTGGCGAGTTCGGCCGGCTGGTTGACCGCCCAGTCCTTCTGCGGTGCCAGGCGAATGCGAGCGCCGTTGGCGCCGCCGCGCTTGTCGGAGCCACGGAAGGTCGAAGCCGACGCCCACGCCGCCGAGACAAGCTGCGATACCGACAGGCCGGACGCCAGGATCTTGGCCTTGAGCGCTTCGGCATCCTGTTCGTCGATCAGCACATGATCGACCGCCGGAATGACGTCCTGCCAGGGCAGCTCTTCCTTCGGCACGAGCGGGCCGAGATAGCGGGCGAGCGGGCCCATGTCGCGGTGGGTCAGCTTGTACCAGGCACGCGCGAACGCGTCGGCGAACTGATCCGGGTTTTCGTGGAAGCGCTTCGAGATCGTCGCGTAGGAAGGATCAAACCGCAGCGCGAGGTCGGTGGTCAGCATCGAAGGCGCATGACGCTTTCCAGGATTATGCGCATCCGGCACCGTGCCGGCGCCCGCGCCGCCCTTCGGCGTCCACTGATGCGCGCCGGCCGGGCTCTTGGTCAGTTCCCATTCGAAGCCGAACAGATTGTCGAAGAAATTGTTGCTCCACTTGGTCGGCGTCGTTGTCCAGGTCACTTCCAGGCCGCTGCCGATGGCGTCGGCGCCCTTGCCGGTGCCGAACTTGCTGGCCCAGCCGAGGCCCTGCAGCTCGATATCGGCGGCTTCCGGCTCGGCGCCGACAAGGGCTGCATCGCCCGCGCCGTGGGTCTTGCCGAAGGTATGGCCGCCGGCGATGAGCGCGACGGTCTCCTCGTCATTCATGGCCATGCGGGCAAAAGTATCGCGAATGTCGCGCGCCGAGGCCAGCGGATCCGGATTGCCGTTAGGGCCTTCCGGGTTGACGTAGATCAGACCCATCTGCACGGCGGCGAGCGGGTTCTGCAGGTCGCGGTCGCCAGCGTAGCGCTCGTCGGCCAGCCACTTGCCTTCCGGACCCCAGTAGATGTCCTGCTCGGGCTCCCAGACGTCGGCGCGGCCGCCGGCGAAGCCGAAGGTCTTGAAGCCCATCGATTCCAGCGCGACGTTGCCGGTGAGGATCAGAAGGTCGGCCCAGGAGATCTTGCGGCCGTATTTCTGCTTGATCGGCCACAACAGCCGGCGGGCCTTGTCGAGATTGACGTTGTCCGGCCAGCTGTTCAGCGGCGCGAAGCGCTGCTGGCCGGCACCGGCGCCGCCACGACCGTCGGCGATGCGGTAGGTGCCGGCACTGTGCCACGCCATGCGGACGAACAGCGGCCCGTAATGGCCGAAGTCGGCCGGCCACCATTCCTGCGAATCCGTCATCAGCGCATGCAGGTCCTTGATCACGGCGTCGAGGTCGAGGCTCTTGAACTCCTCGGAATAGTCGAACGCCTCCCCCATCGGATCGGACAGCGGCGACTGCTGATGGAGAACCTGGACATTGAGCTGATTCGGCCACCAGTCGCGGTTGACCCTGCCAACGGCAGTGTGCACGATCGGGCATTTGCCCTTGCTGTTGTCGTCGGTGTTGGCGTCCATGTCTTTCTCCGATCGTGGCTGTGTTGGGCGGTGCCTCAACTGCTGCGTGAACAAGGGTCAGGAATGCCCTTGGAAGACGGTCCGCTCCATGGCCGGCGCAATGGCCAGGAGCCCGAATATGCAAAATGTCCTACTGCCGGGAGCTTGCCTTGGACAAGACTGTCTTGAAAACAAAACAGGCCCGATCGCACCACTCATGCCCATGAGATCGGGCCTGTGTGACACCGGCTGCTCCTATCTCCCTTGCATCTCCTATAGCAAACGAGCTTGATTAGTTTAAGTTGGATTTCCTGATTACAGCGATAAGATGACATTATGGCGAACCTGACGCTGAAGCAGTTGCGCTATTTCGAAGCGCTGGCGCGACATAACCACTTCGGTCGCGCGGCGGATGCCTGTGCGATCTCGCAACCTGCGATCTCGGTGCAGATCAAGGAATTGGAAGAGACGCTGGGCACGGAGCTTTTCGAAAGAGGCGCGCGCCAGGTCCGGCTGACCAATTTCGGCGAGGAATTCGCGCTCCGCGTCCGCGACATCCTGCGTTCGGTGGACGAACTGGCGGACCTGGCGCGGGCCTCGCGCGACCATTTGGTGGGACGGCTGCGCATCGGCGTGATCCCGACGATCGCGCCATATCTTCTGCCCGCCATCATCGGCAACCTCGCCCGCATGCATGATGGCCTCGATATCCACGTGCGTGAGACGCAGACGCAGAAGCTGATCCAGGAGCTGGCCGACGGCCGGCTCGACGCGGCCATTGTCGCGCTGCCGGTGTCGGAACCTTCACTGTCGGAAATCGTGCTGTTCGCCGAGAACTTCGTGCTGGTCCGGCCCGGCGAAGACGAGGGCAAGCCGGTACCCAATCGCGAAATGCTGCGCGAGATGCGGCTGCTCCTGCTGGAAGAAGGCCATTGCTTCCGTGACCAGGCGCTGTCGTTCTGCAACATGCATTCGGCGCGACCAAGGGAGTTGCTGGACGGCAGCTCGCTTTCGACCCTCGTCCAGATGGTCGGCGCCGGCGTCGGCGTCACCTTGATCCCGGAAATGGCCGTGCCGGTGGAGACACGCTCGGCATCTGTCTCCATCGCCCGCTTCGCCAGCCCGCAGCCCTCGCGAACGATCGGCATGATCTGGCGCAAGACAAGCCCGATCGCCAGGCAGCTCCTGAGAATTTCCGAAGTGGTTCGCCAGTCGGCCGACGCAATGCGCGAGCAGCACGATCCGGCACCGGTCGCGCAGCCCCTCAACCTGCCGGCGGCAGCGCAATGAGGGCTGCCGGACCAGATCGTCAGCGCGCTGCCTGGAACCTGATTTCACCCTTGTTCAGGAAACACGTCTTGTTGAACAGCGACAGATCCAGCGGGTTCGGCAACCGGACATCGCCGATATCGGGACACGGCTTCGTCGCCGGATTGTATGAGCGGTCGATCTGAGAGATGAAGACGAGGATCAATCCCCTGTCGCGCGCAAAGGCCTTCAGCGTGCGGACCTGCGCCATCAGGTCCGGGTTTTCCCGCTTCTGATCGAGCAGTTGCAGATAATCTATGACGACCAGCGTGCCGCGCGGCGCCACCCGCAACGCCCTGACGATGTCAGTCGGCACTGATCGCGTCGGAATTGTCGAATTCGAACAAGTGGTTGAAATGCGCCGGCTCCACACCGATGGCGCGAAACCGGTCCAGCACATCCTTTTGCGTATATTCCAACGTGAAGAAAACACCCCGATTGCCGGACTTCATGGCCTCCACCGCGAGTTCGAGGCTCATAAGGGTCTTGCCGTGCCCTGGTCGCGCGCCGACCAGAACCAGGTCGCCGGGCGCCAGTTGCGCGAACAATCCGCCGGCAGGCGCCGTTTCGGCTGCCTTGCCTGCAAGCAGGCTCCAGCTGGCAAAGCCTTCTTGTGCCGCAACACGATCAAGCGCCTCGTGGAGCGGAATCTTGCCCTCGCGGGACAACAATCTGGCTTGACGCTTCAGATGGTGGACAGGCGCGGATAGCTTCATCACAACCTCCTGGTGCGAGCCTTTTTCGCAACCCCTCCTTATGCCTGGTGCTCGAACAGTCGGTTCGGTGATCGGATAGCCCTGCATGAATGATGCTTTCCCGGTGGAGGGAGGAGGCGCGGGCCGCGCCAGAATCAAATCATAGCCCAATTCTTGAAGATCGAAAATCGAGGATGTTCACAGCGGGCAATTTCGGCATCGGCGTGCGGTGCGCTGAACAAGATGTGTTTCGCCGATTGGCGCGAGGCCATTTATGATCGATTCATGGCGGCAACCCGCAAGGAACCGCAAAACGGCCTCGACAGGAGAATGATCCGGTGCGGTTGAGATCTGTCCCGCTTGGTGTCGTCACCGGCCTCGTCCTCGTCGTTATCGCCTTGACGGCATCAGTCCGGTCCTTTGCCGCATTGCAGCCATCGGGCGTTCCGGCATGGCTGCAGGTCCATGTCGGCGAAGGCGAAGGTCAAATCGCACAAGTGGTGCTTGAGCGGGCCCGCGCGCTTTACCTGAAGAAGGTGGGAGAAGGCGCCGTCAAGAATCCCTGCTACTTCGCCATGGACGCGACACGCCCCGGCGATCTGGGCAATGGCGAACTGGGCCGCCGCTACTACATCATCTGCGAAGCCAACCAGTCGTTTCGCGCGGTTTCGGCGGGTCACGGCGGCGGCCGGAACTTGAAAGGCGTCGTCGATTTCGCGAATGGAAGACGGTGCGCGAAGAACTTCGGCAACGCGATGGATTCGGAATTGACGGCCGGCGGGGCCTACATGACCGGCGAGGAAAAAACGTCGTTCAAGGGCTACTACCGCGTCGGGGCGAAACAGGACGCGGTTTTCCAGCGCACCTTCGTGCAATTTGACGGCGAAGGCGAAACCGCCAATGCCAGACAGCGGGTGATCGGCGGCCACGCGGCCCAGGTGCTGCGCGGCATGTGTCTTCGGAAAAGTCCGAACCGCTCATACGCCGACCATGATGGTTACGTGCCGTTTGGCAAGCTGGTGGACTATGCCGGCGGCCGCAGCAATGGCTGCACCAGTTGGTCACCGGCGGACGCGGAGCGGATCGTCCCGATGGTGAAGGACAATCCGACCACGCTCTATATCTATCCTGAATCACGCGACATCGCCGCCGTCGCCCAAGCGGCGGCGACCGGTCGTTCGCTGTCAGGCGCCGGGCCCTATTGGAATGCATCCTGCCTGAAGGAAATCGGCTCTCCGAAATTTTGGCCGCGAAAAACCCTCGAGCCAATCATCGCGCAGTACAAGAAGGATCATCCGGCACCGCCGCCCCAGCCGGTGCCGATTTGCAAGGAACCTTGAAGTTCGCGCTCCGATAGACCGCGAACCTCACGCACTGTGTTGGCTAGGCGCTCCCGTTCAGCGCAGAAAATCGAGCACGGCATGAACTCTGCGGAGTATTCAATGTTCGACAGGTGAACCGCCGGCAGAGAGCGGGAAATCGCCCTACTGCAGCAGGCCCTTGACGATGCCGCTCGCCTTGCCGAAATCCATCTGGCCGGCATATTTCTGCTTCAGCGCGGCGATCACCTTGCCCATGTCTTTCTGGCTGGCGGCTCCTGTCGCCGCGATCGCCTCGCGCGCCGCCGCCGCTATTGCCGCATCGTCGAGCTGTGTCGGCAGGAAGTCGCGGATGATCTCCATCTCGCCGCGCTCCTGCGCGGCCAGCTCAGGCCGCTTGCCGTCGTCGAATGCCTTGGCCGATTCCTCGCGCTGCTTCACCATCTTGGCCAGAATCTGCAGGATCTCCTCGTCGCTGGACGGCTGCTTGCCGGCGCCGCGATTGGCGATGTCGCGGTCGTGGATGGCGGCCTGGATCAGCCGCAGCGTCGGCAGCCGGTGCTTGTCCTGCGCCTTCATCGCGCTCTTCAGGGATTCGGCGATTTTTCCGCGCATGGTGCTTTCTCCTTCGATCGGCGCGGACAATAGCGCCGGGGACAAGCCAACGCAAACCCTGATATGTCAGGGCAAGCCTCTGATATTGCTTGATGAAATAAATCCAAGCGGCATTTCGCATCATCATTGACCGCTCTGCCCCGTTCCCCTATGTACTGGGCCTTGCATGAACTGAAGATTAGGTGCGTGGAAGCCGCGAATTCGCTGCTTTGCGCGGTTTGCTGCGCGGATGGCCTGCCGGGCCGATTGAAACGCACAGCCCGATAGGAGTGCCGCTATGGCCGAGATGACGCCCGCCTGGACCACCGACAAGCCGACCGCCCTTCTGGTGCTGGCCGACGGCACCGTCATCGAGGGTCGCGGCCTGGGCGCCACCGGCTCCGCCGTCGCCGAAGTCTGCTTCAACACCGCGCTGACCGGCTATCAGGAGATCCTCACCGACCCGTCCTATGCCGGTCAGATCGTCACCTTCACATTCCCGCATATCGGCAACATCGGCACCAATGACGAGGACATCGAGGATCTGAATCCGGCCGTCCGCGCCGGCGCCGTCGGTGCGGTGTTCAAGGCCGATGTCACCAACCCCTCCAACTATCGCGCCGGCGCCGGCCTCGACCAGTGGCTGAAGAAGCGCGGCATCGTTGCCCTGTCGGGCATCGACACCCGCGCGCTGACCGCGCTGATCCGCGAAAAGGGCATGCCGAACGCCGTTATCGCGCATGCGCCCGACGGCGTGTTCGACCTCGACGATCTGAAGCGCCGCGCCGCCGCGTGGTCCGGCCTGATCGGGCTCGATCTCGCCAAGGAGGTCACCTCGGGCCAGTCCTCCGTCTGGCGCGAGACGCCATGGGTGTGGAACGAAGGCTTTGGCGAGCAGGACGCGCCGTCCATGCATGTCGTGGCCATCGACTATGGCGTCAAGCGCAACATATTGCGCCTGCTCGCCGGTCTCGGCGCCAAGGTCACCGTGGTGCCGGCCAGCACCGGCGCCGAGGAGATCCTCGCCATGCAGCCGGATGGCATCTTCCTCTCCAACGGCCCCGGCGATCCGGAAGCCACCGGCGACTATGCTGTGCCGGTCATCCAGGACCTGCTCAAGACCGACATCCCGGTGTTCGGCATCTGCCTCGGCCACCAGATGCTGGCGCTGGCGCTGGGCGGCAAGACCGCCAAGATGCATCAGGGCCATCACGGCGCCAACCATCCGGTCAAGGACCACACGACAGGCAAGGTCGAGATCGTCTCGATGAACCATGGCTTTGCCGTCGACGCCGACTCGCTGCCCGAGGGCGTCGAGGAAACCCATGTCTCGCTGTTCGACGGCTCGAACTGCGGCATCGCGCTCACCGGCCGTCCGGTGTTCTCGGTCCAGCATCACCCCGAGGCCTCGCCCGGCCCGCAGGATTCGCACTATCTGTTCCGCCGCTTCGTCAACCTGATCCGCCAAAAGCGCGGCGAGGAATTGCTGGCCGAGCGGGCTTAGCTCGATCCGTTAGCGCTGCCCCCCTCACGGTTCATATCTGTGCTCCGTCTTTCGCCACCCCGGTCGTGACATTTCCGAGCGCCGCCGGCCTGGCCACTTTCGTGATGAAGACGAGGAGCGCCAGCATCAGGAAACATGCGCCGACGAGATAGGGCGCGCCATCGAACACGACCGGCGCGTTCGACCCCGTGAACCAGGAAAAGATCGCCGTATAGAGCAGCGGCGTGATGATCGAGGTTATCGAGAAGATCGAGGTCATCGCACCCTGCAGTTCGCCCTGCGCCGAAGGCGGCACCTTGGCGGCGGCAAGGCTCCTGAGCGGCGGGTCGGCCAGCGCTTCGAGACAGCCGACGACGATCACCGCATAAATCATCCAGCCTTGCGACGCGAAGGCGTAGCCAAAGGCGCTGAGCGCGGTGAACGCGAGACCGATTGCCGCCGTCTTCCACTCGCCAAGCCTGGGGATCACGCGCGGCAGGACCGTCGCCATGACGATCGCCCCGCACAGGCCGAAGGCACCGAGCGAAAAGCCGATCTGCTGCTCGCTCCAGCCATAGCGGTAATTGGAGACGAACGACCACACCGCGGGATACATCATGTGCCCAAGCGTCATCAGGAAGAAGACAAGCCCGATCCAGCCAATGCCTTCATACCTGCGCATCTGGAGAAGCGTGCCGACCGGATTGGCGCGTTTCCACTCGAAGCGGCGGCGGTGCTTGTTATCAAGCGTTTCCGGAAGGAAGAACAGCGCGATCAGGAAATTCGCGAAGGCAAGGCCGGCGGCAAAATAGAACGGTACGCGAGGCCCGAACGTGCCGAGCAGCCCGCCCAGAACCGGCCCGATGACGAAGCCGACGCCAAAAGCCATCCCGAGCAGGCCGAAATTCTTCGCCCGGTTCTCATCGGTCGAAATGTCAGCGATGAAGGCCGATGTCGTCGAATAGCTGGCGCCCGAAATGCCGGCCAGCACGCGCCCTATGAACAGCATCGAGTAGGACCAGGCGACGGCGCAGATCAGATTGTCGATAGCGAACGTCAGCACGGAAGCGAGCAGGATCGGCCGCCGTCCGAACCGGTCGCTCAACCCTCCCATGACGGGCGCGAAGAAGAACTGCATGGCCGCATAGACGAAGAACAGCCAGCCGCCTTCGATCGCCGCCTCGCTGATGCCGACGCCGGTCAACTCCCTGAGATAGGCGGGCAGCACCGGCATGATGATGCCGAAGCCGATAATGTCGAGCAGCAGCGTGGTGAAAACAAGCGCGAGGCCCCGCCTGGCGGTTTTGGGGTCGATCATAGTGGGTCAAGCTCCTCTGCTCGCCCTGGGGCGCAGGCGGACGCACCTTATAGGCGAGCCCGCCGCAAGGAACAATAAGGGAACGGGCAGGAATCGTTGATCCTGCCTCTCCCTGACGGCGTCTTTACCATCAGATCAGCGTTGGGAAACGCGCCCGAGACTGTTTCGAAATTCGCTGTGGCGAGCCATATAGTCGTGGTTTCGAGAACCGGAGCGGAGCGGACATTTGGTCCGTGAGCACCGGAAGCGCAGAAAAAGCCGCTAGATGGCCGACAGAGCAGAATTTCCAGACAATCTCCTCAGATCGGCCCGCTCAGCGTATTGCAGTCCGAAAGCTTGCCGCTCTTGTAGCCGCGCGCCAGCCAGGTCTGCCGCTGCTGCGAGGTGCCGTGGTTGAAGCTTTCCGGCACGACATAGCCCTGCGTCTTCTTCTGCAGCGTGTCGTCGCCGATCTGCTTGGCGGCATTCAGCGCGCTTTCGATGTCGCCCTGCTCCAATATGCCCTTCTGCGCGGTGTAGTGCGCCCACACGCCGGCGAAGCAGTCGGCCTGCAGCTCGATGCGCACCGACAGCTGATTGGCATCGGCTTCGCTCATGCCTTGCCGCATCTGATCAAACTTGGACATGATGCCGGTCAGGTTCTGCACGTGGTGGCCGACCTCATGCGCGACGACATAGGCACGGGCGAATTCGCCGGAAGCGCCGAACTGCTGATCGAGCTGCTGGAAGAAGGTCATGTCGAGATAGACCTTGTGGTCGCCGGGACAATAGAACGGACCGGCCGCCGCGGAGGCAAAGCCGCAGGCCGAGCGGACCTGGCCGCTGAACAGCACCAGCTTCGGGTCCTCATAGGTCAACCCTTGCGACTTGAAGATTCCGGTCCAGGTGTCTTCGGTCTCGGCCAGCACGGTGGCCACGAACTGCTTCATCTCGTCGTTCGCGGGCGCGCCCGCGCCGCTGTCCTGGCCGCCGCTATTGTCGGTGACCTCGCCGCCGCCCGGCGCCAGTCCGCCATCGCCACCACCCAGGATCGTCGACGGATCGAAGCCGAAATACCATCCGGCAAGCACCACCAGGATGACGAGGAAGATGCTGCCACCGCCGCCGGCACGGCCGCCGATCGGGATGCGGAACTGACCGGGGCTGCCGCCGCCGATACCGCCACCGCTGTCGCTGCGGTCATCCTCGATGTTGTCACTCTGACGACGGCCTCTCCAGAGCATGGCAACTCCTCGTGCTGCAGACTTCCCCGCTGTGCCGGCAAGGCCGGTTCAACCCAACAAACAATTATCGCAATGGTTGCGCCAAGTCACAGCATTTTTCGTGACTTGGGGCGTTGCTGGCATGCGCGCTTCACCACTCTGGCCGAGCCCGGGGAAGGCCTGTAGCATCGCCCGCGAATGGAGGGACGAGGGCGCTTGCGAACGATCGGCCGGATGATGTTCCTGCTGGCATTGAGCTGCATGGGCTTGCGGGCCGCCGGCGCCGTGACGCTCGATTCCAGCGTCGCCGTCACCGATCCCGCCACCTTGCAGGCGCTGGAGCGCGGTGGCCTGTCGATCAGCCGCCTGCTTGGGCCCGCCCTCGGCCTCACCCGCGACGTCGACAATCGCGGCCTGTTTTCGGTGCCGGCGCTGGCCACGGTGCGCGACACCGTCAAGCAACAGATCGGCGACGAGCCGAAGACCAGCCCCGACCCCTATGTCGCTGATATGGCGAAGTCGAACGACACCAGCCAGAAGTTCAATCCGAAATACATCGATGACGACGGCTCGACGCTGGACCTGACCGGCGTCGTCAACCGCATGGATCGCGGCTATCTCGGCCATACCGAATGCGGCGAGATCCGGCTGATCTACCGCTTCCATTATTCGGTCGCGGAAAAGGCGGCCAATGGAAAGGGCACGCAGCGCATCTCCTCGCGCCTGCCGCTGACCATGAGTCTCGTTTTCAACGCCAAGCCCACACAAGCAAAAACCCGCGCCTCGAAGGACCTGCCGCGCGCAACGGACGTGTCCTGCGCCGAAATCGCCAAGCGCTGGCTGGCGGCCGGTCAAAAGGACCTGCCGCCCGAACAGCTTGCCGCCTGGCTGCGCTCCGACGAAGGGCCGCTGTCCGGTGCCATGCTGAACGCGGCGCAGATCATGCGGCTCGAACTCAACATGCAGGTGCTGCGCCTGTCGGCCTCGACACGGCGCGATTTCGGCGGCCACGCCGAATACCTGCTGAAGATCTTCAAATGGGATCCGGCCACTTCGAGCTTCCACGAATCGAGGATGGAGAACCAGATCGACCGGGCAACCGTGCTGGCCGACAAATCGGCCTTCGCCAAATGGCTGCTCACCGACCGCAACATCTACGACCTCGACCATGGCCGACTGGTCATCGACGAAAAGTTCCTGGCCAAGAGCGCCGTCTCGGTCGCGCCCGGCGGGCTGAGCCGATCGCAGAACAACATCGCCTACGGGCTGGTCGACGACGCCGATATCGACCGGGCGCTGAGAGACTATGTCGCCAGGGGCAACACGCTCGCCACCATCAAGTCGGTGGCCGGCTTCGATTTGCGGCTCAACGAGATGAGTTGCACCGGCTGCCACCAGACGCATGGCATTGCCGGCTTCCACTATACCGGCGCAGATCCCGCCAGCGAGCCGCGCCGCAATGCCGTCTTCGTGCCGGGCTCGGCGGTGTTCTTCGCCGACCTGCCGCGCCGCCGCGCCATCGTCGAGCAGTTCGCCGCCGGCGGGCATCCGGATTTCAGCAAAGGCTTCGCCGCCCGCCCTGACCAGAAATATGCCGAGGCGCTGAAAGGCACCGACCTCTACAATGGCTGGGGCTCGATCTGCTATCGCGGCGAGGATTTGAGCTTCAAGGACTGGACCTGCGGCGCCGGACTGCGCTGCGCCGGCGTGCACGAAAGCGCCATCCGTCCTGGCTTCGGCACTTGCGTCAGCGAGGCCGGCACGGCGGTCGGTGACCCGGTCGAGTTCGGCGAGATCAGGATGTCGAACTGGGGCAACGACAAATATTGCCGCCTGTCGCCGGCTACCGCCAAGGACTGCGCCATCGATCCGGCGCGCGACAAGAAGCCCGTGGTGAAGCTTGCCGGTTACGGTGCCGCGCGCCAGCGCTATGATAATCCGCAACAAAAGACCGGCGGCTTTCCCGGCGGCATGCTGCGCAAGGCAAGCTGCGACAAGCTTCCCGACGAAGCGACGTGTGGCCGACTCGCCAAGACCGGCTTCAACGACTGCGTTGCCTCCGGCAAGGATCACAAATATTGCACCAGGGAATTCACCAAGACCGCCGGCCTGCGCGCCTGCGACAAGGCGCATCCCTGCCGCGAGGACTATATCTGCACCGCCGGCTACGACGACCTGCCGCAAGCGAAACCGGGGGAAGGCACCTGCATCCCGCCCTATTTCATCTTCCAGTTCCGTGTCGATGGCCACCCGCGCAGCTGGGTGCAGGATGTCAGGGAGTGAGAGAACGGTTTGCCGCAGGAACATTGAAAGGTCCAGTGGACCTTTCAAAGGGCTCGAACGTCCGGAGCCATAGCGAAGGGCCAAGCGCCCGGCAGCCATGATCTGCTGGTGTCATCGTCGATCAAAGGCACAGTGACGACCTCGAAGCAGGTGTGCCGCCTCCAGCTCGTTGAAAAAGATCGCTTAGCCCTTCTGTTTAGCCCCGGCGCTCTTGCCGTCGGAACTTTTCGAGCGTTCCTCGAAACGCGCGGCGCCCTTCTTCAGCGGGTGCCCGGTTTCGGCCTCGGTCTTGCGCTCGTCCTTCGCCGCCGCCTGCTTCAATCCCTTTGCCGCCTGCTTGCCCTTCGCGGTCGGTGCCTGTTCAATGCCCATTGCTTCCTCCTTGCCGCACGACAATCGCGCGATGTCAGGAGCAACGTGCATAACATCAGGCGGTTCCGGCAGCCTCTCTTTTGGAAATGGCTGATGCGACTTAGCGCGTCGCCGTCATCGCCTTGCGAAACGCTTCCAGCGTCTCGGCGCTGACATGGTGCTCGATACCTTCGGCATCGATGCGCGCGGTCTCGGCGCTGACGCCGAGTGAACGCAGGAAGGCCTCCACCGTCTGGTGGCGAATGCGGCTCTCCTCCGCGACCTTGCGGCCGGCATCGGTCAGGAACACGCCGCGATAGGGTTTTCTCGACACCAGCCCATCGGCGCACAGCCTGGTCAGCATCTTGGCCACCGTCGGCTGGGCGACACCGAGCCGGGCAGCGATATCGACCTGGCGCGCCTCGTTGCCGTCCTCGATCAGGTCGGCGATCAGCTCGACATAGTCCTCGACCAGCGCACTGCGACGCGCTTCGCGCGTATGCCGGAATCCTTCCGAATGAACGTCGGCGTCAGGCAGCGGCTTTTCGCGCGGGACCGGTCTGTTCTTCAGCGCCAATGCGCGCTCCTCCTGGGGGCTTGCCCCTCTATGCATTTATAGCACGGGCTCTGATTCTTCAGGCCGTTTATTTGCATTCCGCCGCACGTGCAACCGGCGTTCCCGTTTGCCCCTTTCGCACATCGATCAGCGCCAGCTAAAAAGCACCGACAATGAAATATAGCATATTGCATAATGTTGAGCCATGGCATAGCTTAGGGTGGCATCGACCAGTGTCGCGGAA
The DNA here is from genome assembly GCF_900103325.1 of Mesorhizobium qingshengii. Lineage (GTDB taxonomy): Bacteria > Pseudomonadota > Alphaproteobacteria > Rhizobiales > Rhizobiaceae > Mesorhizobium > Mesorhizobium qingshengii. The sequence continues at coordinate 238,623 of NZ_FMXM01000009.1, read as the reverse complement.
AGCGTTCTTTCATGTCCGAAGCCGAAGTCTCCCGATCCACATGGCAGTTTGCCAGGCCCGAGGACGACGACCAGCCAAGCCTGCGCGAGGTCAATTCCTCCATCGCCGTGCCGAGTTCGGGCGTCTGGTTCCGCCGCCTGTTCGCCTTCATGGGGCCGGGCTACATGGTCTCGGTGGGCTATATGGATCCGGGCAACTGGGCGACCGATCTCGCAGGCGGCGCCCAGTTTGGCTACACCCTGCTGTTCATCATCATGCTGTCCAACCTGATGGCGATCCTGTTGCAGGCGCTGGCGGCGCGGCTTGGCATCGCCACCGGCCGCGACCTCGCCCAGGCCTGCCGCGCCTACTATCCCCGCCCCGTCAATTTCGTGCTGTGGATCGCCTGCGAACTGGCCATCATCGCCTGCGACCTGGCCGAGGTCATCGGCACCGCGATCGCACTGCAGCTTCTGTTCGGCATTCCATTGGTCGGCGGCGCCATGCTGACGGCGCTCGACGCCTTCCTGGTGCTGCTCCTGATGAACAAGGGGTTTCGTTACCTCGAAGCCTTCGTCATCGCGCTTTTGATCATCATCTTCAGCTGCTTCGCCATCCAGATCTTTTTCGCCGCGCCGCCGGCCGGCTCGATCCTGCATGCCATGTTCGTGCCGTCATCCGAGATCGTCACCAACCCGGCTATGCTCTACATCGCCATCGGCATCATCGGCGCCACCGTCATGCCGCACAATCTCTATTTGCACTCATCGATCGTGCAGACCCGCGCCTATGAACGCACTGACAAGGGCAAGCGCGACGCCATCAAATGGGCAACGACGGACTCGACAATCGCCCTGATGCTGGCGCTGTTCGTCAACGCCTCGATCCTGATCGTCTCGGCAGTCGCCTTCCACGGCACCGGCCACCAGGATGTCGCCGAGATCGGCCAGGCCTTCGAGCTGCTGTCGCCGCTGCTTGGCCTGAGCATCGCCTCGATCCTGTTCGCCGTGGCGCTGCTCGCCTCCGGCCTGAATTCGACGGTGACGGCGACACTGGCCGGCCAGATCGTCATGGAAGGCTTCCTGCGCCTGCGCATCCCGAACTGGGCACGCCGGCTTCTGACGCGCGGCATCGCCATCGTCCCGGTTGTGGTCGTCACCGCGCTCTATGGCGAAAAGGGAACCGGCCAGTTGCTGGTGTTCAGCCAGGTCATCCTGTCGATGCAGCTGCCCTTCGCGGTCATCCCGCTGGTGCAGTTCGTGTCCGACAGGAAGAAGATGGGCAACCTCGCCATTCCGCGCGGCGTTGCCGCACTCGCCTGGGTGGTCGCGGCCATCATCCTAGTGCTCAATTTCAAGCTGCTCTACGATACGATGTTCGGGGTCGGCTGAGTCCGGCCTCGCCGGGAAATCGACGCCCCTGCCACCAAGCGGTCTCGCGACAAACCGGCAATCCGCACTATCATCCTGCGCACCATGAGCAAGATCGAAGATGTCAGGAAATTCTATGCCCGGCTGATGGCGGCCAATGCGGCCTCGCCCGACCCGCGCCTGGAAGCGGTTTTCGCCAGCGTGCCGCGTGAAGCGTTTCTCGGTCCCGGGCCGTGGACCGTCGTCGCCGGCAGCGGCAAGATCATCACGCCGAGCGCCGATCCGGCTCACATCTACCAGAACGTGCTGGTGGCGCTGGACGCCGACAAGGGCATCAACAATGGCGAGCCATTCCTGCATGCCATGTGGATCGGCAAACTTGCGCCAAAACCCGGCGAGGCCGTCTCTCATATCGGCGCCGGCACCGGCTACTACACCGCTTTGCTGGCCAGGCTGGTTTCGCCCGGCGGCACCGTCACCGCTTTCGAGCTGGACGAAAAGCTGGCCGGTCTCGCGCGGCAAAACCTCGAAACCTATGGCAATGCGACGGTCGTCCATGGCGATGCCGTCACGACGCCCTTGCCGCCATCCGACATCGTCTATGTCAACGCCGGCGTCGTCGCGCCGCCGGCCGGATGGCTGAGGGCCTTGCGCCCCGGCGGCCGCATGATCTTTCCCTGGCGCCCGGCCGAGCGCGTCCCTCTGGCGGTGCTGGTGACCCGCACCGAAAAGGGCTTCGCCTGCGATCCATTCATGCGCTCGTGGTTCATTCCATGCTTCGGCGCGTCGGCAGCAAGCCTTGCGGCGAAAATCCCGACGCGCGACCAGGCCGCGCGCAGCCGCTCTATCTGGCTGACGCAGGACAAGACGCCGGACCGCACCGCGACAGCGATCTTCGGCGACGTCTGGTTCTCATCGCGCAGCCTCGATGCCAAGCCTCACGGTTGAACCACCGATGGCGGCTTTGCCAAAAATCCGCATGGCGTTGTCGGACCGGTGAGCGGTCGCCCGTCCTTGGGCTGAAGTCCGGCCACGACGGCGTGGATTGAAGAAACGGGAGCATGAGAATGAGAAAGATCATCGCCGCGACATTCGTCAGCCTCGACGGCGTCATGCAGGCGCCGGGCGGTCCGGAAGAAGATCCGGTCGGCGGCTTCAAGTTCGGCGGCTGGACGTTCCATTACTTTGACGAGGTGGGGGGCGCGGCAATGGGTGAACTGTTCTCCAAACCTTTCGCGCTGCTGCTCGGCCGCAGAACCTACGACATCTTCGCCGCGTATTGGCCGTATCAGAACGATCCGATCGCCGATGCCTTCAACCCTGCGACCAAATATGTGGCCACGCATCGGCCGGATTCGCTCACCTGGCAGAACACGCAATCGCTTGGGCCGGATATCGTCGCGACGGTGCGCCGCCTCAAGCAGGAGGATGGACCTGACCTGCTCATCCAGGGATCGGGCAGTCTGATCCAGACCCTGCTCGCCAACGGGCTGATCGACGAGATCCGGCTGATGATCTTCCCGTTGTTGCTGGGCAAGGGCAAGCGACTGTTCGGCGATAGCGCGATGCCGGCCGCCTTCAAGCTTGTCAAGTCGCAGACTTCCAGCACCGGCGTCATCATGGCGACCTACGAGCGCGCGGGCGAAATCGAGGTCGGCTCCTTTGTCACGGGCGAGCCATCCGGCGCTGAACTCGAGCGGCGGAAGAACTGGAAGTAGCGGGACGGCCTTGGCACCTTTCCTCTCCCCCGATCGACGGGGGCGAGGAAACCAAGTTCTGAGAGGCTTCAAGCCGCCACCGGCCGCCGCGCCAGCCCGTCGCGGATGTGGCGCGCGAATTCCTGCGCGGCGGGACCGACGCCATGCCTTGGCAGATGCAGGTTGATGGCAAAATTCGGCAGCGGTGGCAGCCCGGAGTCGAGAGGCAAAATGTCGAGATCGGCCGGCACGGTGGAGGCGAGCCAGGTGGTGACGGCGAGGTCCGAGCGGACCGTCGCGGTCGTCGCGTCGATGTTGCCGTTCTCGAACACGGTGCGCCATTCGAGCCCGTGCTCGCCGAGCGCCGACAGCACAGCTGGTCGGAAGGCACAGGTGTCGGCAACAATCGATACCGGCAGCGGCCGCTTGGCGCGGGCAACGCCGCCCTTGGCGCCGACCCAGACCAGCCGGTCGATGGCCAGGCACTCGCCGGCTGACGGGCCAACACGTTCCTCGATCACCGCAAGGTCGATGGTTCCGGCCGCAAGTGCCGCCACAAGCTCCGGCGACGAGGCGCAGACCAGCGAGATCTCGACCTGTGGATAGGTCTCGGCATAGGTCTTCAACACCGGCGCCAGCAAGGTGCCGACAAGATCGTAAGGCACGCCGAGTCGCACCTGGCCGGCCACCTGGGTGCCCACCATCTCGGCCCATATCTCGTCATTGAGGCCAAGCAGGCGCTTGCCCTTGCCGAACAGCCTTTCGCCGGCGCGCGTCAGCCGCAAGCCGCGCCGGTCGCGCTCGAACAGGCTCGAGCCGAGCGCCTCCTCCAGCCGCTTGACCTGCTGGCTGACGGCGCCTTGCGTCAGATGCAGCGCGTTGGCGGCCGCCGTCATGCTGGCCTTGTCGGCGACGGTCACGAAGGTGCGGATCAATGCCATGTCGAGGTTTCGGGTCATGTTGGCATTATGACTTCTAATGCCAACCATGGCAAACATTGTATTTACTGAAGTTGATGCGCAGCTACGATGGCAGGCCTCTAACAGAGGAAGCCGCATGTTCGAGCCCATCATCCCCCTCGTCCTGTTTGCCATCGTCGCAACCACCACGCCCGGTATCGCGACGACATTGTCGACGGCATCCGGCGCGCGGTTCGGCTTTCGCCGTTCCGTTCCCTTGCTGGTCGGCAGCGCCGCCGGCCTCGCCACCGTGACGGGCGCCGCCGCCGCCGGGCTCGCCGGCCTGCTGCTTGCCGTGCCCTCCCTGCAACTGGCGATGAAGATCGCCGGCTCGCTCTATCTCGTCTGGCTGGCGATCAGGATCGGCCGCAGCGGGCCGCCCAATCTGGACGTGACCATGGCCAGACCGAATAGCTTTCTCGGCGGCGCCGGCATTCAGTGGATGAACCCCAAAGGTTGGGCGATGGGGCTGGGCGCGGCGGCCTCGTTCGCGGCTCTCGCCAGCGGACCGCTGCAGCTTGCGCTTTTGCTCGGCGCCACTTTCGGCCTCGCCGCCGCCGCCTCGCTGTCGCTGTGGTGCGTGGCCGGCATGCTGCTTGCCCGCCTGCTCAAAACCGAGTGGCAATGGCGCGCGCTCAACATCGTTCTGGCGCTGGTGCTGGCTGCCTCGATCATTCCGATGTGGCGGTCGGCTTAGGATCCGGTTCCTCTCCCCCACGGATGTGGGGAGAGGAACCCAAGTCCTGCGAGGTCGGCGCTACCTACCTCAAGCCGCGTAGCGCGCTGCCGGCTTGTTGGCGTGCAGGCTGCCGAAAAAGCCCTGCCTGGCGCCAAGGAAGGCATCCAGCTTGGCCGCATCGGCAAGCCCCGGCGCGGTCACGGCTTCGCCCCTGGCCAGGCCGACAAGGGCGGCGTCGACCAGATCGTCGGCGCTCATGACGATCTCCTGCGGAACGTTGTTGATGTCGCTTCCGGCGGCTTCCCAGAAATCGGTCCGGGTGGCCCCCGGCAGCACGACCTGCACCGTCACGTCGGTTCCCGCGACTTCGCGCTGCAGGGCCTCGGTGAAGTTGACGACATAGGCCTTGGTGCCGCTGTAGATGCCGCCGAACGAGGTGTCGAAGGCGAGCACCGAGGCGATGTTGACGATGGCGCCGCGATTGCGTGCGATCAGACCGGGCAAGACGGCACGGGTCAGCCGCGTCAAGGCGATGACATTGACCTTGATCATGCGCTCGGCGACATCGGCGTCCGCCGTCGCCACCAACGGCGCACCACCAAGGCCGGCATTGTTGACCAGCAGCGTCACGCTGTCGTCGGCGGCGATCGCCTGCTCGACGCGGCGGACGTCGTTGTCGTCGGCGAGATCGGCGCTGATCACGCCGACCTTGTGGCCGTATGCATAGCGCAGCTTCTCCGCCAGTTCCTCGAGCCGATCGGCGCGCCGCGCCACCAGCACCAGATCATAGCCCTGCCCCGCCAGCCGGTCCGCATAGACCGCGCCGATGCCCGACGAGGCTCCGGTGACGACCGCCGTGCCCTTGTTGCTCTGTCCACTCATTGTCCTGGTCCTTCTTCGATTGATTTGCCTGGCCGCCGGCACCGTGGGCAATCGCCCTCGCCTTGCCGGCAAAGCTGCGTTATTTCATTTAGTGGCATATACCACTATTGGTGAAGTAGGCATATGCCACTATCTTGTCAATGATCGAAACCGGGATTATTTGTCAGGCAGCGGACGGACATCACGTCGCCGTCGCCAAGGACCCATCATGTCGAAAGACGCGCTGCCCGGACTGACCCTTTGCAACAATGCCATGCTGCGGCGCGCGGCGCGCAAGCTCGGCCAGTTCTATGATGATGTGCAGGCGCCTTCCGGCCTGAAAGCCACGCAGCAGGGCCTGCTCTACCAGATCCATATCGGCGGCGAGCCGGCGATGGGCGCCATTGCCGCCGCCCTTGTCATGGACCTGTCGGCGCTTGGCCATACGCTGAAGCCGCTGATCCGTGACGGCTATGTCGAGACATTCGCCGACCCCGACGACCGCCGCATCAAGCGGGTGCGGCTGACGCCTCGGGGCCTGGTCAAGCTCGACGAGGCAATGAAGCTGTGGCAGGTCGCCCAGCAGCGTTTCGAGGATGTGATCGGCAAGGACAAGGCCGCGAGGCTGCGCGCGGCGTTGGATGAGATCGCCGCGCTCGATTTTGACTTGCCGCCGGCCAGTTGAGCCGGCCGGCATCGCAGACAGACCTTATTCCGCCGGCATCGCGACAGGCCGAGCCGCCCAGCGGCCGGCGAGCACGATGCCAAGCCCGACGATCGGGAAGGCCGCGGCGACCAGGCCGAGATCGGCCGGCGCGCCATAGCGCAGCACGCCACCACCAACCACCGCGCCCAGCGCCACGCCGAGATAGAGCGCCGAGCCGTTGAGCGACAGCACGATCGGGGCGGCGTCAGGCGCCAGCTTGATGATGCGGCTGGCCTGTGCCGGCGGGAACGCCCAGCCGACGATGCCCCACGGCACCATCATCGCCATCAGCGCCGGCCCGGCGATGTGCTGCGGCAGGAAGGTCGGGATGACCGAGAGCATCACCAGCATGGCGGCGCTCAGCGTCAGCGACCAGCCGACGGTGCGGGTGGCGCCGAAGCGGTCGGCCGCTTGCCCGCCGGCAATGTTGCCGATGACGGCGCCGACGCCGAAGGCGAGCAGCATGCCGGGCAGCGCGATCTGGCTGAGCCCGCCGCCCTCGATGGCAAGCGGCGCGACATAGGCAAAGACGGTGAAGGCACCGGTCAGCGCCAGCAATGTCGTCACAAGGATTGGCATCACGCCGGGACGCATGGCCGCGGCAAGCCGCCGCCTGAGCGGCAGCCGGGTGCCGACGATGCCGCGCGGCAGCCGGTACCATAGGATGGCGCCCGCAAGCGCGCCAAGCCCGGCGATGGCGTAGAACGTACCGCGCCAGCCGGCGATCGTCGCAACCAGCGCACCGAGCGGCGCCCCGACGGCGACGGCCACCGTGGTGCCGCCGACGACGACGGCGATGGCGCGGGCGCGGTGGTGGTCATCGACGAGCGCCACCGCCGTGCCCTGCGCGGTCGCCGCGAACAGGCCCGACGACAGCGCCATGACGACGCGCGCGGTCAGCAGCAGTTCGAAGGAAGAGCTCATGGCCGCGGCAATGTTGCCGATGACGAAGAACACCAGCGTCCACAGGATGACGCGCCGCCGGTCCCATTCGCCGGTCAGCGTCGCCAGGATCGGCGTACCGACCGCATAGGCGAGCGCGAAGGCGGTGATCAGCGTGCCGGCCAGCGGGATGGAAATGCCGGCATCCCGGGCGATGTCGGGCAGAAGGCTGGAGATGACGAAGCCTTCGGTCGAGATCGTGAACGATCCGAGCGCAAGCCAGAAGAGGCGCTTGTCCATGGCTGATATCCTTAGTTCAAAAGTTATTGAACAATTGGACATAACAGGGCATGTTGTCAATGAAGCCAGGGAAAAATAGCTGAACCGTCCTGACAGCCCTGTGTCAGCATGGATCGCAAAACGGAGAAACAGTGTGTGCGGCCACGGCGGGACAGACGCGTTGAAATCGGCCGGAACTGTGCTTAGGTTCCAGCCATGACCTTGCCTCACCCCAATACCGACCAGATCAGCCTGCCCATCGTGCTTGGCGTGCTCGGCGACCCGACGCGGCTCGCCATCGTGCGCTATCTCGCCAGCAAGGAAGGCGTGCCGTTGAACTGCAGCCAGTTCCTCGATCTCGGCTCGAAGACCAATCTGAGCTATCACCTCGCCAAATTGCGCGAGGCCGGCGTCACCCGCGCCGAAGTGGTCGGCACCAGCCGGATGATCACGCTGCGCCGCGCCGACCTCGACGCCCGCTTCCCCGGCCTGCTCGACAGCGTCATCGCGGCGGCCGGAGATGATCCAGCCCTGCCGGCGGTCGGCGGCCACGACATCGAGATTTCTGCCTGAGGGTTTTCCTCTCCCTCACGGAGTGGGGGCGAGGAACCCAAGTCCTGGAAGGTCCCCTTCCCGTGACCAGTCACCCCACGGAGCTCCCCAAATGCGCATCGCCGTCCTCGCCGATATCCACGGCAATGTCCTGGCGCTGGAGGCCGTGCTCGACGATCTCAAGCGGCGTGGCGGCGCCGAGCTGACCGTCAATCTCGGCGACAGCGTTTCCGGCCCGCTGTGGCCGCGCGAGACGTTTGAGCGGCTGCAGGCGCTCAACCTGCCGACGGTGCGCGGCAACCACGACCGCCGCGTCGCCGCCGATCCGGCCGACGAAGAAATGTGGGCTTCGGACGCCTATGCGCAGGAGCGGTTGACGCAGGCGCAGCGCCAGGTGCTTTTTGCGCAGCCCCTCACCTTGGAGATCGCGCCCGGCGTCATCGCCTTCCACGCCCGTCCCGACCATGACGAGAAATACCTCGCCGACACGGTCGTCGATGGCCGACTGGTGCGCGCGCCGCTGGCGGCGATCCGCCGGCGGCTGAAGGCGCTCGACCCCGCCTGCCGCATCGCGCTGTGCGGCCACAGCCACCGCGCGGAGCTGATCCGCGTCCCCAACGGTCCCATCATCTTCAATCCGGGCAGCATCGGTTGCCCCGCTTATGACGATGCGACGCCCCCGGCGCATGTTTCCGAGCAAGGCTCACCGCATGCGCGCTACGGCATTGTCACATTGGGTGGCGCCGGCCAGCCCGACCGCTTCGATTCCATCGCCGTCGACTACGATCACGAAGCGGCGGCGCGCCAGGCCGAACAGGCGGGACGGCCGGAATGGGCACACGCGCTCAGGACCGGGTTCATGCCAGGCTGAGCGAAGCTCATGCCAGGCTGAATGCCCTTGCATTCATGCCGCCAGGCTGAGCGAAGCTCATGCCGGGCTGAACGCTCTTGCGTTCATGCCGCCCCGGCTGAACCTACCCATGCCCCAGGCTGATCGGGAACAGGCCGAGCTCACACAGACCCCTGAATTTTCGGGCTTACATGGCGCCGCCTCGTCCCTTATAAAATCGGCCGGGCATGTGGCGCGGTTCGACCCTGCCGCCGCATGGTGACTTGAGTATCAGCGCACGGCCACATGATGAGGCGCACAGTTACGCTCCGAACAACCCTGCATGCGCTGATTGCCGCCCCGCTGCTGATGGCGGCATCGCCGATCATTGCCCCCGCGCTGGCCGAAGAAGCGCAGGACATCGTCATCTCCATCGTGACTGGCCTGGCGCCGAACGATCTCCTTAACGTCCGCGTCGCCGCATCGGCAATCGCCAAGGTCCAGATGCGGCTGGACGCTGGCGCCAGCGTCACCAATCTCGGCTGCAACGACGTCAACGGCCACAAATGGTGCAAGATCGCGGCCACCGACAACCCGAAGCTAAGCGGATGGGCGCCCGCGCGCTACCTGATCCCCCTCAATCCGGCTGCCTATGTCGAAGGCACGACCGGGACAATGGAGGCCGCTCCGGCAGCAAACGGCGAAGTCGCCGCCGGGTCCGCCGCCTCCAACCAGTCGGCGCCGGCACTACCGCCAGACCTCTCGGCGCGGCTGGGTGGCGACGGGCAGGCCGCCTCTGAATCGCCAATGGAATCCGCCGCCATCACCGCCATGCAGGATGCCTACGGCCTGGCGCTGGCGGCGAATGAAACCCCGCCGACCGGAGAGATCCAGGACCCCACGCCAGCCCAGCCTCCCCTCCAGGAGGCGGCCGCCTCCGGAGCCGTGGAAATCCCCTGCGCGCGCTATGTCGGCCAGCCGATGACCGGCTGCCAAGCGAGCGTCACCCGCAACGGCACCGACAAGGCCGACGTGACCGTGACCTGGCCCGATGGCGGCACGCGCATCATCTCCTTCTCCGCCGGCCTGCCCGCCGGCTCGAACGCGGACAGCGATTTCCGCTTCACCCGCGAGGGCAGCCTGAACATGATCCGCGTCGGCGTGTCCGAACGCTTTGAGATCCCGGATGCAGTGGCGTTCGGAGACTAGGGATTAGGCAGTAGGCAATAGGCAGTAGGGGTGTACGTTCAAGGCGCTTGAAAAGCCCTACTGCCTACTGCCCAATCCCTACTGCCTAATCCCACTGCCTCCGCTCGCATTTTCGGGGTTACATCGGGCAAACTCTTCCCTATAAGGCCCTCCTAGCCTGATACCAGAATCGCGAGCACAACCGGCCGGGTCTTCCCGTCCCGGTTTTTTGTGCAAGCCGCCCGCCGAACGGACCTACGCCATGCCAAGACGCACCGACATCAAGTCGATCCTGATCATCGGGGCCGGCCCCATCGTCATCGGCCAGGCCTGCGAGTTCGACTATTCCGGCACCCAGGCCTGCAAGGCGCTGAAGGAAGAAGGCTTCCGCGTCATCCTGGTCAATTCCAACCCGGCCACCATCATGACCGACCCGGAACTGGCCGACGCCACCTATATCGAGCCGATCACGCCTGAAGTGGTGGCCAAGATCATCGCCAAGGAACGGCCCGACGCCCTGCTGCCGACCATGGGCGGCCAGACCGCGCTCAACACCGCGCTGTCGCTGCGCCGCATGGGCGTGCTCGACCGCTACAATGTCGAGATGATCGGCGCCGACGCCACGGCAATCGACAAGGCCGAGGACCGCGCGCTGTTTCGCGAGGCGATGAAGAAGATCGGGCTGGAAACGCCGAAGTCGATGCTGGCCAACGCCACCGACGTCAAGAACGCCGACCGCAAGACGCATGAGGCCGAGCGCGCGGCGCTGAAGGCCGAGAAGCCCGAGAACCTCGACGCCGCGCTCGACGCGCTGGAAACCCGCTGGAACCTCGGCGAAGGCGACCGCAAGCAGCGCTACATCAGCCATGCCATGGCGATCGCCGCCCAGGCGCTCGACCATGTCGGCCTGCCCGCCATCATCCGCCCGTCCTTCACCATGGGCGGCACCGGCGGCGGCATCGCCTACAACCGCGCCGAATTCTACGACATCGTCCAGTCCGGCCTCGACGCCTCGCCGACCACCGAAGTGCTGATCGAGGAAAGCGTGCTCGGCTGGAAGGAGTACGAGATGGAGGTCGTCCGCGACAAGGCGGACAATTGCATCATCGTCTGCTCGATCGAGAACATCGATCCGATGGGCGTGCATACCGGCGACTCGATCACCGTCGCCCCGGCGCTGACGCTGACCGACAAGGAATACCAGATGATGCGCAACGCCTCGATCGCGGTGCTGCGCGAGATCGGCGTCGAGACCGGCGGCTCCAACGTGCAGTTCGCCGTCAACCCGGCCGATGGCCGCCTGGTCGTCATCGAGATGAACCCGCGCGTCTCGCGCTCCTCCGCGCTCGCTTCGAAGGCGACCGGTTTCCCGATCGCCAAGATCGCCGCCAAGCTTGCCGTCGGCTACACGCTGGACGAGCTGGAGAACGACATCACCGGCGGTGCCACGCCGGCTTCCTTCGAGCCGTCGATCGATTACGTCGTCACCAAGATCCCGCGTTTCGCCTTCGAGAAATTCCCCGGCGCCGAGCCGGTGCTGACCACCGCCATGAAGTCGGTCGGCGAGGTCATGGCCATCGGCCGCACCTTCCAGGAATCGCTGCAGAAGGCGCTTCGTGGTCTCGAAACCGGCCTGACCGGCCTCGACGAGATCGAGATCCCCGGCATCGGCCACGGTGCCATGGCGGCCAACCATGCCGACGACCGCAACGCCATCCGCGCTGCCCTGGGCACGCCGACGCCCGACCGGCTGCGCATGGTGGCGCAGGCGATCCGCATGGGCACGTCGCTCGAAGACGTGCACGCCATGTGCAAGATCGACCCGTGGTTCCTCGAACAGATCGCCGGCATCCTGGCCATGGAAGCGCGCATCCGCGAGCATGGCATTCCGCAGGATGCCGTCAATCTGCGCATGCTGAAGGCGATGGGCTTCTCCGATGCCCGCCTCGCGTCGCTGACGAAGACCGACGCCGAAGTGATTGCAAAGATTCGCGAAAAGCTCGACGTTCATCCGGTTTATAAGCGCATCGACACCTGCGCGGCCGAGTTCGCCTCGCCCACCGCCTACATGTACTCGACCTATGAAGTGCCGTTTGCCGGCCACCTCGCCAACGAGGCGAAAGTGTCGTCGCGCAAGAAGGTCGTCATCCTCGGCGGTGGCCCCAACCGCATCGGCCAGGGCATCGAGTTCGACTATTGCTGCTGCCATGCCGCCTTCGCGCTGCGCGACGCCGGCTATGAAGCGATCATGATCAACTGCAACCCGGAGACCGTGTCGACCGACTACGACACCTCGGACCGTCTCTACTTCGAGCCGCTGACGGCGGAGGACGTGCTGGAGATCCTGCGCGCCGAGCAGGCCTCTGGAGAGCTGGTCGGCGTCATCGTCCAGTTCGGCGGCCAGACGCCGCTGAAGCTCGCCGACGCGCTGGAGAAGGCCGGCATCCCGATCCTCGGCACCTCGCCCGACATGATCGATCTGGCCGAGGACCGCGATCGCTTCCAGAAGCTGCTGCACAAGCTCGGCCTGACCCAGCCGAAGAACGGCATCGCCTATTCGGTCGAGCAGGCCCGCCTCGTCGCCGGCGAACTCGGCTTCCCGCTGGTGGTTCGCCCCTCCTATGTGCTCGGCGGCCGCGCCATGCAGATCATCCATGACGAGAGCATGCTGCAGTCCTACCTGCTCGACACCGTGCCCGGCCTGGTGCCGGAGGACATCAAGCAGAAATATCCCAACGACAAGACCGGCCAGATCAACACGCTGCTGGGCAAGAACCCGCTTTTGTTCGACACCTATCTCAGTGGCGCCATCGAGGTCGATGTCGACTGCCTCTGCGACGGCAAGTCAACCTTCGTCTCCGGCATCCTGGAGCACATCGAGGAGGCCGGCATCCATTCGGGCGACAGTGCCTGCTCGCTGCCGGTGCACTCGCTGCCCTCGGAGCTGGTCGACGAACTGGAACGCCAGACGGCCGCGCTCGCCCGCGCGCTCAATGTCGGCGGCTTGATGAACGTGCAATATGCGATCAAGGACGGCACGGTCTATGTGCTGGAGGTCAACCCGCGCGCGTCGCGCACCGTGCCCTTCGTCGCCAAGACCATCGGCCGTCCCATAGCGAAGATCGCCGCCCGCATCATGGCCGGCGAGACCCTAGAAGACGCCTTCGCCCATTACGGCGCCATGCCCGACCCCAGGAACCCCGGCCACATCGCGGTCAAGGAAGCGGTGTTCCCCTTCGCCCGCTTCCCCGGCGTCGACATCCTGCTCGGCCCGGAAATGCGCTCGACCGGCGAGGTCATGGGCCTCGACCGCGATTTTGCCCTCGCCTTCGCCAAGAGCCAGCTCGGCGCCGGCGTCGACCTGCCCCGCTCCGGCACTCTGTTCGTCTCGGTGCGCGACGAGGACAAGAAGGGCATCCTGCCGGCGGTCAAGCGCCTGGCTGGCCTTGGCTTCAAGGTGCTGGCCACCTCAGGCACGCAGCGCTTCCTCGCCGAAAACGACGTCGTCGCGGAAAAGATCAACAAGGTGCTGGAAGGCCGCCCCCACATCGAGGACGCCATCCGCAACCGCCAGGTGCAGATCGTCTTCAACACCACGGACGGCCAGAAGGCGGTGTCGGACTCCAAGTCGCTGCGCCGCGCAACGCTGATGCAGAAGGTGCCGTATTACACGACGTTGTCGGGCGCGGCCGCGGTTGCGGAAGCGATTGCGGCGCTGAAGGCGGGGAGCCTGGAGGTCAGGCCGCTGCAGGAGTATTTTGCCTAGAGCCTGTTCCATCCCGATGGAATCGGGATGGGGCTCTATCTCTTTGTTTGAGCATGATCTTTCCCGAAAACCGGATTCCACTTTTCGGGATCATGCTCTAGAGCGAAGCGGCGGCGGTCTCGGCTTCCGCATAAGCGTCGTAATTCCAGACCCAGGCGCGTTCCTGCCGCTGGGCGTCAAGCTTGCGGTCGCGGGCATGCAAGTCGCCGCTGGCTGCGTCATAGCGGGCACCACTCACGCGCGACATGCGCTGGACGCCGGCAGTCCGCTCGCGTCGCAGCTGTTCGTAGACCAGCAGCGCCTGGGGGGCTGACTTGCGGTCCGCATGGCTCAGCACCGTCGCCAGTGCAACGGCGTCTTCGATGGCCTGATTGGCTCCCTGTCCGATGTGCGGCAGCATCGGGTGGGCGGCGTCACCCAGCAGGGTCAGGCGCCCGCGAGTCCAGTTTGCGAGCGGCTCGCGATCGAACAGGCCCCACCGAAACGTCGTCTTCACCTGGGCGATAATCGTCTCGACCATCGGGTCCCAGCCGGCGAACTCCCGGGCAAGCGCGGAGGGATCGCCCCGCGCCGACCACGACTCCTTCAACGGCTCATCGGTCGTGACAAAGCCGACATAGTTGACGAGCAGGCCGGCGCGCACGGGAAAGACAAGAAAATGCCTGCCTGCACCGAGCCAGTTGCGCATCGCTCCCGGCGGCCACGAGACGCTCCCCGCCGGGATCACGCCGCGATAGGCGACCGATCCCGAATAGAGCGGGGCGGACGGGGCGACGACGAACTGCTGAAGGGTCGAATGGATGCCGTCGGCCGCGATCACGACGTCAGCCGTGGCGCGCAAACCATTGGCGAAAGTGATCACGGCCTGCCCGTCATCCTGCTCGAAGCCGATGCATCTGTGGCCAGCCTTCACACGATCAGCAGGCAGCCGGTCGACGAACATGGCCAGCAGATCGGCGCGGTGCATGCCTTGGAACTCGATTTTGCCGGCAAGCTCGGGCGGCCACATCGCCGCGGCATAGGCGCCATCGGCGCGCCGAAACTGTGGGTCGACCCATCTCGCCCCCAAACGGATCAGCTCGTCGCCAAGGCCGAGGCGCCGAAGCATCCGCACACCGTTCGGTTGGATGGCGACGCCGGCGCCGACCTCGGCCAGGGCCGCCGCCTGCTCATAGAGACGAACCTCCATGCCGCGTTGATGCAGGGCGAAAGCCGTGGCGGCGCCACCAATGCCGCCGCCAACGACCGCCACGCGTAGCGGGCTCGTGCTCATGGCTCCGGCTGCTCAGGCATTGTCAGTCCTAGCCGGCAATCCGGCCGCCCTTGACTATGGGCGCCCTGGCGCCGGCGCACAAGGCAGGCAAAATCAGCAACATGCTGGAAGGCCGCCCGCATAACGAGCACGCCATCCGCGACCACTAACGATGCTGAAATCAGGGGGCGAGAACCTACCCTCACGCCACAGCCACACACTCAATCTCGATATCGAACTCCATCGGCCACGACGCCACCGGCACGAAGCTGCGCGCCGGCGGGTTGGTCGAAAAATACTTCGCATAAACCCGGTTGATGGCGTTGTAGAAGCCGGAATTGACGGCATAGATGCGCACCATCACCACGTTCTCCAGTGAGGTGCCGGCCGCCTCCAGGCAATGTTTCAGCGCCTTCAGCGACGCCTCGGTCTGCGTTTCGATGTCGCCGCGCACCATCTCGCCGGTCACCATGTCCACCGGCGGCGTCGCCGAGATGAACACGAAGCCGTTGGCCCTCACCGCTGTCGAACAGGGAAGGCCGAGCGCCCGCACCTTGGCCGACATGACCGGCACCTCTATGACTTCCTTCTTCATGGCAATCTTCCTTTGTTGGTCAGGCTGGCGCAAAGACCCCCTCACCCAGCCTCCGCTTCGCTCGGCTGACCTCTCCCCGAGGGGAGAGGAGATTGCCAGCGCGGGCGCCAGTCTCTTCTCCCCAGCGGGGGTCCGAAGGACGGGCGAGGCAAGTGACTCGCCCCGGCACGGGTGGCCGCGAAGCGGCCGGATGAGGGGGTCTTTGCGATAACCTCTGATTTTAGGGAGCTTATCCCGGCACTGGCGGAACGCCAGCGCCGACGCATGGTCCAGCGCTCACGCCACCGCCACGCACTCGATCTCGATGTCGAACTCCATCGGCCATGACGCCACCGGCACGAAGGTCCGCGACGGCGGATTTTCGGGAAAATGCCTGGCATAGACGCGGTTGATGGCGTTGTAGAAGCCGGAATTGACGGCGTAGATGCGCACCATCACCACGTTTTCCGGCGAGGTATCGGCCGCTTCCAGGCAATGTTTCAGCGCCGTCAGCGACGCTTCGGTCTGCGTTTCGATGTCGCCCTTGACCAGCCTGCCGGTGAAGATATCGAGCGGCGGCGTGCCGGACACGAAGACCAGCCCCGCGGCCCTGGTCACCAGCGACAGCGGCACGCCCAGCGCACGCACGGCCGCCGACAGCACCGGCACTTCGATGACTTCCTTCTTCATAGTGATCTCCCCGAGTTTCAGGGCAGCTTATCGCGCCGCCAGCCGAACGCCAGCGCCGTTCTCCCTTCTCCCCTTGTGGGAGAAGGTGGCACGGCGCGCTAGCGCCGGGTCGGATGAGGGGTGTTGGAAGAAATGGGGCGTTGCTGATTCTCGCCCTGAACTACTTTCACAAATGACCGTATTGCCAAGCTGGAACACCCCTCATCCGACCTCGCTTTGCGAGGCCACCTTCTCCCACAAGGGGAGAAGGAAAGGCATGGCTCCAGTCACCCCTGCCCCGGATAGGGCGTGCCATCCTTGTGCAAAAAACGTCCGTCGGAACTCGGGCTCATCATGTCGATGTCGGAACAGGTGATGACATCGTCCGGGTTGCGTGAGCCGACCTCCAGATAGCGCGCCGTCGTGGAAGACCTGTTGATCATGTGATGGCCATTGCCGCTGTTCCTGGCAAAGGTCGCGCAATCGCCGGCGCGCAGCAGCGTCTCGCCGCCGTCCTCGACCAGCGTCAGTTCGCCTTCCAGCACATAGACGAACTCGTCCTCATGGCTGTGCCAGTGCCGCTGGCTCGACCAGCCGCCGGGCGGCAATGTCATCAGGTTGACGCCGAAATCGGTGAGGCCACCGGCATCGCCTAACCGCCGCCGCGTGCGGGTCGCACAGGGTTGATCGAAGGGCGCGGGATAGCCCGAGCCCTTGCGCACGGGCACGGCTGACAGGTCGATCTTGGGCATTGCTGCTCCCTCGGATTGATGGCCGCAGTCTAGTTCACGGCAGGCGCAGGCACAGAGCCACCTTGCGGTACTGGGTTTGCCAGGCCGCGTTGGAGCACCCGCTGCCCTTGAAGGAGCAACCTCATGACTGCAGCGTCACCTCGCCCTCCTCCTCGCCGTCCCACAGCGCACCATCACACGCATGGTCTGTCGATGTTGACGCTATGGGCGACGAGGCCCCAGCAGAAAGGCTGTCATCGTTGCACTCGCGCACGCCACCGCCAACAACGCAACGGCACCCGAAGAGCTGGGCTTTTGGCGAATTGAAACAGTTTTTTCTGAAGTGGACGCATTTTGAACCAGACCGTTCAGGTCGGACCTACTGCCATGTCGAACGGAATAGGCGCGGGTCAACTCTGCACCGAGCAGAAAGATTTCCGATGAATAGTAGACCCAGAGCAGTATGACGAGCAACCCTCCGGCCGCACCATATGACGATGCGATCGCACTTGTGCCGATATACCAACCGATAAGCGACTTCCCCAATGTGAACAGTGCGGCGGTCACGACAGCACCGATCCCGACATCCCGCCATTCCAAGACACGATCCGGCAAGACTTTGTAGATAGCGGCGAACATCACGGAGATCAGGGAAAAGGAAATTAAGGTGTTGATCGCGCTCAGAACAAATTCGCCGAACGGCAATTGAGCGCTGATCATGTTGCCCAGAGCCGAGATCGCGGCGCTCGCCACCAGGGACACCAGCAACATAAAGCCGAGTGCGGCGACCAAGCCGAGACTTGCTGCACGCGCACGCAAGAGACGCGACAGCGAACTCCCCTTCGTTTCAACCTTCCATATTGCATTCAGGGCCTGCTGCATCTCGCCAAAGACCGCAGAGGCGGTGACGAGCAAGGTGGCCACGCCAACGATGGCCGCCAGGGTCCCCGATGATTTGCTGGATGCCCCTTCGAGGGCTGTCTGAAGGAGCGCTGCGCTTTCTGAACCCATCAGCCCCGATATCTGAGCAGACAAAGCCAACTGCGCTGCGTGATGACCAAATGCGATGCCAGCTATCGCGACGACAATTATCAGAACTGGGGCCAGCGACGTTGCGGCATAAAAGGCCATCGCCGCGCCATGACTAAGGGCATTGTCGTTGACAAAGCCAACCACGCTTTCTCGCACCAAGTCCCATATGTTTCTAGTTGTGAGTCGCACTTCGTATCCGTGAAAGGGGTCGCAAACCGTCTACTATCAATGCAGCGGATCTTCCGATGTTCCGGCCGACTTGAGCGAGAGGTTCACCAGCGATGTAAAGCGCGCGATCAACAGTGCGGAAACCGTGCGCAAGGCGAGCAGGCAAGAACCCGCCTATCTCATCGGGCAGGTGGTTGGCGACCATGTGCTGAAAAGCCACTCCGAACTGAAGCGCTGCGGCTGAACCAGCCGGCTGTCAATGACAGCACGCCTCGCCATATTGCAGCTGCTCGTGCCAGTTCGGCCGGCCCTGCGGCGTGAAATCCATCAAGTTCCACAGCGTTTCGCAGGTGCCGAGGCCGCGCGGGTCCTGGCCGGGATCCGTCGGGGCGAAATCCAGTTCCGACGACCAGAAATGGCGGATGCCGTCGGCATCACGATGGAACACCGAAAGCAGCGGGATCTGCGCGCCGTCTGCCGCCTCCGCATTGTAGTCGCGCTTGAAGCTGTTGGCGGCCGAGGACACCAGCCGCATGTTCCTCCAGCCTCTGTCGCGGCCGAGCGTGACCAGGTTTTCGAGCGCGGTCTTGCCCACCACGGCGAAGTTGAAGCCGGCGGCCTCGAGATGGCCGACCGCGCCGTCGAACTGGTCGAGCAGCGCCGTGCAGGATGGGCATGGCTGGTCGGGCCGTGCCAGCTTCGCCGTCCCGCCGCTGGTCGCCACGTCGCGCGTCTCCTGCGGATGGCGCGGAAACATCATGTTGTACAGGATGAGCGAATCCTTGCCCGGCGCGAACAGCTCCGAGAGCCTGACCTTGGCGGGCTTGCCATCGGCGTCCAGCGCGTCGAACACATAATCCTGGCGGATCAGCCCGCCCGGCGGCAGCGCGCGCCGCGCCACGGCGACGTCCTCCATGGCACGGCGCAATTCGATTTCCTTCCGCAACAGTCTTTCGCGGGCGGTGCGATATCGGGCGGATTCGTTGGGAAAGGTGATCATGATCGGCTCCTTGGGTCACGGCGCCGGCGTCCCGGCGCGGTTGCTCTGCGACCCAAGGACGTTTCGCAGCGATCCCTTCCGACATTTTTGCGCATGGCGGGATGGCGTTGTATCTGTTCGGCACCGCGATCCGGGGACAACCATGCACGACGACGAGATCGACCTGCGCTGCCCGCAAGTGGTGGCCGACAACGCCGCCAAGGGCCTGAGGCTGCGCAAGCAGTTCGGCCGGGGCGGCACCGAGATCGGCGTCGCGCGGGCGACCGAACTGAAGAACCGGGAGAAGCTCGCCCCCTCCACCATCCGCCGCATGGTCAGCTATTTCGCCCGCCACGAGGTCGACAAGCGCGGCAGGAACTACGGCAATGAGGCGAACCCGTCGGCAGGCTACATCGCGTGGCTTTTGTGGGGCGGCGACGAAGGCCGCGCCTGGGCGCTCGATCTCAAGCAGAAGATCGGCAACGCACCGGATATCTAGGGAAAAGATCGCGCATGAAGGCGGGTCCCGAAACCCCCGCCCCGGAACCCGCCATGGAGGGGCCACCACATGCCGGTGCAGCCTCCTCCTGTGCCCAGCCGATCGACGATCCCGGATCGGCTAAATGGCGTCATGACGTTGCGTTAGCATGGGCCGGTCGCCGCCTATGTGAAGCGGCTCACAATGCGTGGGTGGTTTGCGCTCGGGCGGCGGGAAAATCCGCCGGCACCAATCGACAGAAAGCGACCGGCCTAGCCTTCCCAGGCGACCGGCGACATCCCCAGCCGCTCATAGAGCCGGACGGCGGCGGCGTTCTCCACCGTGTTGGTCTTCAGGTCGACACACTCGGCGCCCCGTTCGCGAAAGGTGGCGAAGCTGTGCCACATCAGCGCCTCGGCGATGCCCTTGCCGCGCGCCTCGGGGTGAACGGCAAGCCTTGACGAAGGCGCGGGACCAGCAGAGCGCCGCCGCCGCCAGCCGGCCCTTGGCGTCGATGACGAGAAAACACAGCGCCGGATCGAATTCAGGGTCGTTGGCGACACGCGGCCACCACTCCTCGAACGGGCCATCGGCGCCGTCGTCGAACACTTCGCTCAGCAGCGCATGCAAGGCCGGCGCGTCACCGGGCTCGAAGCAGCGCATGACGAAGCCATCGGGCCAGCGCGGTGGAACGAGCGTCTCGTCGAGGATCTTGCGCAGCCGGATGTCGTTCGGGGCCGGCGGACGCGGTTCAGGCATCGCGCTCAGGCGTCGGGCTGCGGACGCCGCTTGCGGTCGGTGCCGAGGCCGGTAGCCTCGAGCAGGCCCTTGCGCTTGGCGTCGAAGTAATAGCCGGTCTGGTAGAGCCAGTCGGCGCGCTTGGCGTTGCCGCCGGCCACCAGCCAGGCGCCGCGCAGATATTTCACCGCGTATTTCAGATTGGTCTCGGCGTCGAACAGGCCCTTGGCCGGCCCGTCATAGCCCATGCCGCGCGCCGTCGCGTGCTTGATCTGCATCAGCCCCCAATGGCCGTTGTTGTAGGCCTTCGGGTTGAAGGTGCTCTCGCGGTTGACGACATGGCGCACAAGGTCCGCCGGCACCTGGTAGAGCGCGGCGTATTTGACGATCAGCCGGTCGACGTCGCCGCGCATGCCGGTCGCATGCTCTTCTTCGGCCGGGGCGACCGGATCAACCGGCGCGGCCGGGAACTGCACCAGGGCGGCCGGGTTCTGCGGCACGACATAGGCCACCTGCTGCACGCCGGGCATCATCGACGCCTGGGACACCGTGCCGCCGGCTAGCAGAGTCTTCTGTCTGCCCGCCGCCGGCGTGACGCCGGCGATGGCATAGGCGGTTTCGGCCGTGGCGTTGGTCTTGACCACGGCGGGCGCCGCGTTGGCGGTCATCACCACGGGCACGGCCGGCGCTGCCGGGGTCGATCCGGCAAAGGCGGCGGTCGCGGCAGCCGCCGGTTGCGCGGCGGGATCGAGTGCCGGCGCGGCGGGGCTGGCCGACAGATCGGCCGCCTGCACGGGGGTAATGCCGGATGATTCCGGCAGCACCGAAACCGTCTCCGGCAAAGGAATGGTGAAACCGGCATCGGCGCCCGCGGCGGTCGCGGTTTCGGTAAAGGCAGGCGCGGGCTTCATCTGCGAGGTCGACGTGCAGCCGCTGAGGCCGGCAGCAGCGACGATGACGCCGATCGCGATAAGATTGATTTTTGCTGGCAAGCCGCGCTCGGGTCCGGTTCGTCGGGTCGTTAAGGAATCCCTTACACCAGCGATTCCTGGTGGGCAATCGGGGCCATCAGGCGGTTTTCGGGTGGCGGGACTCGGGGTCCGATGCCATATTGTTCCGGATATGTACCGGTATGAATCCCGATTTCCGCCACTTTGCGGAAAGGAGCGCATCATGGAAACGACATCCCAGATCACGGCCGGCCACGCAGTGTTAGAAACAGTGATCGGTTTCATGGGCATCGCCTGGAGCGAAAAGGGCCTGATCCGGCTCTGCCTGCCCGAACGCAGCCGCGAAGCGGTCGAGCGGCGGCTGATGCGTCATGCCGGCGTTTCAGCCTCGACGGCCCAGCCGCCATGGGTGGTCGCCCTGATCGCCTCGATCAAGGCCTATGCGGCGGGCGAGGATGTCGATTTCTCCGGCGTGCCGGTCGATCTCGCCGGTGTCGACGATTTCCGCCTCGCCATCTATGACGCGGCGCGAAAACTCGCCTTTGGCGAAACCACCACCTATGGCGAGCTGGCCAAGACCGCCGGCCATGCCGGGCTTGCCCGCGAAACCGGGGCAGCACTTGGCGCTAATCCGGTGCCGCTGGTCATCCCTTGCCATCGCATCCTTGCCGCCGGCGGCAAGATCGGCGGGTTCTCGGCGCCCGGCGGTTCCGTCACCAAGGAAAAGATGCTGGCCATGGAAGGCGTGCGCGTCGGCCCGCCGCCGCCCGCGCAGGTTTCCTTCGGGTTTTGAACCAGGGCCGCAAGTCCGGACAAAGTGCCTAGTTGGTGTGGAAGAACCGCCGGCGGAAATGCCGCTCATTGTCCGGCCGTTTGCAGTTATAGACCGGGCAGGACTTCGTATCGGCGCTCGGCACGTAGGCGCGCGTCCTCACCTCGCCCATGGTGCAGAATTGCTGGCTCTGCACATAGCGGTCGTAGAGCGGCAGTCCAGGCACCCGCGTCGACTGGTAGCGCAGGATGACGGCGCCCTGCCGCGCGATCGTCGCCTGGACCTTGCCGCAGCTCATGTGCGTCGGGTCGTAGCGCGAGATCGCCTGCGCCTGGGCGGCCACCAGCGTCATGCAGGCGGCAAGCAGAATGGTCTTCATGGTCCTCTCCCCAAACCCTGATCCGCCGCCCGAAAACGGCACGATCCGTGGCAACGGTTTCACCAGATTGGGGCAGCCATTGGGCGGCGTCTCGATCACGGCTTTCTCACGCAGTCTTGTTTTTTATGCGAAAGTAGCCTATATGCGGTCCATTGATATTTCGGCCGATCGATCCGGGCCTCGCGATCTTCGCGTTTGCTGACGTCTATCTCCAAAATCTCGATGCACACCGGCTGGACTTCGGTTCGGTCAAACTAAAGCAAATGTTGAAGGACTATCTAAAATGGCAACTGGAACGGTCAAGTGGTTCAACGCCACCAAGGGCTTCGGCTTCATTCAGCCTGACGCGGGCGGCGCGGACGTTTTCGTCCACATCTCCGCAGTCGAGCGTGCTGGACTGTCGACCCTGGTCGAAGGCCAGAAGATCAACTTCGAGATCGAGCAGGACCGCCGCACTGGCAAGTCGTCCGCTGGGTCTCTGAGCAAGGCAGCCTGATTTAGCGAATGGCGCGCGCCGGGCGAGAGCCCGGGGCGCGCGGCAAGTCACTGATGTACTGACAGTCGCGCGA
Organism: Mesorhizobium qingshengii; assembly: GCF_900103325.1. GTDB lineage: Bacteria > Pseudomonadota > Alphaproteobacteria > Rhizobiales > Rhizobiaceae > Mesorhizobium > Mesorhizobium qingshengii. The sequence continues at coordinate 215,585 of NZ_FMXM01000009.1, read as the reverse complement.
GAAGCGCGCCGGAGCGGAAAGACCCGACAAGCTGGATCAGCAGATAGCTGCCAGCCCGGACCAGACGCTCCCGATCAGGCTACCGGAAATGGGAAGGCGGGATTTATCCCGCCTTTTTGTTTGTCTGGATTTCAGTGAAACGCTGCCTTGGCCCATGGTACCAGCCATGGTATTTTTGGCCCGATATTGGTACTTTTAACCGCATGACAAAGCTCGAACAGATCGAAAAATCCGTCGCAGCCCTGAGTCCCGAGGAACTGAAGGCGTTTGCCGCATGGTTCGAGGCGCTTCAGGCGGATATGTGGGATCGGCAGATCGAAGCCGATGCGAAGTCGGGCCGATTGGACAAGCTTGCAGAACAGGCATTGGCTGACCATCGCGCTGGCCGGACCAGGCCACTGTGAATCATGTCGCCTCTCCATCATTCTGGGAGGCTTATGAAAAACTGCCATCACCAATCAGAGCAAAGGCGGACAGGCGTTTTGTCAGACTGCGCTCCGACCCTTTTCATCCATCATTGCGTTTCAAACAGGTCGGACGCTATTGGTCGGCACGAGTCGACGACAACTACCGGGCTGTTGCCATCCGCGACAATGAAGACGTGATCTGGTTCTGGATCGGCACCCACGCCGACTACGACCATCTCTTGAAGTAGCCAACTATCTCACCCAGGCAGCCACTCGATCGGCACATGCCCCGGATCCGCCTCCACCCTCTTCAGCCAGGCGGCGACCGCCGGATAGGCGTCGAGCTGGAAGCCGCCCTGCTCCGCCGTATGCGTATAGGCATAGAGCGCGATGTCGGCGACACTGAACGCGCCGCCGGCGAAGAAGGCATTGTCTTCCAGATATTTGTTCATCACGCCGAGCGCCTTGTTGCCGCGCTCCAGCGTCATCGCCAGCCGCTCCGGCGTCGCATCCCTGGCGCGTTCGGGGAAAGTCAGCAGCGCCTTGCGCACGGCAATGTAGGGCTCGTGGCTGTATTGCTCGAAGAACAGCCACTGATAGGCCAGCCCGCGCTGATACTTGTCCGCCGGCAGGAAACGTGTGCCTTCGGCGAGATAGAGCAGGATGGCGTTGGATTCGGCCAGCCGCCGGCCATCGTCGAGTTCGAGCAGCGGCACCATGGCGTTCGGATTCTTGGCGACAAACTCCGCTTTTCGCGTCTCGCCGGTGTGCGAACTCACCTCGACATTGGTGAAGGCGAGGCCAAGCTTGGCCATCAGCAGGCGCGGCTTGTAGCAATTGCCGCTGTCGATCATGCTGTAGAGTATCATTGCCATTCCCCCGGAGCGCTGCCTTTTTCTGGCGCGATTATCGCAGCGGCGACAGCCGCAACCAGTGATTTGTTTTGGCAAGACCATCAGCGCCGCTGATGGATGGTCCGCGGTCGTTCAAAAGCGTGTCGAGATTCAGGCCAGGCCGAGCCGAGAACGATGGTCTTTGAGAACCTGAACGGAGCGACACGCCCTAGCCGAACAGCGGAATGACCTTGCTGTCCCTGCCGAGCAGCGTGTCGACGGACAGCGGCTTTTCCTCGAAGATCGTTCCGGCCAGAGCGGGGCGGGCCAGATGATAGCCTTGCAGCAGGTCGACGCCGCCTTCCAGCGCGACGCGCAGATGGGTCGGGTTCTCAATGCCTTCGACCAGCACCTTGGCGCCACGGTCGTGCAAGGTGGAAACCAGCGGGCGGAAGAACCGCTCGGCGGCGGCATGGCGGCAGAACTCCGCGAACCAGGTGCCGTCGATCTTGACGATGTCGGGTTTGAGCAGGCTCACCCGCTCCTCGGTCGAGTGACCGGTGCCGAAATCGTCGATGGCGATGCGGATGCCGTCGCGCCGCATTTCGCGCACCAGCCGGGTGAGAAGCGCATCGTCGGCCGACTGTTCGGTGATTTCGCAAACCAGCATGGCCGGGGCGAGGCCGAAGTCACCGAGATGCCTGGTCATCAACCGGATCTCGGCCAGCGCCCGTCCGGGATGGTCGTTGATCAGCGGATTGTAGTTGAAGAACAGATCGAGCCCTTCGACCCCGATGTTGTGAAAATTCCGCAGATGCAACGCCCGGCACATGGTCTCGACAAACAGCCGATCCGAAGCGGCAACGCCATCGAAGAACACCCGCGCCGCACTGGGCCGGCCGGCACGGTGCGGCTCGATGAGGGCTTCGACCGCCACGGCGTGAAGGAACCGGCCGCGCGGCGAAAAGATCGGCTGATAGGCGCTGCGCAGCCGGAATTCGCCATGGATGCCGTACTCGATGCCGACTTCGTCGATCTGGATCGCATCGTCGACATTGCGCCGCCGCTCCAGCCTCATGGCGTCACCTTGCGCCCGAACGCTTTCGCCGGCCGCGCCGAATGCGCTGCCGTGGCGGAAGCAGGCGTGTCGCCGGCAACGACGGGATCGGGTGTCTGCCTGTCCTTGTCGAAGACGCGAAAGCTGGTTGGCGCCAGCTCGGGCCGCGCCAGCACGAAACCCTGCACCATCGAGGCTCCCGATTTCTCGGCGAGCTCCAGCTGCCATGCCTCCTCGATGCCCTCGAACACCGTGTGGATGCCTTGTTCCTCGAAGCTTTTCACCATGGTGGTCAAGAGCGCGAAACCGGCGCCGGACTCCATCAGCTGCGTGATCCATTGGGCATCGAACTTGACGATATCGGGCTTCAGTTCCTTGATGCGGTTGATGTCGGAATCATCGGCGCCATAGTCGTCGACGGCGATGCGAAAGCCGTTGGCTTTGAGTGCCGCGACGAAGCTGTGCAGGGTTTCCTGCGACGCCGACCTCTGCTCGGTCACTTCGCAGACGACACGGCCTGGATCGATGCCCGCCTCGTGCAGCACCAGCCGCATTTCGCGCAGGGCCTTGTCGGCAACACTGCGTTCGGTGAACACCGACGGGTCGAAATTGATGAAGATCGACGCCTCCTGCGGCAGGCAGGCGCCGGCGTTCAGCAGATGCAGCGTCCTGGTCAGCGCCTCGACATGCAGGCGGTCGACGGACGGGCAGGTGCTGAAGAAATTCATCGGTGATTGCGGCGCGCCGTCGCGGAACGGCCGGATCAGACCTTCGAACGCGACGACCGACAGCTTGCCTTCCTTGAAGGCGAAGATCGGCTGGAAGGCGCTTTGCAGCGTGTAGATGCCCCAGACACCGGTGGAGGTGCCGTTGTCCTGACGGATGATGTGGGCAAGCCCGATGCTGCGCGACAAGGTTCCTCGCTCCGCGATTGGACTGCGATCCTGCCACTCAAGCCTCTACCGCCCGTTAATGAATTTATTGTTGCCGATCACGGGTCCTTGAGATCTGGATCAGCCGACAGTGCTTGCACTGCGCGAAATCATGCGACATGAGAAGCGCCGCGGCCGATCCTGGCCGTCCCGATCCTTCATGGAGACGTTCAAGGTCATGGCCTTTCTTGCCGACACCCTTTCCCGCGTGAAGCCTTCCGCCACCATCGCGGTGACGCAGAAAGCGCGCGAGCTGAAAAATGCCGGCCGTGACATTATCGGGCTGGGCGCCGGCGAGCCGGATTTCGACACGCCCGACAACATCAAGAATGCGGCCATCGAGGCGATCCGCCGTGGTGAGACGAAGTATCCGCCGGTTTCGGGCATCGCGCCGCTGCGCGAGGCGATTGCCAAGAAGTTCAAGCGCGAGAACAATCTCGATTACAAGCCCGAGCAGACCATCGTCGGCACCGGCGGCAAGCAGATCCTGTTCAACGCCTTCATGGCGACGCTGAACCCTGGCGACGAGGTCATCATCCCCCGCCCCTACTGGGTCAGCTACCCCGAAATGGTGGCGATCTGCGGCGGCACCTCGGTGTTTGCCGACACCTCGATCGACAACGGCTTCAAGCTGACCGCTGAAGTGCTGGAAAAGGCGATCACACCGAAAACCAAATGGCTGTTGATGAACTCGCCGTCGAACCCGTCGGGCGCTGCCTACACGGAGCCCGAACTGCGCGCGCTGGCAGATGTCCTGTTGAAGCATCCGCATGTCTGGACGCTGACCGACGACATGTACGAGCACCTGACCTATGGCGACTTCGTCTTCAAGACCATCGCCGAGGTCGAGCCCAGGCTCTATGAGCGCACGCTGACCATGAACGGCGTGTCGAAAGCCTATGCGATGACCGGCTGGCGCATCGGCTATGCGGCCGGCCCGGTCCAGCTGATCAAGGCGATGGACATGATCCAGGGCCAGCAGACATCCGGCGCCTGCACCATCGCGCAATGGGCGTCGGTGGAAGCGCTGAACGGCCCGCAGGACTTCATCGCCAAGAACAAGGCGATCTTTCAAGGCAGGCGCGATCTCGTCGTCTCGATGCTCAACCAGGCGCGCGGCATCACCTGCCCGTCGCCGGAAGGCGCCTTCTATGTCTATCCGTCCTGCGCCCAGCTGATCGGCAAGAAGACCAAGGCCGGCAGGGTGATCGACACCGACGAGGCTTTCTGCTCGGAACTGCTCGAGGCCGAAGGCGTCGCGGTGGTCTTCGGCTCGGCCTTTGGCCTTGGGCCCAACTTCCGTATCTCCTACGCCACCTCGGAGGCGCTGCTGGAGGAAGCCTGCACGCGCATCCAGCGGTTCACCGCGTCGCTGACCTGATCAGGTACGCCATAGTGGAAATGAAAAACCCGGCTCAACGCCGGGTTTTTCATGAGCTCGGCTCGGTACTCAGCCGCCATATTGCGCTGACGTCACCGCTTCCAGCCAATCGGCATGGACACCGTCGAGCGCCTCCTGCATGGCGATATGCGTCATCGCCGATTTCGGCGCTGCGCCATGCCAGTGCTTTTCGCCAGGCGCGAATGAGATGACGTCGCCGGCCCTGATCTCCTGGACCGCCTCTCCCCATGTCTGGGCAAGGCCGGCACCTGCAGTGACATAGAGCGTCTGGCCAAGCGGATGCGTGTGCCAATGGGTGCGCGCGCCCGGCTCGAAGCTGACCAGCGTGGCCCGCAGCCGCGCCGGCGCCTCCTTATCGATGATCGGCGTCTGCAGCACCCGGCCGGTGAAATATTTCTCCGGCGCTATGATGGTCGGCACGCTGCCACAGGCAATGATCTTCATGGTCGGTGGGTCCTTGATCTGGTGGCGGACTGGCGGCAGAAGGCCGCCTCTCCTGACATTGGCGCAAGCCGGCACTTTCCTCCGATATGCCGCGCCGTGCAACTGCCATCGACCTTCGCCGCTCCCCTGCCGGTCTTCACACCAGGCTTCTTAACCATGAACGTTGGATCGCAGGCACGGGTGGCCAAATTGCTGGCCAGGCGTGGCTGCCTCAAGGGCTTTTTAACGGCTGCCCACTAGCCCTCTGCCGGCGGATGCAGGGGGCGATGCGATGAGCATATTGGCGACGATCAAGGACCATAGCGGCCGGATCTACCGTGGCATCCAGTCCTTGCTTCTGATCAGCATCGGCGCCGCGTTGCTTGGCGCTGTCGAGATGTCGGAAAATCTGTCTTCCGGCAGCGCCTTCGTGGTCTCGATTCTCGCCACCAGCCTGGCCTTGCTGGCACTGATGTACATGCGCAGCAGCGTCGTCCATAGCCTGAAATCCGCGGCCGTCGCCGAGGCCGAAAAGCATCATTTCCTGACCAGGGACGCGATGACGGGGGCGATGACACGCCGCTATTTCCTCGAAGCGCTGGGCAACAGCCTGGGCACCATGCGCGATCGGCGCGATGCGGCCCTGCTGCTGATCGACCTCGACCATTTCAAGCAGCTCAACGACACGTTCGGGCATCAGTTCGGCGACCGCACCCTGGCGCATCTCGTCAAGACCGCCGAGCGCATCTTTGCCGGCGGCATGGTCGGTCGGCTCGGTGGCGACGAATTCGGCGTCATCATTCCGCACAGCGATCTCATCGCCATTAACAAGGATGTGCGGCAACTGCTGGACGCCATGCGGGCCGGCAAATCCCATGAAGGCAGGACCATTCCGCTCTCCATTTCCGTCGGCGTCGCGCTGGCGCCGACACATGCGTCGAACACGACGGAACTGATGCTGGTTGCCGACCTGGCGCTTTACGAAAGCAAGGCGGCGGGCCGTGGCCGCGTCACCGTGTTCGACGAGGAGATGCTGTCCGACAAGCGCTACCGCCGCCTAGTCGAGCGGGAGCTGCGCGCCGCGGTCTATCTCGGCGAGCTCGAGCTGCACTACCAGCCGATCGTCAACCCGGACGGTTCCACCTATGGCTTCGAAGGGCTGATCCGCTGGCGCCATCCGGTTCGCGGCCTGATCTCGCCGGCCGAATTCATTCCGATCGCCGAACGCTCGACGCTGATCGACATGCTCGGCGAATGGGTGTTCAAGCGGGCTTGCGCCGATATCGGCTATTTCCCCGGTCGCAGCATCTCGATCAACGTCTCCGGCGAACAGCTGAAGCGCGACGAGATCGTCACCATGTGTGACCGCGTGCTGAAGGAAACCGGCCGCTCCGCGACGCAATTCGTCATCGAGATCACCGAGACGGTAGCGACCGCCGCCACGCCCGAAATCCTGCGGCGCCTCGAAGCCTTGCGCGGCCTCGGCTTCCACATCGCGCTCGACGATTTCGGTACCGGCCATTGCGGCTTCAACTACCTGAAGACCTTGCCCATCGACTGTATCAAGATCGACCGTTCCTATATCCGCAGCCTCGCCCACGACCAGGTGGCGCAGATCTTCGTTTCGGCGCTCGCCCAGATCGCGCGCATCCAGGATGTCACCATCGTCGCCGAGGGCGTCGAGACGCAAGAAGAGTTCGCGCTCGCCAGGGCCGCCGGCTGCAATCGTTTCCAGGGCTATTTCTTCGACAGGCCGGCGCCGCGCGACAAGGTCAGTCCCTTGCGCACTGCCAATACCGACCAGCTCGCACTGAGCGCCTGAGGCGGCGGCGGAGCGTCAAATTTCTATTTTTCTTGCCCTGCCGGCAAACAAGTGGGACGATGCCCCCAGGTGGTGGCAATCAAAAAGAACCCCGCCCGCGACGGTCGAACAGGCCGGCCGCCGCTCAGGACCGATTGACCCGCCTGAACCAAGAAATGCCAGTCGGTCCCTAGGGAAACGCCTGAGTGGAGGTCAGTCATGGGTACTCGCGCCGGAGGACGACGCACGGGACCGAAATGCATTGCCATAGTCGGTCCCTTCGCAAGCGGTAAGACGACACTTCTCGAAGCCATATTGGCCCGCACGGGCGCCATTCCCCGCCAGAACCCGGTTTCCTCGGGCAATACCGTTTCAGACCATTCGCCGGAGGCGCGCGCCCACGCCATGAGCGTCGAGGCGACCTTCGCCACCACCGAATTCATGGGCGAGCAGATCACCTTCGTCGACTGTCCCGGCTCGATCGAATTCTCCTTCGAGGCCGAGCCGGTGCTGGCCGCATGCGACCTCGCGGTGGTCGTGGCCGAGGCCGACGAAAAGAAGATCCCGGCGCTGCAACTGATCATGCGCAAGCTCGACGATCTCGGCGTGCCGCGCATCCTGTTCCTCAACAAGGTCGACAAGGCGATATCAGGCGTGCGCGACACGCTGAAGATGCTGCAGCCGGCAAGTGCGGTACCTTTGCTGCTGCGCCAGATTCCGCTGCGCAAGGATGGCGTCGTCATCGGCTCGATCGATCTGGCGCTGGAGCGCGCCTACATCTATCGCGAATATGCCGAGAGCGAAATTGCGCAGATACCGGGGGACGACAAGGCGCGCGAGCTCGAAGCGCGCTTCTCCATGTTGGAAACCCTGGCCGACCATGACGACCAGCTGATGGAACAGCTGCTCGAAGAAATCGAGCCGCCCAAGGATGCGATCTTCGACGACCTCGCCGCCGATCTGCGCGATGGCGCGGTGACGCCGGTACTGATCGGCACCGCCGAAAAGGGCAATGGCGTGCTGCGCCTCTTGAAGGCAATCCGCCACGACGCGCCCGACATCGAGGCGACCCGCAAGCGGCTCGGCGCCCCCGATGGCAGCGCCACCGTGGTTCAGGTGATGAAGACCATTCACACGCCACATGGCGGCAAACTGTCGGTGTCGCGCATCCTGTCCGGCCAGGTCGTCGACGGTTCCGAACTCTGGCTGCCTAACGGTGATACGGCGAAGGTCTCCGGCATCTACAGGATGCTTGGCAAGGACCAGTCCAAGCTCACCACCGCCAAGGCTGGCGATACCGTGGCGCTCGGCAAGCTGGACGAGGTCAAGACCGGCCAGACGCTGACCTCGGCCAAGGGCGGCACCAAACAGCTGTTCAATGTCGAGCCGCCGCAGCCGGTCTTCGCCTTCGCGCTGCGCCCCAAGGAGCGCAAGGATGAGGTGAAGATGTCGGCCGCCATCCAGCGGCTGGCCGAGGAGGACCCTTCGCTCAGTCTGCGCCACAACCAGGACTCGGCCGAGACCGTGCTGTCGGGTCATGGCGAGATGCATCTGCGTGTCGTGCGCGAGCGGCTGGAAGGCAAGAACCAGATTCCGGTCGAAGGCCACGCCCCGGCGGTGCCCTACCGCGAGACGATCCGCAAAACGGCGCAGCAGCGCGGGCGCCACAAGAAGCAGTCCGGCGGCCATGGCCAGTTCGGCGATGTGGTGATCGAGATCAAACCGCTGCCGCGCGGCTCCGGCTTCCAGTTCACCGACACCATCACCGGCGGCGTCGTGCCGAAGACCTATATCCAGTCGGTCGAGACTGGCGTGCGCGACTATTTGAAGTCCGGCCCGCTCGGCTTCCCGGTGGTCGATGTCGCCGTCAACCTGTCGGACGGCTCCTACCATGCGGTCGATTCGTCCGACATGGCCTTCCAGATGGCGGCCAGGCTGGCGATGAAGGAAGGCATGGCCGCCTGCTCGCCGGTGCTTCTGGAACCGGTGATGAAGGTCGAGATCGTCACGCCATCCGACGCGACCTCGAAGATCATCGCGCTTATCCCGCAGCGGCGCGGCCAGATCCTTGGCTATGACGCGCGGCCCGACTGGCCGGGATGGGATGTCGTCGAGGCAACCATGCCGCAAGCCGAGATCGGCGACCTGATCATCGAATTGCGCTCGGCGACAGCGGGCGTCGCCAGTTACCGCGCCACCTTCGATCACATGGCGGAACTTACCGGTCGCCTCGCCGACGACGCGATGAACGCCAGCGGCAAGGCCGCCTGATCCTGTCGCCACGCCGCGTTGGCCCTCGAACCTCGGTTTGAGGGCCATGGCGCTCCAAAAGTGCGTAGCGGTTTTACGACAACGAGATGCATGAAAACAAAAGCTTAAGGCGAGTCGACTGAACCTGTTTCAGCGCACACGCCTTAAATGAAAACGACGCCCAGCGGGAACCGGACGTCGTTTTATCGCGGACCGTTTTCTTGGGAGGTAAAAACGGCAGGTCCGCCGCACCTGACGCTGCCAAGCTTCGCCGGAAGAATGGTTCGGACGCGGTAGCCGCCTGAGCCCGGGCCCGTCCGAGTGATGCCCCCATCTCCCGTCCGAACCACACCGCGTCCTATGATCTGCATAGCACGCGACGAGCGCCCGCGACATGTTACCAGAGGTTACATGTCACTGTTACGTGGCAATTCTGTTGGACTTTTCAGAGGTGCCGACGGGGCGCAGGCAACAAAAAAGCCGGATCAACGAAGATCCGGCTGAGTTTGATTGGAAGTGCCTGTTAAGGCTAACCTCCAGAGGGGAACACTCAAGGGCGCTAATGGGAGGAGAACGCGCCCCAGAGATGATCTATATATGTGCTCATCATGCCCAAGAAACAAGCATCTATTTTGCAACACACGCATGCAAAAAGACGCAGGCTGTGGTCTAACCCATATCTGGGACCAATAGGACCAGCAAAAATCCCGAAACGGAGCGCTGGACAGGACGATCATCACTACAGAATCGCGAAACGCGACCGGTTTTTGCCCCAAAATGCCAAAACTTCGCAATGATGTGGAAACGGGCAGCAGGCGTTCATTTCTCAGGCAATCAGGGAGGAAGCCCCCAATGCGGACTTTTTCGGCGATCGCCGGCAGTGCGGCCTTCTTCATCGCGGCGCCTGGCGTGGTTGCCGGGCTGGTACCCTGGCTGCTGACCGATCGCTGGGGGCTGCCATGGTCGAGGCTGCCGGGCCTTGTCCCGATTGGCGGGCTGCTGATCGTCGCCGCGATAGCGGTGCTGCTCCACGCCTTCGCCCGCTTCGCGCTTGAGGGGCTGGGCACGCCCGCGCCGGTGGCGCCGACCGAGAAGCTGGTGATCGGCGGCATCTACCGCCATGTCCGCAACCCGATGTATGTCGCGGTGCTGTCGATCATCCTCGGCCAGGCGCTGCTGTTCTCGAGCTGGACGCTTGCCGCCTATGCAGCCATTGCGGCGGCTGCCATGGCCTCCTTCGTGCGGCTCTACGAAGAGCCGACGCTTGCCCGTCGCTACGGCTCCGAATACGAAACCTATCGCCGCGCCGTGCCCGGCTGGCTGCCACGCTTGACGCCATGGCGGGGTTGAGCCGAGGAAACGAAGCAGCGCCGTTTGAGGGCATGCCGGGTTTCAGGTCAGGCCGACATCACCTGAATATCGACACCGCCCTCAGAAGGACCAGCTTCTGGCCTTCGCAATGATAAAATCCCGGAACACATGCAGCTTGGCCTGGTTCTTCATCGCGTCGGGATAGGCGAGATAGGTGTCGAAGGACGGTACCTCTGTCTCCGGCAGCAACTGCACCAGGCCGGAATCCTTGTTGATCACATAGTCGGGCAGCATGGCGATGCCGGCTCCGCCCTGCACGGCACGCTTGATCGACAATATGTCGTTGATCTGCAGCGTCGGCACCCTTTGTCCGCCTTCGAAATCGCCGACCGTCTCCAGCCAATTCAGCTCCGACAGATGCGACGGCACCGGCACGCCGAAGGTGACGATGCGATGGTTCTTCAGCTCTGCGACCGAAGCCGGCTTGCCGTACTTGGCCACATAGGAGGGAGCCGCGTAAAGGTGGAAATGCACGGTGAACAGGCGGCGCTGGATGAGGTCCGGCTGCTGCGGCTGGCGCAGCCGGATAGCGCAATCGGCTTGACGCATGGTGAGGTCGAGTTCCTCATTGGCGAGGATCAGTTGCAGGCTGATGTCAGGGTAGAGTTCGATGAATTCCTGCAGGCGCTCGGTCAGCCAGCCAGCACCCAACCCAACCGTCGTCGTTACCCTGAGTACGCCCGAGGGACGGTCCTTGGTCTCGGTCAGCCGCGACTTGATCGTCTCAAGCTTCATCAGCACGTCGTGCGCCGTGCGGAACAGCATTTCGCCCTGCTCGGTCAGCACCAGGCCGCGGGCATGGCGGTTGAACAGCGGAACGCCAACATCATGCTCGAGCGCGCTGACCTGCCGCGAGATCGCCGATTGCGACAAATGCAAAGTCTCGGCCGCATGGGTAAACGACCCCGCTTCCGCCGCTGCGTGAAACACGCGTAGCTTGTCCCAATCCAACGCCATGATACCCCTCGTTCTGCTTTTGGCGTCTGAATGAAAAATCAGGCTTTTACACGGCGTCTCTAAGCCGTTTTCTGAACCCTCTACTCCGCCGCTTCGCGGTGCACCTCGATGCCGGCCAGATACTTTTCCGCCTCCAGCGCGGCCATGCAGCCGAGTCCTGCCGCCGTCACCGCCTGGCGGTAGACATCGTCGGTGACGTCGCCGGCCGCGAACACGCCGGGCACGTCGGTGCGAGTCGAATCCGGTGCCGTCCACAGATAGCCGTTGGGCTTCTGCTTCAGCTTGCCGACGAACAGCTCGACCGCCGGCGCGTGGCCGATCGCCACGAACACGCCGTCGACCTTGAGATGCGTTTCGGCGCCGGTCGCCGCATGCTTGAGCTTCAGCCCTTCGACCGAGGGTGGCAGCGGCGCCTTGCCGGGGCGGCCGGTGATCTCGTCGACCACCGTGTCCCAAATGACGCGAACATTGTCCTTCTTCAGCAGCCGTTCGCGCAGGATGCGCTCGGCGCGGAAATCGCTGCGCCGATGGATGACCGTGACGCTCTTGGCGAGGTTCGACAGATAGAGCGCTTCTTCCACCGCCGAATTGCCGCCGCCGATCACGGCGACATCCTTGCCGCGATAGAAGAAGCCGTCGCAGGTGGCGCAGGCCGAGACACCGAACCCCATGAAGGTCTGCTCGGTCGGAATGCCCAGCCATTTGGCTTGCGCGCCGGTGGCGATGATCAGCGCGTCGGCGGTGTAGGTGGTGCCGGAATCGCCCTTGGCGCGGAACGGCCGCACATTGAGGTCGACCTCGGTGATGATGTCGTTGATGATGTCGGTGCCGACATGCTCGGCTTGCTTCAGCATCTGCTCCATCAGCCAGGGACCCTGGATGGGGTCGGCGAAACCGGGATAGTTCTCGACATCGGTGGTGATCATCAGCTGGCCGCCCTGCTGCAGGCCGGCGACCAACATCGGCTTCAACATGGCGCGAGCAGCGTAGACTGCCGCCGTATAGCCGGCCGGACCGGAACCGATGATGAGAACGGGCGCGTGCTTGGTGGTCATCTGGAAGCCTCTGCGGAGGGCTGCCGGCAATTGCGGCATGGAAAACTCGTCGATATCGCGCGTAATGTAAGTGTTGCCCACGACGCCAGCAAGGCAAGTTGGCGTTCGTCCCCGGAAAGCTTTGTCGCACCCTGTCCCCTGCTTTGATCCTCCGAAATATTCCGAGCGAGGGATGGAATGGACAGCGAAGTCGTTTAATTACAAAATCACGCAAGATTCTTGCGTGTCGCCCCTGACTTTCTCGAGAACCCTCATGCCGCTCAAGGCCGACCTCGACGCCATCGACTGGAAGATCCTGCGCGAGCTCCAGGCCGATGGGCGCATGACCAATGTCGAACTGTCGAGCCGCGTCGGCATTTCGGCGCCGCCCTGCCTGCGCCGCGTCAAGCGATTGGAGGAAACCGGCATCATTCGCGGCTACCGCGCGCTGCTCAACGCGCCGGCGCTCGGCCTCGATGTCGTCGCCTTCTGCCTGGTCGGGCTGCATCATCAGTCCGATGCCGAGTTGCGCACCTTTGCCGAGCGCACGCGCGGCTGGCCGATCGTGCGCGACGCCTGGATGGTGTCGGGCGAATCCGATTTCCTGCTGCATTGCGTGGCAAGCGATCTCGGCGCCTTCCAGACCTTCGTCATCGAGGAACTGACTTCTACCCCGAATGTCGACACGGTGCGTACCGCGCTCACCATCCGCCGGGTCAAGGACGAAGGGCTGGTCTCGTTCGAACGGCCTTGAGACCGGTCGAACGCCGGCGTGCGAGCCGGTGTGAATTCCGGCGTTTCGCCACACCGGCGCCGCGTTGGTATCCGACAGACGCTGATATAGAAGGCTGGATGGCGCTGTCCGGCTTGCCGCCTGATTGGTTTCCTAAAGCAATTTCAGGAAAAGTGTGTAACGGTTTTCCGTCCGGAATTGCGCAAGAACAGGTGGCGCAAGCAGCGTGAATTCCGCGGACAATCCGCCATGGGAAGGGGACCATGACTCGATTTGCAAGCCCGGTCTCGGCGCTTATCATCTGCGTGAACGAGGCCGACATGATCGGCCCATGCCTGGAAAGCATCGACTTCTGCGCCGAGATCATCATCGTCGATTCCGGTTCGACGGACGGCACCATCGAATGCGTGCAAAGCTTCATTGCCAGGGGCTACCCGATAAGGCTGCTGCACAATGACTGGCCGGGTTTTCCTCGTCAGAGACAATTCGCGCTCGACCACGCCACCCAGCCCTGGTGTCTTTCGATCGATCCTGACGAACGTGTCGACGACCTGCTGCGGCAGTCGATCATCACCGCAACGCGGACAGCGAGCGACAGCATGGGCGGATGGTACATCCGCCGCCGCGATTGGCTGAAGGGCTACGGCTACGCGCATCGCTGGGTGCTGCACAACAGGCTGCTGCGACTTTTTCGCCGCGAAGGCGCCACCATGGATCTCAACGCGCGGGTGCATGAATCCTTCGGCGTGCCGGGCGAGACCAGCACGATCGAGAGCGGTGTCTTGCTGCATCGCCGCGAAATATCGATCGAGGAGGACCTTGCCCGCGCCAACTCTTACTCCAGCCTCAAGGTTGCGACACTGGTCGACAGGGGCAAGAAACCGGGCCTTGTACGGCTGGTCTTGTCGCCGTTCGGCAACTTCCTGAAGTTCTATCTGGCCAAGCGCTACTTCCTGTGCGGCCGGCATGGCTTCATCTACTCGATGTCGGTGATGATTTATTCCTATGCCACCGAGGCCAAACTGTATGAAGCTTCGCAAGGCAACGATCCGGCTTGAGCCGTCAGGCCGGGCCCTGATCGGTTACTCCGGCGCCTGAACGAGCGTTTCGATGGCGGCAAGCAGGCCGCCGAGGTCGCTGCTGTCATGCAAGGGCCTGATGGCGAAGCCGGACTGAACCGCCGCCTCGCCATCGACCAGCCAGCCTTGCGCGAGGCCAGCGCGCCGCCCTGCCTGCATGTCCGCCAGCTTGTCGCCGACGATCAGGGATCGCCGCAGATCGAGGTCGAGGCGCTTCGCCGCCTCGATCAGCATGCCCGGATTGGGCTTGCGCATCGGATGGTCGGCAAGGGCGAGTGATCCGACGCCCGCCTCGTGGTAGGCACAGGCAAGCACCATGTCGACGGACACGCCCTGCTCGCGCAACAGTTCGAGCACGCGGCCGTTCACGTCGGCGAAGACATTCCAGCCGAAATAGCCGCGCGCAATGCCGGACTGGTTGGTCACCACGACGACCGGGATGCCGGCCCGGTTGGCGGCTGCGATCACTGGCACGATATCGTCGCGCAGCACGATCTCGGCCGGGTTGCTGGGGTAGTCGGTATCGACATTGATGGTGCCGTCGCGGTCGAGGAACAGTGCAGGCAGGCGCCCCGGGAAAGCCCGGTCGCCGATCCGCTCGACCCATACACCCGGCTCGGTCAGCGGGTGCGCCGTCCCCAATCTGTCAGCCATTGCTGAGGCGCGCTTCGACCACCTCGCACAGATGGTGATAGAGGCACAGATGCCCTTGCTGGATGATCGGCGTCGAGGTCGACGGCACGTTGAGCAGGATGTCGCACAGCGGCTTGAGCTTGCCGCCGGTGTCGCCGGTCAGTCCGATCACCGTCATGTCCATCATCCGCGCCTGTTCGGCGGCGGCCAGGATGCTTGGCGAATTGCCGCTGGTCGAGATCGCCAGCAACACGCCGCCCGCCGCGCCATGCGCCTCGACCTGGCGCGAAAACACGGTGTCGAAGCCATAGTCATTGCCCCAGGCGGTCAGCACCGAGGCATTGGCCGGCAGCGCGATGACATTGTAGGCCTTGCGCTCCTTGAGGAAGCGGCCGACCAGTTCGCCGGCGATGTGGATGGCATCGCTGGCCGAGCCGCCATTGCCGCAGATCAGGAAGGCTTTCCCCGACGACAGAGCCGTCACGACGGCGCTCACCGCCCGCTCCATCTCGCTGGTCAGGTCGCGCTCGACCATGGCGTTGATGGCAGCCGCCGAGCGGACCAGATAGTCGTTCAATTCAGACATGAAAACCTCAGTTCGTGGTGCCGCCGGCGCGCAGTTTGCCGATTGTGCCGGTGGTGCTCTTGCCGGCGACGAGATCGACCAGCACGACGCGCCCGCCGGCCTTCTGCACCACATCGGCGCCGACCACGGTGTCGATCGTATAGTCGGCGCCCTTGACCAGTATATCGGGCAGCAAGGCTTCGATCAGCGCCAGTGGCGTGTCCTCCTCGAACACCACGACCGCATCGACCGAGGCCAGGGCTGCAAGCACACAGGCGCGATCATGCTGGTCGTTGACCGGCCGCCCCGGCCCTTTGAGCCGTCGCACTGAGGCATCGCTGTTGAGGCCGAGCACCAGCCGGTCGCACTGGCTGCGCGCCGCGTGCAGCAGGCTGACATGGCCGGCATGCAGGATGTCAAAGCAGCCATTGGTGAAGCCGACGCTCAGGCCCTCTTCCTTCCACGCCGCCACCATGCGCGCGGCCGATGTGGCATCGAGGATGGCATCCTTGTGAGCGGTCGGTCCGTGCGAGCGGAACAGCGCGCCGGTGAGTTCCTCGACCGTCAGCCGGGCGGTGCCGCGCTTTCCCACCACGACGCCGCCGGCGGCATTGGCGATCGAGGCCGCGGCGACGGGATCGGCACCCGCCGCCAGCGCCAGCGCGAAGCTCGCGATCACCGTGTCGCCGGCGCCCGAGACATCGAACACTTCACGCGCCTGGGTGGCGATGTGGCGCGCCTCGGTTGGGCCGACCACGCTCATGCCCTTTTCGCTGCGTGTCGCGACGACGAAGTCAAAGCCGTGCGCCGAGATCAGCTGGCGGGCCGCCGCCACGATCTCGTCGTCGGCAAACAGCGCATGGCCGACAGCCTCGCCAAGCTCCTTGCGATTGGGCGTGATGGCGGTTGCCCCGGCATAGCGCGCATAGTCGCGGCCTTTGGGGTCGACCAGCACCGGCTTGCCCGCCGCTCGGCAGATGGCGATCAGTTCGCTGGCGACACCGTCGAGCAGGATGCCCTTGCCGTAGTCGGACAGGATGACGATGTCGGCACGCGTGAGTGCGGCACGGAAATGGTCGATCAGGCCTGCCCGCTCCGCTTCGCCGAGCGGCTTGATCTCCTCCTCGTCGAAGCGCAGCACCTGCTGGTTGAGCGCGCTGAACCGGCTCTTCGACGACGTCATGCGGCCGCGCTCCTGCGCCAGGCCCGCAATGTCGGCGCCAAGCTCGCCAAGCATTCGCATCAGGCTGTCGCCGGCCGTGTCGGTGCCGATCACCGACACCGGAATGGCACGCGCCCCAAGCGAGATGATGTTGGCCACGACATTGCCGGCGCCACCCATGGCCGAGGTTTCGCCGCGCCCGTGCAGCACGGGAATCGGCGCTTCCGGTGAAATCCGCTCGATCACGCCATTGACGAAACGGTCAAGGATCAGGTCACCCACCACCAGGACGGTGACGTCGCCGAAGCGCGCAATGGCGCGGTGCAAGGGTTCGGGCGAAGGCGGATTGTGCTTGATCATGTCATCTGCAACGCGCTGGAAAACCCGTCTCTGGAATGTTTGGGTCGGTTGGCGGGACCGGTCGTTTCATGGCGATGCCGATATACCGCAATTCAAGCCGGCGCAACGGCGGCTCGCCGCGTCAGCTCTTCTGCAAGGCGACGTGGACGCCGAGTCCGACCAGCACCGCGCCGCCGGCCCGCTGCATCAGGCGCTGTGCGCGGCTGGAACGCCGCAGCCGGCCGATCACGGCCCCCGCCAGGAACACGCAGACGACATCCGCCGATGAGAACATCAGATTGACGATGGTTCCGAGCACGACGAACTGCAGCCAGACCGGAAGCGCCGCCGAGGCGTCGATGAACTGCGGCAGGAATGCCATGAAGAAGATCGCTGTCTTCGGATTGAGCACCTCGACGGTGATGCTCTCGAAAAAGGCGCGACGGGCCGATTTCCGCTCGATCGCGGGCAGCGCCGCATCGCCCTCCGCGCGCTTGCGGAACAACGAGATGCCGAGCCAGATCAGATAGAGCGCGCCAACCAGCTTGACCGCCATGTAGAGTGGCGGCACGGCGTGGAACAGCACCGACAAGCCGGCGGCTGCCGCGACGACATGCACGTAGCCGCCAAGATGAATGCCGAGTGCCGCCGTCAGCCCGGACCAGCGGCCACGCGCCATCGTCTGCGCGGCGGCGTAGAGCATCGCCGGGCCGGGGATGTAGGCGAAGATCGCCGTGGTGGCGAAAAACGCGATGAGCAGTTCGGTCGACGGCATTCCTTGTCCCTCACGATCGGCCGAGCCGGCAGGTCCCGACTGAGCGAAAGCTTTGCGGCGCCACTGTGGCGATGACTCCTGCGTTCGCGCCTGCTTTGTCGACAGCCCGGCTGGCGTCCCTTATAAGGACCGGAATCGCAAGCAACCAGAGGCCTTCATGATCATCGTCACGGGCGGCGCCGGCATGATCGGCTCAAACATCGTCGCCGCGCTCAATGCCGAAGGCCATGACGACATCCTGGTCGTCGACGACCTCACCGACGGCCACAAGATCGCCAATCTCGCTGATCTCAGCATCACCGACTATCTCGACAAGGACGATTTCCTGGCCCGTCTCGAGGCCGGCGAACTCGGCCGCATCGAGGCCGTCTTCCACCAGGGCGCCTGCTCGACCACCACCGAATGGAACGGCAAGTTCATGATGGAGGTGAATTACGCCTTCTCGAAAAGGCTGTTGCACGCCTGCCAGGCGTTGCGCGTACCCTTCCTCTACGCCTCCTCCGCTTCCGTCTACGGCGGCGGTTCCGAGTTTCGCGAGGACCCGGCGCTTGAGCGGCCGCTCAATGTCTACGCCTACTCCAAGAAGCTGTTCGACGACTATGTCAGGCGCACCGTCTTCGACACCGATCATTCGCAGGTCGCGGGCCTGCGCTACTTCAACGTCTATGGCCCGCGCGAGGCGCACAAGGGCGCCATGGCCTCGGTCGCCTTCCATCTGTTCAACCAGGTCCAGCGCGGCGAGAACCCGAAACTGTTCGGCGCCTATGATGGCTTCGGCCCGGGCGAGCAAAGCCGCGACTTCATCCATGTCGGCGATGTCGCCGACGTCAATCTGTGGCTGTGGAAACGCGGCTCGAGCGGCATCTTCAACTGCGGCACCGGCCGCGCCCAGCCCTTCCGCGCCATCGCCGAGACGGTCATCGACACCCTCGGCAAAGGCGAGATCGAGTTCATCCAATTCCCCGACCACCTCAAGGGCAGCTACCAGAGCTTTACGCAAGCTGATATGTCCCGTTTGCGCGCGGCCGGTTACAATGGCCAATTTCGAACAGTGGAAACCGGCGTCAGAGACTATGTCGAATGGCTGAAAGCCCAACGATCCTCGTGATCGGCCCACGCTGGGTGGGCGACATGGTGATGGCGCAGTGCCTGTTCGCGGCGCTGAAAGAGCTTCATCCCAACGCCGCGATCGATGTGCTGGCGCCGGCCTGGGCCGCGCCGCTGGTCAAACGCATGCCCGAAATACGCCAGCAGATCGACTTCCCGCTGAAGCCCGGCGCGCTCGAATTCACCATTCGTCGCCGCTTCGGCCGCCTGCTGCGTGGCCGGTACGACATGGCCTATGTCCTGCCGGGAAGCTGGAAGTCGGCGCTGATCCCGTTCTTTGCCCGCATTCCGCGCCGTTTCGGCAATTTGCGCGAAATGCGCTATGGCCTGCTGACCGACATCGTGCCGCTGCCCGACAGCATCAAACGACGCACCGCGCAGGCCTATTTCGGCCTCGCCCAGGGCGGCAGTTTCCGGGCGCCCAGGCTAACCGTGGATGCGAAGAACCAGGCCGCCTTGCTCGACCGTTTCGGGCTGGCGCCTCAGAAATTCGTGGCGCTGATGCCTGGTGCCGAGTTCGGCCCGGCCAAGCGCTGGCCGAGCGAAAGCTATGCCGGCCTTGCCCGCGACTTCATGGGCAAGGGCTTCAAGGTCGCGCTGTTCGGCTCGAAGAACGACCGCGACGTGACGGCGGAGATCGCCGGCCTCGCACCCGGCGTTGTCGACCTTGCCGGCCAGACGCGGCTGGAGGACGCCATCGACCTCATATCGGCGGCAAGGCTGGCGGTGTCCAACGACAGCGGGCTGATGCACGTCGCCGCCGCCGTTGGCACGCCGATCGTTGCCGTCTACGGCTCGACCTCGCCTGAAAACACGCCACCGCTGGCGGAACGGCGCGAGCTGGTCTGGCTCGGTCTCTCCTGCTCGCCTTGCCATCAGAAGGTCTGTCCGCTCGGCCATCTCAACTGCCTCAGGACGCTCGAAGTCGGACAAGTCGCGGCGGCGGCGGAACGCCTGCTGGAAATCCCGGCCGCGGCATGAAGGTCCTGATCGTCAAGACGTCGTCGATGGGCGATGTCATCCACACCTTTCCAGCCGTCCAGGATGCCCGCCTGAACCGGCCGGACGTGTCCTTCGACTGGTGTGTCGAAGAGGCATTCGCAGGCATTGTCGCGCTGCACCCGGAGATCGGCAGAATCCATACGGTCGCCGTCAGGCGCTGGCGCAAGGCCTTGTTCAGCGGCGGCACCTGGCGCGAAGCGGCTTTGTTGCGCCGCACCTTGCGCGAATGCCGCTACGACCTGGTCATCGACGCGCAAGGCCTGCTGAAATCGGCGCTGGTTGCAAGACAGGCTGCGGCACCCATTGCCGGCTTCGACAGGTCAAGCGCCCGCGAACCTTCGGCCGCCTTGTTCTACGACGTCGGCTACGCCGTGCCGCGCGGCCTGCACGCCATCGAGCGCACGCGGCGGCTGTTCGGGCTGGCGCTCGGCTATCAGCCTGATCTGTCGATACTGGACTCCGGCATTGTACCACCGGCCGGCGACATCGCCGGCATCAGCGGAAGAACCGCTTTCCTGCTGCACGGCACCAGCCGCGAGGACAAGAAATGGCCGGCCGGCGACTGGATCGAAATCGCCCGCCTGCTGATTGATAGGGGAATGACCCCGGTCACCACATGGTCGAACAAGCGTGAAAAGGCCGTGGCCGAAGCAATCGCCAAAGCCGTACCATCAACGATCATGGTGCCGAAATCGCCGCTTGCCGAGATTGCCGGGATCATCGGCCATTCGACGCTGGTGATCGGCGCCGACACGGGGTTGACCCACCTTGCCAGCGCCTTCGGCCTGCCGACGGTTGCGGTGTTCCTGGCGACCGAGCCAGGTCTCACCGGCCCGCGCGGGCAATATGCCTCGACGCTTTTGGCCGCACCCGGTGAGCGTGTGACGCCAGCGGTAGTGATGGCGGAAGCGGAGAGGCTGCTGCAGTGCGAGGCGCTTGATCAGGCTAACGCCGGCAAGAATTGATTTATCAATCAATTCAATCGGAAAAAGCGCTATCCCTGGATTGGAATGGCGCAATTCAGGAACAAATCCTGCCCCTTGCAATCCCTAAATGAACTGCACCTGGACGATCTCGTAGCCCCTTGCACCACCGGGTGCATTGACCTCGATGGCGTCGCCGACTTCCTTGCCGATGAGCGCCCGCGCGATCGGCGAGGAGATCGAGATGCGGCCTGACTTCACGTCTGCTTCCTGGTCGCCAACGATCCTGTAGGTCTTCTTTTCCTCGGTGTCCTCGTCGACGAGAACCACGGTGGCACCGAACTTGACCTTGTCGCCGCTGAGCTTGCTGACGTCGATCACCTCGGCCCGCGCGATGAAATCCTCGAGCTCGTTGACGCGGCCTTCATTGAGGCTCTGCGCCTCCTTGGCGGCGTGGTATTCGGCATTTTCGGACAGGTCGCCATGCGAGCGCGCTTCGGAGATCGCCTCGATGATGCGCGGCCGCTCTTCCTGCTGGCGCCAACGCAGTTCTTCCTTCAATGACGCGAACCCCTCGCCTGTCATCGGGACCTTGTTCATGATGCCTGACCTTTCCTGCCGCCACCCCCGCGTTTCGGGGAAAGCCTTGTCGATGGGTACAAAAAGAAAACGGTCCGGCAGCCTCGGGCTAACGGAACCGTTTCACCGCAATTTCCCACAATATAGCAATCTTCGCGGGTTTTTCACGCCTAAAAATCAGTTTTGAAAAAATCGTCCGCTGCTTTCGCAAATGCCGTCACGGCGGATGCGTACCACGGATGGCCGGCAACGAAAATCCGGCCGCGAGCAATCGCGGCCGGATCGAGGAGCACTGGGAGCCGAATCAGCCCCTCATGAAATGGTCGATCTGCTCAGCCAGCATGCCGTATTCGCGCGAACCCTTGCCGGACCGCTTCTCGATCTCCGTCAACTGCTGCTGGGCGCCGGCGAGATCGCCGATCTGCAGATGCGCTTCACCGAGATATTCGCGCACCAGCGTGTAGTTGGGATCGATGCGCAACGCTTCCTCGTAATAGCCGAGGCCAACGGCGACGCGGCCGGAATGGCGGTGCGAATAGCCGAGATAGTTGAGGATGCGCGGATCCTGCTTGTTGGCGGCGAGGCTGAGCACGGCGATCGCCTCGTCATAGCGGCCGGCCATCGCCAGCGCATGTCCGGCATCATAGATGCTGTCGTCGTCCAGCATGCCTTCCTTGGGCGGCACGCATTTCTGCTTCTTCTTGTCCCAGACCTCCCCCTTTTTGCACTGGGTGGTGGTCTGGTCGCTGCCACCGCCGCTGCCGCTGCCGGCGGCAAATACGGGAACAGCAAGAAACTGCAGGGCGACGAGCGCGCTCGCCGCCTGGATGAGCATTCTTTTATGCATCGAAGCCTCCTTGAGGGGTGAGAATAGAACAATAACGCCGGATGGATTGCGTTTCATCCCGGAAAAATCACGCAAGGGAGAACACGAGGTGACGGATGCTGCAAATCCGCTATCATCCGGCAAACGACCTGACGGAGAAGACCCGTGCAGCAGCGGCTTGAAAAGGACTGGGAGCTTTCGATCGGCCCTGACACCGTGCGCCTGTTCATCCTCAAGGCCAAGGCGCTCAGCGCCGCCGTCAACGAAGACTACGCCGATGGCGCCGAACACGAGGTCGAGCTCGATGGCGAGGCGCATGCCAGCCATCACCATGACGGCCTTGCCGAGGAAAGTTCGGAAAACCTCACCGAGGAAGAGTTGCGCGAGCTCATCAACGACCTCAATGTCGATGAAGCAGCCGAACTCGTCGCGCTCGCCTGGGTCGGCCGGGGCGACTACGACGCCTCCGAATGGACCGAAGCCCTGGCAGCGGCGCGTGAGCGCGCCAACAGGCGCACGGCGAAATACCTGCTTGGCATGCCGCTGCTTGCCGACTGGCTGGAGGAAGGGCTGGAAGCGATCGGCGCGTAACGGCGCGGTTACCGTTCGTGATGGGGTGCAGGCAACCTCCGAGCGTTGGCGCCGTTGACGGCGATGGCGTCGCTTGTCTTTTCCCGAACATGCAGGATTGCACTGGTCATGGCCGTCACGGCTCTGCTGATTGTGCCGGCCGACGCCAGACATCGTCACAGGCATCACAAGCCACTGGCACCGCGGGTGGAGCAGCCGCTGACACCACGGGTCGACCAGCCGCTGAAAACGCGGGCCGCGCGGCCTCTGAAACCGCGGCGCAACCGGCAGGTCGCGCCGAACCAGATACAGCAGAAGACACAGGAGCCGGTGGCATCGCCCGCCGATATTCCCGTGCCCGAACCGCGCCCGGCGGATGCTGCAAAGGCCGATTCATCAACGAAGGATGTGCAGAAGACGGACGCTCCCAAGACCGCGGGCGCGTCCGGCGTGCTCAATGGAGAAAAGTCCGGTCAAGAAAAGCAGGCGCTTCCCGAACCGACGGCCGATAGCGAAGGTGAGCCAGAGCCGCCAGCCATCGCACCGACGCCCACGCCGAAGCCGGCCAATGCCGAGCCTGAGGTTGAGCCGCCGGCCGTCGCCCCGCAGCCGCCGCAAAAGCCAGCGGACGCGGGCGACAAGAAGATGCTCCCCGACCCACGATCGGCCGATCTGCCCGCTGAGAAGATGCCGCAGGAGGAAATCGCCTGCCGGGAGCGGCTGAACACGCTCGGCGTCGAGTTCGAGGAGCACAAGGCGGAAAGCAGCCCCGAAATCGGCTGCTCGATCCCCTATCCCCTGGTGCTGAAGACACTCGGCAAGTCGATTGCCATAGCGCCTGACACCGAGCTCAATTGCCCGATGGCCGAGGCGGCGGCGCACTTTGCCGCTGATGTTGTCCAGCCGGCGGCGAAAGCCGAATTCGGCGCCGACCTGAAATCGGTCAGCCAGGCATCGGCCTTTGTCTGCCGGCCGCGCAATGGCACCAGAAAACCGTCGGAGCATGCTTTTGGCAACGCGCTCGACATTGCCAGCTTCACGCTTTCGGATGGCAAGAAGATCGAAGTCGGTCCGGCGCCGCCCGAGAAGGAAGGCAAATTTCTCAACGCCGTGCGCAAGGCCGCCTGCGGCCCCTTCAAGACCGTGCTGGGGCCGGGCGCCGACGCCGATCATTCCCTGCACTTCCATCTCGATCTCGAGCCGCGCCGGCATGGCGGCACGTTCTGCCAGTGAACATTGTTGGCGCAAACCGCGTGCCGCATTTCGGCCGCAGGCATGAACGCCGACGCTGAGTTTTCCTTTACCCTTGATCGTTAAAATGCCGGACATCTGAACCATGATCCCGAAAAGCGGGAACCGGTTTTCGAAAAAACCATGGTCAGGCAAAAGGCAGAACCTGATCGGGATCAGGTTCGGGGATAGGATTCCGCCAATGGCCGGCAAATTTCGCGCCGCGTTTTTCGCCGCCGCGCGCCAATCGAAACCTGCGGCGATGGTGGCCGCCGGCCTTGCGCTCGCGGCCGTTTCGGCCTGCAACACCGGCAGCGTGCTGTCGCTGCAGCCAGCCGTCGACGTCGGCTCCCAGACCGCTGCCGTGCCGCAATACACTGGCATGCAGAAGCTTGTTCCCTCCAATCCCTACATGACGCAGGCCGCCTATCCGCGCATGGATGAGCCGATGTCGCCGGTCGAGCAGATGCCGGCCAGCGAAGCCGACTGCCGCCAGCAATTGAAGCGCCTCGACGTCGCCTACACCGACCTGGCACCGATCCATGAAGGCCAGTGCGGCATCGACTTTCCCGTAAAGGTCTCAGCCATCGGCAACATCCAGATGAAGCCCGCCGCGACGTTGACCTGCGACATGGCCGCCACCTTCGCCGGCTGGACCAGGAACGAACTCGTCCCCTCCGCCCGATGGCGCTATTTCTCCGGCGTCAGAACCATCCACCAGGGCTCCAGCTACTCCTGCCGCAACATCGCGGGCGAAGGCGTGCTGTCGGAGCACGGCAAGGGTAATGCACTCGACGTCATGAGCATCGAGCTCAACAATGGCGACGACATCGACGTGCGCAAGCCTGGCCTGTTTGCCTTCCGCACCCGTGGCTTCCTCAACAATGTGCGCGCCGACGGCTGCCAGTATTTCACCACGGTGCTCGGCCCCGGCTACAATTACGACCACCGCAACCATTTCCATTTCGACATCAAGAACCGCAAGAACGGTTATCGCGCCTGCAGGTAGGGAAAGATCAGGCGTCACCAGTGGACGCGATGATTTGCCGTGCCACCAGATCCTGGATGCGCCAGAGATTCCTGTCGCGGATACCGCTTTCCTCCAGCTTGCTGACAGTCCGGAACAGATACTGCGCCGACGAGCCCCAGTGTCCGGCGGCTCGCGCCAGCGTGTCCGCAACCTGCTCCAACGGCAACCGTCCGGCATAGGCGTTGCCGCCCGGCGCGGCGACGAAAGTCAAAGCACGTAGCGGCCCCTCCTTGGTCTTGACCTTGATCCAGCACGGCAGGTTGGTTGGCGGGTTGGCATCGATCTCGCGGCGCATCAGCTGGCCGAGTTGCCCAAAATGGTCTTCCGCCGGCAGACGGTAAACGATGCCGTTGCAGCTGCCGCCGCGATCGAGCGCCAGCATCAGGGCCGGCAAATCGCGGGTTCCGCGCCAGCGTGTCAGCTTCAGGCAGAATGAGCGGTGCCATCCTGGCGCCGTGGCCGGGCGCTGCTCGACTGGCACGAATTCGGGATTCCAGATCAGCGAGCCATAGGCAAAGACCCACAGCGCGTCAGGCCGGTGTTCCGACAGGAGTTGCTCGACAAGGCTGTCGAACTCCGCGTCGGTATGTTCGGCTGTCCCAGGCTCGGGACCGGGATCCGGTTCGATACGCTCGACCCTCGCGACAAGGTCGGCGGTCAAGGCCATCGGTCTCAGGCCTGTCGGCTTCCGCTTCATTCCTGCCCCCCTGCAAAAACGATGGCGGACGATAGACCGGCTGGACATCCCTGGCCATTGATTTCCAAGGCCGGTCAGGCAACAGATACCGCACGGATCGAGCCTCCTTCATGAGCCAACGAAGCCTTCGGCGACGCGTTACAATCTGGGTGGCGGCCTTGCTCACCGCCTATCTGGCGCTCGCCTATTTCGCCGCGCCGGAATTCTGGACATTCCGGGATTGCGGCTTTCGCAACCAGCGCTTCGAGATGGTGACGCACACGCCGCAGGGCATTCCCGGCGACCCGATCAATGTCGGCCTTGTCGGCACCCAGAAGGAGGTCGTCCATGCCTTTGCCGTCGCCGGCTGGGACACCGCCGATGCCGTGACCTTGAAGACCGCGATCGATATCGGCGAAAGCGTGCTGTTCTCTCGCCCCTATCCCGACGCGCCGGTCAGCCGCCTGCTGTTCGAGGGCCGCGCCCAGGATCTCGCCTTCGAAAAGCCGGTCGGCGACAGTGCCGACCGGCGTCATCATGTCCGCTTCTGGCAGACCAGCGCGACCGGCGACGACGGCCGGCCGCTGTGGCTGGGCTCGGCCAGCTTCGATCGCGGCGTTGGTCTGAGTCATGACACCGGCGCCATCACCCATCACATCGGCCCCGACATCGACGCCGAACGCGATTTTCTGATGCACGACCTGGATGCCGCCGGCGAACTGATCTCGACCAGCGACATGGAAGGCATCGGCGCGACAACCACCGGCCGCAATGGCGGCGACGATCCCTATTTCACTGATGGCAAGGCCATGGTCGGGATGTTGCGGCAGCTGCCGTAGACGCGATCGGCCACCTCAGGATTTGGCGATGCAGCCTGAATGGCCGTGTCATGATCTTGAAAAATGCCGACCGTCTATTTTCGAAGACCGCGCCGCAATGCTATTGAGCCCTCATGCTATACGTTGAAATTGCTATCGTGGTCGTCCTCATCTGCGTGAACGGCCTTTTGTCGATGTCCGAACTCGCCATCGTTTCATCGCGCCCGGCCCGGCTCAAGGCGATGATCGACCGCGGCGTCAACGGCGCCGGCCGTGCCCTCGAGCTTGGCTCCAATCCCGGCAAGTTCCTGTCCTCGGTGCAGATCGGCATCACCCTGGTCGGCGTCCTCTCCGGCGCTTTTTCCGGCGCCACGCTTGGCGACCGGCTGGCGCAGTACCTGGCCTCGACCGGCATCCGCGAGACCATCGCCGATCCGATCGGCGTCGGCATCGTCGTTGCCATCATCACCTATTTCTCGCTGATCGTCGGCGAACTGGTGCCCAAGCAGATCGCGCTGCGCGATCCCGAGCGCGTTGCCGCGCGCGCTGCCCCGGCGATGACCATCCTCGCCACCGTTTCGGCGCCGCTGGTGTTCCTGCTCGACTTCTCCGGCCGCGCTATCCTGTGGCTGCTTGGCCAACGCGGTGAAAGCGAGGAGAAGGTCACCGACGAGGAGATCAAGATGCTGGTCGCCGAGGCGGAACACCACGGCACCATCGAATCCGACGAACGGCGCATGATCGCTGGCGTCATGCGGCTTGGCGACCGCGCCGTGCGCGCGGTGATGACGCCGCGCACCGAGGTCGACTGGATCAATTTGCAATCCGACGATAGCACCATCCGCAAGCTGCTGATGGAAACCCAGCATTCGCGCCTGCCGGCCGGCGACGGCGGCGTCGATGTCATGATCGGCGTCGTCCAGACGCGCGACGTGCTGGCCGCGCTGCTTGCCGGCCGCGCCCTCGACCCGCGCAAGCATGTGCGCGCGGCCCCCATCGTCTACGACCAGGCCGACGCGCTGGACGTGCTGCAGAAGCTCAAGGAATCCGACGTGCCGATGGCGCTGGTGCATGACGAATACGGCCATTTCGAAGGCATCGTCACCCCCGCCGACATTCTCGAGGCCATCACCGGCGTCTTCCGGGCGGACACCGATGCCGGCGACGAGGAGAACGCCGTCAAGCGCGAGGACGGCTCATGGCTGCTCGCCGGCTACATGCAGGCCGACGAGATGGCCGACGTGCTCGGCATCGACCTGCCGGAAAACCGCGACTACGAGACCGTCGCCGGCTACGTGCTGTCGCACATGCACCACCTGCCGGCGACCGGCGAATGCGTCGATGCGCAGGGCTGGCGCTTCGAGGTGGTCGACCTCGACGGCCGCCGCATCGACAAGCTGATCGCCACCCGCCTGCCCGGCGGTCACCGCGAGGTGGTGCGGTAACAATCAGGGCTGTGTGCAGACCTGTTCGAATGCCAGCTTTTGACCCGGAAGACCATTTGGCGTTTGGCAAACTGGAAATGCCGTCGGACGTCGCGTCGCATCACTTCGTAACGGCTTTGCTCGCGAAGCCCGCTATCAATTTTCTCAAACGACGCAAATTTAGATAAGACATTTAAAACATCCAACATTCACTCTCCGCCACATTGATTCAGATCAAGGCGCACGATGGATGCGGGACTCACTATTTGATTGATCGTAATTCCTTGGCAATTCTTCAGCGTCGCCGCTGGTCGCTAAATGAGAAGGGGATCAATACCATGAAAATATACGCCGCAGGGTCACTTAACAGCCGTCTCGCGGCCGTATGCCTCACCGCGACATTAGCGTTGCTCAGCGCGAGCGCGGTGGCTTCGGCTGAGGAACTCTACGGGACGCTCAAGAAAATAAATGACAGCAGTACCATTGCCGTCGGTCACCGCGAGTCCTCTATCCCGTTTTCATACTACGATGAGAGCAAGCGGCCGGTCGGCTACGCGATCGACCTCTGCAAAAAGATCATTGAAGAAGTTAAAAAGACGCTGAACAAGCCCGACCTTGAGGTCAAGTACATTTTGGTCAGTGCGAAAACACGCATCCCCATGGTCGTGGACAAGAGCATCGACATGGAATGTGGCTCGACGACGAATACTCTAGCCAGAGAACAACAGGTGGATTTCTCTGCAACTTACTTTACAACCGGCACCCGCGTTCTGACAAGGAAGTCCGTCGGGGCAAAGGAAATCGAGGACTTCCAGGGCAAGGCCGTTGGCCTTGTGGGCGGCTCCACCAATGAGCGTGCGGTCAACGCGCTGATTGACGCCGGCAAGCTGAAGAATGTCCGTATTGTCGTTGTAAAGGACTATGCTGAAGGAATGGCCGCGCTGGAAGCCTCCGGCATCGACGCCTTCGTTACCGATGACGTCGTCCTTTATGGTCTTCTGTCCAAGTCAAACATCAAGAACGACCTGGAGGTAGTGGGTCGCTCATTGACCTATGATCCCTATGGAGTGATGTTCCGTCGCGATGATTCAGCATTCCGTCTTGTCGTGAACAAGGCCTTGGCCGACGTCTTCCGCTCTGGCGAGATTGAGGCGATCTATGCGAAGTGGTTCGACCCTATCGGAGTTCCGCTGAGCCCACTGATGAAGGCCGGATTCCAGCTGCAGGCGGTGCCGGAGTGAAGTCATTCGCGGGCCAGGCTTGCCGAGTGCCAATCCCAGAATTACGCAGTTCGACCCGCGGAACAGCTTTCGCTGACCAGACTTCGGTGGGTCTCTTGGTGCAAAGCGGACAAATTCCATGATCGGCCTGCGGGCATTCAGCTGCGGGCAATTCAATCAACCACGATAGTAAGGCACCAGCACGACCTTCCCCGTCGAGCGGCGTTCGTCCAGCAGCCGATGTGCCTCGCTGGCCCGGTCGAGTGGGAAGCGGCCGCCGATCGCAACCTGCAGCCGGCGGCTCGCCGCCAGTTGGAACAACTCGGTCAGGCTGGCCCTCAGCACGGCGGGAGACAACAGCGGCAGCAGCGCGAAACCTCTGAGCGACTGGTTGCGGCCGATCATCGCCTCCAGGTCGGAAGCCGCGAGCGCATAGCGCCCGAGTGCCGCGAACACCAGTTCCCCACCAGGCGCCAGCGCATCCAGCGACGCAACCGTCAGCGCGCCGCCAACCGTATCGTAGATGATGTCGGCGCCCTCCCCGTCCGTAAAGTCGCCAACCCGGGCGGGCCAATCAGGCTGGCTGTAATTGACAGCCGCATCGGCGCCGAGCGACGAAGCGTGATCGAGCTTGGCCTTGCCGCCGGCGGTCGCGATCACCTGTCTGGCGCCCTTTAGCCTCGCAAGCTGGACAAGCAGCGAGCCGACACCACCCGCGGCGGCCGGCACCAGCACCGACTTGCCGCCCGGCGGACTTTGGCGGAGCAGATGAAGTGCCGTCAGCCCTTGCACCATCAAGGCCGTCGCATCCTCGAACGGCAACGCATCCGGCAGCGGCACGACGAGATCGGCTGACATGGTCACCTGCTCCGCGTAGCCGCTGTGGGGACGTTGCGACACGAACAAAGGCGCAGCGACACGAGTTCCCAACAGCGCCGCATCCACCCCTTGCCCGAGCGCCTCCACCACGCCCGCCGCCTCGACGCCGGGAATCATCGGCAATTGCGGCGTCACCGCGTAGCGGTCCGCCCGCATCAGCACTTCGAAGAAGTTGATTCCGGCGGCGTGGACACGGATCAGCGCCTCGCCGGCCTGCGGCACCGGCGCCGGCAGGTCGACCACCTCCAGCACGTCTGGACCGCCGAAGCGGCTGAGTTGAATGGCTTTCATGGCAAACTCCGATCGCTATGGCATCGGCAGCGGTTTGCCACTATCTGCGAGACCTCGACTACACACTCATTTGTCCCCTGCTGACCAGGAGGTGACCATGGCCGCACCCATCAAGAGACTGCCGCTGCTGCCGGCGGAACGGGCGCTGAAAGTGATCGCGGGTCGCTGGAAGGCGGTCATTCTCTACCATCTGTTCGATGGTCCCAGGCGGCTGTCGGCGCTGAAGGCGCTGATGCCCGGCATCACCCAGAAAGTGCTGATCCAGCAGCTTCGGGAAATGGAGGAGCACGGCCTCGTCAGCCGCGAGATCTTTGCCGAAGTGCCCTCGCGCGTCGAATATTCGGCGACGCGCCTCGGCCTCAGCCTCGAGCCGATCCTGCTGGCGCTCTGCCAGTGGGGCCAGCATCACGCCGATGAGTTGAACGAGATGGACCGCCTCGCCGACTGCATCATCCGGCCGAGGCAGGCCCGGCACGACGCCATGGCTTCCCACAATTGAAGAAAGAGCGGCGCAAGCGCCACTCCGGCCGGAATTGAAAAGGGGCGGCGCAAGCGCCACCCCGGATCCTTGGGAGGATAATTCGAACCGGCGGTCAGGCCGCCTTGACTTCCTCGGCGACGGCGTCGGCCTGACGCGCGGCCTTGAGCACCTTGGCCCACCAGGCAACGTCGTTGACCAGCGCCGTGGCGGCCTGGTTCAGGTGCTCGAGATCCTCGAGCTTCTTCTCGCCCTGACGGACGGCGAGGAAATCGCCCCAGGCGATATGGACAGCCGACTTGACCGGCGCCATCTGCAATTCGACCGCATGAAGGCGAAGCTGTTCGACGGCGCGCGCGCCACCGACGCTGCCATAACCGACGAAGCCGGCGGACTTCTTGTTCCATTCGTTGGCGGCGTAGTCGATGGCGTTCTTCAGCACGGCCGTCGGGCCATGATTGTACTCGGCGGCGGTGAAGATGAAGCCGTCGAATTCGGCGACCTTCTTCTGCCAGCGCTTGGCCACTTCGTTCTGCGACGGCGCCCAGGCGGAGGATGCAACCTCGTCGAAGAACGGCAGCGGGAAGTCGCGCAGGTCGACGATTTCGACGTCGATGTCGGCATGCGACTTGGCGATCTTGGCGATCCACTGGGACGGTACGTCGGCGAAGCGCGCGGCGCGCGTCGATCCGACCACGATGGCGATTTTGGGTTTGGACATAAGGGGCTCTCCTAGCGGGAAGTACTGGTATCATTTAGATACCTGAGCTATATGAGATACCGCCAACGCGATACGCAAGGAGGCACTTTTTTGTTACTGAGGCACCCGCACCGCACCGAGGACTGTCGCGCCATCTCGGAAATCCTGCAGCGTGTCGGCGACAAATGGACCGTTCTGGTCGTCGGCAAGTTGGGCGACGGACCGCTGCGCTTCAACGAATTGCGCGCGGCCGTCGGCGGCATCTCGCAGAAGATGCTGACCACCACCTTGCGCGGGCTGGAGCGCGACGGCTTCGTCACCCGCACCGTGTTCCCGACCATTCCGCCGCGCGTCGATTACGAGCTGACCGAACTCGGCCATGAATTGCTGATCCCGGTAAGCGCGCTGGGCGAATGGGCACGCAAGAACACCACCCGTGTCAAGGCGGCGCGTGAGAAATTTGACGGCATGCATGCCTGAAACCCTTGCATGGCAAGGGTTTGCGCCCGCCACGTAGCGCGGACGGATCCTACGGCTGCATCTGCACCAGGGCCCACGGTCGGCTTTC
Source organism: Mesorhizobium qingshengii (assembly GCF_900103325.1). Classification (GTDB taxonomy): domain Bacteria; phylum Pseudomonadota; class Alphaproteobacteria; order Rhizobiales; family Rhizobiaceae; genus Mesorhizobium; species Mesorhizobium qingshengii. Next base: position 183,511 of record NZ_FMXM01000009.1, on the reverse strand, counting down.
GATCTGCTTCGATTTGGGGGCCCGATCGACCACCTTGCCGTCGATGGCGCAAGTCGCCCGCCCACCGCAATTGCTCACGCTCACCGCACAACTGTCGTACGTCGCGACAAGGCAGTTTCCGCATCTGGCCGCTTGCTGCCCGAGGGTGTGGTCTGCGGACGCGCAACTGGCCTCGGCATCGTCTTGTTTGACCTCAGTGTAGGCGGTTGCGGCCAGCAGGCAGAACAAGGCAGCGAGCGCGCCCGCCAATGCGCCGTTCAGCAATCGTTGACGCATTGTCTTCCCTCCAGGACCGTTCGGACACGGTCACGGAAGTTTGCGAAGGCGAATATGAAAAGCACCACACAGCAACGCTGTTCGCATCCCCCTTGTGGGTGAATCAGGTGACGGACTGCTGTTTGATTTCAGGCCGACGGCATCGAGCCGGTCAGCTTTCCGCCGGAACGGCCTTTGGCTTGCCTTCGCCGTCCAGCGCCACCATGACGAAATCGGCATGGGTGACCTTCTCCATCAGGTCGGAGAGGTAGCGCTGCGCCCAGGCCTCGACCTTGAGCGTCATCGAGGTGCGGCCGACGCGCTCGACATGGGTGTAGATGCACAGCGTGTCGCCAATCTTCATCGGCTTGGCGAACGACATTTCCTTCACCGCCGCCGTCACCACGCGGCCCTTGGCGCGTTCGGCGGCGCGGATGCCGCAGGCAAGGTCCATCTGCGCCATCACCCAGCCGCCGAAGATATCGCCCGCCGCATTGGCGTCCGAAGGCATGGCCAGTGTCCGCAGCGTGAGATCGCCAATCGGCCGGCCGTCCGCGTAATGCACCATGGGGAAATCCTTCGACATCAACTGCCCTCGATCCCGTACCGTCACGGTGCCCACAGGTCAACGCGCCACCCCAGGAACCGGATCGCAATGTCGGTTCCCTCGTGGGTTTCCGAAACACGCCCCCTCGCGGTCGCTTTTTTCACAACCCATGCCGGAAGGCCCGGCGACTTGGCGAACCCGCCGCGTCTAGGCTGCAGCCAGATTTCCGGAGCCGCCTCATCCATCATGCAGACCTATGATTTCATCATCGTCGGCTCCGGCTCGGCCGGCTCGGTTCTGGCCGAAAGACTGTCGGCCTCGGGCCGCTTCTCGGTGCTGGTGCTGGAAGCCGGCGGCACCGACCGCCGCTTCTATGTCCAGATGCCGCTTGGCTATGGCAAGACCTTCTTCGACCCCGCCGTCAACTGGAACTACAAGACCGAACCGGACCCGGGCCTTGGCGGCAATGTCGATCATTGGCCGCGCGGCAAACTGCTTGGCGGTTCGAGCTCGATCAATGCCATGGTCTGGATCAGGGGCGCACGCGAGGATTTCGACGACTGGCGGAACGCCGGCAACCCCGGCTGGGGTTTTGACGATCTCCTGCCCGCCTTCAAGGCCCTGGAGGACAACGAGGCCGGCGCCGACAGATGGCGCGGCGTCGGCGGTCCCCTGCACATCACCGACTGCACGAACGCCGTCCACCCCTTGACCAGGCGCTATCTCGCCGCCGGCCGGCAGGCAGGCTTGCCGTTGAACCCCGACTTCAACGGCGCTGCCCAGGAAGGCGTCGGCGTCTATCAGATCTCGACCCGCAACGGCCGCCGCATGTCGGCCGCACGCGCCTTCCTGCGTCCGGCGATGAAGCGCGGCAATGTTCGCGTCGAGACCGGTGCGCTGGCTACCCGCATCCTGTTCGACGGCAAGCGCGCGGTCGGCATCGAGTATCTCCAGAATGGTGAGACGAAAACCGCCCGCGCCGGCCGCGAGGTCATTCTTTCCGGGGGTTCGATCAACTCGCCGCAGCTGCTGCAGCTCTCCGGCATCGGCCCCTCGGCGCTGCTCAACAGCCTCGGCATTCCCATCATCCACGCCAACGAGAATGTCGGCGCGCATCTGCAGGACCATGTCGGCATCAACTACACCTTCAAGGGCAGGCTGCCGACGCTTAACCAGATCCTGCGCCCCTGGTGGGGCAAGCTGCTTGTCGGCATGCGGTACATCCTCACCCGCTCCGGCCCGCTGTCGCTGTCGATGAACCACGGCGGCGGCTTCTTCCGCACCGACCCGGCGTTTTCGCGGCCCAACATGCAGCTCTATTTCCAGGCGTTCTCGACCGTCATTCCCAAAAGCGGCGAGCGCCCGATCTTGACCCCCGACCCATGGCCAGGCTTCTCCATCGGCCTGTCCAACTGCCGCCCGTCGAGCCGTGGCGAGATCATGATCCGCTCCAGCAATCCGCAGGATTATCCCAAAATCGTCGCCAATGCCTATTCGACCAATGCCGATGTCGAGGAGATGCTGGCGGCGGTGAAGTTCGTGCGCAAGATCGCCTCGATGCCTGCCATGGCCGAGATCATCGAGGAAGAGGTTTTGCCCGGCCCGTCGATCCAATCAGACGCGGACCTGATCACCGATTTCAGAAAACGCTCGGGCACCGTCTATCACCCGGTCTCGACCTGCCGCATGGGGCCGGACGCGTCGCGCGCCGTCGTCGACCCGCGTCTGAAAGTGCACGGCCTCGAAGGCCTGCGCGTCATCGACGCCTCGATCTTTCCCGACAACATCACCGGCAACACCAACGCCGCCTCGGTCATGACTGGTTGGAAGGGCGCCGAACTGGTTCTGGAGGACCAAGAATGAAAATCACCGACGTCAAGACCTGGGTAGTCGGCAATCCACCGCCCGGCATCGGCGGCAAGTATTTCATCTTCGTCAAGCTCACCACCGATGGCGGCGTCGTCGGCTATGGCGAGGCCTACAACGCCACCTTCTCCGCCCACGTCACCGCGAAGATGGTCGAGGACATGGCCGAGCGCTATCTCGTCGGCCGCGATCCGCACGACATCGAGAATTTCTTCCGCCGCGCCTATTCGTCCGGCTTCACCCAGCGCCCGGACGTTTCCGGCATGGGCTGCTTCTCGGCGCTGGAGATGGCCTGCTGGGACATCATCGGCAAGGAGGCCAACAAGCCGGTCTACAAACTGCTCGGCGGCCAGGTGCACGAGACGCTGCGCTCCTACACCTACCTCTATCCGCACACCGGCAGCGTCCATTCCGAGGATGCGCGCGGCAAGAACGTCTACAACGACCCCGACCTGGCCGCCGCCTGCGCGCTCGAATATGTCGAGCAGGGTTTCAATGCCGTCAAACTCGACCCGGCCGGCCCCTACACCGCCTTCGACGGCCACCAGCCGCGCCTTGTCGACATCGATCTCTCCACCCGCATGATCAAGGCGATCCGCGAGGCGGTCGGCACCAGGGCCGATATCCTGTTCGGCACGCACGGCCAGTTCACCGCGTCGGGCGCGCTGCGCATGGCCCGCGCCATCGAACCTTACGACCCGCTATGGTTCGAGGAGCCGGTGCCGCCTGACATGCCCGAAGTGATGGCGCAGGTCGCACGCGGCACGTCGATCCCGATCGCCACCGGCGAACGGCTGACGACCAAGTTCGAATTCGCCCGCGTCATCGAAAACCGTGCCGCGACCATTTTGCAGCCCGACCTCGGCCGCTCCGGCGGCATCCTGGAGACCAAGAAGATCGCCGCCATGGCCGAGGCCTACCACATCCAGGTCGCCCCGCATTGCTATTGCGGGCCGATCGTCGGCGCCGCCAACATCCAGCTTGCGGTGACGCTGCCCAACTTCCTCATCCTGGAATCGCTGAAGCAGTGGGACGGCTTCCACGCCACGCTGCTCACGAAGAAGATCGAGTGGCAGGACGGCAATGTCATCCCGTCGAAGGAGCCCGGCCTCGGCGTCGAGCTCAACGAGGCGGTCTGCGACGCGCATCCCTGGACCGGCAAGGACCTGCATCTGCAGATGATGCAGACGCCGTTGATGCCATGAGCGAAAGCTACGCCTTTATCGGTCTTGGCCATCTCGGCGGCAATCTCGCGGCCAGCCTGATCCGCAACGGCTTTGCCGTCACCGTCTTCGACCGCGATCCTGCAGCCGTCGAGCGCCTGGTGGCGCTCGGCGCGACCGCCGCGAACAGCCCGGCCGAGGCCGCGGCGCGGGCCGGCAATGCCATAACCTGCCTGCCCTCGCCGAAGGTCAGCGAGGCAGTGCTGGCCGGCCCCGGCGGGTTGCTCGAAGGCCTGCCCACGGGTGGCACCTGGATCGAGATGTCGACCAATGGCCGCGACGAGATCGTGCGTCTGGCAGCGCTCGCTTCGGCTAGGGGTATCGAGACACTGGAATGCCCGGTCACCGGCGGCGTGCACCTGGCGGCGGTGGGAAAAATCACCGCGCTGGTCGGTGGCGATGCGGCGCTCTACGCGCGTCATCGTCCGGCGATCGAGGCGATGTGCGCGAAGTCGTTCCTGATGGGACCGATCGGCTCGGCGGCGGTGATCAAGGTGATCACCAACATGCTGGCCTTCATCCATCTCGTCGCCGCCGGCGAAGCGCTGATGCTGGCCAAGCAGGGCGGGCTCGACCTCGCCCAGTCCTACCACGCCATCGTTGCCTCCTCCGGCAACAGCTTCGTCCACGAGACCGAGAGCCAGCTCATTCTCAACGGCTCCTACGACATTGGCTTCACCATGGACCTGGCGCTGAAGGACCTCGGCTTCGCGCTCGGCATGGGCAAGGATTTCGGCGTGCCGCTCGACCTGGCATCGCGCGTCAACGCGATTTTTGAGCAGGGCAGGAAAGCCTATGGGGGCGGCGCCTGGTCGACCCAGATCGTCAAATTGCTCGAGGACGCCGTCGGCACCGATCTGCGCGCGCCTGGTTTTCCGGCCAAGCTGGAAATTTGAAGCCTGGCAAAACCTCAAGCAATTTCAAGGCATTGAACGCCTGGCCGGAATCAAGGCCGGAGCGACCTGATTCAACGCCTCAACCGCTTGATTCAATATCTGAGCGTCAGCGCGCCGGGCAGGATCTCGAAGGTCGCGGGTATACGCCCTGGCGACTCACCGTCTATGTCGACCAGCGCGCCGTTCTTTTCCACATCGCCGAGCGGTTCGACAACCACTTTCTTGCCACGCAGGATGGTGATAGCCGGATGGTTGCGGTGCCGGCCGCCATAGAGCAGGCGGATGTCCAAGATCAGCTTCAGCTTGCCGGCCGCGCGCAGGATGACGATGTCGAACTGCCCGTCGGCGAGTTCGGCGTCCGGCGCGATCATCATGCCGCCGCCGAAGAACTTGCCGTTGGCAACCGCCACCAGCGCCATGCGCGCTTCGACCGGAGTGCCGTCGTCGACGGTGATCCTGACATCCTGGAACCGGTAGCGGATGAACTCGACCACAGTGCGCCAGAAAAACAGCGCCTTGGCCGACACCCTGCCCTTGCGCTTGTCGGCATTGACCGCGCGGTCGGTGGCGCCGGACAACCCCAGGCTGGCGATGTTGATGAAATGGCGGCTGGCCAGCGCGCCATGGTCGTCGATGTAGCAGATGCGTCCGGCATCGACCTTGCGCCCCTTCGCCTCGGCGATCCGCTTCAGCGTCGCGTCCACCTCCTTCGGCAGGCCGAGCCCACGCGCGAAATCGATGCCGGTGCCGCAAGGAAGCAGGCCGAGTTCGGTCGTCCTGCCGCTCTCCTGCGACGCCTGCAGCAGCCCGTCGGCCACTTCGCTGGCCGTGCCGTCGCCGCCGGCCGCGATCACCAGATCGAAGCCGGTTGCCGCGAGATCGATTGCCAGCCTCTCGGCATCGCCCTCGGCTTGCGTTTCACGCAACTCGAAATCGCCGAAATGCTTCTTCAGCGAAGCGGCGACCTCCGGCCAATGTCGTTTCAGCCGGCCGCCTCCGGCAATCGGATTGAGAACCACCCCGACTTTCAATACACACCCTCCCCGGCGCCGAGCATGCAACGCTCGATCCTTTGCCGGCATTGAAGCCCGCGCCCGCCAGCGGAGCAAGGGGCGAAACGCGCTGTCCCTGTTTTCACCGTGACCGGCAGACATCTGCGAATGGTCCCCGATAATCCCGTTATCCACAGGCCCGCGGCCATTCCCCAGAACCCTTGATCCCCCTACATTGAACCCATCTCAGGCGGCTGCCGATCGCCCAACCGAAAGGCAGAGCGAAAGCGGACTTCCTGAGGCCCGTACGGCCCGAAGCGAGAGCAGGCTTGCCTGTTTCGAGGGACGGAGCCGAGACCTACGGGGCCGCGGAAAGCGTGCCAACGCCGACGGCGGACCGATGCTGCCATGAAGGACGGCAAAAACCTTCGATGGTGCGCAGGGCGAAGCCCGCAAGGGTGGAGACCGGCGTGGTCTGGAACGGACGCTGCCCTCGGGTGGCGGCTGGCAGGACCGTCAAAATCAAGGCCGGCAAGGCGCGACGACTTTACGGAAGTTGCTGCCGCGACCGTGTCCTGATCTGACAGGGAGGCGCTGGGAGAAATCCCGGCGCCGACTGTCGTTTGGCTATCCCCTACAATTTTTACGGTGTTTCCGGTTGGGGCTGCAACCGGCGGCGAAATAAGCTAACGTTCATCGTCACTTGAAGGGGGATACTTCATGACGTTGATCCAGAAGCTTGCCGTTGCCTACGCCTTCCTGTTCTTCGGCGTCGTCGCCATCGGCTACATACCGGCGTTCAACGACGCCAACGGCAATCTGTTCGGCCTGTTCTCGCTGCAATGGTATGACGACCTGCTGCATGCCTTCTCCGGCGTCTGGGCGCTGGCGGCTGCCTTCATCTCGCACCGCCAGGCGGTGTTCTATTTCAAGCTGTTCGGCTCGGTCTATCTGTTCGACGGCGTGCTTGGGCTGGTCACCGGTTCCGGCTGCCTCGATGCCGGCATCTTCATCAACGGCTTCCGTTCCCTCAACGACATCGAATTCCCGGCGCGTTTCTTCGCCAACCTGCCGCATATCGTCATCGGCGGCTTCGCCGTCTATGTCGGCTTCTGGCTGTCGAAGCGCATACACGACCACTTCGCCACGGCCTGACCGGCCATGTTCCTGTTCCGCTGGCTGAAGCGCATCATCAAGACGATCCTCTGGCTGATCGTCATCGTCATCCTGATCCCGATCGCCGGGCTGGCCTACGGCTTCCTGACGACGCCGTCGCTGGATACCACGCCCCTGCCCGGTATCGCCGATGGCGCGCCGCCCAAGGCGCTGGCCGACAAGGTCCGCGCCGAGATCCCCGGCTACCAGCGGCCGGAGGAATCGACCTTCCTCACCTACCCGGAATGGGCGATCGTCTATGCCGCGCGCGAATATGCCGGCTTCGTCGACAAGAACCAGCCGAGCGGCTTTCCCTACTGGTCCTATGTCGGCCGTTTCTGGCAGGACTACGCGACGGTGATCCGCGCCAGCTCTTCCTACAAGTTCAACTTGGCCAACCACCAGATGCTGGTCGTCATCGGCACCAGCCACTCGATCGAGCACATATTGCAGTGGGCCTATGAGAACACGGTTGGCCGCATCACCGAGGCGACCGCCAGCAAGCGCACCGCCGCCGATATCTATCAGGCCAAGGTGGCGGCCGACTATGCCGCCTTCCTCGATCAGGTGCCATGGTATCAGTTCCCCTACGCCGAGAAGCGCGCCGGCCTGTTTGCCGTGCAGCCGGCGCCGGGCGACAGCTCCATCCGCACCAGCGAGCGCAAGCTGGCCTTCGGCCTCGCCGACACCATCAAGCAGGGCTATGCCGACCTGATCACCAAGGCGCTTGCCGCCACCTCCGACCCGGCCTTCCTCGACATCCATGTCTGGGCCAGGGGGCCGGTCGGCGAAGCGACGCGCAACGAGCCCGACACCTTGCTCGAACGAGACCTCGGCGCTGACGGAACCATCTTCCTTACCAAGCGCTACCAGGTGTTTACCGAGATGATCCCGCGCCTGATTGACAAGGGCGTGTCCTTCGTCGAGATCGGCGGCAATGACGAAATCATGGTCACCGTGCTCTCCACCGACTCGATCGCTGTCCCCGAAGGCATGCGCATCCTGTTCAGCTACCCCCTGCCGGCCGACCCTTCGACGCGTCGCACCGGCATGACCGTCGCCGTGCGCAAGCTGCATCTGGTGCTGCCGGCGCTGATCAAGTCGGGCGCCAGGCTCGAACATGTCTATGACTACTAAAGCGATGGCCAGGCCATGCGTCGACTGATCCGGATCGCCGGCTGGCTGGCACTCGCGCTGGTCGTGCTTATTGCGGTCACGCTAGTGGGCTTTCGCGGTGCGGCTGCACTTCGAGAGAACCTGTCGCCCGAGGAGGCGGCCCCGGCGGGAGCGCTGTTTGCCACGGTCGACGGGCTGAAGATGCACTATCAGGTCTGGGGTCCGCAGGACGGGCCGCCGCTGCTTCTGTTCCACGGCACAGCCTCCTGGGCCGAGACCTATCGTGACATCGCCGCGCCATTGGGAGAACAGGGCTTTCGCGTGATCGCCGTTGACATGCCGCCCTTTGGCTATTCGGAAAGACCGGCCGATCAGGATTATTCGCGCGCCGCCCACGCAAGACGCGTCCTCGGTTTTGCCGACGCGCTCGGCCTTCGCCATTTCAGCGTCGGTGTCCACTCCTATGGCGGCGGCGGGGTGATCGAAGCCGCTTTCACGGCTCCCGCCCGGATCGACTCGCTGATCCTGCTCGACGTGGCACTTGGCCTTGGCCAGACCGAGGCGCCGGCCTTTCCATTCGCATCTTTCCTCAACAGGGACTGGCCACGCCAGTTGCTGACCGCCGCGACCTTCACCAATCCGCTGATGACCGGCACCGGTTTGCGCCGGTTTATTGAAAACGACGATCTGGTCACCGCGGAGCGCATAGCGATCTACACGCGCCCCCTGAACGTCAAAGGCACCACCGATGCCGTTGGCCATTGGCTGTTCAGCGGCCTCTTCAACGACGAGCGAAAATCGCTTGCCGCCGACCCGGCTAACTATCGCATCTTCGCGCCGCCTGTTCTCGTCATCTGGGGACGAGAGGATTCGACCACGCCTCTCAAACAGGGTGAAGAAATCGCCTCGCTGTTTCCGCACGCCGAAATGACCGTTCTCGATGGCGTCAACCACATCCCGCAGATCGAACGCCCGCAAGACGTGGTGCGACTGATCGCGAATTTCCTCAAACGGACCTCGCCGACCGCCCGATAGGCGGCCGTTCGCGTGCCGCCACGGTCATTCCACAATCGCGGCCAAATCCCGCCTTGTTCGCGCGCGATGGATGGTTGCATGTCGCCCAAAAGCACACCCACGGGCTCGACCTTGGGGTTGAAACCGGTTTTGGGACCTCGACATACACGTAAGTGGGCTGCCGGCAGGCATCTCGAAGGGACAAGACCGTGATCAAGACCGCCCTTGTCGCCATGACCATCGTTGGTTGCGATTGCGACGCCAAGCTTTGCGAATATATCGGCGAGACGCCGGCCAAGTGGTCGACCATCGCCGAGTGCGAAGCGGCGATGAAAAGCCAGATGCTGCACGAGCGCAATTTCAACTATCCGCTCGTCTCCGGCATCTGCCGCGCGAAGGGCTCGTCGTCCTCCTCGCAACTGGCCGCGGCCGCGTCGCGCCCGGAACTGAAGCCTGTCAGCAGGGTCGTTAAGATCGAAAGCCCGCTGCCGCCGGAATTGAGCCATCGGCCGAGCGTCCCCGTCGGCTCGCCGGCGACGGCCATGGACGCGGCCGCCGCCCGGCCCGTCGCCTATGAACAGGTGGTCGATGGTGGAACCGGCGTGCTCTACCGCACGAAAAACGGCTACGCCGTGGTCAAGACCGATCTTGGCCGCGCCGTGTCAGCAACCGCCGATATGGCGAAACGGTCGGCGAACTGGCTGGCTGGCCTGGTGCCGAGCAAGCTCTAGAAGGCATGTCTCCCAAGAGTGGGCCCCGGTTTTGGGAGAACGACATGCATGAAACAAAGACCGGAAGCGCGGACGCGACGCGCTTCCGACGCCGGCGTCTACGGCTTCAGCTTGAGGCTCTGCCAGAACCTGTCGATCAGCGGCTTTTCGGTGGCCGCGTCCTCACCGGCGACGCGCGTGATGAACAGCAGCCCCTGATCAGCACGGCCGAAGCCGACGATCTCGAAATAGGCGGTGTCGGTGCGCGTCTTCACTTGGGCGCGGATGCCGGTCAATTCCCTGCCGTCGGCGAGCTTGCGCGTCGTCGGCTCCTGCGTCAGCGCGGCACCGGCCTGCACCGATTCCTTGGTCATCTCCTGCAGCATAAGCTGGTTGAGCGAGACCGGATTCATCTTGCCGTATTCCTGCACGACGACGATCGTGCCCAGCGCCGAGGCCATCAGATACTGCGTGATGTTTTCGCCGAGATCGGTCTTGGTCACCGAAATGTTGCTCGGATGGACGAAGGAGAAACTGCCGCCGGAAAAGGTGGCGAAGTCGTTGCGTTCGAGCGTCACCTTGCTCTTCTTGCCGCCGGGCAGCGTCACGTTCGCGCTCTCGCCGGGATCGATGTCGACCGTCACCCCGTCGATGGTCAGCCTGAAGGCCTTGAGATCCTCGGCCACGGCCGGTCCAGCGCACAGCGCGATGAGGGTGAGTGCCGCCGCTGATACCATCCGCATGGTTGTTCTCCTGCCTGCTACGCCACCCCGCTCAGCGCCTTGATGGCACGGTAGAAGGTCGAGGAAAACAGTTCCGTCGGGTCATATTGCCGTTTCGCCGCCAGGAAGGCCGGCAGCTCGGGATAGGACGCCAGCAATTCCCTGGCCGTGTAATGCAGCTGATACGGCAGGAAGAAACGCCCGCCATGCTTGATCGTCACGTCGATCAGCGCCCGGGTCAGCGCCCGCATCCTGGCATTGCCGTCGGCATCGGTCGGCTGGTTGATGTAGAGCACCAGCGAATAGGCTGGCTCCGGCGCGTAGGTCAGCGCCACATCCTCCTTGTGGACGATGCGCACCGAGGCATTGAGCACCGGCAGGTCCTGGTTGCGCAGGATCTCGCGGGCTTCCGCGATGAACTCGACATAGGCGGCGCGCGGGATGAAATACTCGTGCAGGATGTCGGTCTCGTCCATCAGATCGTTGAACAGATACGGCACCGAATCGTGCATCGGATTGTTGCGTGTGACGAGGCAGGCCTCGCCCTCGGCCATCGCTGCCGTTCGCGCCACCGTGCAGCTTTCGAATTTGGGCTCCAGCGTCTTTTCCGTGAACCATTTCAGTTCCTGGAACAGGCTGCCCTTCTTGGCGAGGTTCATGATCACCCGCTTGAGGCCGACGCCCTCGGGCTCGCCGATTTCAGGCTGATCGGCCGGCGGCTGCTCGGCCACCTTGTCATAGCGATAAACGATCATGTCCTCGAGGAAATTGCCGGGCGCGGTCGACAGATGGCCGTAGAACAGGCCGATATCCTTGTTCGGCTCCAGAACCTCGGCAAAGAATTTCGGGAAATCATCCGATTTGATGATCTCGCGCGAGGTCCGGTAGACGGCATTGTCGACGATATCGAGCGTTGCCTCCAGCACCACGCCGAACAGGCCGTAGCCGCCGACGACATGGCGGAACAGGTCGCTGTTTTCGGTCGACGAGCACGTGGTCACCGAACCGTCGGCCACCATCACCCGCATCGAGCGGATCGAGCCAGCCACCGAACCGGCCTGATGGTCCATGCCATGCGCGTTCACCGACAGCGAGCCGCCGACCGAGAAGATATCGGTCGACTGCATTGCCTTCACCGCGAAGCGCGGATGTAAAAGGTTCTGGATGTCGTGCCAGCGCGCGCCCGGCTGCAAGGTCATGGTCTTCGCCGCCGCGTCGACGCTGACCTTGTTGAACTTTCTGAGGTCGAGCACCAGCGCATTGTCGTCGAACGCATGCCCGCCCATCGAGTGACGGACAGCGGCCAGCGAGACTTTCAAGCCGTTGGCGCGCGCGAAGGCCAGCGCCTTGGCGATGTGGTCCTCCTCGCTGATCTCGACAACGCCATAGATCGGCGTCCTCGACAGCCCGCTGGCATCGTTGATGTCTCCGCCCTTGGCCGACCACGGCAGCGAAGGGTCAAAGGCCGGTGGGCTGGCAACCGGCTTCAGCGGCAAGGCAATGCCGTCGATATCGGCGATGCGTCCGGCATTCTTGGGTCCCGAAGGCCCGCGCGCCAGCCGCGCCATGGTGGTGCCGCCCCACAGCACCGCGCCGCCGACGACAGCCGCGCCGAGCAGCAGCCGTCGCGACAAACGAAACCCTTTTTGTTCCTCGACCATGGAAATCCCCCGTTGGCCAAGGGATAGCGCGGCCTTTCGGCAAAAACCATAGCGGCGCGTGGCAGAGCCAAGGCGCGGTAATGGTGGGACTTCGACGTCACGGGGACAAATTCGAAGGATTGCGCCGCCCTCACCCTTACCCTCTCCCCGTGAAGGACGGGGAGAGGGGGTCACCGGCGTCGCGACTAGCTCCCTTCTCCCCGTCCTATACGGGGAGAAGGTGCCGGCAGGGGGATGAGGGGCAGCGCGGCGTTGACTGTTTCAGACAACGCCGGAACTCATGCTCGCGACTACGAAGCCTTCTTGATCGACGTCACCATGCCGGTCTTCTCATCGACCGTCACCGCCACCTTGGCGCCGACCTTCAGTTTCCCGACCGCCGCGTCCGGCGAGAGCTGGTAGATCTTGCCGTCGTCGAGGGTGATCGACTTGGTCGTCGGGTCGACGGCCTGGATGGTGCCCTGGACGGTCGCGGCATAGGCCGTGCCGAGGAAGGCGAGCAGAGCGACGGTGGTTGCGAGGGTCTTCTTCATGGGGTGCACTCCGTGCTGTTTCGATTTTCCGGGCCGCCGCCTTGGGAAACGACAGCACCGAACGAGCCGAGACTGGGCCGGAAAGCCTGCTGTCAGCAAATCACGTTGGATGAATTTTCGCAACGGAATCATAAGCTTAATTCCGCCACATTGACTGATGATCCGGCTTTCCCTGCCAATAGAGCAACCGTTTGTTACAGCGCTTTGCCCATAGAAAGAGTCCGTTATCGGGTCTGTGCAGGCCGGCATGTGACCACCACAACCCCGCCGCAATCCGCGTTGGCGGTATCACGAAACGGACTTCCGACTGTTCATCGGCACACATTTTGTTTCATGGACCCGTTCAAACCGCCGCTCCAAGGGGATGAAACTCGCGCTCCGGTTGCAAAGCCGGAATGGATGCACGATGGTATCGACCGTTATGGAGGGGGGCCATCATCCAATGAAACTTGCAGTCCGGGCCGTGATATCTCTGATGCTGGCGCTTGCTCCGGGATCGGCCGGCGCACAAAGCGCCGATCCAGCCGACGACAAAACGGTTATCTTTACTCCCGGCGATCCAGACATGGCGGCGGCGACCGCGCAGGCGCTCGCCAGGCTGGACGAATTCCTGGCATTGTCCGAGGCCCCTCCCTCCGGCACGGACAGGTTCAAATTGAAGGTCAAGGTGCGGGACGGGCACGTCATCGAACACTTCTGGGTCATACCTTTTCGTCGCACCGAAACCGGGTTTGTCGGCATATTGGCCAACGAGCCGGAGGAAGTGCACAACGTCGTCCTCGGCCAGGACATAGAATTCACCCGGGACGATATTTCCGACTGGGGGTACACACGCGACGGGCGTCAGGTCGGCAGCTTCACCGTCTGCGTGATGTTCAAGAGAATGTCGAAGGAAGAAGCGGACACTATGCGCGACAAATACGGCTTCGATTGCTGATGTTCCGGCCGGACTAACCTGCCTCGTCCTTCGCGCCGATCTTGCGCACCAGCGCTGCCGTCGCCAGCATCGCGCCCATGTCCGATATCATCGGCGCGACGTGCCTGGTGTAGTCGAGCGGCACCGAGATATCCGGCAGCTCGAAGAAATTCTTCGTCTGCGGCAGCAGCAGGAAACCGTCGCTGCCGTTGAGCGCGATGCGGGCCGGATCGTCCGGCCAGGTTTCACCCAGCCATTTCAGCGCTTGCGCCAGCCGGCCAGTCACCAGCGGCCGCGCCGCTTCGATGTTGTCGGTGCGGAATTCATAGGCGGCATCGAGCTCGGGAACGCCCGATGACAACTCCTGCATCCTCGCTGTGAACATGCCGCGGAAGAAGCCCATGACCGCGTTGGCCCGCCGCGCCGCCACCAGTATGCCGGGGAACGGCTCGACCGTCTCGAAGGCGACAATGACGCCCTTGAAGGTTGTCGCCCTGTTCTTGGTTGCCGCCCCGTCCCACAGGTCTGCCTCATAAAGCTCGAACGGAAACCCGTCGTAGCGTCCGGCTATGATGTCGTCGAAGCGGCTCATGGTGAAGCCGCCGACCGTCTCGCGCGGCAACCGGTCGAAGGAATTCGGCGTCACATCGTGCTGGTAACGCATATCCCTGATGAAGCCGAAGATGATCGGCAGCAGCGTCTCGCGGAACGATTGCCGCAGCCGCGTCGCCGGCCTGATCGCCCGGAAATAGAGCAGGATCGAAGCCGCGAAGCCGACGAGATAGAGAAACACATGTGGCGTCGAGAACCATTGCTCGTTGGGATCGGCGACCTTGTTGAACAGCCAGGCGACCAGCACGACGAACACAAGCACCAGGCCAACGAACAACGGCACCCGCCAGCGCACTTGCCGGACCGCCGAGGCCCTCGCCGCCTCGTAGATCTCGATGTCTTTCCGGATATTGGCGATGTCGGCTTCGCTTGGCATGAAATCCGCTGTTTCCATCGCCGCCCCGCGAGCCTGCCTCTGCCACCGCATGATAGTCGTTTTTGCGGGGGCCACCAGACGGTTAGACGGTGACATCCTCTTGCGTTGCGAGAGAAGGAAAAATCGCCCTCAGCCGACCTTCGACCCTACCGCGCATTCCACCCTCCAGCACCTCCACCGGCACCAGCCGCTCATGATCACCGGCCCGCAGCCGCATGAACGGATGCAGACGGTAAGACGCGATGGCACCGCGCGTGCCGGTATCGGCACTGACATCGACGACGAGGATGCCTCCAATGCGTCCGGGCCATGGCTGACGGGCAAAGGCGGTGCCAAGGAAATCGCCCAGCCCATAAGCGACGATCGTCCCGTCGATCCGTTCCACCGGCTGCACGACATGGGCGTGATGGCCGGCGATCAGCCCGACGCCCTGCCCGGCCAACTGCCTGGCCAGCGCCCGCGTTTCCGCGCGCGGGAAATGCCGGAACTCCCAGTCCCAATGCGGTACGGCACAGGTAAGATCGAAACCGGCGTCGCGCGGCCAGCGCGCCGGATCACCATCCATCGACACGCGGCCGGCAAACAGGTCAGCGTCGGCGTTGCGCCAGAGCGTGAAGGCGGCGAAGCCCAATGTCAGCGGTCCGACTTTGACAGGCACCGGACCATCGGCGGTGAGGCCGATTGTGCGGATGCCGAGCCGCTTCAGCGCCGCCACGGTCTCGTCGAAACCGGCGACGCCCTGGTCGAACACATGATTGTTGGCCAGCGACAGCACGAGCTTGTCATGCGGGATGCCTGCCGCGGCAAGCGCCTCATCAAGAAAGCGCCCGGTCATGGCATGATGCGTGCCGAGCTTCGTCCCCAGCACGGCACTCGGTCTGTCCACGATCGGGCTTTCGCAATTGCCGATCACCAGGTCGGCTGCGCCGAGCAGTGTCATGATCGCCGGATCGCAGTCCGGCGCGCCGCGATTGGCCACCGACGAGATGTCGCCGACGAAGGCAAGCCGCACCGTCCGCGTCGGCGGTGGCGCCATCGTCGTTGCGGCTATCGGCGCGAATTCTCCGACGTCGCCGCCGAGCGACGGCTTCAGGAAACGCGGCAGCCAGGACAGTTTGTAGGAAAGCGGATAATTCGACACGCGATGCCCAATCGTTTGCCCTGTGTAGACCGTCCGCTGGGCCGGTTGAAGCGCATCCGGCAACAATCAAGGGGCTTGTCCTTGTCGTCGCAACCGTTTTGCCGCCAGACATTCACCGCGCCGCCGCGACTGCGCCATTGAGCCGCCACGGTCAGCGCATTAGCATGGGGCCGGGTTTGGATCTTTCGGGCGGAAAGATGGGGATGGTCGACCGGCATTGCGGGACCAGGTTCGCGGCGTTGCTGCTGGCCTTTTGCCTCGCCTTGTTTCTCAACGCGCCTTCCGCTTGGGCCGATGACGCAAAGCCGATGCGCGGCGTGGCGCTGGTCATCGGCGAATCCCGCTACGAACATCTGACCGCCCTGCCCAACCCCGCCAACGACGCCCGCGCGGTCGATCGCCTGCTCGGTGAACTCGGCTTCGATGTCACCTCCGTCACTGATGGCGACAAGACCAGGCTCGACCGCGGCCTGCAACGTTTCGTCGAGGACGCGGCCGGCGCCGATGTGGCGCTGCTCTACTATTCGGGACATGGCATCGAGGCCGGCGGCGAGAACTATCTGGTGCCGGTCGGCGCCGACCCATCCGCGCTCGCCGATGCCGGCAAGAACCTAGTTCCGCTATCGGGCCTGCTGGCCGAACTGAAGGCCAAGGTTCCCGTCGCCATCGTGTTGCTGGACGCCTGCCGCACCAACCCGTTCCCCGCCGGGGCGACCATCGTCACCTCCTCCGGTCCTGCACCCGTCGCCGCCGCCGGGCTCGACCTGACGCGCGGAGCCGCCCCTCTCGCCGATGCCGCCGACGCGCCGCAAAGCCTGGGCGAGGTGATCGGCTTTGCCGCCGAGCCCGGCCACGCCGCGCTCGATGGCGATGCCGGCGGCAACAGCCCCTATGCCGCCGCGCTGCTGAAACATCTGGCAGCCGGCGGTTTTGCCTTCGGCGACGTCATGACGATGGTGGCCGAGGAGGTCTATGTGCAGACCGGCGGGCGCCAGCGGCCATGGACCAATGCCAGCCTGCGCCGGCTGCTCTATTTCGGCCTGTCGCCGGAACAGGCGGCCGGTGACGACGCCGCGATCCGCGGCGAGCGTCGCAAGCTGCTGCTGACCATCGCCAAGACGGCCGCCGACACGCGCCACCTTGTCGAGGCCGCCGCCAATTCGGAAGCCGTGCCGCTCGGAACGCTCTACGGCCTGCTCGCCGCGCTAGGCACCGATGTGCCCAGCGACCCGCGCGAACTGGACCGGCTGCTGCGCGGCCAGACCGAACATCTCAAGACCATCATTGCGGAAAGGCAGACGCTGAAGAGCACGGACGTAGACATCGTCCGCTTGTCGGATCTCGCCGAAAAGGCGCTGGCCGACGGCGCGGTGACAGCAGCGATCCAGTTCCAGCAACAGGCCAAGGCGCGTGTCGCGCGACTGTCCAAAACCGTCGATCGGGCCGAGGCCGACGTCAAGGCCAGGCGGATCGAATTCGCCGAAGTCTACAGCCGCAGCGGCGATACCTATTTCCTCGCCTTCCAGCAGATGAAGGCGGCCGACGACTACCGCAAGGCGTTCGAACAGGTGAAGAAATGGGACGCTGGCCTCGCCTGGCACTACAAGCTGGCTGAAGCCAATGCCATCCGCGCCTACGGCACGTTTCGCGGCGACAACAAGGCTCTGCAGGCCTCGATGCGAACATTTTCCGAAGCGGCCAAGCTGCTTCCCCAGGATCGCCTGACACCTCAATTGATAATGACCCAGAACGATTTCGGCCTGGCGATGTATATGTATGGGCAGCGCCAGAGCGGCTCTGCGTCGCTGGAGCAGGCGGTCGGCATCTTCTCCGGCATCGTCTCCAGCGGGATCAAGCAGGTCGATCCTTCGCTGTGGGCGGAGGCCCAGTCCAATCTCGGCACGGCGCTGGTAATGCTTGGGATGCGCAAGAGCGGCCCGGAGCAATACCAGTTGGCGGCGACTGCCTTCGCCGCCGCCCGGCAGGCGATTTCGCGACAGGAGCAACCCGTCAAATGGGCGCTGGCGCGCAAGGGCGAAGCCGACGCCATCGCGTGGATCGGCCTGCGCGGCAACCAGCCGGATCGGTTGCATGAAGCCGTCGATGCCTATGAGGATGTGCTGAACACGCTGACCCGCGACCTCGACCCCCTGTCCTGGGCCGCCGCGCAGGATGGCCTGGGCAGCGCGCTATGGGCAATCGGCGACCGGCTCGACGGCAGCGACCTGCTGCAACAGGCAGTGGATGCCTACAATGCCGCGCTCAGTGAAAACACCCGCGAGCGCGTGCCGCTGCTGTGGGCGACGGAACAGAACAACCTGGCCAACGCCATGTTGTCTATCGGCCAGCGCGAGCAAGGCACGCAGAACCTTACGCTGGCGGCCAATGCCTACCGCAACGCACTGGAGGAATGGACGCGCAAACGCGAGCCGTTCAGTTGGGCGACCGCGCACAACAATCTTGCCCGCGCCCTCGTCCTGACCGGTGAGCGGACGGGCGATGACGCGACCATCCGGGCCGGTCTCGCCTCCTATGACGAAGCCTTGAAAGAGTGGACGAAAGAGAGCGCGCCGCTGCAATGGGCGTCCCTGCAAGGCGGGGTCGGCGCCGGGCTGCTTATCCTCGGCCGCAAGAACGGCGATGCCAGGCTGCTCGGGGATGCCAGGCAGCGGATGCAACTGGCCTGGTCGTTTTGTCACGACGCCGGCTATCCCCAATATGACGGCTACTTCCAGGGGCAGATGGCCGAAATCGACAAGGCGCTGGCGGCGCTGAAGTGACGGGCGCGCGTCGCCGATTGTGTTTATGATCGCGATGGAACGGCAAACCGGAGGACCACGATGAACCGACTTTCGAGCCTGCTGGCATCCGCCTTCATTATGCTCGTGCCATTGTCTTCGGCCCGGGCAGCAATGCCCGAAGCGGCAACCGCCCTGTTCGAGGCGAAGACCGTGGCCGCGCGCGACAGCGCCCTGTCGACGCTGGAGGCCGCCGCGCCCAAGGATCCGGCATCAGCCTATGCGGCCGGCGCCGGTGAATTCTTCACCGCGCTGGAGATCCTGGCCAGCGGCCTGCACCGTCATGGCTTCGAGAGCCCGCAATCCTTCATGCTGCCGCTGATGCGGTTGCCGGTGCCCGACAATCCCAACCCCGAACCGCTGACCTACGAGCAGTTCCGCGCCATTCTGGCCGCCTTCCGCGACCGGCTGGAGAAATCCGCCGCCACGCTGGATTCGGTGCCCGCCGATGCCGATATCGGCATGGTCATCGACCTCACCCATGTCGGCATCGACCTCAACGAGGATGGCATGATCGCGCCGGACGAAAGCATGGCGGCCATCATGGCCGCGCTGTCGCGCGGCGGCAGCGCGCCGGACGACGCGGCACCGGCGCTGACCTTCCGCTTCGACCGCGCCGACGGTTTCTGGCTGCAGGGCTATGCCGAGTTCCTGATGGCGCAGGCCGATTTCTGGCTGGCGCATGATTTCAAAAACACTTTCGACGGCTCGTTCCACATGCTGTTCCCGCGCGCCAAGCTGCCGTTGCAGGACATTCTCGTGCCCCCGCCGAGCGAGATGGGCTCAAGCATCTTCTCCTCGGAATGGCGTATCGCCGATTTCATCTCGATGGTGCACATGATCAACTGGCCGGTGGTCGAACCGGAACGCCGACAAGCGGCGCGCCGCGAACTGCTCGAAATGATCCGGCTGTCGCGCGAGGATTGGAAGGCAATCCGCGCCGAGACCGACAATGACCGCGAATGGCTGCCCGGACCGCAGCAGAAGGGCGAAAACCAGCTCACCGGCCTCGAAGTCGGCGAGGAGCAGGTCGCGGCCTGGCTCGCCACCTTGACGATGGCGGAAGATCTGCTCGAAGGCCGCGTGCTGCTGCCGCATTTCCGCATCACCGGCAAGGGCATCAACATGAAGCGCTTCTTCGACGAGCCGAAGCCCTTCGACCTCGTGCTGTCGATCACCGGCCCGGCCATCGCGCCCTACCTCGAAAGCGGCAAGATCCTGACCAGCGACGATTTCGACCAGATCCAGCGCGAGTTCGGCGGTGGCGGGTTCCTTACGTTTGCGCTGTGGTTCAACTGAACAAGGCTTGGCTTCCTCGCCCCCATGAAATGGGAGAGAGGTGGCCGGCACGCCGCGCCGCCGCTGTCGCCGCCGAACTGGCAACGATTGCCGACATCGGCATCGACGGCGCCCTGCCGAGATGAGACGTGCCGACGATCAGAAAAACCGGCGCTGGAGCCGCAGCAGCCCGGCCAAGACGGCGGTTATGAGCGCGTTCGATATCACCCCGACCGCGGCGGCGGTCCAGGCGATATCGCCGGACTGGCCGAATATCACGAACGGAAATGCAGCGGCGATCACGGCAATCGCCGCAAGCAATCCAAACCAGCCCATGCCCGGCCGCTCAACCAACCGGCTGAGGAAATAGGCGACCCCAACCAGCACGATCCGGAGCGGGTCCAATATTTGGGCGATGACAATGGCGGTCAGAAGCATGGCCGGGAACCGGGACGGGAGTGGTAAGAGGACTTAGCGCGGAAACCCGCGCAGGCGGGCCAGCAGCCAATGCAGCGGGTTGCCGACGAAGGCGCGGTTAACGAAGCTGTCGTGGGCTGCATCCGAGGCGAGGAAGGCGACGGTGCCGGCTTCGAGCCGGCGCGGCGGATCCGAACTGGCGTCGATGCCCTGCCCTGCCAGCAACTGCCGGATCTGCGCATTGCCGGAGGCCGAGGACTGGCCATAGGCGCTGACGAAGAAGCTCTTCCTGTGGCGCGCGATCCAGTTGGCGAAAATGTCCGCTTCGTCGAACACCGCGTCGAGCAGGATGACACCGAGCAGGCGGCCGCCGATGTCGCCGTTCTTCAGCACGGAGGCGGAAGGGTTGTAGCCGCCGCTATAGGCGACCAGCACCACCGGCATGGCGTCGAATTTCGCCGCCTTGGCGCCGGTCAGCTTGCCCAGGCCTTGGGCCGCCTCGGTCATGAACCTGGCAAAGGCGCCCGGCGTCCAGAAATTGCCGGCGCTGGAATCCTGCGCGTTGCTGGCGAATTGAGGCGCCACCAGCACGGCGTTGAGGCCGGACGCCTCGACCTGCGCGACCACCCGCTGGCGGCCGACGACGTCGCGCTGCAAGGTGGCGCCATTGCCGTGGAAGAACACCACGATGACCGCCGGCTTGGCCGGATCGAACCCTTTCGGTACCGCCAGCAGCGTGCTTCGGTCGGAATAGGTCTCGTCTTCCCAGTAGATGCCGCCGCGCGGCGAGGTGTGGCCGTGCCGGCCATTGGCCGTCACGTCGAGAAAGGGCCCGGAACCGTCGGGCAGCTTTCCCCGGTAGGGGAATGGCGATGTCTTGAACGGCACGATCGTCGATATGGCCTTGCGCAAGCGCGCCGCCGGGCTCGCCGCCGGGAAGGTTGCCGCGGCCAGCAGTCCGGCGATGATGGCGCGCCGGTCGGGCATCAGGCCGTCACCAATCGGATGGACGGCGCCCTCGACGGCAGCAGCACCGCGAAGAAAGCCGGGATGGCGATGAGATAGGCGATCGCCGCCCATTGCAGCACGGCGCTGAGGCCGAAACTGGTGGCGACGATCGGCACCGCGGCCGAGCCGATCACCGAGAAGCAGCCATTGATGCCCCAGGCCCAGACGAACAAATGCTCCTTGCCGAGCCGCGCCAGCCAGGTCATGGCGGTGGCCATCGGCATGCCCATCAGGAAGGCCGGCGGCGACACCAGCAGGAAGCAGAGCAGCAGCCGCACGGCATAGGGATAGGCGCCGATCCAGTCGAGCACCGGCGACAAATAGAAGCCGTAGGCCAGCAGCAGCACGCAGATCGCC
Source organism: Mesorhizobium qingshengii (assembly GCF_900103325.1). Taxonomy (GTDB): domain Bacteria; phylum Pseudomonadota; class Alphaproteobacteria; order Rhizobiales; family Rhizobiaceae; genus Mesorhizobium; species Mesorhizobium qingshengii. Next base: position 161,918 of record NZ_FMXM01000009.1, on the reverse strand, counting down.
AGCAACAAGACAGGCAGAAGCGTTCTGGCGCGGTCGAAGATGCGTTCGGCAAACAGGCTGCCGAGACCGGAAAACACCAGCATCGACGAGATCAGCACCGAGGCCGACACGGTCGGATTGGCGAGCGCCACGGTGAAGCGGCTGATCAGCCCGACCTCGACCATGATGTAGCCGAGGCCGAGACAGGCGAAATAGAGGATGGTGCCGAGCTTGCCGCGCGAGCGCGAGAAGACGATGCGCCAGCCGAATATGACCGGCAGCAGCACCAGCGACGCCGCCGTAATGCAGGCAATGCCGAGCGTCGCCCAGATCAGCAGATAACCCCAGTCGTCCTGGAACAGGTCGAGCCTGTCCAGCGTCCTCGGCAGGTCGGCGACCTTCACATAGGCGGCGAAATAGGGCTGGTCGTTGCTCAGCGCCCGCGCGTCGAAGACATAGTCGCTGGCGAGCTTTTCCCAGCCGCCGGTCAAAAGCGCGTGCCAAGCCATGCGCTGCAGCGCGGTCGCCGGCAGCACGTCCGGCCCGGCATCGCCGCCTGCGTTGGCGCAGGCATCGAGCGTCGGATCCGCCGGCGCCGTCGGGTCGCAGTCGGGATTCGCTGGCGCGGTCGGATCGGCCGGAGCGGTGGTATCGGCGGCGGGCTGGGTGAGCGTCGCATCCTCGCCGCTGCCGAAGATCGAGGCGCGATAATCGTCGAGGACCTTTTGCGCCGTCGAGCCGTCATATGGCATGCCGGGATAGTAGACTTCCTCCCACGACATCGACTTGGTGTAGTCGCGCAGCGTCTTGATTTCCGCCTCGGTGAAGCCGCCGCGCTTGAACAGCACCGTCGTCGTCGACAGATAGCTCGACACGGCGAAGATGTCGTTGGCAGCGCCCTGGCGGTCGAACGTCCTGGCCGCCTCGGCGATGGTCGAATAGAGCTTCAGCACCGATTTCGGCGGCTCTTCCTTGTTCCACAAGGTCACAGACAGCACGCCGCCATCGGCGAGCGCGCGCATGTAGCTCAGCATCGCCTCGTGCGTATAGGCGTATTTCTCCGAGATGGCGAAGCCGCCCGGATTGGACAGGCCGACGCTGTCGGCGAGGCTGAGATCGATGACGTCGTAGCGCTCTGTCGTGTTGGCGAGGAACAGGCGCCCATCATAATCGATCACCTTGAGCCGCGGCTCGGCCAGGATATCGCCGGTGACGTCCTTCAGCACCGGGTCGCGGAACGCCCGCAATGTCATCGGGTTGCTCTCGGCGACGGCGACCGAGGTCGAGCCGGCATTGAGCGCGGCTTGCGTGGAGATGCCGCCGCCGAACTGCACGACGAAGGTCTTGGGTTTCGTCTTGATGACGTAGGGGTAGTGCATCGGCAGATAGCGGAAATAGACCTGCTCGGCCGGCGCCAGGTTGCGCATGATGCCTTCCGGCCCGTCGCCGTCGCGATACATGCCGACATAGGTGTTGGCCGGAACTTCGGGCATGCCGAAGGCGGCGTTGTCGCTCAGGCCCGGCGCGAAATGCATGTAGGAACTGGCATAGACCTGCAGGTCGCCGAACGGAGAGACGTTGCGGTAGATGCGCTTGCCGTCGGGAAAGTTGCGCGCATAGGCGACGCCCTTGTACTGCGACACCGCGATGTCGGGGATGCCGAGCAGGCCGGGCAGCATGAGGTAGCCGGCGATCGACAGCGCCGCCACGACCACACCGGCGACGACACTCTTCCAGGCGCCGAAAGCGAGGAACCACAGGATCGAGCCGGCCGCCCATAAAAGCAGCGGCACGACGATGATGGTTTCCGGCGCGAACAGATACATCGACACCAGCACGGCGAGGCCGGCGAGCCCCGAGCCGGTGAGATCGGCGAAATAGACGCGGCCGAAGGCGGTGCGGCTTTTCAGGAAGACGATGCCGAGGAAGAACGCACCGGCCAGGAACGGCAGGAGATAGAGCAGGAAATTAGCCAGCAGCCGCCATTTCTGCTCGGGGTCGGAGACCAGGAAGATGGCGTTGAACGGCACCGTCTGGGCAACGAGGTTGGAGGCGACGGCGAGCGGGCCGATCAGCAGCAGGGCTGATGTGGCCGCCCCTTGCCAGTGCCGGTCGAACCAGTCCTTGCCGGCAAAGATGACGACGCTGGACAGCGAGAAGCCGAGCATGGCGAGGCTCACCACCAGCGAGCCGAAATGCGACCAGCTGCCGACGGCGAACACCCGCATGACGGATATCTGCAGCGCGATGATGGCGCCGGCGATCAGCCCGACCGCGAGGTAGTGCGCGAGCCGCGGCGCCTCCAGCGAGGCGATGCTTGGTCGAGAGGTCGATACGACAGCCGTCATTCAGGCCCCTTGATGCGGCGGTTAGCTCGGCAGGCTCGGGCCGGCGGGCAACTCAACCGTTGTGCGTGCCGACGATCTGGTCGCCTTCCAGCTTGGTGAAGGGCACGAAAGGCACCACCTTGCCATTGTAGATGTCCGAGCGGACGATGTTGAACGTGCCGTCGGCGAGTTGCTGCTTGATCACCTTGAGCACGTGCTGGGCGCCCGGCGGCCCGACCGGAATGACCATGACGCCATTGGGCTTGAGCTGCTGCAACAGCGACGGCGGAATGTGGTCGATGCCGCAGGTGACGATGATCTTGTCGAACGGACCGACGCTTTCCCAGCCATAATAGCCGTCGGCATTACGGCTGGTGACCGAGCCGAACTCGCTGTAGCCGCGCTCGATCAGCGCGTCATAGGTGCGGCGGGTGCGCTGCGCCAGCGGATTGATGATCTCGATCGTGTGCACCTTGTCAGTGAGATTGGCCAGGTAGGCCGACTGGTAGCCGGAGCCGGTGCCGATCTCGAGCACGGCTTCGCCAAGCTGCACGTCGATGGCCGTCGTCATGCGTCCGACCAGATGCGGACCGGATATCGTCACGCCATAGCCGATGTCGAGGAAAGCATGATCATAGGCGCGCCCCAGATTCTGCGGCAGCACGAACTCTTCGCGCGGTGTCAGCAGGAAGGCGCGCTTGTTGCGGTCGTCCAGCACGTCCTTGTTGTAGACCATGATCTGGAAGCGATCGAATCGCTCGGCCAGAAACTTCGGATCCTCGCCGCGATTGGCCACCATCCACTCGATGAACGCCTTCTTGTCGTTCACCGGCACCTCGGCGTTCCGGTCGTAGGGCACCGGCACGTTCGCCTTGACGGCGCCTGGAAGAAGGGAAAACGCCGCCGCACCCGCCGACAGCGCCAAGAAGTCCCGACGCTTCATGGAAAAGCCTCCGAAAGTGGCCTTTGCCACCCAAAACCAAGCACTTACCCCGATTGCACTTCCTCCCAAAACGAGTCAATGCCCGTCGAGAGGCTGCCACCCGGACGGAGAAATTGTGGCAGGAGGGCAACAGTTTTGCCGGGTGCCCAGGCTTGTTCGGCAATACGCAACGGCGTGCGTCGTTGCAACACGACCGGCCGAAAAGCCTTCTGCGTCAATTAGCAAGGGCTGTTTTGCTTGACTTGAACGGCAAAAACAGGCAGCAAAAAAGCCATTGGAAGGGCTCCAATACCGCGTTCATGGTCGTGGACAAGCCTTCTTCGGCACAAAGTCCGCGTCTCTTGTTGGTTTTGAGAGGGATTGGTTAACCAACTTTGTCCATATTTTGAAGCAATCGGCAACTAACGACAGACGCGGAAAACGCGTCGGGGACCACCTGGGATCACTCACAGAATGGTCGTCGCGGCTATCACAGCCGCGGACGTGGGAGCCGGTTGGAGCAAGATTGGTCGCATGGCGTTCTTGAGTAGAACAATTGTCGGGGACGAGCGTTGGGACGGCGGGACCGCCTGTGACGCGCCGCGTTCCTCTTCCTTCAACCCTGAACGGATCGTCCGCTGGGTCGCGGTGCCCGGCGTCAGCGCTGCCGTTGGCTTGTGGCTGGTCGGCACCGTGGTCGGCCTGAGTTCCGTCGGCGCCTCGCTGTCGGCAACGTCCGGCGGCCTGCCGCAGACGCTGGCGATGCCGGGCTCGCTTGCCCTTGCCGATCCTCTGAAGCAGCATTTCCTCACATCTTCGGCGCCGTTCGCGCTGGCCAATGCCCATGGCGGCACGCAGGCCCTGCACGACCATGCCGTGCAATGCGGCGCGCGCTGCTTCAGGCTGGCCGGGGTGAGCCCCCAGGCCGAAAAATCCGCGCGCCTCGTGGCGCAAGCGAAGCCAATGGCCGTCCCGACGGTCGCAAAGTCGAAATCGCAAGAGCGTTTCGAACGCATTGAAGCGTCGCTGTCGCCGAGCCGGCTTGCCGCCGTCTTTGCCGATGCCGGAAAGCCTGCCGTCGCGGCTAACGCCCGTCCCGTGATTTCCAGCGTCGCGCCGCAAGTTGCCGAGGCATCCCTGGTGCCGTCCGCCACCGTGGTGGCCAGCCTGTCGGATGACATTCCGGCTCCGGCGGCGGAACGCTTCGCCCGCGTCGATACCGGCTCCGTCGTCGTGCAGACCGCGCCGCAGCCGATGGGCTTTGCCCAGTCGGAGACGCCAAGCGACTCGCAACTGGCACTGGCCCTTGTCAGGTCGCTGCCGGTCGAGGACGAGGCATTCGCCTCGCCGCTGCCGATGACCGAATCCCCGGCCGATGTCGCGGTCGCGCCTGTCGAAACCCAGCAGGAACAGCCCGGCGATGCCGCCTCCTTGCCGGACGCGCTGACCGACGACGTGCCGCTGCCGACCCGCCGTCCGCAATTCGACGCGCCGCAGCAGCCCAAGTCCGTGGAGCAGGAAAAGCCGGCTCAACCGCCCAAGATCGTGCAGCAGAAGCCGGCTCCTCCGACAAAGCCGGTCCAGCAGGCCGGCAGACCAGCTCAGCCGGCCCGGCAAGGCCGGCCGGCCGATGGTGGCGACATGCTGGCCTATGCCAAGCCCGACGTTCCCGCCGGCGGCCTCGGCCAGGCGTTCAAGAACCTGTTCGGCGCGCCGAACGCCAGGACCGGAGCCGGCCGCGGCGTTGCCGTCTACGATATCAGCGCTGGAACGGTCTACCTGCCGGACGGCCAGCGGCTCGAAGCGCATTCGGGGTATGGCGCCATGGTCGACCAGCCGCGCTATGTCGATAAGAAGGATCGCGGGCCGACACCACCCAACACCTACAATCTGTCGCTGCGCGAATCGCGTTTCCACGGTGTTGAGGCCATTCGTCTCACGCCTGTCAGTGGCGGCAACAAATATGGCCGCGATGGCCTGCTCGCCCATAGCTACATGCTGCGCGGCGGCCGCGCCGAATCGAATGGCTGCGTCGTTTTCAAGGACTACGGCCGCTTCCTTGCCGCCTTCAAGAAGGGCAAGGTCACGCGCCTCGTCGTGGTGCCGCGCCTGAACGGATCAGCGACGCGGGTGGCATCAAACGGCAGCGGCGCCTGACCGGTAGTGGGACAGGCGCGCGACCCTGTCCCGCCCGCTCCTGACAGCCTTCTGTCAGCAGCCGCGCTTGGCGGCATGCCTCCAGCCATCCCACTCTTTCCATTTTGACCAAGACCTCCCATATTCGGGACATGGCCAAATCCTCCGATAAAAGAACGCCGCCGACGGCGAATGACGACCGCGCCGCGCCGAAGCGGCGCAGTCCGCTGACTGATTTCCTCGATGCCTCGGAGCCGCTGCACAGGGGCGGCTTCGCCGAAATGCCGCAGCCCGAACTGTCGGGCACGCCGCTGACCGGTTCGATCGCGGATTGGGCCGAGCAGATCGAGCAGGAGGCCGAGAAGGAAGGACGTCTGACCGGCAAGGGTGGCGGCGGCAAGTCGCCGAAGCCGTCGAAGAAGATCCCCGAGCGCTCATCTTCGCCCGGCCGCACCGCGCGCGGCACCTCGATGGGTGGCGCGGCGACAGCCAGGGAGCGCACCGCGGCCGGCCTCAATCCGGTCGCCGGCCTCGACATCTCGCTGGAAGACGCCGAGACCATGGCCTCCGGCAGCGTCACCGCCACGGTGGCCGCGCTGTCGGCGCTGATCGAATCCGGCAATCCGCTGCACAAGGACGGCGTGCTGTGGACGCCGCACCGCCCTGCCCGGCCCGAAAAATCGGAAGGCGGCATCGCCATCAAGATGGTGTCGGACTTCGAGCCGGCCGGCGACCAGCCGACCGCAATCAAGGACCTTGTCGAAGGCGTCGACAACAACGACCGCACCCAGGTGCTGCTCGGCGTCACCGGCTCGGGAAAGACCTTCACCATGGCCAAGGTGATCGAGGAGACGCAGCGCCCGGCCCTGATCCTGGCGCCGAACAAGACGCTGGCCGCGCAGCTCTATTCCGAGTTCAAGAAATTCTTCCCCGAAAACGCCGTCGAGTATTTCGTCTCCTACTACGATTATTACCAGCCGGAAGCCTACGTCCCGCGCACCGACACCTTCATCGAGAAGGAATCCTCGATCAACGAGCAGATCGACCGCATGCGCCATTCGGCGACGCGTTCGCTGCTCGAGCGCGACGACGTCATCATCGTCGCCTCGGTGTCCTGCATCTACGGTATCGGCTCGGTCGAGACCTATACGGCGATGACCTTCCAGATGCAGATCGGCGACCGGCTCGACCAGCGCGCTTTGCTCGCCGATCTCGTTGCCCAGCAATACAAGCGCCAGGACATCAATTTCGTCCGCGGCTCGTTCCGCGTGCGTGGCGACACGATCGAGATCTTTCCCGCCCACTTGGAAGATCGCGCCTGGCGCATCTCGATGTTCGGCGACGAGATCGAGCAGATCACCGAGTTCGACCCGCTGACCGGCCAGAAGACCGGCGAGTTGAAAAGCGTCAAGATCTACGCCAACTCGCACTATGTGACGCCGCGCCCGACCCTCAACCAGGCCATCAAGTCGATCAAGGAAGAGCTCAAGCACCGGCTGGTCGAGCTTGAGCGCGCCGGCCGTTTGCTGGAGGCGCAACGGCTGGAGCAGCGCACCCGTTTCGACCTCGAGATGCTGGAAGCCACCGGCTCCTGCGCCGGCATCGAGAACTATTCGCGCTATCTGACCGGCCGCCAGCCCGGCGATCCGCCGCCGACGTTGTTTGAATACATTCCCGACAACGCGCTGGTCTTCATCGACGAAAGCCATGTCACCGTGCCGCAGATCGGCGGCATGTATCGCGGCGACTTCAGGCGCAAGGCGACGTTGGCCGAATATGGCTTCCGTCTGCCCTCCTGCATGGACAACCGGCCGCTGCGCTTCGAGGAATGGGACGCCATGCGCCCGCTCTCCGTCGCGGTTTCGGCAACTCCGGGCGGCTGGGAAATGGAGCAGGCCGGCGGCGTTTTCGCCGAGCAGGTGATCCGCCCGACCGGCCTGATCGATCCGCCGGTCGAGGTGCGCCCGGCCAAGAGCCAGGTCGACGATGTCGTCGGCGAGATCCGCGAGACCACCAAGGCCGGCTACCGCACGCTGGTGACGGTGCTGACCAAGCGCATGGCCGAGGACCTGACTGAATACCTGCACGAACAGGGCGTGCGGGTGCGTTACATGCACTCCGACATCGATACACTGGAACGCATCGAGATCCTGCGCGACCTGCGCCTTGGCGCCTTCGACGTGCTGGTCGGCATCAACCTGCTGCGCGAGGGCCTCGACATTCCCGAATGCGGCTTCGTCGCCATTCTCGATGCCGACAAGGAAGGGTTTTTGCGCTCGGAAACCTCGCTGATCCAGACCATCGGCCGCGCCGCCCGCAACGTCGACGGCAAGGTCATCCTCTATGCCGACCAGGTCACCGGCTCGATGGAACGGGCGATGGCCGAGACCAGCCGCCGCCGCGAAAAGCAGATGGAGTGGAACGCGGCCAACGGCATCACGCCGGAATCGGTGAAGTCGCGCATCTCCGACATTCTGGATTCGGTCTACGAGAAGGACCACGTCCGCGCCGACATTTCGCAATTCACCGACAGCGCCGGCGCCATGATGGGCAACAACCTGAAGGCCCATCTCGACGCCATGGAGAAACAGATGCGCGACGCCGCCGCAAATCTCGACTTCGAGAAGGCGGCCCGCATCCGCGACGAGATCAAGCGCTTGCGCGAGATGGAACTGTCGATCTCCGAAGACCCGCTGGCCAAATATGCCGACATGGAAAGCCCGGTTTCGGGTCGCGAAAAGGGCAAGCACAACAAGGGCGTGGCCAAGCATCGTACGGCAGAGGAACAGGAGCGTTTCCGCAAGCTCGACGAAGCACGTGCCGCCGAAGAGGCGGCCAAGGCTGCCCGGCTCAACCTCTTCCGCAAGCCAGCGCTTGACGAGATGGGCGCCGACGGCGCCGTGCCGGTGAAGAAGCCCCTGTTCGCGAAACCCTCGCTCGACGACATGGGCCCCGGCACCGACATGCCGACACCCGCCGGCGCGGTGTCGCGCTCGTTGTTCAAGAAACAGTCGGCTGAGGAAGCGCACGGCTCCGACTTCGGCATTCCCGGCGAACCGGTCAAACCGCTGTTCAAGAAGAACTCGCTCGACGAGATGACCGTGCGTCGGACCGAGACACCGATCGAAGGCGACAGGCCGGTCAAGCGCGAACGCGCCGGCATCGGTTCGTACGAAGACCCAGGCGACGCGCGTCGCGAAAAGCGCCGGCCGGGCAAGACGGGTAGGCCGGGTAGGTAGCGATCCTTCCTGCCCCCTCTGTCCTGCCGGACATCTCCCCCACGAGGGGGGAGATTGGCTGTATCGCCCCAGGCATCCTTTTTTGACGCCGACGACTAGCGTAGGCGGCCCATGATGGCCGATCTCCCCCCGTGTGGGGGAGATGTCCGGCAGGACAGAGGGGGGCGCTGTCCCTCCGACACAACAAGCTCTTCCTCTTGGGCTACACGCTCTGCCTTGCTAGCCGCGAGTAGAACCTATACGCGCCTTGTCATCCAACCCTTCCGCGTCAGAAACCCGCTACCACACCATGAAACCCAGAGACATCGCCTCCTATATCTTCCTGGCCATCACCTGGGGGCTGTCGTTCCTGGTCCTGCTCAAGGTGGTGCATGCCTTTGGCTGGATCGGCGCGGTGACCTTGCGGTCGCTGATCGCCGGCATCACCCTGCTGCTGCTGGCGGCCGCGACCAGACGCAAGCTCGATTTCAGCGCCGGCTGGCGGCCGTTTGCAGTAGTCGGCGCGACGACGGTTGCGGCACAGTTGATCGGCTTGTCCTATGCCACCCCGCGCATCGGCACGGCGATGGCCGCGATCCTTGTTGCCGCGATCCCGCTGTTCTCGATGATCCTTTCCCAAATGTGGGGGCTTGAGCGCATCACCGTTCGCGGGCTGACCGGGCTGCTGCTCGGCGCCGCCGGCATCGTGGTCCTCGTCGGCTTTCCCTCGGTGCCAGTGACGACATCCTTCGCACTCGGCTGCGCCGCCTCCTTGCTCAGTTCCTTCTCGGCGGCCTTCGGCAGCAACTATGCCAACCGCCATCTGCGCGCGGTCGGTTCGCTCGAAGTCACCAGCGCCGCCTTCCTGTTCGGCGGGCTGATGACGCTGCCGCTGCTTCTGGCCGTGCCGGTGCCGGCGATGCCGCGCGCCATCGACTTCCTTTATCTCGGCATTCTCGCCTGCGTGATGAGCGCAATGACCTATGTCGTCTATTTCCGGCTGGTTGCCAGCATCGGCGCCACCAGAGCGATCAGCGTCGAGTTCGCCGTGACCGTGATCGCGGTGCTGGTCGGCACAGTCATGCTCGGCGAGTCGCTGACCATCGTCCAGGGCTTCGGCGCGGTGGCGATCATCGGCGGCTGCATATTGGTGCTGGACCCGTTCCCACGCCAAGGCAAGGCTATCTCCTTGCCCTCTCCGGCCAACTGAGCTGTGCGATGCCGCAACGAGGCAAACTCCATATTCTGCCTCTGATTTTAGGCAGCAAGGACACGCCGCTGCGGGTAGGTGCCGATCTTGGTCCGGTCCAGAAACACCTTGGCTTTCCCAAATGGCTATATGTCTATCAGGATCAGCCATGCGGCTTTCTGCTGGGCTACGGTGATCTGGAAATCGACATTCTGACCAGCCGCAATCGAGCGCGTGTCAATCGCATCAGCATCAAACTTTGGCACATGCCCGATACCCCCAAGCCTTTGCCTTTGAAATGGAGTGGCAATAGCCAAATCGATCTCGATGGTTTTAGCCCGGCAATGACGCTCTCGGCCGCCAGAACACGCGTTGCAGGTCTCGGATTGCAAGGCGAGGAGTATAAAATGGAAAGCGCGTTTGAAACTGTCCGCCGGCTTGTACTTCCTCACGCCGAACTACATTTCTTCAAAGGACCGGAAGAGCCTATCCTGATGGAGCTTCACTTCCTGACGCCTCAGGAAATCCAGCGAAACAAAGGCGACTGGGTATTCCACGTGGCAGACTAATATCTGCTACAGACCGGCTACTTGCCATCGGGCGCGCCCTTGGTGTAGTCGTCTCCACACTCGAACGTCTTGAAAGGAGGGCTCACGTGTTCACGTTTCATCGTCACCATCGTCAGCGTGGCCCGATTTCTGCCCTGCGAGCTAGCTTGCAGGGCTGACCAGGGACGGTCCGGGTTTTTCCCGCTTCGATTTTTGGTCTGCCCTTCGTGGTGATGCAACGCCGACCTGACGGCCGGCACGCGCACCGTCAAAGTGCATTGAACCGGAGTTTTCTTCCGGCAAGACCAGAGAAATCAAAATGGCCCTGATCAGCCTCAAATCCCTTGGCGTCACCATGAGTGCGCCGCTGTTTTCCAACCTCGACCTCACCATCGGCACCGGCGACCGCCTCGGCATCGTAGCCGCCAATGGCCGCGGCAAGTCGACCTTGCTCAAATGCCTGACCGGCGAGATGGAGCCGACCTCCGGCGACATCACCCGCACGCGCGGCCTGTGCGTCGGCCATGTCGAACAATCCGTTGCCCCGCATCTTCTTGGTCGCAGCTTCCATCAGGTTGTGGCCGACGCCTTGCCGCCCGAGCAGGCCGAAAGCGAGATGTGGCGCGTCGACGTGGTTCTCGATTCGCTCGACGTGCCGGAACCGATGCGCGAACGGCAAATGCAGGCACTGAGCGGCGGTTGGCAGAGGCTGGCGCTGATCGCGCGCGTCTGGGTCACCGATCCGGACGTGCTGCTGCTCGACGAGCCGACCAACCATCTCGACCTTGCCCGCATCAGCCAGCTGGAGACCTGGCTGAACACACTGCCGCGCGAGGTGCCGGTGGTCATCGCCAGCCACGACCGCGCCTTCCTCGACGCGACCACCAACCGGACGCTGTTCCTGCGCCCGGAACAGTCGCCGGTGTTTGCCCTGCCCTATTCCCGCGCCAGGCAGGCGCTCGACGACGTCGACGCCTCGACCGAGCGCAGGTTCCAGCGTGACATGAAGGTCGCGCAGCAACTGCGCCGGCAGGCGGCCAAGCTCAACAACATCGGCATCAATTCCGGCAGCGACCTTCTCACCGTCAAGACCAAACAGCTCAGAGAACGTGCGGAGAAACTGGAAGACGCGGCGAACCCGGCGCATCGCGAGAAATCAGCGGGCGCGATCAGGCTCGCCAATCGCGGCACGCATGCCAAGGTGCTGATCACGCTCGACGACGCGGCGGTGGAAACACCCGACGGCACGCTGCTGTTCAGGACCGGCAAGCGCCACATCTGCCAGGGCGACCGCATCGTGCTGCTTGGCCGCAATGGCGTCGGCAAGTCGCGCTTCGTCACCCTGATCCGCAACGCCATCCTCGAGCCGGATACCGTGCGGAACGTCAAGGTGACGCCGTCGACGGTGCTCGGCTACAGCGACCAGGCGCTGTCCGGCATCAGCGGCGACGACACGCCGCTGGCGATGGTCTCGCGCCGCCATGATGTCGGCGAGCAGCGTGCCCGCTCGCTGCTCGCCGGCGCCGGGGTCGGCATCGACATGCAGGAACGCAGGATCGGCGTGCTGTCCGGCGGCCAGAAGGCGCGGCTGATGATGCTGGCGCTGAGGCTCACCAACCCCAATTTCTACCTGCTCGACGAGCCGACCAACCATCTCGACATCGACGGCCAGGAGGCACTGGAAGCCGAGCTACTCGCCCATCAGGCAAGCTGCGTGCTCGCCTCGCACGACCGCTCCTTCATCCGCGCCATCGGCAACCGCTTCTGGCTGATCGAGAAGCGACGGCTGACCGAAGTCGAGGATCCGGAAGAGTTCTTCCGCTCGGTGGCCGAAGCGGGCGGTTGAAAAAGCCATGCCTTCGCCGGGCCGGCATTCCAGGGTTGCCGGCCCGCACTTCCCCACCGTCCGAAAAAGGCGCATCCTGAGGGTTCGCAAACCGAGGGAGGAAACCGGTCATGCGCGGGGTGGACCTCGTCAACAACCTCTATGATGCCTATGCAAAACGCGACATCGTGGGCGCGCTGGCCCACTGCTCCGACGATGTCGTCTTCTCCTGGGTCGCCGAACCGCAGGCACCTTTCATCAGGTCAGGCAACGGCAAGCAGGAGTTCCTTGCCCGACTCATGTCGCTGGACAATGATTTCGAATTCCGGAGCTTCGTCCCGGTCGACATCATCGACGGCGGCGACAAGATCGCGGCGCAGGTCGAGATCCATTTGACGCGCAAGACCACCGGCGAGGAGCTTGTCATGCGTACCGCTGATTTCTGGACGATCCGCGACGGCCAGATCATCGGGATGGTGGAATATTACGACACCGCGCTTGCCGCGTCGGTCATCTGAAATAATTCCGGCGAGCTGTCGGATCGCCTGAACCTGCCTCGTCCTTGGGATGCCGACACGATGATGCCGGCACCAACCAGGGAGAACCCGTCATGTCGGTCCTGTCATCCATCGGTCGCATCGCAACCCGATACGCGACAGCGCGTGCCCGCCATCGCAGCGAACGCCTCCTGCTTTCGCTGCCAGCCGAATTGCGCAGGGACATCGGCTTTCCGGAAATCTTCGATGCGCGGAACAGCCGCCGCGCGGCCACCTTTTCGGCCAAGGTCATATGACCGCGACCAGCCGGCCCGTGCAGCCGCCGCTCAATCCGGCAGGCTGTCCGGGCCCGGCCTTCGCAGAAAAATTCGCGACCGTGTAGGATCGCCGTCACCTCATGCGTCCTATGGTTCGCAAGGCCAAGCCAAACGCAAAGAGGAGCAAGACATGACTGACCAGACCCCCGTTCAGCCCAGTGCAGAAGTGCTCGGCGGATTGACCCCCTATCTGCAGGTGGATGGCGCCTTCAAGGCAGCCGAATTCTACCGCAAGGCCTTCGGCGCCGAGCAGGTCTTTGCCTATCCGGCCGACGACAAAGGCCGCACCATGCATATCCATCTCCACATCAACGGTTCGACGCTGATGCTCGGCGATGCCTATCCAGAACATGGCCACCCGCATCAGAGCCCGCAGGGCTACACGCTGCAGCTTCATCTCGGCAGCGATGAGATCGACACCTGGTGGAAGCGCGCGATCGACGCCGGATGCGAGGAAGGGGTGCCGCTTCAGGTGATGTTCTGGGGCGATCGCTGGGGCCAGATGCGCGACCCCTTCGGCGTCACATGGGCGATGAACGCGCCGGTGAAGTAATTTAGCGAGCAGCAACACCCCCTTGCCTCTGGTGAAGGGACTGATGTGCTCTGCGCCGGGTTGCATCCCTGCCGACCCGGCGCTCGATTTCAGCAAAGGAACCCACCATGTCCTATGTCGATGGTTTCGTGCTTGCCGTGCCCAAGGCAAAACTCGACGACTACAAGACGTTCGCCACCGCCGCCGGGGCCATCTGGAAGGAATACGGTGCGCTGGCCTATGTCGAATGCGTCGGCGACGACGTGCCCTATGGCGAGATCACGTCGTTTCCGCGTGCCGTGCAGGCCAAGGCCGACGAGGTAGTCATCTTTGCCTGGGTGGCCTATGAATCCAGGCAGAGCCGCGATGCGGTCATGGCCAAGGTGATGGCCGACCAGCGCCTGCAGGCGGACTGGTTGACCATGCCGTTCGACGGCAAGCGCATGATCTTCGGAGGCTTCGAAACGTTCATCGAACTCTGACGCCAAGCCAGGTCGAGATTGAGGTCAGGCCGAGTCGAGAACGGCAGTTTCCGAGAACCGGAAGGGAGCGTACGTTTAAGTACGTGAGTACCGGAAGCGCAGGGAACTGTCGTTCGCAGGCTGACCTCACCTCAATATCGGTCTAGCTTGTCCAGCAGCGGCTTCAGCCGGTCCCCATAGCGCTTCCACAAATCGACCGAGCCTTGATACATCGGCTGGCGCACCTGCGCGGCGGAAGCCGTGCGCACCGGCCGGTCGGTCTCGTGGAACGACAGCACAGCGTCGTCCCAGGGCAAGCCGAGATGGGCGATGAGCGCCCGCGTCTGCCCTTCCTGGTCGGCGACGAAATCCTCATAGCGCACATCATGCACCACCCCCGGCAGCACGGCATGCCAATGCGCCATGATGTCGGTGTAGAGATTGTGGAAGTCGGCGAGTTCGCCGAGGTCATAGCCATAGCGGTGGCTGTCGCCACGGAAATGCACCTTGTAGATCGACAGGCATGTCGCCGCCGCATCGCGGGCGCAGTGGATAATCCTGGCCTTCGGCAGCATCATGTGGATGAAGCCGACAAGCAGGAAGTTGCCTGGCATCTTGTCGGTGACATGGCGGACATGCGGATAGCGAGCATGCAGCATGTCGAGATAGGCCTGTCCGGCCTCGGCAAAATCCGCGTCGGGCACGTCCGATATTCCCCAGGGAAACCCACCCAGCATTGTCGACGGAAACTGCTTGCCGACCGCAGTCTTCAAAATGCTGAGCTCGCCGGCGCCATAGACCTGCGGATGGCTGGCGATGATCTGCTCGACCAGCGTGGTGCCGGAGCGCGGCATGCCGACAACGAAGATCGGCGTGTCGTCGGCAATTGAGCTTGGCTTGTGCTTTTCGAAGAAGCCGGCATCGAACACCGTCTTCATCGCTTCGAATTCGGCGCGCGTCTTCACGGGATCGTAGTCGATACCTTTGCGGCGGATTGCATTGCCTTCGGCGAAATAGTCGAAGGCGCGCGGATAATCCTTCAAATCGTCATTGGCCTTGCCGAGGCCGAAGGACAGCTGCATGCGCGCCAGGCTGTCCTGCGGCGCCTTGGCATGCTGCGCTTCCATGCCAGCCAGTTCGGCATCGCGCTCCTTCTGGCGCTTGACCTGCGTCAGCATCAGCCAGGCTCTGGCCATACCGGGGTTGACCGCCAGCGCCTGCCGGAACAGGTCGGCAGCCTCATCGAGCTTGCCTTTTTCCATCAGCCCGACGCCGAGCCCGTGCAACAGGTCGGCATCCTTCGGCCGGATGGCCAGCGCCTCGCGGAAGATGCCAAGCGCCTCGTCCAGCCGCCCGGCTTCCTGCAGGGTTTCGGCAAGCCCGATGCGGGCGCGAACATGAAATGGATTGCGCGCGACTGTGCCGCGATAGATCTCCTCGGCCTCCTCGAACTGGCCGAGCTGCTTCAGCGACGAGCCGAGATTGTCGCGCGCCGCGAGCTGGTCGGGCCGGATATCCACCGCGCCGCGGAAGAAATCGACGGCCGCGGCGACACGGCCGAGATCGCGCATCACGGTGCCGAAATTGTTGAGGAAGTCGGGATTCGTCGGCTGCAGGTTCACCGACTGTTCGATAAGATCGAGCCCCTCGGCGCTACGCCCTGTCTGGTGCAGCAGCAGTCCCAGGAAATGCGCGGCGGCCGCGTGCTTGGGCTGGCGCGCCAGCACCTGCCGGTAGATCGCCTCGGCCTCTTGCCTGCGCCCGGCCTGATGCAATTGCAGCGCTTGCTGGACATACTGGTCGAGGCCCAGCGGTGGCTGTCCTCCAGCACCAGACCTGGTTCCCGCGCCCGCCGCTCGTCTCTGATCTCTGTTAATGGGAAACCTGCCGTGTTTGTCCGCTTGCCGGACCTAAGGCATGGGGGGCGGAGATTCAAGAGCGGATCGAGACGGGATCCAACGAGGCTGCTCCGGCAATGCCACCTCGATACGAGCGATGGCGGATCAGTGC
Organism: Mesorhizobium qingshengii; assembly: GCF_900103325.1. Classification (GTDB taxonomy): domain Bacteria; phylum Pseudomonadota; class Alphaproteobacteria; order Rhizobiales; family Rhizobiaceae; genus Mesorhizobium; species Mesorhizobium qingshengii. The sequence continues at coordinate 145,957 of NZ_FMXM01000009.1, read as the reverse complement.
TGGCAGGAGCCGCCGCCGCTCGGATGTCGCGAGAACGAGGCCTTGCGTCTTTCGGCGTTGTGAGAGTTCAGGAACAACATCACTGAAGTGGCGTCGAACTCGCTGAGGCCGACCATTGGCCGCGTGCCGATCTCGGCCGGCCTGCCGGTGAACACGTGATAGATGGTCCACGACCTGTTCACCTCGACGCGCCGCCCATAATCATGGCTCATCGCGCCAAGGAGTTCGCGCTTCAGGCTGGGGAAGGCATAGGTTTCGCTATCGGGCATTTGCTTCTCCTCGACGCTGCGTTGAAAAATCGAGCTGCGGCCGGGCTCGGATGCGGACCAGGCGTCCAACTCCGGCAGCGGATTCGAGCCGGCGCCCCGTCTCAAATCAGGCGATTACTCTCGGCAACCTGTCTGGCCCGCCTCACGGTTCCATCGGTGTCGGCGATCGTGCGTCTTGCCGCCTCGTCGCTTCTGACGGTGAGCCGTGCGGACTTGACGATCATCGGTTTGCCGGTTGGACCAACGGCAATGGCGTGTATGGTGGCTGGCTTGATGATCGGGTTGATCGCTAGGGTCGTGCCTCTCGGGGTTCTGACGGAAACCATGTTTTGTCCTTTCGGGAATAAATAAAATATAAAATACAAGTGCCGGGACAATCGCTCCGGCATGATTTTAAGAATTTTTTTAGAAAGCTCTCGAAGTCCTATCAGAATTTTCCAAATAATTATAGCGTTCTATTTTTTTGCCAACGCGAGGGATTTTCGGAAATCTTCTTGAACAATGGGCCCCGCTGGGCTATATAAGCAGGATCGTTTGGGGCCAGAATTGGCATCTCGCGGCGTCAGAGGTTCTCGACCCGCCAATCTCATTCCAAATCATCGATACCGGGCGCGCGGCACATTCGCTCCGCGACCATTTCTCATTCTTCGAAAGACACCCGCACCTATGAACACCGGAACCGTGAAATTCTACAACGGCCAGAAGGGCTTTGGCTTCATTCAGCCGACCGATGGCGGCAAGGACGTTTTCGTCCATGTCAGCGCGCTGGAGCGTGCCGGCTTTGCTGGCCTCGCAGAAGGCCAGAAGCTGCAATTCGAGTTGGAGCGCGACACCAAGGGCCGCGAGTCGGCCGCCAATCTGCAACTGATCTGATCCGGCCGAATTCGATGAACGCTGACCACGGATGTACTGGCAGCTCTCGAAATCGGCTTATTTCCAGCGATTGCCGGAGATAGGAAAGCGGGGCTTGTCCCCGCTTTTTTGCTTTCAGGACCGCTGCCTGCATGGTGCCGCGAGGCGCAAGACGCTTCCCGGTCGATGCCGGAAAACTTCAGGACCCGGAAGATATCAAGGTTAAGACAATGTCGGACCGCACCACCCGCACCATCGCGCATTTCGCGGCACCTTTCGTGCTCGGCGGATTGGAAGGATTGCTGCCGGCCGGCGACTACGACATCGATCACGACGAAGAGGTGATCGAAGGCATGTCGCGTCTTGCCTGGCGCCGCGTCGCCACCTTCATCCATCTGCCGGCAAGGGCGGTGAAGAACCCGCCCACCAGCCAGCTTGTCGCCATCGATTACCTCGAACTCGAAACAGCGCTGAAGCGCGACCGGGAGAACGCAGCATGATCCGTTTCCAGCAGAATGCGCGCCCGCGCACCGACACGCCCGCGCACCTCTTCGCCATCGGCCAGACCGTGCGCATGAAGAGCCGCACCGGCCTCGTCCAGAAGACAGCGGAACTGTTCCAGATCAAGAGCATGCTGCCGGTCAAGGACGGCTCGCCGCAATATCGCATCCGTAGCGAGCAGGAGACCCATGAGCGGGTCACCACGGAAGACAATCTCGAACCGGCCGACATGCCCGCGATCTGAGAGACTGTTTCGAAATTCGCTCTGGCGAGTCCATGGTGGCGGTTTCGAGGACCGTAGCGCAGCGAACATTTGGTCCGTGAGCAACGGAAGCGCAGAAATGCCATCAGATGGCCGACAGAGTAGAATTTCCAGACAGTCTCGCAGATCGCGCCGCAAGCCAAGCCAACAAGCACCAGGAGCAGAACATGTCCAAGGGACAACAGCGAAGCAACCGCGAAGCGCGCAAACCGAAGAAGGACAAGGTCGTGGCCAAGCCCGCCTCACCGTTCGGCTCGTCGGTCAAGCAGGCGGAGAGCAGCCTGAAGCCGAAATCGAAGGGCTGACACCCGGCACGCCTCTTCGGCGCCTGTCGGCGCCGAAGATTCTCCCTCGCGGGACAGCGCAACGCCCGCCCGCGCCACGGAGGCGTCCTTGAACTTCGTCATCGAGTTTTACCGGTCGCGCGACGCCGACGAAGCCACGCTCGACAAGGTGTCGCTGGAAGCGCCGAACCTGCGCGCCGCCCTGCAGGGCGCAACCGCGCTGTTCCACACGCTCACCATGCCGCAAGTCCCCGACCGCCTACGCATTTCCGACGAAGATGGCAGCGAGCTTTATGCCGGCCCGGCCGACGGTGCCTATCCGGCACCGTGACGAGCAGCGCGCGCTTCAATCCACACGCACCGCCCCGATCCGCTCATGTCCTGCCGACATCCCATAGCGGAGAGGCGCGGTAATAAACTCTCAGCACGGCCCATCATCAACGACGCGGTAGTCCGCGGCGCGAGCTTCGCAGGCGTTGGGGAAGGTGCGCATCTCGCCGTGCCGGCGGGCGCACACGGGAGCATATTCGCGGGTGCAGAACGTCTGCTCTCCGCCACCGCCACCGCCACCGCCTCCGCCACCATCGCCACCGTCGCGGCAGGGACCGTCGCGCACGATGCGGTAGCCGGCACGGTCGGCAAGGCAGGCATTGGCGAAGGTCTGGCGGTCGCCGCCCCGCCTGGCGCAGACCGGTTCGTACTGCCTGCTGCAGAATTGCGGCTCGGGCCGTGGCGGACGCGGCCCCGGTCCTTCATCGACGACGACGGTGCAGGCGGCGAGAATTGCCGACAGGAACAGGATGGCAAAGCCTTGCCGCGACAAGATTGCCGCCAGAAATTTCATGTTGACCTCTCCCTCGATCCCGTCCCCATAACGATCCTCGCCATTCCCTTGCCAAATGCAACCCCGTTTGCAGCCATCCGCAGCGGAAACGTCGGCTGGAGCCGTGGCAATCTTCAGCTCGCGGCGCTGGCATCTCTGGCCCAGCCGTGGCCCCGCCCTGGTCCGATGACCCGGCTGGCAACCAGGCCTATCTCGGGGCCCGTCGACGCTCGGATCGGTCGATTTATGCGTCGGGACGCGCTCATCGAGGCGGCCCGCGGCGCTATCTTGCAACCATCACGTTTCCGTGCGATAAATTCCGTGTTCGGGCATTTGCGACCCGGAGAGCGGAACGTTTTGGACGACCTTTCCCCGATACTGTGAATCTCTGACGGCCCCGTTTTTCGGCGGGGGGTTTGACCATGCGCCAATGCATGACTGCCGAAGCAACCACCGGGACTTGCCCTCGACGACAGGTGGCGGGCAGGACCATCAAAGACTGAACGGGTGAAGGAGTTTCCCCAATGGCCCAGACCGGCACCGTTAAATTCTTCAACGCGACCAAAGGCTTCGGTTTCATCACGCCCGATGGCGGCGCCAAGGACGTGTTCGTCCATATTTCCGCGATCGAGGCTTCGGGCCTGCGCACGCTCGTCGACGGCCAGAAGGTCACCTTCGACGTCGAGCCGGACCGCATGGGCAAGGGCCCCAAGGCGGTCAATCTCCGCGCTGCCTGAGCCATCGGCGCGCCGCGCGCCCTGCGGGTGCGCGAAGGAAGCTCCAATGCCCTGAGCCGGCGTGGAGAGGGATTTGAATTTTGAAAGGCGCGGCGTTTTTTGCCGCGCCTTTTTCATGCCGCCGGCTCGGACCCATGCATGTCGCCCAAGAGTGGCCCGGCTTTGGAACAACGACATGCATAAAACAAAGACCTGAAGCGCGTCGCCTGAATCCGCTCAAGCGCGACGCGCCTTCAGGTGCCCGCAAAACTTTCTCTTGCCGATGACGCTAAAATAAAGGACAAATTTCCGCTCGGGCATTTGCCGGCCCGAGACTGGACTTTATGGGATCAAAGGAGCTTCCCATGCCGCAGACCGGCACCGTCAAATTCTTCAACCATGCCAAGGGCTTCGGCTTCATCACACCGGATGATGGCGCGAAGGATGTCTTCGTCCATATTTCGGCCGTGCAGGCGTCGGGTCTTCCGGGTCTGGAGGACGGGCAGAAGGTGACATTCGATACCGAGCCGGACAAGCGCGGCAAGGGCCCCAAGGCCGTCAACCTGTCGGTCGGCTGAGCCGGCTTCGGATCGACGCCGCCGCGGCAGGGCAGATCCGCTCCCCGGAGCGTGCGACGTCTGACGTTCGCGGCGGATCGACCAGCGTAAATCCGTTCAGCCCCCGTTCAGCCACGGTCTCATATTAGTCTCGGGTAAAGCCGGACCGCATTCCCCCGAAAACTACACGGGCCGGCACGAAGGAGACCGACATGAATCGAATTTTCAAGACCGCCGTCCTGTCCGCCGCCGTGGTCGCCACGACGCTCGCGACCTTGCCTGCGGCCAGCGCCGATGAATGGCGTCATCACCGTCACCACGGCAATGGCGATGCCGTCGCCGCCGGCGTGCTCGGCCTTGCCGCCGGCGCCCTGATCGTTGGCGCGTTGGCCAATGACCAGCCGCCGCCCGACGATTACGGCGACAGTTACTACTATCGTGATGTGCGGCCGCGCCCTGCCCCGGTCCGCCGCTACTATGCGGAGCCGAGGGTCGTCTACAACGATAGCTATGCCGAGCCGTGGACACGTGACTGGTACGAGTACTGCTCGGACCGTTACCGGACGTTCAACTCCCGCACCGGCACATTCACCGGCAATGACGGCGAACAGCATTTCTGCACGGCAAACTGAGTGCATGTCGCCCAAAAGTGCGCAGCGGTTTTGGGATAACGACATGCACAAGCCCTGAAGCGCGAAGCGCTTCGGGGCTTCCCTGTCCTAAACCAAGAGGCGCTGCCCGCAAGGCCAGCGCTTTTTTGTTGTTCGGCTTGACCGCTTCGGATTTTCCAAACCAGGAATTTAAGTCAGGAACGGATTTGTCCGTCGCTCCTCGCCAAAACGGCCGCCCGGGCCGTGGCCGCAGATGAAGCCGATGTCGTCGCCAAGCGGCAGGAGCTTGTCCTTGATCGAGGCGATCAGCGCCGCATGGTCGCCGCCCGGCAGATCGGTGCGACCGACCGAGCCGCGAAACAGCACATCGCCGACATGGGCGAATTTCGCCGCTCGGTTGTAATAGACCACATGACCGGGCGCATGGCCGGGGCAATGCAGCACCTCGAACACATGCGAGCCGAACGACACGGTCTCGCCCTCGGTGAGGAATCGGTCGGGCACGCAGTCGCGCGCACCGGCGATGCCGTAGCGCCTGCCCTGGTTCTCCAGATTGTCGAGCAACGGCTTGTCGGCCTCATGCGGGCCGATGATCTCGACGCCGAGCGCCTCCTTCAGTTCCATGGCGCCGCCGGCATGGTCGATATGGCCGTGCGTTATCCAGATCGCTTCGGCGGTGATTGCATTGTCCTTCAGCACCGCCAGCACCTTGTCGATGTCGCCGCCCGGATCGACGACCACACCGTGCTTGTCGTCCATGTCGAACAGGATGGTGCAGTTTTGCTGGAACGGTGTCACCGGCACGATGCCGGCATTGAGCTGACCCATGATCGTCCTTTCGTTGTCTCGGCGTGATGTAGAGATGCCGGCGAAAGGCGTCCACCCCTCGAACGACGAACAGTCAGTCGTTCCAGAAACGGAAATGGGCGGCCGAAGCCGCCCATTTGAACAAACCTGAGACCGCCCCAGGCCTACTTCTTCATGGCGCCCATGACCGCGCCGATAATGCCGGTCAGGATCGCGCCGCCACCGGCGCCGCCGACGATGTTGTTGAGGTTGAGCGCGCTGCCGAGACCGCTCGTAGCCGCCGCGGCTGCCGCCGGGTCGATCGTGCCGCCGCCAAGCAGGCTGCCGAGGATCGCCGCGCCGCCGACGCCGCCAATGGCACCGCCCAGGATCTTGGGCAGCTGACCCATCGCCGCGTTCTTGAGCGCGACACCGATCGCCTGGCCGCCGATAACGCCTGCAATCACCTGTACAATGATCGGAAGAAGCGTGTTCATGTCCATATGATTAGTCCCTCCATAGCTGCCAGCCTCCCGGGCCGACAACATCATGAGACGCCGAATTGCATGAAAGTCAAATGCACAAACACTGAAATAAAAGGGGCGGCTTCAAAACCGCCCCTGCTTGCTTGAAAAGCTTTGACTTTCCTTATTCTGCGGCAATCGCGTGCTTGGGCTGAACCGCGGCAGAATAGTCGTTCATAAGGTTCTTGGCGATTTCACCGACCTCGAATCGGTAAGGCCCGATCTCCGAAACCGGAGTCACTTCGGCTGCTGTTCCGGTCAGGAAACATTGCTCGAAGCCTTCGAGCTCTTCCGGCATGATGGCGCGTTCGATCACCTCCAGACCGCGATCCTTGGCCAGGCCAATGACCGTGCGGCGGGTGATGCCGTCGAGGAAGCAGTCGGGCTTTGGCGTGTGGATCTTGCCGTCCTTGACGAAGAAGATGTTGGCGCCGGTCGCTTCCGCGACCTGGCCACGCCAGTCGAGCATCATGGCGTCGGCATAGCCCTTGGCCTCGGCCGCGTGCTTGGACATGGTGCAAATCATGTAGAGGCCGGCGGCCTTCGATTTGGAGGGCGCGGTGCGCGGGTCGGGCCGACGCCATTCGGCCACGTCCAGGCGGATGCCTTTCAGCTTCTGCGCCGGGTCGAAATAGCTCGGCCATTGCCAGATGGCGATGGCGCAGTTGATGCGGTTGTTCTGCGCCGAAACGCCCATCTGCTCACTGCCGCGCCAGGCAATCGGCCGGACATAGGCATCCTGGAAACCCTGCTTCTTCAAGAGCGTGGCGGAGGCATCGTTGAGCTCGGCCACCGAATAGGGAATCTTGAAGCCGAGCAGGCGCGCCGATTCATGCAAGCGCTCGGTGTGCTCGTTCAGCTTGAAGATCTCGCCACCATAGGCGCGCTCGCCCTCGAAGACCGCACTGGCGTAATGCAGGCCATGGGTCAGCACATGGATCTTGGCGTCACCCCATTGGACGAACACGCCATTCATCCAGATAAAGCCGTCCAGTTGATCGAAGGGAACGGATGCCATGGTAACCTCCCGCGGGCCGCGGCCCGCACATCGTTGTAGCGTTGCGTGTTTCTCGTCAGCCGCGCCACGGATTGGGAACGTCGGCTGCTGGCTCGAAGCGTAAGCGGATAAGTGAGCTCTGGCAAACTCAGGAAGTTCCGGAAAAACCGGCTTCCCTTGCCTTTTTGTTCGCATTCCGCCCAAAAGCTTGTCAAAAATTACCATTGCAGGGAAATTACGTCAATAGTACTGACATAATCTCTCTTTTCAGCGGAGAAATGATGACGGATCGAAGCCACACAGCCGGGAAACCGATCAGGACCGCGATCACCGACGAGGACGGCATCGACTTTGCCATCATCGAACTGTTCTTCTTCGCCTATCGCGACTTCACCTCCGATCCGGATCAGATCCTGGCCGACTACGGTTTCGGCCGCGCCCATCACCGGGTGCTGCATTTCGTCAACCGCAGGCCCGGCCTGACGGTCGCCGAACTGCTCGACGTGCTGAAGATCACCAAGCAGAGCCTGGCGCGGGTGCTCAAGCAATTGATCGACACCGACCATGTCGTGCAGCTGCAAGGTCCGCGCGACCGCCGCCAGCGCGAGCTCTATCCGACAGCCAAGGGCCGCGCGCTGGCGCTGGCGCTGGCGCGGCCACAGTCACGCCGCATCCATGCTGCATTGGGAGATTCCGGAATCACCGAACGGACCTTGGTGGAACGGTTCCTCGAAGCGATGGTCAACCCGGAACTAAGAGCACAGATCGACGTTGGGTCCGCAAGAATGTCAGGGAAAAGCCATGGAGAGCACTGAGAGGGTCGATCAGGCGACCGCGCCCGACGACGACGCGCCACACCTGCTAGTGGTCGACGACGACACCCGCATCCGCAATCTTCTCAAACAGTATCTGACCGAAAACGGCTTTCGCGTGACCGTCGCCGGCAATGCCGGCGAAGCCAGGCGCAAACTTGCCGGCCTCGACTTCGACCTTCTGGTGCTCGACGTCATGATGCCAGGGGAAAGCGGCGTTGACCTGACAAAGTCGTTGCGGGCCGAAAAGAACGTGCCGATCCTGATGCTGACGGCGCTGTCGGAGACCGACAGCCGCATCTCCGGGCTCGAGGCTGGCGCCGATGATTATCTGCCCAAGCCTTTCGACCCGCGCGAGCTGATCCTGCGCATCAACAACATCCTGCGCCGCGGCGGCCCGACGACCACGCCGAAGGTCGAACAGCTGGTCTTCGGTCCCTACACCTTCCAGATCGCCAGGCGCGAGTTGAAGCGTGGCGGCGAGGCCCTGAAGCTGACCGACCGCGAGCAGGAGATCCTGGCGATCTTCGCGGCACGGGCCGGCGAAACCATTCCGCGCCACGAGCTTGTCGGCGACGATTCGGAAGTCGGCGAGCGCACCATCGACGTCCAGATCAACCGGCTGCGCCGCAAGATCGAGCGCGATCCGTCCAACCCGGTCTGGCTGCAGACCGTGCGCGGTATTGGGTATCGGCTCAGCGTGGAATAGCTGGTTCGCTACCAAGCGCTTCCAATAATTCACGACACAGCCGGTGCATTCGATGCGGAACATCCCGGGGGGCGCTGTCACGCCTGAACATCAGCCCGATCCGGCAAGAGCCATTCGACGGCTCGTATCCTCATCGATAATTGACATCCTCGCGCTCCGCACAAAGTCGGCGAGCTCGCGATTGAAGCGGGAGGCGTCCTCGATGAAGGGGGCGTGTCCGACTTCGGGATACCAAGACGCGCTGCTCGTGTGGCATATCTGTAGGATGTGCTCGCCCATTGCCGGCAGAACCACGGTATCACCGCGGCCCTGGGTCATCAGCAAGGGTTTGCGCAATGTGGCCAGAACGTCGTCGGAATTGATCGCGCGAGTAACGAGCGCGGCCCGCACCCTAGCCGGCACGACGATGTTCCAGCACAGCGCGACCTCATAGTCGTCCCTCGGCAGTGGCCGCGCGGTGCAGCCCTGCACGAATTCGCGCATCGCCTGGATGTTGGAGGGAAGGTCGTCCGCTGTCGCGCCGGGCACGTGGTCGAGAAAACCCGGGCCGATCAGCACCCCGAACACCGCGCGGTCGAGCGTGACCGCCGCGCCCACGAAGTTGATGCCGGCAATCGCGTCCTGACCGTATGAGCGCAGGTAGTCGCAGATGATGAAACCCGCATAGGACCAGCCGACGAGAACCGGCCGTTCGAGCCGGAGCTGGTCGATGATCGAAGCAATATCGTCCGCCCATGGCTTCGGTTCCGTATACTGCTCCTGCGCCTCAGGCGCTTCCGACATGCCGTGGCCACGAAGGTCGAAGGCGACGAGGCGAAAGCTTTCCGCCAGCCGGCTCTCATACTGCTTCTTCCAGCACAGGTGATTTTGCGACCATCCATGGATGAAGAGGATGGCTGGAGCATCGGCCTTGCCCCATTCGCGCACATGCAGCTTCACGCCGCCTCCGCCGATCACGGTATGGATCTTCATCTCGGGACCTCCTGTTGCCTGACTGGCGCCGATGGTCGCCGCCTGGCGTTAGAGGGAGTGTTGTGGCGGGCGTTGAAATGACCGTAGGAATTCCAGGCCGCAGAAGCCACGGTAGCGCCGGCCCGGCTTTTCCCTCACTCGGGTTGGGCCATGAAGGACCTGACTTCCCGCAGGAACTCGGCGAAGGCCGGCTCGTTGGCAAGCAGGATGTGATTGGTGCTGTTGAGGTCGACGAAGCGCGCCCCCGGTATGCCGGCCGCCAGCGTCTTGCCTTCCTCGAACGGCACCGCGGCATCGTTCCTGGCGTGCAACACCAGCGTTGGAACGCTTACCTGTCCGAGCATCGCCGAGACGTCCATGTCTCCGAAGGCGGAGTGCAGCAGGCTTGCGTTAAGCGGCGAGGCGGTCTGCCGCTGGAGATCGTTGAACCAGGCCATCTGCTCGCGGCTTGCCCCCGGAATGAAGGTTTCGGTGAACAGCTGGCGAAAGGCGGGGTTGTCCTTGCCCCACCCCTCGCGGATCAGCGTGGTCATGGCTTCATGGGTATCGAGCTGGTGGCTGTCCCCACGCTTTCGCCAGCCCCTTGCATAGCCGCCGTAGAGGATGAGGCGCGAGACGCGCTCGCGGTGCCGGATCGCATAGGCGATCGATATCGCGCAGCTTTGGGAGACGCCGAGCAGCGGGAACCTGTCGAGACCGCTTGCGTCGGCAACGCTTTCCAGATCGGTGACCATGGCGTCGAAGGAGAAATCGCCGACGTTCCAGTCGGAGAGGCCGTTCCCGCGCTCATCGTAGCGGATCAGGGTATTCCCGGTCGAAAGCGAATCGATCCAGTGTCGCCAGACCGGGCTTTCCCATTCATATTGCAGATGCGACATCCAGTGCGCCGCGCGAAGCAGTGGCGGGCCGCTGCCCGAAACCGCATAGGCGATCCGGACGCCGTCCGGGCTGCTGCAATAGTGTATCTCCTGGGAACGCTGGATACCTGGCGCGGGACCTTCGGCCAACGCCTGGTGCTCCTCCCGCGCCGGTGGCGGTTGCACCGCGCGCTCCCTGGCCTCGGTGGCCAGCGATCGAACTTCCAAGGCGATCTGCTTGTTGGTCGGATCGAGGGACTGGAGTGTCTCCGCGTGCGAAAGCGCCCGCTCCGGGTCCGAGCGCAGCCGCTCGACAAGCGCCTGCAGGATCATCAATCGGGTGCGATCCAAGGCGTCGCCATGGAATGTGCGCCACGCCTCGAACACTGGGCAGCGCGGCAGCTCCAGGTCCTCGAGAAACCGCCCCCGGAACAAGGCAGCCGCCGTCTCCAGCCGCTGGGTGTCGAGGGAGCGTACATCGCTGGCCGTCATATGGGCGACGCCGAGCAGATCGACGTCGAGACCGGTGGTGTCGAAAAGCACGCTGTCCCGATCGGTCCTGAGGCAGTCACTATTGTCGTCGATAATGTGCCTAAGCTTCGAGAGGCTCCATCGCAGCGAAGCCCGCGGATCGTCCGGGATGTCCCAGAACATCTGGCACAAATGGTCGCGCCGCTGTCTCCGATTCGTCACCGCCAGATAGGCGAGCAGGGCGCGGGTTTTCTTCGACGGAGTCAGGGCGATCTCCCGGTCGTCCCGTAGGACAACCAGTTGGCCGAGCACCTTGATCCCCAGTAGGCCCGTCATTTGGGACACCGATCGCCTGCGCCCAATTTTATCTGCCATACGGCGCGGTGTAAATTTGCCGATGGTTGGTGGCTATGGAACGAAAAGATGAGCGTCGTCGCCCATCGTCCGGCCGGGCTGAACCGAGGAAGTAATGATGTGAGCAAAATGTCTATGCACTGAACCGACGCCAGACCCGGGAGCGCGAAGGCACCACGGAGTTTGGCAATTCGGGAATAAAGCCTTTGTTATCAATGCTTGATAAACACGGTTTCGACAGCCTAACCACTTGAACTCAAGCGGCTGTTCCAGAACGGCTCAGCGTGGAATAGAATGCCGTCCGCGGCCTGCTGAGCGGCTGCGGTTGAGCGAAAAGATCGAATGGCAACCACGGAACTGGAACAGCCGGGGAATGGCGGCTTGAGCGCACGCGCGACGCGGACGCTGAAGACGGTGCCGCGCATCTGGAACCGGTTCTGGCGCCTCGTTTCGCTTTACATGCCCAAGCGGCTCTATGCCCGCTCGCTGATCATCGTCATCGCGCCGATGATCCTGCTGCAATCGGTCGTCGCCTTCGTCTTCATGGAGCGCCATTGGGCAACCGTGACGCAGCGCCTGTCGCAGGCCACCGTGCGCGACATCGCCGCCATCATCGACATGATCGAGACCTATCCGCACGACGCCGACTACGCCAACATCATCCGCATCTCCCAGGACCGCATGCAACTGAAGGTCGACCTGTTGCCGCCCGATCCGTTGCCGCCGCCCGGACCCAAACCATTCTTCTCGATCCTCGACGACGTTCTCTCGGCCGAGATCACGCGCCAGATCAACCGGCCGTTCTGGATCGACACGGTCGGCAATTCCAACATCGTCGAGGTACGCGTCCAGCTCGAGGGCAAGGTGCTGCGCGTCTTCGTGCGGCGCAGCCAGGCCTATGCCTCGAACACCCACATCTTCCTGATCTGGATGGTCGGCACCTCGCTGGTGCTTTTGATGATCGCCATTCCCTTCCTGCGCAACCAGATCCGGCCGATCCTGACCCTTGCCGAGGCCGCCGAAAGCTTCGGCAAGGGCCGGCCGATGCCGCGCGACTTCCGGCCACGCGGCGCCGAGGAGGTTCGCCGCGCCGGCTTCGCCTTCATCCAGATGCGCGAGCGCATCGAACGCCAGATCGAACAGCGCACCGCCATGCTGACCGGCGTCAGCCACGACCTCAGGACCATCCTCACCCGCTTCAAGCTGCAGTTGGCGCTGGCCGGCGGCAAGGCAGAGACCAAGGCGGCCCTCAATCAGGACATCGACGACATGCAGTCGATGCTCGAAGGCTATCTCTCCTTCGCTCGCGGCGAGGCCTCGGAGGACCCCGGACGTTTCGATCTGGAAGTCTATTTCCAGAAGCTCGGCGAGGAAGCAAAACTGCGCAAATGCAAACTGTCGACGACGCTTGTCGGCGATCCGACCGTGCATGTGCGGCCGAGTGCCTTCGCCCGGCTGCTGTCCAACGTCATCGGCAACGCCTTCCGCTATGCCAGGACGGTGGAGGTCAACGCCGACCACGGCCGTGGCTCGCTGCTGGTCACCATCGACGACGATGGTCCGGGCATTCCCGCCGACCGGCGCGAGGATGTGTTCAAACCCTTCGTGCGGCTCGATGAGGCCCGCAACCTCGATGCCAGCGGCACCGGGCTCGGCCTGTCGATCGCCCGCGACATCGCCCGCAGCCATGGCGGCGACATCACGCTCGACGACAGCCCGCTCGGCGGATTGCGCGCCGTGATCAAGGTACCCGCCTAGGCAGGCCAGGCGCCAGGCTTCATCCGCCCGTCATGAAACCATGGTGAAGAGCGCGCATGAAGAGCGCGACCACTCTTGATTCGGCCATGCCGCCTCACTTCGACCCCGTGCCCGCCCGGGTGCGCTGGAGCGAAGCGAGCGCCGCAAGCAGGTCGCCGTTCCGGCATCGCCTCAAGGCAAACGTCGACCTTTCGAGCAAAGGGCCGCCATGCGCATATTGATGGTCACCGACGCCTGGCGCCCGCAGGTCAATGGCGTCGTCCACACGCTGGAGCGGCTTGCCGAGACGCTGAAATCCTTCGACGTCGCTGTGGATTTCCTGACGCCCAACATCTTTCGCACGCTGCCCTTGCCCACCTACCCCGACATAAGGCTGGCGCTAACCACGCCCGGCCACGTCGCGCGACTGATCGAAGCCGGCAAGGCCGACCACATCCACATCGTTACCGAGGGTCCGCTCGGCATCATGGCGCGGCGCTATTGCCGCAATGCCGGGCGTCCATTCACCACCAGCTATCACACGCGCTTTCCCGAATATCTCAGCGCCCGCCTGCCGGTGCCGGAAAGCTGGGCCTATCGCTGGCTGCGCGATTTCCACAATTCCGGCCAGGGCACGCTGGTCGCCACCCAGTCGCTTGCCGACGACCTTGCGGCGCGCGGCTTCACCAAGCTGCGGCCATGGACGCGCGGCGTCGACACCAACCATTTCCGGCCGGACAAGAAGAAAGACCTCGGCTTCCCCGGCCCGATCTTCCTCTGCGTCGGCCGCGTCGCCATCGAGAAGAACCTCTCCGCCTTCCTCGACCTCGACCTGCCCGGCAGCAAGGTGATCGTCGGCGAGGGTCCCGAACTTGCCAGGCTCAAGGCGAAGTACCCACAGGCCCACTTCCTGGGCCACCGCCCCAACGACGAACTGGCCGAGATCTACGCCTCGGCCGATGTCTTCGTTTTCCCCAGCCGCACCGACACGTTCGGCAACGTCATCATCGAGGCGCTGGCCAGCGGCACACCGGTGGCCGCCTATCCGGTGACCGGACCGATCGATATCGTCGGCGACGGCTTTGGCGGCGCGGTCTCCAACGACCTGCGCGAGGCAGCGCTCGCCGCGCTCAACGTCGACCGCGCCGACGCGCGCGAACGCGCCATGCGCTACAGCTGGAAGGCCTGCGCGGAAATGTTTCTCGATACGGTCGAGGAAGCGCTGGGAACGACGCGGAAGCTGGCGGCCTGACCCTCTATTCGTCATCCACGGGCGAAGCGACGGCAACGCCGGCGCGCAGACCCGAGGATGACAAAAGCTAAAACAATCGCCCGCCGTCCGGCACCCGGCGCTCGATGGCGCCCAGCACCACGGCGCCCTCCTCGTCGGGAAAGCCGAGCGTCAGCACTTCCGACATGAACGGTCCAATCTGGCGCGGCGGGAAATTGACCACCGCGAACACCTGCCGGCCGATCAGCGTCTCCGGCGCATAATATTTGGTGATCTGCGCCGACGATTTCTTGATGCCGATGTCAGCGCCAAAATCGATCTTCAGCTTGAACGCCGGCTTGCGCGCCTGCGGAAACGGCTCGGCCTCGACGATCGTGCCGGCGCGAATGTCGACACGATCGAAATCGGCAAAACTGATCTCGGGCTTGCGCTCGCTGCTCGAACTCATCTCTGGTCTTGTCTGCCCTGGTTCAGGCGTTGCCGTAGGTCTCGAACAGCACGCCGGCCAGCGCGTCCTTGGCCGAGGTTCCCGACCAGACGACGAACTGGAACGCCTGGAAATAGCATTCGCAGGCTTCCAGCGCCGACGACAGCAGCACCTCGACCTGCTGGCTCGACGGCTCGACCCCGCCTGCCAGGAGCAGCGACTGGCGGAACATGATCGCGCCCTCCTGCTCCCAGAGGTCGAAATGGCCAAACAGCATCTGTTCGTTGATCAGCGACAAGAGCCGCATCACTTCCAGCGCACGGGTCTCCGGTACCTTGATGTCGAAGGCACAGGCCAGATGCAGCGCCTCGAAATCCTCCATCCAGGAGAAGGAGACGTGATAGTCGGTCCAGCTGCCGGCAACCGAGATCGAAATCTCGTCGTCGCCAGCCCGTTCAAAGGACCAGTCGTTGTTGTGGGCCACCTGCTCGATAACATCCACCGGATGGATTTCGCGGGAGAATTCGAGTTCGAGAAGTTCCATGGAATGCTTCCTGTCGTTCTGAGGAGCGCCGCCACACGCTCCGCGGGAGGGCACACACAACGAACAATCTTGTCTAGAACTCGGACGGCCAGGACTTCTCGACACAAAGACCCCGGACCGGACCCCACCGCCCGGCCGCATGACCCTGCTCCGAATCATGCAACAAATTCAGTCTATTGATCGGGAGTCGCGTGAACAGCCCAATTTTTCGCACTGCGTCATTCGCATGTGGAAAGCCGCTGTCACAAAGATTCATGCAATGCCGTTAAGCGATTCACGGCAAAGCGATTTTCAGGATCGCGCTTTGTGGAAAAGTTTAACGATTATTTTTTTGCGCGGGGCTTTGCCGCCGCCGCCGGTGCGGTCTGTCCGGTCAATTCGGCAAGCTTTGCCTCGAGCGCCTCGATGCGGGCGGCAAGACGGGTATTCTCGTCCCTCGCCTTGGCGGCCATCTCGCGCGCGGCCTCGAACTCTTCGCGCTGCACCACATCCATCGAGTTGAGGATGCGCTCGGCCTGTCCCTTGAAGGCGGTCTCCACCTCACGGCGTACGCCTTGCGCCGCGCCCGCGGCGTCGGTCATCAACTTGGCGAATTCATCGAGAATGCGGTTCGGTCCGGTCGACATGGCAAATCCTCGCTTGCTCGAAATGACGTAGTGGTGCCGCGCGTCGAATGCAAGAACGTTGCACACCTCTATGGCATCGCCAGTCGATCCCGTGGCCTGTCTGCGCTGCTATAACGCATGTCCGCAGGCTGATCGTCACGCGCGCAGAGAGCTTTCGAACGGCTCCTTCCAGACTATACGGGATGGCGCCAAGTCGCCTATTGTGGTGCTTTCATCTCGTCTTGCGTCAAGCACGCTCCAGTCAGGGGTCAATCAAATGGCAACGCCTCCGCGCCGACCGACAAATCCGATGGCAGCCGCCGAGGCTGCCTTCAAGCCGATCAAGAAACCGGCGCACCAATCCGCGAACCCTCGGCCGCACCGAATGTCAGGGAGCTTGTCTCGATCCGGATCGATCGCGCCGTGCTGGACCATTTCCAGGAAGACGGTCCCGGCTGGCAGGACAGGATCAACGACGCATTGCGGCGGATGATTGCCGCCAAGCCTGAGGATTGAACCCAGCCATCTGGTCGCTGCCACGGCAGAGTTGCAGCATGTCCCCGCACGGCGCGATGGCCCCGGTGGCGATCCCGTTTCCCGACCCTTGACGGGATCCACCTTGCCTTGACCCCGCCAAAACCCTGCCGCATGGTCCGCGCCCAATGCGACCGCAACCGAGAGCTCCCCGTTGAACGAATATTTCCTGCTGCCGCTGGCCTCGCTGCCCTTTCCCAACATCAATCCGATCCTCATCCAGATCGGTCCGCTGGCGGTGCACTGGTACGGCGTCGGCTACATCGTCGGCATCCTGTTCGCCTGGTGGTATGCCAAGCGGCTCGCCGCCAATGCCAGGCTGTGGCCGAACGGCATCCTGCCGATGAAGCCGGAAGACCTCGACGATTTCATCGTCTGGGCTGCCATCGGCGTCGTGCTGGGCGGCCGCACCGGCTACGTGCTGTTCTACGACCTGCCGCGCTACATTGCCCACCCGCTCGACATCTTCGCCGTCTGGCAAGGCGGCATGTCGTTCCATGGCGGCCTGCTCGGCGTCACCCTCGCCATGACGCTGTTTTCCATCAAGCGCGGTATCCGCACCTGGTCGCTGTTCGATGTCGTGGCCGCTGGCGTGCCGGTCGGCCTCGGCCTGGTGCGCGTCGCCAACTTCATCAATTCCGAACTCTGGGGCCGACCGACCGATGTGCCGTGGGCGATCGAGTTCCCCAATGGCGGGCCGTTTGCCCGCCATCCAAGCCAGCTCTACGAGGCCCTACTCGAGGGCGTGGTGCTGTTCCTCGTGCTGCGCATCCTCACCCATTCGCGCCTCAAGCTGAAGACGCCGCGCTTCGTCGGCGGCGCCTTCATCTGCGGCTATGGCCTGTCACGCATCTTCGTCGAGTTCTTCCGCGAGCCCGACCAGCAGCTCGGCTATCTCCTTGGCACCAACTGGCTGACCATGGGCATGATCCTGTCGTCGCCGATGGTGCTGGCCGGCATCTGGGCGATGGCGACCGCCAAGCCGGTGCCCCAGTCACAGCCGGCATGACACGGCTGAAGGCCCGCATCGTCGACCTGATCGAGGCGCTGGGGCCGATCCCGGTCAACGAATACATGGCGCTGTGCCTGTTCGACCCCGCGGACGGCTACTACACGACGCGCGAACCCTTCGGTGCCGCCGGCGACTTCATCACCGCGCCGGAGATCAGCCAGATGTTCGGCGAACTCGTCGCCGTCTGGCTCTACCAGGCCTGGCTGGCCGGCGGCCGGCCGATGCCGGTCACCATCGCCGAGATCGGCCCCGGCCGCGGCACGCTGATGAAGGACATGCTGCGCACCCTGTCGCGGCTTGATCCTGATCTGGCCAACGGCGCCACCTTCGCCATGATCGAGGCCAGCCCGCGCCTGACCGAGATCCAGAAACAGACGCTTGCCGCGACACCTTTCCCGGTTCGTTGGCACGAAACCATCGGCACGCTGCCGCAACAGCCGCTGCTCATCGTCGGCAACGAATTGTTCGACGCCGTGCCCATTCGTCAGTTCGTCCGCGCCGGTGCCGACTGGCGCGAACGCATGGTCGGTCTGGATGATGGGGACAACCTTGGCTTCTTCGCCGGCGCCGGCTCGGTCGACCCGACGCTGCTGTCTGAGGATGCCGGCAACGCACCACAGGGCGCCATCGTCGAAGTTGCGCCGGCTCGTACCGCACTGATGGCGGCCATCGCCGGGCGCATAGCGGGGCATGGCGGCGCCGGGCTATTCCTCGACTATGGCCACCTCCAGCCGGGTGTCGGCGACACGCTGCAGGCCTTGCGCAGGCACAATCACGAAGATGTGCTGGCCAATCCGGGCGAAGCCGACCTCACGACCCATGTCGATTTCGCCGCCCTTGCCGCGATCGTGCGCGTGCACGGCCTCGACGCCCATCTGTCGACGCAGGGCCACTTCCTGCTCGGCATGGGCATTCTCGAGCGCGCCGGCCGGCTCGGCGCCGATGCCTCCCGGGAGGCCCGCCAAAAGATCGCCGACGATGTCGAACGCCTCGCCGGCCCGCAAGCCATGGGCGAGCTGTTCAAGGTGCTTGCCGTGCTGCCACGCGGCGTGGCCGTTCGCCCCTTTGCCGCGGCGGATTGACTTTTCGTCGCCGCCCCTCCCAATCTCCCGTCCGGTAAAAGAGCGGTCGAACCCCCGGCCGCGCTTTGTCCCGACTTTTTCTTGACGAAACCGCCCACACGGACAACAACGCCCGCATGCTGAATCAGACCAAACCGGATCCCGTTCGGTCGCCCCTGCTGGACAAGGCGCAGGCGCAAGGCATCCGCCACGGCTATTTCACCCGCGCGGGCGGCGTCTCCAGCGGCATCTACCGGGGCCTCAACATCGGCACCGGATCGAATGACGACCAGGCGCTTGTCGCCGAGAACCGCGGCCGCGTCGCCGCCTGGATGGGCGTGCCGGCGAGCCATCTGTTGACCGCCCACCAGATCCACTCGCCCGATGTCGTCATTGCCAGGGAGCCGTTTGCCGGCGAACGGCCCAAGGCCGACGCCATCGTCACCGACCAGCCGGGCATCGCCATCGGCGCCTCTACCGCCGACTGCGGCCCGGTGCTGTTCGCGGATGCGCAGGCGCGCGTCATCGGCGCGGCGCATGCCGGCTGGAAAGGCGCCTTGTCAGGCGTGCTGGAAAACACGGTTCTCACCATGGAAAGCCTCGGCGCCCGGCGCGAACGCATCGTTGCCGTGCTCGGCCCCTCGATCGGCCCCGAGAACTACGAGGTCGGACCGGAATTCGTCGCCCGCTTCGTCGAGGCGGACGCCGAAAACATCGGCTATTTCGCGCCCTCCGCCAACGCCGGCCATGCGATGTTCGACCTCAACCGCTACACGGTCGACCGGCTCGCGAAGGCCGGCGTGACGGCCGAGGGTCTCGGGCGCTGCACCTATACCGAGGCGGATTTGTTTTACTCCTACCGGCGCACGACGCACCGCGGGGAGCCCGATTACGGCCGGCAGGTTTCGGCAATCGTTTTGGAGAGGGAATAATGGCGCTGCATTTTGAACGATCGGAATTCGACGCGCGGCGTGACCGGCTGATGATCGAGATGGCCGAAAAGAAGCTCGACGCCATCCTGCTGTTCGCGCAGGAGAGCATGTATTGGCTGACCGGCTACGACACGTTCGGCTTCTGCTTCTTCCAGTGCCTGGTGGTGAAGGCCGACGGTTCGATGGTGCTTTTGACCCGTTCGGCCGACCTGCGCCAGGCGCGCCACACCTCGATCATCGACAACATCGTCTTGTGGACCGACCGCAATGGCGCCAATCCGGCGGTCGACCTGCGCAATCTGCTCAACGAGCTCGACCTGCTCGGCGCCCGCATCGGCGTCGAATACGACACCCATGGGTTGACCGCCTACAATGGCCGCCGGCTGGACGAGCAGTTGCAGACTTTTGGCCAGATCGCCGACGCGTCCGGCATCGTCGGCCGGCTGCGCCTGTTCAAGAGCCCGGCCGAGGTCGCCAAGGCCGAGAAGGCCGCCAATCTATCCGACGACGCCCTCGACGCGGCCTTGCCGCTGATCAAGCAGGGCGGCGACGAAGCCCTGATCCTCGCCGCCATGCAGGGCGCGATCTTTGCCGGCGGCGGCGACTATCCGGCCAACGAGTTCATCATCGGCTCCGGCGTCGACGCGCTGCTCTGCCGCTACAAGGCCGGCCGCCGCAAGCTCACCAAGAACGACCAGCTGACGCTCGAATGGGCCGGCGTCTTCAACCACTACCATGCGCCGATGATGCGCACGGTGCTGACCGGCAAGGTCTCGAAGCGCCATCAGGAGCTGTTCGACGCCGCCCGCGCCGCCCTCCTGGCCGTCGAGAAGGCGATGACGCCGGGCAACAGCTTCGGCGACGTGTTCGATGCCCATGCCCGCACCATGGAAGCGCACGGCCTGACCAAGCACCGGCTGAACGCCTGCGGCTACTCGGTCGGCGCCCGTTTCACGCCATCCTGGATGGACATGCCGATGTTCTACCAGGGCAATCCCGAGCCCATCGCGCCGAACATGACGCTGTTCGCCCACATGATCATCATGGATTCCGACACCGAGACGGCGATGACGCTTGGCCGCACCTACCTGACCACCGAATCCCAGCCCAAGCCGCTGTCCCGCCATGATCTCGACTTGATCGTACAGTGAATCCATAATGGGAGGCGTTCTTCGCCAAGGAGTTATCAGGCAAATGAGACGATCGCATGTGACGACCGTGTCATTGCTCGTGGCGCTCGCGCTGGCCGCCTGCACCAACGCCAAGGACGTCCTCGAGCCTTCGGCGATCACCCCGCCGGCGACCTCGACGCAGGCGCTGCCCGCCACGCAAGGCAACACGGCAGCCGCGGCTCCCGCGCCAGCCACCACACCGCTCACGCCTGCCCAGAGCGCCGCCATCCTTTCCAAGACCCGCCTGCAGATCGCACCGATCGTCGGCGCCTCGGTTGAAGCCGCGACGCCGCTGACGGCGGAGTTGCAAACGCGCGCCAGGCAGCGCGGCATCACGCTCGCCGGCAGCGCAGACCAGACCGCGACCCACGTGCTCAAAGGCTATTTCTCGGCGATTTCGGAAGGCAAGGACACCACCGTCATCTATGTCTGGGACGTCTACGACCCCGCCGGCAACCGCCTGCACCGCATCAACGGCCAGCTGAAAGCGCCTTCGGCCAACGGCGGCGACAGCTGGAAGGCGGTCGCTCCGGCCACCATGCAGGCGATCGCCGACCAGACCATCGACCAGTTCGCGGATTGGCTCGGCGGCAAGGCAGGCTAGGCATCGGACCCAAAAGTGAAAACGGTTTTGGGAAAATCCAATGCTCAAACGAGAAGAGGGAGCAGCGGGAGTCCGCTGCTTCCTGTTGCCGGCTGGCGATGGTGCGAAGCTTTCTTGAGATTAGCCGGCGGATTCCCGATCACGGCGCTTGCAATACCGGCGCGGGCCGCTAAAAGCCCGATGAAATCCCTCACCAGGAACGGTGCATGAAACTCTTCGCAGGCAATTCCAACAGGGTGTTGGCCGAAGCGGTCGCCCGCTATCTCAACATCCCGCTGGGCAAGGCCAGCGTCAGGCGCTTCGCCGATCAGGAGATCTTCGTCGAAATCCAGGAAAATGTGCGCGGCGAGGATGTCTTCATCCTGCAGTCGACCTCATTCCCGACCAACGATCATCTGATGGAACTGCTCATCATGATCGATGCCTTCATGCGCTCGTCGGCGAAACGCATCACGGCGGTGATTCCCTATTTCGGCTATGCAAGGCAGGATCGCCGTGCTTCCGGCCGCACCCCGATCTCGGCCAAGCTGGTCGCCAACATGATCACCCGCGCCGGTGTCGATCGCGTTTTGACGCTCGACCTGCATGCCGGCCAGATCCAGGGCTTTTTCGACATCCCGACCGACAACCTGTTCTCCGTGCCGGTGATGGCCCGCGACGTGAAGGCGAAATACAAGCAACTGGGCAATGTCGTGGTGGTATCGCCCGACATCGGCGGCGTGGTGCGGGCGCGTGCGCTGGCCAAGCGCTTCGACGCGCAACTCGCCATCGTCGACAAACGCCGTGAACGTCCCGGTGAATCGGAAGTCATGAACATCATCGGCGCGGTCGCCGGCAAGGACTGCCTGCTGATCGACGACATCGTCGATTCTGGCGGCACGCTCTGCAACGCCGCCGATGCGCTGCTGGCCAATGGCGCCACCAGCGTCACCGCCTACATTACCCACGGCGTGCTGTCGGGCGGCGCCGTCGCCCGCATCAGCGGCTCGAAGCTGCAGGAACTGGTGATTACCGATTCCATCCAGCCGACGCAGGGCGTGCTCGACGCACCGAACATCCGCGTCATCTCGATCGCCGACCTGATGGGCGAAGCCATCTCGCGCACGGCGACCGAGGAATCGGTGTCCAGCCTGTTCGACTAGGTCAGAACGCCCTCAGCTTTCGAAATAGCTGGGGCGATCGAGATCGGCAATCAGCCCCGGCTGCTTAGGCTGCCACCCAAGCACATCCCGCGTCTGCTGACTGGAAGCTGGCCAGTCCATGCCGAAGAAGTGCGCGAGGAAACCGAAATGGTCGGCCGCTTCCTCCCGGGTTTTGGACATGACCGGCATGTTCAGGCGCTGGCCGATGAGCTCGGCGATCTCCCGCGTCGGCACGCCCTGATCGGCGACGCCATGATAGCGGGCTCCGCCGGCCCCTCTCTCCAGCGCCAGCCTGAAGAGCGTGGCGGCATCGAGCCGGTGCACGGCCGGCCAGCGGTTGGTCCCATCACCGATATAGGCCGAAACGCCCTTCTGACGGGCGATGCCGATCAGCATCGGCACGAAGCCGTGATCGCCATCGCCGTGGACGGAGGGGGAAAGACGCACCGCCGAGGCGCGCACCCCGCGCACCGCCAGCGCCACGGCCGTCACTTCCGAAGCACGGGGATAGGAAGCAGACGGAGGAATAGGCGCGTCGTCCTCGGTGGACATGCTGCCTTGTGTCAGCACCGCGAGCCCGGACGTGACGAGCAATGGCCTTTCGGAACCTTCGAGTTCCGCGCCAAGCGTCTCGATGGCGCGCCGGTCCGCCTCGCAATTCGCCGCGAATTTCGAGAAGTCATGGTTGAAGGCGGTATGGATGACGCCATCCGACTGGGCGGCCCCGCTGCGCAGGCTTTCCAGATCCTCGATATCGCCACGATGCGCCTCAGCGCCCGCGGCGATAACCGACCTGGCGCCGGCATCCGAGCGGGCGAGGCCGAGCACCTGATGACCCGCTCCAACAAGCTCCCGCACGACAGCGGAACCGACAAAACCGGTGGCACCGGTCACAAATACACGCATGGTGATATCTCCTTTGGCTCGTTCGGGGCCGCACAGGCACCCCGTTGCCAAGGGAGATACGGAATTGAGATAATACGATCTATGCTGTAAAGTCCGTATTATCTTCGCAATCGTCCGGAATGCTCATGGATCCGCTCTCAGACGTGCTGTCGCTGCTGAAGCCGCGCAACTACCTGTCCGCCGGGCTGGAGGCCGGTAGCGACTGGTCGATCCAGTTCCCCGACCAGCAGGCAGCCATCAAATGCGGTGCCGTGGTGTCCGGCCAGTGCTGGCTGTCCGTGGAAGGCGTCGCCGACGCGGTGCGCCTGGAGACGGGCGACTGCTTCCTGCTGCCGCGCGGCCGGCCCTTCCGCCTTGCCAGCGACATGGCCGTGCCGGCGGTCGACGCCCGCACGATCTTTTCCCCGGCCCGCACCGGCGGCGTCACCTCGCACAATGGCGGCGGCGATTTCCTTCTCGTCAGCAGCCGCTTCGCCCTTTCCGGCGACCATGCCGGCATCCTGTTGCGGATGCTGCCGCCCATCGTCCACATCTGCAGCGATGCCGACCATTCGGCACTGCGCTGGCCAGTGGAGCGGATGATGCAGGAATTGCGTGAGCGCCGTCCCGGTGGCTTCCTCATCGTCGAGCACCTCGCCCACATGATCCTGATCGAGGCCTTGCGCCTGCACATGGCCGACGGGTTGCGAGGTGGCGTCGGCTGGCTATTTGCCCTGGCCGACAAGCAGATCGGCGCGGCGATCGGCGCCATGCACGACAATCCGTCGCATGGCTGGACATTGCAGACGCTGGCGGAACGCGCCGGCATGTCGCGGTCGACCTTTGCCCTGAAATTCAAGGCGAGTGTCGGCGCCTCGCCGATGGATTACCTGACGCGCTGGCGCATGCTGCTGGCGGGCGACCGGCTGGCGAGTTCCAGCGACCCTGTTTCGGCAATCGCGCTGTCGCTCGGCTACGAATCCGAAAGTGCCTTCAGCACCGCCTTCAAGCGGGTGATGGGCTGTTCGCCACGGCAACATGGCCGTGGCCGCGCACCGGTTTCCGCTCCCCATGGCGAGGAGATCATCCGCCTGCCGGAGCCGGTCGCGGGGTGAAGACGAAGCCGGGCATCAGCCTGAAATCAGGGGCTCTCCAGTCGAACCGGACCGGGTTGGCGACGCGCACCTTCACCGCTGTCGCGCGCGCCGCGCATATAGCCGCGTGGCGACGCGCCCAGCATGCGCTTGAACATGGTGATGAAGGCCGGCACGCTGTCATAGCCGAGATCGAGCGCCACCCTGGTGATCGGCTCGCCATCGGCGAGCCTCGGCAGCGCCGCGAACAGGCAGGCCTGCTGGCGCCATGTCGACAACGACAATCCGGTCTGGCGATGAAAGGCGCGGGTGAAGGAACGGCGGCTCATGCCGGCGGCATCCGCCCATTCGTCGATCGTCGCATGCGGCGAAGGTGCCGCCACGAATCGCCGGCAGAGCGCCGCCAGCCTGGGGTCGGACGGGAACGGCAGGCCGAGCGGCCGCTCCGGCAGGGTCGGAATTTCATGCAGCAAGAGCTTCATGATCAGCCCGCCGCGCCCTTCCAGTTCGCCGCCTTGCGGCAACTTTTCCGATTCCACGATCAGGCTGTGCATCAGGTCGGTGACACCGACCACGCGCAACCCCTCCGGCAGCCCGGGAATAGCCTGCGGCATCACATAGACCGAACGCATCGAGACATCGCCCAGCATCTCGACGGAATGCTCGGTGCCAGCCGGAATCCACATCGCGTGATCGGGCGGCACCATCCAGCGTCCGTGCCGCGTCGTCACCAGCACGACGCCGACCAGCGCATGCAGCAGCTGGCTGCGGCTGTGGCGGTGTCGCGGCACGTGGTAGCCGTCGGGATATTCGGTCGGCAAAGCCACCGCCGGCCCGGCCACTTGCTCCAGCCACTGCCAACGACGCTCGTGCAATTGCTCGAGATCGGCATTGCCGGCGTGAAAGATTTCCCTGCCGTGTGGCATCGGCTATGGCCCACTTGCGAAACTATTGGACCAAACCACGAAAGAAGTCGCCTGGCAACCAGCCTATAAGGCGGCTGCGGGAGCGCCCGCAAAACTGCCTGCCGGCGTGCCCGCCAAAAAGACCACGGAGCCTGTCTTGACCGATACAACAGCCACTGCCGTCGCGTCGCCCGCGACCGCCAGCCACGCTTCAGCCCAGGCGACGGCCTTCACCGTCATCCTGGCGGTGAGCTTCTGCCACTGCATCAACGACATCATGCAGTCGCTGCTATCGGCCATCTATCCCTTGCTGAAAGAGAATTACGGTCTCGATTTCTGGCAGATCGGCCTCCTGACCTTCACCTTCCAGGTGACTGCGTCACTGCTGCAGCCGGTGATCGGTATGGTCACCGACAAGCGGCCGATGCCTTATTCGCTGCCCTACGGCATGGCCTCCTCGCTGATCGGCCTGATCGTGCTGGCCTATGCCGGGCATTATGCGCTGCTCCTGGTCGGCGCCTCGCTGATCGGCATCGGCTCGGCGATCTTCCACCCGGAATCCTCGCGTATCGCCCGCTTCGCCTCCGGCGGCCGCTTCGGCCTGGCGCAGTCGCTGTTCCAGGTCGGCGGCAATTTCGGCCAGTCCATGGGCCCGTTGCTGGCCGCCTTCATCGTGGTGCCATTCGGCCAGACCAGCATCGCCTGGTTCGCCGTCGGCTCGCTGATCGGCATATTCGTGTTGTGGCGGGTCGGCGGCTGGTACAGCCGTCTGCGCGCCACGCAAGGCACCCGCAAGGCGGCAAGCTTCGTTTCGCCCTTCCCGCGCCGCAAGGTGATGTGGGCATTGGCGGTGCTGACGCTGCTGGTGCTGACCAAGAACGCCTATATCGCCAGCCTGGCCAGCTACTACACCTTCTATTCCATCCATAAGTTCGGCGTGTCGGTGCAGATGTCTCAGGTCATGCTGTTCCTGTTCCTCGGCGCCTCGGCGCTGGGCATCCTGCTCGGCGGTCCGTTCGGCGACCGCTACGGACAGAAGGCCATGATCTGGTTCTCGATCGTCGGCGTGCTGCCCTTCACACTGGCCCTGCCCTACGCCAACTTCGAATGGACGATGGTGCTGACGGTGCTGATCGGGCTGATCCTGTCGTCGGCCTTTTCCAACATCGTCGTCTTCGCGCAGGAACTGGTGCCGGGCCGCGTCGGCATGATCGCCGGTATCTTCTTCGGCTTCGCCTTCGGCGTCGGCGGCATCGCCGCCGCCGTGCTCGGTGTCGTCGCCGACATGAAGGGCATCGATTTCGTCTTCCAGATCTGCTCGTATCTCCCGTTCCTCGGACTGCTGACGGTGTTCCTGCCGAACATGAGGGAAGCCAGGACGGCATAGACGGACGCCGCGATCCGATAGGCCGAACTCAGACGGGAAAAGCGCCCGCCTGACGGCGGATGCCTTTCCCTGCTCTGTTCGAAAGCCTAGGCCTTGAAGAAGGCCAAAAGGTCGGCGTTGATGATGTCGGCATGGGTCGTGGCCATGCCATGCGGGAAGCCCTTGTAGATCTTGAGCTCGCCCTTCTTGAGCAGCTTGATCGTCAGCAGCGCCGAGTCGGCTATCGGGACGATCTGGTCGTCGTCACCGTGCATCACCAGCACCGGCACGTCGATTGTCTTCAGGTCCTCGGTGAAGTCGGTTTCCGAGAAGGCCTTGATGCAATCATAGTGCGCCTTGGTGCCGCCCATCATGCCCTGACGCCACCAATTGTCGATGACGCCTTCCGACACCGCCGCGCCAGGACGATTGAAGCCATAGAACGGACCGGCCGGGACATCCCGGTAAAGCTGGGCGCGGTTGGCTGCGACGCCGGAGCGGAAGCCGTCGAAGACCTCGATCGGCAGGCCGCCGGGATTGGCCGGGGTCTTGAGCATGATTGGCGGCACCGCGCCGATCAGCACCGCCTTGGCGACGCGGCCCCCCGAGCCGTACTGGGCGACATAGCGCGCCACTTCGCCGCCACCGGTCGAATGGCCCACATGGATTGCGTTCTTGAGATCGAGATGCGCCGCGAGTGCCGCAACATCGGCGGCGTAAGTGTCCATCTCGTTGCCGATTTCCGTCTGCGTGGAGCGGCCATGGCCGCGCCGGTCATGGGCAATGACGCGGTAGCCTTGTGCCAGGAAGAACAGCATCTGCGCGTCCCAGTCGTCGCTGCTCAATGGCCAGCCGTGATGGAAGACGATCGGCTGACCGGTTCCCCAGTCCTTGTAGAAGATTTCAGTCCCGTCCTTGGTGGTGATCGTGCCGCTGCCGGAGCCGGGCTTGGATTGCGAGGTCATCTCAATCTCCTTTAATTGATTGTCGCGACAAACAATATCGCGATAACAATATAGCTAACGCGACTTGAAGCCCTTGTCCATGGAAATATGTATCGCGATATCATTTTTCGTGGTATGGAGTTTTTGCCGATATCGGCAAAAAGGAATGCGTCGTGCCTCTCCCGTTGGACAATCAGCTCTGTTTCACGCTCTACGCCACGAGCATGGCGATCAATCGCACCTACAAGCCGATGCTGGACGAGATGGGGATCACCTATCCGCAGTATCTGGTGCTCAATGCGCTGGGAGAAGCCGATGGCATGTCGGTTGGCACCATCGCGCACAGGCTTGCCCTGGAATCGAGCACCGTCACGCCGCTGGTGAAGCGAATGGAGCAGGCTGGGCTGGTGACCCGGCAGCGCAGCCAGATCGACGAGCGCCAGGTTCAGGTCGATCTGACCGCCGCCGGGCGCGCGCTGCTTGTCCAGTGCAACTGCCTGAACGAGACCTTGATCGAACGCTCCGGCATGACGCTGGCACAACTCGATGCCCTGAACCGCCAGATCCAGGCGCTGCGCAATGCGCTGAGCGGCAACCAATAACCAGCCCGGCGTGCCGCTTCGGCGCCGAGCTCGAAGTGGTGCCCGACCGGGTCGCCGAACTGATCGCCAAGAGCACGCCGATGATCATGCTCGGCATGGGCGCCGGGCCGCATGCCGACGCGCAGTATTTGTTCAGCGAGGACGTGTTCGGCCACACCGCCGGCCACAGCCGCGCCATGCCAAGACCTACCGCAACTTCGTCGCTGAATATGAGCGGCTGCTGCGCGAGCGCATCGCCGCCTATCGCGAGTTCATGTCGGACGCGAAGACAGGCGCCTATCCCGAGGCGCAGCACGTGGTCGCCATCACCGAGCCGAGCTTGCGCTGACCGCGCCCCCCCGCGACCATGCGCGAACGCTCGAACGACGGCGCCCATGCCCGTGTTGCTCCGCGAGATCCCGGGGCACATGATCACGAAGCGGTGACGGCTGTAACGATAGCTCGATGGCCGCGAAGACTGGATGTAGGCGCCGGGCGAAGCATTTGCGGCGCGTCTGGCCTAGGTCTGGGCGCGGTCTGCCAACCTCTCAAGGAATCCACGATCATGTTGAATAGGCGTACTTTCTCCACCGCGCTTGTCGCCGGGGTAGCGACGAGCATACTGGCCGGCTCCGCCAAAACGCGAGCGCAGACGAGCCCCAAGGTTCGCCCTGAGGTTCGCAATGTCGTCCTGGTCCATGGCGCATATGCGGATGGCTCGTGCTGGTCGGAGGTGGTTGGCATCCTGCAGCAGGCCGGCCTCAACGCAACCGTCGTCCAGCACCCGCTGACCACGCTGGAGGCGGGCGTCGAGGCGACGCGTCGAGCGATCGCGCTCCAGGATGGACCGACGATTCTTGTCGGACACTCCTTTGCCGGCATGATCGTCAGCGAGGCAGGGATGGATCCAAAAGTTTCCTCGCTTGTCTATGTCGCGGCGCGTGCGCCGGATGCGGGCGAAGACTACACGGCGCTCGCCAAGACTTTTGCACCGCCGCCCGCCTCCGCCGGCCTCGTCTGGTCCGCAGGCTACGGCAAGCTCAGCGAGGAGGCTTTCCTGCGGGATTTCGCCGGCGGTATCCCTCGCGAGAAGGCGCGCATCCTCTATGCCGTCCAGGGGCCGATCTCTGACAAGCTTTTCTCCGGAAAGACAACGCAGGCCGCCTGGCGCTCAAAGCCAAGCTGGTATGCCGTCTCGACCGAGGATCGCACGATCAACCCGGATCTCGAGCGCTTCATGGCAAAGCGCATGAACGCCAGGACCATCGAGGTGAGGGCAAGCCATTTGTCGCTGATCTCTCACCCGCGCGAGATCACCCAACTTATCTCGCAAGCCGCAGGGCAGCTCAGCTAGCGAGGTTGGCCGGGTCTGGGGCGGTACGGAATTCAACCGCCCCGGGACCTTCAGCCTCCGGCTTGCACCGCCAGCCGCCTTCCGCTATAGAGCCGCCACCCGCGTAGACACCCTTGGAGGCAACGCGGCGGAAGGCCGCCTCACCCGGCGGCTTTCGACGTTTACGGTCCAGGCACGTTGCCCTCCGCGAACGCTCCAGAACAAACCGAAAGGAAATGCCATGAGCCACGATACTTACGAGCTCAAGGCCGAAGCGCGTGAACAGGTCGGTAAGGGGTCCGCCCGTGCAGTTCGCCGCAACGGTAAAGTGCCTGCAGTAATTTATGGTGACAAGCAGCCTCCCCTGGCGATCGCCCTCACCTACAAGGACATCTACTACAAGATCCATGGCGGCGGGTTCCTGACCACGGTTGCCACGATCGATGTCGACGGCAAGAAGATCCAGGTCCTGCCGAAGGACTTCCAGCTCGACCCGGTCAAGGATTTCCCTGTCCATGTCGACTTCCTGCGCATCGGCAAGGACACCGAAGTCAATGTCGACGTGCCTGTCCACTTCATCAATGAGGACAAGTCGCCCGGCATCAAGCGCGGCGGCGTGCTCAACATCGTGCGTCACGAAGTCGAGTTCCACTGCCCGGCCAATGCGATCCCGGAATTCATCACCGTCGATCTCACCGGCGCCGACATCGGCGACTCGATCCATATCTCGGCCGTCAAGCTGCCGGCCGGCGTCAAGCCGGTGATCTCCGACCGCGACTTCACCATCGCGACCGTTGCCGGTTCGTCGGCGATGAAGCCGGAGACGGAAGAGACGGTCGAGGCTGTACCTGAAGCGGCGCCTGCCGCCGAAGAGAAGTAACTCTTTCCCGCCCGGAGCAGACGATGCTTGTCTTTGCAGGCCTCGGCAATCCGGGCGCGAAATACGCTGACAATCGACACAATGTCGGTTTCATGGCGGCGGACGCTATCGCCCGCCGCCATTCCTTTTCGCCCTGGTCGAAGAAATTCCAGGGTCTGATTTCCGAAGGCACGCTTGGCGGCGAAAAGATCGTCCTGATCAAGCCGCAGACCTTCATGAACCTGTCCGGCCAGTCGGTCGGCGAAGCGCTGCGCTTCTACAAGCTCGGCCCTTCAGCGCTCACCGTCTTTTACGACGAGATCGACCTTGCCGAAGGCAAGCTGCGCATCAAGACCGGTGGCGGCGCCGGCGGCCATAACGGCATCCGTTCGATCGACGGCCATGTCGGCAACGCCTATCGCCGCGTGCGCATCGGCGTCGGCCATCCCGGCGTCAAGGAGATGGTCCAGCATCATGTGCTCGGCGATTTCGCCAAGGCAGACCGCGAATGGCTCGAGCCCCTGCTCGCGGCGATCGCCGACAACGCCGCCATGATCGTCAAGGGCGACGAATCCGGCTTCATGAACAAGGCCAGTCTCGCCGTCCAGGGCAAGGGAGCACTCGAGCCGGAAAAGCCGGCGCAGAAGCAGCAGAGCCCAAAACAGCAGAGTCACATCCGCCAGGCGCGCCCGCAGCAGGCGCCCGCCAAACTGCCGGAATCCGGCCCAATGGCCGCCATGCTGAAGAAGCTGTTCGGCAAGGATTGAGCAAAGCCAAGTGCGTGACCGGGCCGATACGTCGTGTGGCGAGCCGGCATGGCGAACCCGCTGAACGCAGCTAGGGCTTGACGTTCGTCACCCCGATCGCCCATAGCCCTGATCAAATTTCGATTTCCCGATAGGACCGGACAAAATGGGTTTCAAATGCGGCATCGTTGGCTTGCCCAACGTCGGCAAGTCGACGCTTTTCAATGCGTTGACCAGGACGGCGGCGGCGCAGGCCGCCAACTATCCGTTCTGCACCATCGAACCGAACACCGGCGAGGTGGCGGTGCCCGACCCGCGCCTGCAGAAGATCGCCGCGATCGGCAAGTCGAAGGAGATCATTCCGACACGCATCTCCTTCGTCGACATCGCCGGCTTGGTGCGCGGTGCCTCGAAGGGCGAAGGGCTGGGCAACCAGTTTCTCGCCAACATCCGAGAGGTGGACGCCATCGTGCATGTGCTGCGCTGCTTCGAGGATGACGACATCACCCATGTCGAGGGCCGCATCGACCCTGTCGCCGACGCCGAGACGGTCGAGACCGAGCTGATGCTCGCCGACCTGGACAGTCTCGAGCGCCGCATCGTGCAATTCCGCAAGCGCGCCGGCAGCAAGGACAAGGAGGCGATGACCGTGCTGCCGATGATGGAGGCAGCGCTCGAACTGCTGCAGGCCGGCAAGCCGACCCGCGTCCTGCTCAACGGCATCTCGGCGGAAGACCTGCGCATCCTGCAGGGCCTGAACCTTTTGACCTCGCATCCCGTGCTCTACGTCTGCAACGTCTCGGAGGCCGATGCCGCCACCGGCAACGAGCACACCAGGGCGGTGGAAAAGATGGCCGCGGCACAAGGCGCCCGCACCGTCGTCATCTCGGCCGCGATCGAGGCCGAAGTCGCCCAGCTCTCCGACGAGGAAGAGATGGAATTCCTGTCCTCGCTCGGCCTCGACGAGCCCGGCCTGAACAAGGTGATCCGCGCCGGCTACGAGCTGTTGCACCTCATCACCTATTTTACCGTCGGGCCGAAGGAGACGCGCGCCTGGACCGTGCACAAGGGAGACAAGGCACCGCAGGCGGCCGGCGTCATCCACACCGATTTCGAGCGCGGCTTCATCCGCGCCCAGACCATCGCCTACAACGACTTCATCACGCTGGGCGGCGAAGTGGCGGCCAAGGAAGCCGGCAAGGCACGCGACGAAGGCAAGGAATATGTCGTCCAGGACGGCGACATCATGCTGTTCAAGTTCAACACCTGACACCCGGGGCGGCCGATCACGTTCGGCCGCTCTCTGCAAGTCGACCGGCCGTATCGGCGACGCCAGCTGGTTTCCGGCTATCGACCCGTTTTTCGAGCGGCCATCCGCGGGGCGCCTGCTCGTCTTGATTTTGTCACCTCACAGGTCTAAGCGGCAGGCGCACGGTCGGCGCTCGTGACGAAGAACCGTGCAATCCGACACGACGCGTCAAGCTGAACGCACCCTTTAATCCGGCAAGGGAGACCCGGCGATGATCAAGGCCTTCGTCGTCGACAATGATCGTCTGCGCGTCGTCGAGGATCTCCTGGCAAACGGCGAAACCGTCGTCTGGGCGGATCTCCTCAACCCGACCAAGGAAGAGGAAGCGACGATCGAGAGCTGGCTCGGCGTGGCCATTCCAACACGTGAGGAGATGGAGGAGATCGAGATTTCGAGCCGCCTCTATGTCGAGGATGGCGCCTACTTCATGACCGCCACCCTGCCTGCCCAGACCGAGGTCGACGATCCGCTGATGTCGCCGGTCACCTTCGTGCTCGCCGGCACGAGGCTGATCACCGTGCGCTACCACGAACCGAAGGCGTTCAAGACCTTTCCGCAGCGCGCCGAGAAAGTGGCGACCGGCTGCACCAGCGGCGACACCATCCTGATCGGCCTGCTGGAGGCGATCGTCGACCGCCTCGCCGATATCCTGGAGCGCGCCGGCCGCGACATCGAGGCGATCTCGCGTGACATCTTCCAGGCAACCTCGACCAAGGTGTCCAAGCGCAACCGCGATTTCCAGGAACTCTTGAAGGCCATCGGCCGCAAGGAGGATATCGCCTCCTCGATCCGCGACAGCCTGATTTCGCTGCAGCGCCTCGCCGGTTTCTTCGCCCATGCCTCGACCCGGACCAAGATGAGCAAGGACACCAAGGCGCGCATCAAGACGCTGTCGCGCGATGTGCTGTCGCTCGCCGACCATGCCACCTTCCTGTCGCAGAAGATTTCCTTCCTGCTCGACGCCACGCTTGGCATGATCTCGATCGAGCAGAATGCCATCATCAAGATCTTCTCGGTCGCCGCCGTCATCTTCCTGCCGCCGACGCTGGTCGCCTCGATCTATGGCATGAATTTCGATGTCATCCCCGAGCTGAAATGGGAGCTGGGCTACCCCTTCGCCATTGCCATGATGGTGCTGTCGGCGATCCTGCCTTTCTGGTATTTCCGCCGCCGCGGCTGGCTCTGACCGCGCTGTTGGCGGTTGGGTGCCGACAGGCTGGCGCAGTAGAAATCGCTTGACCAAATGCCCTCCGGCCTGCATCCGGAAACCCCGATCCTGGGGATCGCGGGTTCCTGAGCCGGATTTCAGACCATGACTGCAAAAACCTGGGCCTACGAGGATTTCGTCGAGGGCACGTCACTCGACCTCGGCACCAAGCTGGTGAGCGCCGCCGAAATCATCGAATTCGCGCAGGAGTTCGACGCCCAGCCAATGCATCTCGACGAGGAAGCCGGCAAGGCCAGCATCCTCGGCGGACTGGCGGCCTCCGGCTGGCATACCTGCGCCATGTTCATGCGCATGCTGTGCGATGCGTTCCTGCTGGACTCGACCTCGCAAGGCGCGCCCGGCGTCGACTACGTCAAGTGGAAGAAGCCGGTGCTGGCCGGCGACACACTCTCCGGCAACACCACAGTGCTTGCCAGGCGCGTGTCCAGGTCCAAGCCGCAGATCGGACTGGTCACCATGCGCAGCGAACTGTTCAACCAGCGCGGCGAAAGCGTCTTCGAATTCGAGAACACCTGCATGTTCCTGACCCGTGAGGCCATCGCGTGACCCTCGACGAGTTCTTCTGCATCGGCACCACGGTCACGCTCGGCTCGCACAAATTCGAGCCCGAGGCGATCAAGGCATTCGCCAGGAAATACGACCCGCAGGTCTTCCACGTCGATGAGGAGGCCGCAAGGAACAGTGTCCTTGGCAGCCTGTGCGCCTCCGGCTGGCACACCGCAGCAACCTGGATGAGGTACAATCTCGAAAAACGCATGGACGCCGAGGGCGCTGAGTGGAAGGGTCCTGGCCCGATGCCCGAATTCGGCCCCTCTCCCGGTTTCAAGAACCTCAAATGGCCGAAGCCCGTCTATGCCGGTGAAACCGTCACGTTTACCCGGACAGCGCTTTCCCACCGCCCGATCGCCTCACGTCCCGGCTGGCGGCTGCTGGCGCTGCGTTCGGAAGCTTTCGATTCGACCGGCGACAAGGTGCTCGAATTTGAGAGCGCCGTGCTGGTGAAGACGGAGTAGTCTCTTCCTTCGCCCCGTTTACAGGGTGCCCGAAGGGCGGATGAGGGCGGCACCCCCGCTGGTGAATCGTGTTGCTTCCCTGCCCTTCGCTATCGCTCCGGGCGTTCGAGACCTTTGACAGGTCCACTGGACCTTTCAATTTGCCTTCGGCAAACCGGTCTCAAACCCCCTCGAACCCGATCAGCGTCCTCACCGGCACGCCGAGCGCTTCCAGCTTGGCGCGGCCGCCGAGATCCGGCAGGTCGATGACAAAACAGGCGGCAAGGATGTCGGCGCCGATCTGGCGCAGCAGCTTGACCGCGGCCTCCGCCGTGCCGCCGGTGGCGATCAGATCGTCGACCAGGATCACCTTCTCGCCCGGCGAAACGCCGTCCTTGTGCATCTCCATCTCGTCCAGCCCGTACTCCAGACTGTAGGCGACGCGCACCGTTTCGAAAGGCAATTTGCCCTTCTTGCGGATCGGCACGAAACCGGCCGAGAGCTGATGGGCGACGGCGCCGCCAAGAATGAAACCGCGCGCTTCGATACCGGCGATCTTGTCGACTTTCTGGCCGGCATAGGGATGCACCAGCTCGTCGATGGCGCGGCGGAAGGCGCGCGCATTGCCGAGCAGCGTGGTGATGTCGCGAAACAGGATGCCGGGCCTGGGATAGTCGGGAATGGTGCGGATCGCGGCAAGCAGCGTGTCTTCGAGCGAAGGTTTCATGAGAGGCGGCTCCGGGTGATCCAGGTTCGGCTGACAGGGACGAGGTGCCGCGAGGGTCGATCGTAACCCTGCGCGGCCGACAACGGCTAGCGCGATGCGGCCGTCGAGACAAGCGCATCCGGCAAAGGATTGGCCTCGTCGGCGCGGCGATCTTCCGTATCCGCCATGGCGGGGCCCCTTCCCGGCCGGCTACCGGAAACGCAGGTTCTCGCGTGATAATTGCTCGATCGAACTGCAGCCCATCAGCTTCATGCCGCGTTCGATCTCGACCCGCATCTGTTCGAGCGCCCGTTCGACGCCCGGCTGGCCAGCCGCCGCGAGCGGAAACAGATAGTAGCGCCCGACACCGACGGCCTTGGCGCCGAGCGACAGCGCCTTCAGCACATGCGTGCCGCGCTGCACGCCGCCATCCATGATGACGTCGATCCGGTCGCCGACCGCATCGACGATCTCGGCCAGCTGGTCGAAAGCCGCCCGCGAGCCATCCAGCTGCCGGCCGCCATGGTTCGACAGCACGATGCCGCTGCAGCCGATCTCGACAGCGCGCCTGGCGTCCTCCACCGACATGACGCCCTTGAGGCAGAACGGCCCCGACCACAGCCTGACCATCTCGGCGACATCGTCCCATGTCATCGACGGATCGAGCATTTCGGTGAAATAGCGGCTGATCGACATCGTGCCGCCGCCCATGTCGACATGCTCGTCCAGTTGCGGCAGCTTGAACCCCTCATGGGTGAAATAGTTGATCGCCCAGGCCGGCTTGAGCGCGAACTGCAGCATTCCTGCGAGGTTGAGCTTGAAGGGAATGGCAAAGCCGGTGCGTTTGTCCCGTTCGCGGTTTCCTCCGGTGATGCTGTCGACGGTCAGCATCATCACTTCGACGCCGACCTCCTTTGCCCGCTGCATCATTGCCCTGTTGAGGCCGCGGTCCTTGTGAAAATAGAACTGATAGACCTGCGGGCCGCTGCTGATCTTGCGCGCCTCCTCGAGGCTGACGGTGCCAAGCGAGGAGACGCCGAACATCGTCCCGTATTTGGCGGCGGCCCTGGCGACCGCGCGCTCGCCCTGATGATGGAACAGCCGCTGCAAGGCGGTCGGCGAGCAGTAGACCGGCATCGCCAGCTTCTGGCCCATGACCGTCACCGACATGTCGATCTCGCTCACCCCACGCAGCACGTTGGGAACCAGGTCGCAGGTCTCGAAGCTCTCGGTGTTGCGGCGATAGGTGACCTCGTCGTCGGCCGCGCCGTCGATGTAATTGAAGATCGGGCCCGGCAGCCGCCGTTGCGCCATGCGGCGGAAGTCTGAAAAATTGTGACAGTCGCTGAGCCGCATCATCGAATTCCAAACGCCCTGTCGTTGGCGATCCTTCGCCTCTGGTCCTGCGTGGCATATCAATCACATGGCGCCATGCCAACGGACTTGTTCGACCAAGACGGCAATAACCGCCAGGTCGCCGGCAATGCCGCTCCAGCAAGCAAAAAGGGCGCCTTCCGGCGCCCTTGTATAATCGTATTTCCTTCGGCGCGGTTTAGTGCGCCACGCCTTCCCATACCTTGCGCTTGGTGAGATAGACCAGCGCGCCGAACAGCAGCAGGAACACCAGCACGCGGAAGCCGGTCTTCTTGCGGTCTTCCATGTGCGGCTCGGCCGCCCACATCAGGAAAGCCGACACGTCGCGGGAATACTGATCGATCGTCTGCGGCGAACCGTCGTCATAGGTCACCTGGCCGTCGGAGAGCGGCTTGGGCATCTTCAGAGACACGCCGGACATGAAGTACGGGTTGTAGTGCGTGCCTTCCGGGATGACCATTCCGGCTGGCGGTGTCTGGTCGTAGCCGGTCAGCAGCGAATGGATGTAGTCCGGGCCACCTTGGGCATACTGGGTGAAGATGTCGAAGACGAATTGCGGAAAGCCGCGCTCGACCCCGCGCGCCTTGGCCAGCAGCGACATGTCGGGCGGAGCAGCACCACCATTGGAGGCAGCGGCGGCTTCCTCGTTGGCGAATGGCGCCGGGAAATGGTCCGACGGCTTGCCGGGACGGTCGAACATGTCGCCGGCATCGTTGGGACCGTCATGGATCGTGTATTCGGCCGACAGCGTCTTGATCTGGGCGTCGGAATAGCCAAGGTCCGAAAGCGTGCGGAACGCCACCAGATTCATCGAATGGCAGGCCGAGCAGACTTCCTTGTAAACCTTCAGGCCGCGCTGCAGCTGCGCCTTGTCATAGGTGCCGAACGGGCCGGTGAAGCTCCAGCTCATCTCCTTCGGCTCGTTGATCGGGAAATGCGTCGGCGCGGCCGCGTTGTGTGCCTCTTCGGCCGCGATCGCTCCGGTGCCAGCGGCCACAAGGCCGATCAGCGCCAGCGAGGTGAGAATCTTTTTCATGCCAAATCCCCTTAGATTCTCTACCGCTCAGCCCTTGGTCTCTGGCGCGGCCGTGGCGCCCGCCGGATGTCCGCTGCCGCCCTTGTTCTTCTCGAGCACCGCCTCTGTGATCGAGTTCGGCAGCCTTCGCGGCGTCTCGATCAGGCCGAGCACCGGCAGCACGATCAGGAAGAAGGCGAAGTAGAACAGCGTTGCCATCTGCGCCATGAACACATAGCTGCCCTCCGCCGGCTGCGATCCGAGCCAGCCAAGCAGGATGGCATCGACCACGAACAGCCAGAAGAACAGCTTGTACCAGGGACGGTAGACCGCCGAGCGCACCTTCGAGGTGTCGAGCCACGGCACCAGGAACAGCATGGCGATGGCGCCGAACATGCACAGCACGCCGCCGAGCTTGGAATTGATCGGCCCGACGTTGAAGGTGATGGCGCGCAGGATCGCGTAGAACGGCAGGAAGTACCATTCCGGCACGATGTGGGCCGGGGTCTTCAGCGGGTTGGCGACCGTGTAGTTGTCCGGGTGGCCGAGATAGTTCGGCAGGTAGAAGACGAAATAGGCGAAGACGAACAGGAACACGATCATGCCGAACGCGTCCTTGATGGTCGCGTAGGGAGTGAAGGCGACGGTGTCGGTCTTCGACTTGACCTCGATGCCGGTCGGGTTCGACTGGCCCACGACATGCAGCGCCCAGACGTGCAGCACGACGACGCCGGCGATCATGAACGGCAGCAGATAGTGCAGCGAGAAGAAACGGTTGAGCGTAGGATTGTCGACGGCGAAGCCGCCGAGCAGCAGCTGCTGGATCCAGTCGCCAACCAGCGGAATGGCGCTGAAGAAGCCGGTGATGACGGTGGCGCCCCAGAAGCTCATCTGGCCCCATGGCAGCACGTAGCCCATGAAGCCGGTCGCCATCATCAGCAGATAGA
The DNA here is from genome assembly GCF_900103325.1 of Mesorhizobium qingshengii. Classification (GTDB taxonomy): domain Bacteria; phylum Pseudomonadota; class Alphaproteobacteria; order Rhizobiales; family Rhizobiaceae; genus Mesorhizobium; species Mesorhizobium qingshengii. The sequence goes on along the minus strand of NZ_FMXM01000009.1, from coordinate 107,315 downwards.
TGATGCAGCCGAGGATCCAGAGCAGCTCGCGCGGCGCCTTGTAGGAGCCGTAGTAGAGGCCACGGAAGATGTGGATGTAGACAGCGACGAAGAAGAACGAGGCGCCGTTCGAATGCAGGTAGCGCAGCAGCCAGCCCGAATTCACGTCGCGCATGATCTTCTCGACCGAGCCGAAGGCGAGATTGGTGTCGGCCGTGTAGTGCATGGCCAGCACGATGCCGGTCAGGATCTGCGCCACCAGCATGATCGAGAGGATACCGCCGAAGGTCCACGCATAGTTGAGGTTGCGCGGCACCGGATAGGCGACGAAGCTGTCATAGACCAGCCGCGGCAGCGGCATGCGGGCGTCGAACCAGCGTCCGAGACCGGTCTTGGGCGTATAGGTCGAGTGTCCCTCGCTCATCGAAATATCCCCTGCCTCAACCGATAAGGATCTTGGTATCGGAAATGAACTTGAATACCGGCACTGCCATGTTCTCGGGCGCCGGACCTTTGCGGATGCGGCCGGCCGTATCGTATTGCGAGCCGTGGCACGGGCAGAACCAGCCGCCGAAATCGCCTTCCTGGCCGAGTGGGATGCAGCCCAGATGCGTGCAGACCTGGACCATCACCATCCAGGCTTCCTTGCCGGGCGTGGTGCGGTTGGCGTCGGTCGCGGGGGCATCGGCCGGCAGATTGGCGTTGCGCGCGATCGGATCCTTGAGATCGGCGAGCTTGACCGCCTCGCCGTCCTTCATTTCCTGTTCGGTGCGGTTGCGCACCACGACCGGCTTGCCGCGCCACTTGACGATCAGCGACATGCCCGGCGTCAGCGATGAGACGTCGACTTCGACCGAGGCGAGCGCCAGCGTCGAGGCATCGGGGCGCATCTGGTCGATGAACGGCCACGCGAAGGCACCCGCGCCGACCACCGCGGCCATGCCGGTGGCGACGTAGAGAAAGTCTCGACGGTTGGGATCGTGGATGTCGGTTGCGCTCACGGGTGCCTGATCCTTTCGCCTCTTCCGCGCCGGTGGCCGAGCCTTGTTCCCCGCTCATTCACGCCAACCCGACAGCGCATGGCGAACAGGCTAGCGAATTCCTCCGGCATTTGGACTTCGGTTTATGCGTGAAGCCCGTTTTTGTCCAGACGGGTGAAGGCACATGGGCAGATTGTCGCGGGGACAAAATCCGCCACCGGGCAAAGCGACGTCGAATAGCCGTCGAACATCGCTAAACAACCGGGAAATATCAGCAAAATCCGGTGTTCTTGTTTGCCTCGACTCACAACACCGGTGTGATCTATCCTTGGCCGCATGGCGCATGTCATCGATCGCGAGGAATGGGCTGTTCGCTCCGACCACTGGAAGGGCGAACTGCAATGCGGCGCCTACGGCTCCAACTCCTGCCTGATCTTCAACTATCTGCCCGACACGGGCGGCGGCCCGCGGCTGCACACGCATCCCTACGCAGAGATCTTCATCATCCGCCAGGGAACCGGCCTGTTCACGGTCGGCGACCAGGAGATCGAGGCCACCGCCGGCCAGATCCTGATCGTTCCACCCAACACGCCACACAAATTCACCAATCTCGGCCCGGGTCCGCTGGAAACGACCGACATCCACGAGAACGGTACGTTCATTACCGAGTGGCTGGAGTGACCAGGATCCCGAAAAGTGGAAACCCGGTTTTCGGCAAGGATCATGGTCAAACAAAACAGACCTATTTCGCGCCGAGCCTGACCAGAACCGCCTTCGGGATGTTGTATTCGCGGATGACGGCGTCGTGCTTTCGCAATCCGCACAGCTCGCGCTGGATGAAATAGCCGTGAACCGCCTCGGCGGCCTCCTTGAGAAGCCGGGCGCGCAGGTGCTCGTCGGCATTGTCGCGCAGCCGGACCAGCGTTTCCTCGACCCGCTGACCGGCACGGCCCAGTGCCGCCGCCTTCTCGGCCAGGATCTCATGGCCAAGGGCGTCGAAGGCGGCTTCGGCGGCCGAGGTGCCGGCAAGATGAGATGACGGACGCAAGGACATTTCAGCCCCCTTTTTCGAACGACATGCGGTGCGTGACGAATTCTTCACCCAACACCGGCTGAAAGCCAAGCCGTTCATAGAAGCCGAAGGCTTCTTGCGGTGCTCTGGTGTTGAGCACGGCGAAATCGTGACGTGCCCTGTAGATGACGGTCTCGACCAGCATTCGGCCAAGGCCGCTGCGGCGGTGACGCGCGCTGACGAACAGGTGCCGGACCCGGCCATGCTCCCTACCCTCGAAATAGGGATCGATGTTCAGCCCGCACACGCCGGCGAGTTCCCGGCCATGCCAGGCCCCGAACAGCGCCTCGCCCCGCTTCCGGAACTTGTTGCGGCCGCTTGCCCAGCCATCCGCCAGGCGCACCAGCATCCAATAACCTTCCGACCGGCTCTCTTCCCTCAGCGCGTCGAAGCCCGGCATGGTTGGCCGGAGCCGCTTGAGCACATAGCCGATCGCCGCGCCGACCTCTGGCGATGCACCCATGCCCTACTCCGCCGGCCGCGTTTCTTCGAGCACGCTGTCCTCGTGATAGAGGAAGCCGCCGGACTGCCGCTTCCACAGCCTTGCATAAAGCCCGTCGAGCGCCACCAGCTCGTCATGCGTGCCTTGTTCGACGATGCGGCCGCCGTCAAGCACCACGAGGCGGTCGAGTGCGGCGATCGTCGACAGCCTATGGGCGATGGCGATGACCGTCTTGTGCTCCATCAGCCTGGCGAGATTCTCCTGGATCGCCGCCTCGATGTCGGAATCGAGCGCCGAGGTCGCCTCGTCGAGAATCAGAATCGGCGCATCCTTGAGGAAGACGCGGGCGATCGCCACGCGCTGGCGCTGGCCGCCCGACAACTTGACGCCGCGTTCGCCGACAAAGGCTTCGTAGCCGGCACGGTCCCTGTTGTCGCGCAAGGTCAGGATGAAGTCGTGCGCCTCGGCCTTCTTCGCCGCGGCAATCACCTCGGCGTCGGTCGCATCGGGCATGCCGAGCTTGATGTTGTCGCGCAGCGAGCGGTGGAACAGTGCGGTGTCCTGGCTGACGACGCCGATATTGGCACGCAGCGAATTCTGCGTGACTTTGGAGACGTCCTGGCCATCGATGGTGATGGATCCGCCTTCCAGATCGTAAAGCCGCAGGATCAGGTTGGCGAGCGTCGTCTTGCCGGCGCCGGACGGCCCGACCAGTCCGACCTTTTCGCCCGGCCGCACCACGAGGTCGATGCCGTTGAGCACGCCGAACCCCTTGCCGTAGTGGAACTCGACCTTCTTCACGTCGATGCGTCCGCCGGCCACGACAAGCTCCTTCGCGTCGGGCGCATCGGTGAGGCCGAGCGGCTGCGAGATCAGCGCCTTGGAATTTTCCAGCACGCCGAGGTTCCGCAGGATGCTGTTGAGCTGCATCATCAGCCGGCCGAGCAGCATGTTGAGCCGCAGCACCAGCGACAGCGTGAAGGCGACCGCGCCGACGGTGATCGAGCCCTCGACCCAGAGATAGACGGCAAAGCAGCCGATCGCCGTGATCATGATGCCCGACAGCGTCGTCAGCGCCATGCGAACGCCGGTCAGCCGGCGGGTGAACGGGCGCAACGCATCGAGATAGATGTCGAAGCCGTTCCTGATGTAGCGGTCGTCGCCGTCGGCCGCGAACAGCTTCAGCGTCTGCACGTTGGAATAGGAATCGACGATGCGGCCGTTGATCATCGAGCCCGCCTCGGCGGTGGCCTCGGCGTGCTTGCGGATTGCCGGCAGATAGCGCTTGGCCAGCCCGCCGAACGCGACGATCCAGATCACCACCAGCACCGCAAGCCTGAGATCGAGCCCCGCGACCAGCGCCAGCGTCGTCACCGTATAGACGACCATGAACCAGACGACCTCGATGAAGCTTTCCATCAGGTCGCCGGTGGCTTGCCCGGCCTGCCAGACCTTGGTGGCGATACGGCCGGCGAAATCGTTCTGGAAAAAGGCGTAGGACTGGCGCGACACATGGCGGTGAGCCTGCCAGCGCACCAGATTGTAGAAACCGGGCGTGATCGTCTGTTCGTCGACCAGCGCCGACAGCCCGACGACGATGGTGCGGATGACCAGCACCACCGCGATCATGAACACCAGTTCAGGACCGGCGGCATTCCACAGCGCATGCCAGCTGCGTTCGCCGGGCAGCTGGTCGAGAATATCGACCAGCCGCCCGACGAAGTAGAACAGGCCGGCTTCGACCAGCGGCGCGATGCCGCCGATGACCAGCATGGCAAAGAAGGCGAACTTCGCCTGGCCGACATAGTGCCAGAGAAAGCCGCCAACGCTCGATGGTGGCCGAAGGTTCGCCGGCTCCCTGAACGGATAGACCCAGTTCTCGAACCAGCGATAGACGGCAGTCATCATTCGGCAGCTTGGCCCTTTGCAAGTGCGTCATTGGCGGCGTCGGCCGGGCCGTCCTCGAGCAGGAACCCGCCCGACTGGCGCTGCCAGAGCTGCGCGTAGAGCCCGCCCTTGGCGACGAGTTCCTCGTGCGAACCTTCCTCGATGACACGGCCCTTGTCCATCACCACCAGCCTGTCCATCGCCGCGATGGTCGACAGCCGGTGCGCGATGGCGATGACGGTCTTGCCTTGCATGAGCTTGTAGAGATTCTCCTGGATCGCCGCTTCGGCTTCGGAATCCAGCGCCGACGTCGCCTCGTCAAGGATAAGTATAGGTGCGTCCTTCAACATAACGCGAGCAATGGCGATGCGCTGCCGCTGGCCGCCGGACAATTTGACGCCGCGATCGCCGACATGGGCATCGAACCCCTTGCGGTCATTGGCATCCGAAAGCCCGGCAATGAAATCCAGCGCCTCGGCGCGCCGCGCTGCCTCGACAAGCAACTCTTCGCTGGCGTCGGGCCGGCCATAGAGGATGTTCTCGCGCACCGAGCGATGCAGCAGCGAGGTGTCCTGCGTGACCATGCCGATCTGCGCACGCAGCGAATCCTGCTTGACCGCCGCGATCTCCTGGCCGTCGATCAGGATCTTTCCGCTTTCAAGATCGTAGAAACGCAAGAGCAGGTTGACCAGCGTCGACTTGCCGGCGCCCGAGCGGCCGACAATGCCGACCTTCTCGCCCGGCTTCACCGCCAGCGACAGGTTTTCGATCACGCCTTTCTGCTTGCCGTAGTGGAAGCGGATATCCTCGAACCGGATCTCACCCCTGGAAACGGTGATGTCCTTTGCATCAGGCCTGTCCTCGACCAGCCGCGGCAACGAGATCGAGGCGATGCCGTCCTGGACCGTGCCGATGTTCTCGAACAGGCCCGACATTTCCCACATGATCCACTGCGACATGCCCCACATCCTGAGCACCAGGCCGATGACCACGGCGACCGCGCCGATCGTCACGGCTTGCCCAAGCCAAAGCCATAGCGAGATGACGGTGACCGAGAACAAGAGCAGCGCGTTCAGAATGTAGAGCGAGCCGAAAAGCACGGTCACCAGCCGCATCGACCGGTAGACCGTGTCCAGGAAGCCGGCCATGCCCTCCTTGGCGAAGGATGCTTCACGGCGTGCATGGCTGAACAGCTTGACCGTCTGGATGTTGCTGTAGCTGTCGACGACGCGGCCGGTCATGGTCGAACGTGCATTGGCCTGCTCCTCGCCGACCTTGCCCAGCCTGGGGATGAAGTAGCGCAGCAACAGGATGTAGCCGACCAGCCAGACGCCGAGCGGAGCGGCCAGACGCCAGTCGGCCGACCCGACGATGAACAGCATGCCCAGGAAATAGACGATGACGTAGTTCAAGACGTCGATCACCTTGATGACGCATTCGCGTACGGCGAGTGCCGTCTGCATCAGCTTGGTGGCGATGCGGCCGGCAAACTCGTCCTGGTAGAAGCTCATCGACTGCTTGAGCAGGTAGCGGTGCACCTGCCAGCGGATGCGCATGGGATAGTTACCCATCAGCGTCTGCTGGTTGAGCAGCGAATGCAGCCATACCGTGCCGGGCAGCGCGAACAGCACGATGAAGGCCATTCCGGCCAGCTTCCAACCCTCCGTCTGCAGGAAGGTTTCGCGGTTCTGGGCCGACAGCCAGTCGACGATGCGGCCGAGAAAGCCGAACATCCACACTTCCGCGATGGCGATAGCCGTCACCAGCACCGCATCGACAAGGATATAGGGCCAGGCGCCGCGCGTGTAGTGCAGGCAGAAGGCAACCAGCGTCCTGGGCGGCTCGACCGGTTCCGCTGCCGGGAACGGATCGAGCTTTTTTTCAAACCAGCTAAACAACAACATAGGTCATGCTCATGAAATCTGTTTTCCGCCTACGCGGCGCGCGAACGTACGAAGTCCTCGGACTGCATGGCGTCGAGGGCCGACGGTCCGGAATCCTCCGGACCGTCGGCCCTGCTTCGCGCAATATAGGGGTTCGCCGGCTTTTCGCCGACAGCCGCGCTTGACGATCCTGACGGCGAATTGTCCACGACCCGGATTTTCGGGCCGGGCCGCACCAGCCGGATGATCCGGCGCACCAGCGACGGCCGGCTCGGGTCGGGAACCGCACGCGAGAAATCGACATCCGGCAGCATGCCGCGATGCGGGCGGCGGCGGACCTCGGCGTGAACGGCCGACGAATAGGTGTCGCCGATCAGCAGCGCCCAGGTCGGCAGCCGGTGGATATGCAGGCTCCTCGAGCCAGGTATTCTGTAGGGATCGAACATCGATCCGTCCTCCGTATGAAAATAGAGATAAAAAGGCGAAGCAACATCGTCCGCCGGCATTCGGCCGGAGGCGCGCATTGCGTCGGTCTGGACACGACGGCAAGCATCGGTCTGGACATGTTCAGGCGGGGCGTTCAGCCCCTTTGACAGTTTGAAAAACATCGCAGGATTCCTTCGGGTGCCGAAAAAGCGTTTCGGCGGGAATCGGTGCGATCAAGTCTTAGAGAGTCAGGAGAATCGTCGTACCGAAACCGCCAGCAGGCAGGTAAGCCCACGAGAGGGGCGCTGGATGTGCATGGTCATCATGAATTACCCCTCCATCGGTTCGGGTTGACAATGGACCTGACATACCCGACTTCGCAGAAAATGGCCACCCGCAGGTCCAGGAATTTCCAAAACCGCGAAGCCGCTGTGGCCGATCTGCCACTTATTAGAAGGACGCGGAAATGAACGATCGTCTCCGCATCGCGCTCTATCAACCTGATATCGCCGGCAACACCGGTACAATCCTGCGCTTCGCCGCTTGCCTCGGGCTCGGCGTCGATATCATCGAACCGGCCGGATTTCCGCTCTCCGACCGGGCGCTCAAGCGAGCCGGCATGGATTACCTCGAAATGGCTGACCTGACCCGGCATGTCGACTGGCACGCCTTCGAGGACTGGCGCAAGGCGGACTCGCGCCGACTGGTGCTGTTGTCGACCAAAGCCTCGACCGCTTATACGAGCTTCGCCTTCGCCAAGGGAGACATTCTCCTGTTCGGCCGCGAATCCGCAGGCGTGCCGGATCCTGTCCATCAGGCGGCGGATGCGCGGCTGACCATCCCCATGCAGGGCGCGGCGCGCAGCATCAACGTCGCGTTGTCCGTCGCCATGGTGGCGGGCGAAGCCATCCGGCAGCTCGGATAGGAGTTCGCCACCCGTCATCTTCACCCAGGCGCACATCGCCTTCTCCTACATTTGCGCATCCAGGCTTTCTTCGCTACAAGCTCAACTTAACTTGAGGTCAAGCGGAAAAAATCAGAGCGGAAAAATCAGGGATGGCACCGGTAACGGAATTGACGGTCGGCCAGGTGGCCGCGCGCAGCGGAGTGGCGGTGTCGGCGCTGCATTTCTACGAGGCCCGCGGCCTGATCCGCAGCCACCGCACATCGGGCAACCAGCGTCGCTACGGCCGCGACGTGCTGCGGCGGGTGGCGGTCATCAAGGTCGCGCAGGAGGTCGGCATCTCGCTGGCCGAGATCGGCACAGCCTTGGCATCCCTGCCAGAGGGCCGCACGCCGACGCGCGACGACTGGAGCCTGCTGTCGACCGCCTGGCGCGACGGGCTCGACCACAAGATCGCCCAATTGAAGAAACTGCGCGACGGGCTGACCGACTGCATCGGCTGCGGCTGCATGTCGATCGACAAATGCCCGCTGAGGAACAAGGGCGACCGACTGGCAAGGGAAGGCACCGGCGCAAGGCGACTGGTGGCGGACTGAGCCCCCTTGCCGGGAGCATGCCGCGCTTCAGTCAGCCGCCGGCAATCGCCTGATGGTGAATTCGATGAGGTCCCCCGGGCGCTCGAACCAGCTTTCGATCTCGGTCCAGTAGGCTTGCTTGGGAAAGCGATCGAACCATTCCTTGGCCTTGAGCCGCGCATCGGAGCGCGGCAGCAGGAAGGTCTCGCGCAGGAACCCGTCGCGCGGCATGCGCGCACGCTCGGCCCGGCTTTGGTCGAGCCTTTTCTTCAGGCCATCCAGCGGCGGTCTTGCCGGGGTGCGCACGAAACAACTCCTTGCACCGTAGCGCATGACCCCGAAATCGGAATCGAGTTTCGGAAAGGATCATGCGCGAAACCAAAGTGACTTGACCCTGTCCCTTAAGAGATTAGGGATCGCGCCGGCAAAAGACGAGTCATTTGTAGGACTCGCCGCCCGCAACCGGAGACGGCACTTGGAACGACCCGAAATACCGGCAGGCCTGCCCGCCGACATCGAACAGAAGAAGATGAAGGCGCGGTTGTGGTTCGAGGCGCTGCGCGAACGCATCTGCGCTGGGTTCGAACAGATCGAGCAGGATCTTGGGGGCCCGCTGGCCTCATGGTCACCCGGCCGTTTCGAAAAGGCGCCCTGGGAACGCGACGAGGGTCGCGGCGGCGGCGGCACCATGTCGATGATGCATGGCCGCGTCTTCGAGAAGGTCGGCGTCCACACCTCGACCGTCCATGGCGAGTTCTCACCCGAATTCAGGAAGCAGATGCCAGGCGCCGAGGAAGACCCGCGCTTCTGGGCATCTGGCATTTCGCTGATCGCGCATCCGTGGAACCCCAACGTTCCGGCCGTGCACATGAACACGCGCATGGTGGTCACATCCAGACAATGGTTCGGTGGTGGCGCCGATTTAACGCCGGTGCTCGATCGCCGCCGCAGCCAGGACGATCCCGATACGATCGCCTTCCACCGCGCCATGCAATTTGCTTGCGAGAAGAACGCCGACGTGGCCGACTACCCGAAATTCAAGGCCTGGTGCGACGAGTACTTCTATCTGTCGCACCGCAACGAGCCGCGCGGCACCGGCGGCATCTTCTTCGACTGGCTGCATTCGGGTGATGACAAAGGCGGCTGGAACGCCGACTTCAACTTCGTCCAGGATGTCGGGCGCTCGTTTCTCGTTGTCTATGCTCATCTCGTGCGCGCCAATTTCAACGAGAACTGGACCGACGGCGACCGCGACGAACAGCTCATCCGCCGCGGCCGCTACGTCGAATTCAATCTGCTTCACGATCGCGGCACCATTTTCGGCCTGAAGACTGGCGGCAATGTCGCCTCCATCCTCTCCAGCCTGCCGCCAGAGGTTCGATGGCCGTAACAAAATGGTGAGTAGGATGTGAGGTCGCATTGATGTCCCATTCGCTCGAAATGGGCATGGAATGTGGCACACGGTGCCTCGAAAGATTTCTTTTTCGTCTAATAGGCGCTTGAAAAGACTGGCCTATTTGTCGGGTCGGGTCGGGAAGCGCCGGCGGTTCGCCTGAGCGCAATTCCGGGAAAGTGCGAAACGGTTTCCCGTTCGGAATTGCGTCAAGACAAGGCGAGCCGCGACCCGACGCGACCGGACGGCCCAGACGATGCGGGACATCCTCGTCAAAAGGATGCCCGCTCCTTTCCAGGAGTACTTCGCAATGCGCAAGATCATTGTTTCGGCTGCAGCGGCTGCCCTTCTCGCTTCCGGTTCGGTGGCGTTCGCCGCCGTCAAGCACACCACCGGAACGATCAAGACCTTCGACGCGACGGCCATGAGCCTTGTGCTCGACAACGGATCTACCTTTACGCTTCCCGAGACCTTCAAGGATCCTGGCCTGAAGGTCGGTGAGAAGGTCAGAGTCTCATGGGACATGAGCGGCAAGAACAAGGTTGCCGAGGCAGTCAAGATCGTGAAGTGATGGCCGGTCCGCCCGAGCAGGACGAGACGATGTCTGGCCCTGTTTTGGGGTAGCGTAAGAAGGCGGAGCAGCGCTGCTCCGCCTTTTTGCCGTTGACCGCAACTAACACCACCCCATCTGTGTTATGCTGCCCACCCGCTCGTGGTCCGAAGATCCAATCCTGGAATTGGACATGAGCCAAAAAAGTGCCGGAGCCTCGAACAGGCTCCACGGAGGAAAAGGAGAATCCCATGAAGGAATTTCACTGCGGGTCGCTCGTTCCCGGCTGTGACTGGCACACACGTGCCGACGAAGAGGCCGAGGTCATGCGCCGTGCTGTCGATCACATGCGCGAGACGCATGGCGAGACGGTCATCCGCGAGACGATGATCGAGGCGATCCGCTCGCGCATCGAGAAGGTCCGCGACGCCGCGTAGGTTTTGCGCCGCCTGGGCTTGTCAGCTACGGCAAACGGGCACCAGCAGACAATGAACGTTGGCTGAGACGCCCGCGATCGGCACTTGATGCCCTCGCGGGCGATTTGATCAAGCGCGCCGCCTGAACGACGCGGCGCGGGCACAGACCCTGCGGGGCCAAAAAATCATATTTGTATCAGCTAAGATAAACCCTGCGGTAACCGAACCCGTGCCACTGTCGGGCGAATAATCCGGCTACAGTGGGCTGCAAGAGAAGTCCGTCGCCACCAGGCACTGGTCCGGAATCGGTGGGGCGAGGTATTTCGCGCATGCGCGGAAGGTCCGGCAATCGAGTGAGTTTCCGCACGACGGCGCTCCTGCTGTACGGGCTCCTTGCGGCGTCTCCGGCGATTGCACAGGAAATGACGACATCGCTGGTCGACATCCATCAGGGCTCGCCGCTCAGCGATCGCGCGCGAGGCCTGGGCGACGGCGGTTATGAACTGCAGAACGGCAGCCGGGTATCGTTCAACCAATGGTACCGCGCCAGCTGGGTCGACATGCACGTCGACCTGCTGACCCAGATCACGGAGGATACCGGCATCCTTTGGGGATTTGGCACCGGAGAAGAAGGCGAGAAGTATCGCATCGAGCCCAGCCTCAAGCTTGGTTTCCTCACGCAGATGCACCCGAGTGCGAACAGCACTTTTTCCTTGTCGCTCACCGCGACCATCGGCGGCAACCTCACTGAAAAGCCCTGCGAAGCGAACTACGGCGATTTGGGCACCTACAGCGTCAATTGCCGGCTCGCGGCCAGCGAAATGGCGCCAGAGGAAACCTTGAAATATCTGGTTAACGCTAAACCGGAGAGCCAGCACCTCTGGCTGAATTACCGTGTTACTTTCTGATCGCCGGGAGGATGCAAATGAGAAAATCATCTCGCTCCGAAATTGGCGATCGCCCGTCTTGGTTCTTGTTTGAACGGAGTAAGAGCATGTCAGGTAGTTGCTTGAAATTTGGTATCGCCACGGCTCTCACCATCCTGTCGGCGTCGATGGCGTCGGCACAGGAGGCGGTCAATGCGGACGAGATGGCCGCGCTGTGCCACGGCGGCGGCCTGTCCACATGCGTGAGCGCAACGATCCCTGCCGCGGGCACACAAGCGGTGCAGGGGTGGATGAGCCCCGACGTAGGCGCCGCTTGGGCTGCGGGATACAAGGGCAAGGGCGTCACGATTACGATCGTCGATGATTTCTCCAGTACGTCGCGCTTCTCCGGCAATTTCGGTGTCGGGGTTCAAACCCAGCGCCACGGTGAATGGACGCGCGAGGAAGCCAGCATGATCGCGCCCTTCGCGACCATCAGGTCGAAGGACTTCTCAACAAGCTCGGCCGTCAGCCTGGCGCCCGGCCTGAACGTGCTCAACCTGAGCTATGGCATGTACGCCAAAGCGGGCTACCGCCTGAACCAGATCGGATGGAGTCCCGAGGAAGCCTCCATCATCTCCTATGCCACCAAAGGAACGGCCGTTGTTTCGAAGGCAGCGGGCAACGATGCGGTTGCCGTGGGCGGTGTCACAGGCGGTCAGCAGGACTATCTCGACCTCGCTCTGGTTGGCAAAGCCTCGGCGATCTTCGTCGGCGCCCTATCCACGAATGGCACGACATCCAACAAGGCCCAGCTTGCCTGGTACTCCAACTATGCCGGCTCGAACACGCTTGTGCAAAGCCACTTCCTTGTGGTCGGTGTTACCGGAGACAAGACAGGCCTTTATGGCACCTCCTTCGCCGCGCCGATCATTTCGGGATACGCTGCGATCATCGGCAGCAAATTCACCAAGGCCACCGCGACGCAGATCACCAACGATCTGCTCAACACGGCTCGTACCGACACGCTGGTCAACTACAGCGCCGCCGTCTATGGCAAGGGCGAGGCAAGCCTTTCGCGCGCCCTGGCTCCCGTAGCGATCAAGTAGACGGGCGAAGCTTCGCCCGGCCAAATCGCCGCCTCGGTTTGCCCTTTCCGTGAAACGGTGAGCTGCTCTACGTTTCAAGCGCCTTCGCGGCACGTTCAAGCAACGCGTCGCGATCGGGGGCAAATCCGGCTTCGATCCATTCCGCCTCGAGGTTCTTGAGGATTTCGCCAAGCTTCGGCCCAGGAACGGCGCCGAGCGCGGTCAAATCGGCACCTTTCAGCGGAAACAGCGGTTTTTCCCATTTGAGCGCAAAGGCCAGCAGGCGCGAAAAGCCGCCGGCTTCGAGCAGAGCGTCATTGTCCTCGACGGCACGCACCCGGGCTGCGGCCAGCGATAGCCGCAGACGATCGACGAAGCCCTGCCGGTCGCCGCGATAGAGCCTTTTCGCCAGCTCGCTCTCGGTCGTCTTCGGCTCGACGATAGTGGCAAGCGCCCATTGGCGCAGGCGTTCGGCCTCCGCCGTCGACAGTCTCAGCCTGTCGGCGAGCGTCTTCATGCGCGCCGCATCCGGGGGCACGATCGCCTCCAGCCTGAGCAGCGGATCCGCCGCCCAGCCCAGATCCTTCTCGGCCTTGGTCACTCCATGGATGGCATCGATGCCCCATTTCTCGCTCTCGGGCAGCGCGCTGGTCAGCACGCCGGCCTGGCGCATCCACAGCAGCGCCCGCGACGGATCGGGCGCCGACAGAAGCTTCTTCAGTTCGGCCCAGATGCGCTCGGCCGAAAGCTGGACCAGCCCATCCTTCAGCCGGGCACAGGCTTTCAGCCCTTCGGCGTCCGGCCGGCCGTCGCCGTACCAGGCGAAGAAGCGGAAGAACCGCAGGATGCGCAGATAATCCTCGCGGATGCGCGCTTCCGGATCGCCGATGAAGCGCAGCCGGCGCGCCTCGATGTCGGCGACGCCACCGATCAGGTCGACAACCGTGCCGTCGGCCTGCGCATAGAGCGCGTTGATGGTGAAATCGCGCCGCTCGGCGTCAAGTTTCCAGTCGCGCCCGAACGACACCTTGGCGCGGCGGCCGTCGGTCTCGATGTCGGCGCGCAAGGTGGTGGTCTCATAAGGCTTGCCGCCGGCGATCACCGTGACCGTGCCGTGCTCGATGCCGGTCGGCACCGCTTTGAAGCCTGCCGCCTCGGCGCGGCGGATGGTTTCCTGCGGCAGGCAAGTGGTGGCGATGTCGATGTCGGCGACCGGCTGGCCCATCAGCGCGTTGCGCACGGCGCCGCCGGCGACACGTGCTTCTTCACCGACCTCCGCCAGAACGGACAGCAGTCGCTGCAGATGCATATTGCCGAGCCAGTCGGCCCTGCCCGCGATAGAGACATTCACGCATAGAGCCTTTCATAGAGCGTGCGGATGATGCCGGCGGTGACGCCCCAGATGCGCCGGTCGCCATAAGGCATATCGTAGAAGAACCATTCGAGATCGTTCCACATGCGGCTGTCGCGCTTGTGATTGGCCGGGTCCATCAGGAAGCGCAGCGGCACTTCGAAGGCGGCGTCGACCTCGTCGGCGTTGAGCGTCAGCTGGAAACTGGGCCGCACGATGCCCAGCACCGGTGCGATTCGATAGCCGCTGCCGGCGACGTAATCGGGCATACGGCCAATGATCTCGATGCGATCCTGGCCAAGGCCGATCTCCTCGAAGGTCTCGCGCAGCGCCGCCGCTTCCGGGCTGGCATCGGCGGCATCGATGGTGCCGCCGGGAAAGGCCACCTGCCCCGAATGGCTGCGCAGCTTTTCGGCCCGTTTGGTCAAAAGAACCGTCGCGTCGCCGTCGTGATCGACCACCGGGATCAGCACCGCGGCATCGCGCAGCGCCTTGGCCTGGCTAAGGCGCGGATGGCCAGGATTGAAGCGATGATCGCCATAGTCGTCGCCGGCATGCGCATCCGGCTGCGCGGCGAAGCGCGCGCGAAAATCGGCTGACGAAAACGGCCTCGGCGTCGTCTGGTCCATCACGCACTCAGCCGCTTCAGCTGGTCCGCCGGCATGATCGGAAACACCGCGCCCTTCGAGCGCACGGCAAACATTGCCTTGCCGCCGATCTCGATTTCCTCGCCATGCCCGACCAGCTCGTACATCACCGGCCGCGCCACCAGCGCCTCCAACCGGCCGCGCACCAGCACATAGGGCTTCAACCCGCCGGTTTCGCTCTCGTCGACGAAGCGCAGCGGCCGCTCCGGCCCGGCTTCCACGACATCGCCGACATTGGTGCGGAAGGTGATGGCTTGTGCGTCACCGCTGCCCGAAACATCCATTTCGACGGCTATGAACGGCGCATCGGCGACGCGGATGCCGACCTTTTCCACAGGCGTGACCAGATAGGTCCTGCCGTCTGCGTCCTTGCGCAGCACGGAGGAGAAAAGCTGCACCAGCGGCATGCGGCCGATCGGCGTGCCCAAATAGAACCAGGTGCCGTCGGCCTTGATCTCCATGTCGAGATCGCCGCAGAAGTCGGGATTCCAGCGTTCCACCGGCGCGGCGCCCTTGCCGGCGCGGGCGGCGCGCGAGATCAGCGCCTCGAGACCGCGCGCCTCGGTGGCGCTCGTAAGGCTTTGTTCGCGATGTTCGGAGTGTTCCGTCATGGTCACGAAATAGTCACTGTTGTTCCGCTTGTCAGCCTAGGTCTGTGATTTAAGTTTCGGCATAGGCGCCACGCGAGGCCGAATCGCAGCAACCTGTGCTATGGTGCGGGCCGGTATTTCCAACCACAAGGATCGATGCGGCATGAGCGTGATGGTCAAGGAAAGCCAGATCAGCGAAAAAGACATGATCGCCGAAGCCGAGAAGGCGCTGGCCGATATCTCCAGGGTCCGCGACGGGGTCGGCCGGGTCATCTTCGGCCAGGAGAGCGTCGTCGAACGCACGCTGGTGGCGCTTTTGGCCGGCGGCCACGCGCTTTTGGTCGGCGTGCCGGGCCTCGCCAAGACCAAGCTGGTCGAGACGCTGGGCATCGTGCTCGGCCTCGACTCGCGTCGCATCCAGTTCACGCCCGACCTGATGCCGTCTGATATCCTCGGCTCGGAAGTGATGGAGCAGGATGAATTCGGCAAGCGCTCCTTCCGCTTCATCTCCGGGCCGATCTTCGCGCAATTACTGATGGCCGACGAGATCAACCGTGCCTCGCCGCGTACCCAGTCGGCGCTTTTGCAAGCGATGCAGGAGTATCACGTCACCATTGCCGGCGCCCGTTACGACCTGCCGGCGCCCTTCCATGTGCTGGCGACGCAGAACCCGCTTGAACAGGAGGGCACCTATCCCCTGCCCGAGGCGCAGCTCGACCGTTTCCTGATGCAGGTCGACATCCTCTATCCCGAAATCGAGGCCGAACGCCGCATCCTTCTGGAAACCACCGGCATCGAGGATGCGAAAGCGCAGAACGTACTGCAACCGGTGCGGCTGAAGGAAATCCAGACACTGATCCGCCGCATGCCGGTGCCTGAAAGCGTCGTCGAGGCGATCCTGACGCTGGTGCGCTCGGCGCGCCCCGGCCAGGGCAACGCCGAGACCGACAAGCATGTCGCCTGGGGCCCCGGCCCGCGCGCCAGCCAGGCGCTGATGCTGTGCACAAGGGCGCGCGCGCTTTATGAGGGACGGCTGGCGCCCTCGATCGACGACGTCCGTGCGCTGGCCGAGCCGGTGCTGCAGCACCGCATGGCGCTGACCTTCGCCGCCCGCGCCGAAGGCACCAGCGTGCGCGACGTGGTGGCAAAGCTGGCAAAAGGCATCTGATGGCGCGCATCGGCGAAGTCCAGGCTCCGGCAGCGACGCGCGACGCGCTCGCCCGTGGCCGGTTGCGGGCCTCGCTTGTGCCTGACCTGCTGGTCGAGGCGCGCCGCATCGTCAACACCGTGATCGCCGGCTGGCACGGCCGCCGCAAGCGCGGCATCGGCGAGAATTTCTGGCAGTTCCGGCCCTATGTCGAAGGCGATGCCTCGCGCATCGACTGGCGCCGCTCGGCCCGCGACGATCATACCTATGTGCGCGATCGCGAATGGGAAGCCGCCCATACGGTCTGGCTGTGGGCCGACCCCTCGCCGTCCATGCTCTACAAGTCGACCGGCGCCGGCGTTTCCAAGCAATCGCGCGCGCTGGTGCTGGCGCTGGCCATGGCCGAGCTTTTGTCGCGCAGCGGCGAGCGCATCGCCTGGCCGGATCTCACTGATCCGTTCACCGCCCGCAACGGTGCCGAGCGCATCGCCGCCCAGCTCATGCATGCCGGCGAGTTGCCGGCAAAACCCGATCTGTCCGGCATCCGCCGCTTCTGCGACATCGTCATCGCCAGCGATTTCCTCGACCCGGTCGAGGAAACGATGGCCTGGCTTGATGTGCTCGCCCGCCACGGCGTGCGCGCGCACCTGATCGAAGTCGCCGACCCGGCCGAGGAAACCTTCCCCTATGCCGGCCGCACCGAGTTCACCGATCCCGAGACCGGCGACAAGCTGACCGCCGGTCGCGCCGAAATGCTCGGCGATGAGTACCGCCTGCTCTACACCGCCCGACGCCAGGAACTGGCCGCCTGGTGCAAGCGCCTCGGCTGGAGCTTTACCGTCAACCATACGGACCGGCTCGCTTCCGACGCGCTGGTCCGCCTGCACATGGCCATGACCGCCGATGGCGGTTATGCCGGGCTGACCGCCAGTGGTCATGCCGGGCTGATCGCTGGTGGCGGTCATGCCGGGCTGGCCGCCGGTGGCGACCATGCCGGAAAGGTCAGCGCATGAGCTGGCTGCCGCTCTCCTTTGGCGCTCCCATGGTGCTGTGGGGCCTGCTGGCGCTGCCGGTGATCTGGTGGCTGTTGCGGCTGACACCGCCCAAGCCGCAGAGCGAAATCTTCCCGCCGCTGAAAATCCTGGCGCGCGTGATGAAGCGCGAGGAGACGCCGCAGCAAAGCCCGTGGTGGCTGACGCTGCTCAGGCTCTTGATGGCGGCCCTGGTCGTCGCGGCACTCGCCGAACCGGTGTTCAATCCGCGCGAAAAGTTGCCTGCCGAGGGTGCGGCCCGTGCGCTGGTCATCGACAATGATTGGGCAAGTGCCGCCGATTGGGGCAAACGCGTCGCCACCGCTGAGCGGCTCATAGCTGACGCCGGCTCGAATGGCGTGCCGGTCATCATCGCTTTCACCGCCGAAAAGCCCAATTCGGAAATCGGCCCCTTCGATGCCGCCACGGCTCTTGACCGGCTGCGCGCCGCCAAGCCGCGACCGATCCCGACCAACCGGCCCGCTGTCTATGCCCGCGTCGCCGGCGTGCTGGACACCTTGCCTGGCGCCAGCGTCGCCGTACTCGCCGACGGCCTGGCGGCAAAGGGTGACGAGGCCGCCTTCAACACGCTTTTGTCGAGAAATGCCGCCCGCGTCGTCTGGGCAACCGCCGACCGGCTTTCGCTGACCGGCCTCACAGCCGCCGAGAACCAGGTCGACGGCTTTGCGCTGACCGCCATCCGCGCGCCGGGCGACCCCGCCCCGGCGCAGGTGACCGCTGGCGCCTTCGACGACAAGGGCCGCCGCATCGCCGATGCGACGCTGACCTTTGCGCCGGGCGAATCCACCGCCGCCGGCACCATGGCGGTGCCGTTCGAACTGCGCAACGACTTCGCCTCGATCGCGCTCGACGGCGAGCGCCAGGCCGGCGCCGTGCGTGTCCTCGACGAAAGCTCCAAGCGCCGCCGCGTCGGACTGTTGTCGCAGGCCGAGGCCGACCAGGCACAGCCGCTTCTGTCGCCACTCTACTACATCAGGCGCGCGCTGCAGCCCTTCGCCGATCTCGTCGAGCCCTCTAGCGCCGACCTCGCCGATGCCATCCCGCAGATCCTCGACCAGAAGCCGGCGATGATTGTCATGGCCGACATCGGCACCATTCCCGCACAGGTCCGGCAAAGGCTGGTCGACTGGGTCGACAATGGCGGCACGCTGGTACGTTTCGCCGGCTCGCGGCTGGCCGCCGCCGGCAATGACGATGACCTGCTGCCGGTCCGCCTGCGCACCGGCGAGCGTTCGCTCGGCGGCGCGCTGTCATGGACATCGCCGCAGCCGGTCACCGAATTTCCCAAGGCCGGTCCGTTCGCCGATCTTGCCCCGCCCACCGAGGTCACCGTTACCAGACAGGTGCTGGCCGAGCCGACGCCCGATATCGTCGAGCGCACCTGGGCGGCTCTCGCCGATGGCACGCCGTTGGTCACCGGATTGAAGAAAGGCAAGGGCACGCTGGTGCTGTTCCACGTCACGCCCGAGGCGACATGGTCGAATCTGCCGATCTCGGGCAGCTTCGTCGAGATGCTGCGCCGCCTCGTGCAGCTGTCGCGCAACCAGGGCGCGGCGGTCGCCAGTGCCGAAGCCGCCGCCACCTCGCTGGCGCCCTATCGCATGATTTCGGCCGACGGCTCGCTGGTGCCGCCGACGCCGGATGCGCGGCCGCTGGTGCCGGCCGCCGGCTCGTTGCCTGTGACTTTCGAGAACCCACCCGGCCTCTACGGCTCCGAGACCGGCGTCTTCGCCCACAACCTGCTCGAGGCCACAAGCACCTTCGCGCCGCTGGCACGCCCGCAAATCACTATTCCGATCACCTCAATCCAGTATGCGTTTGATGAATCGCACAACCTGAAGGGCGCGCTGGTCGTGGCCGCCCTGGCGCTGATGCTGCTCGATACGCTGGTGGTGTTGTGGATGGGCGGACTGCTTTCGCGCCGGCCGCGCCGTGCCGGTGCCGCGGCAACCATCGCCGCGATCCTGATTGCGCTCGGCGCGCTGGTCGGCCATGCCGACCTTGCCCGCGCCGACGACGCCAAACCGGGCGACCAGGCAGCAATCGAGGCGATTTCGAAAACCCGCATTGCCTATGTGCTGACCGGCGTGCCGGGCGACGACTCGATCAGCCGCGCCGGCATGGAGGGCCTGACCCGCTTCCTGATCGAGAAGACAGCGTTGGAACCGGGCGCGCCCGCGGGTGTCGACATCTCGAAGGACGAGCTGTCGTTCTATCCCCTGATCTACTGGCCGATCGATCCGGCGGCACCGCTGCCGAGCCAGGCCGCGATCGCCCGCATCGACGCCTATATGCAGCAGGGCGGGACGGTGCTGTTCGACACGCGCGACCAGTTCGCCAACGGCATCGGCGCCGATTCGGCCAGCCCGGCGACGGAGCGGCTGCGCGACATCCTCGGCAATCTCAACGTGCCGCCGCTGGAACCGGTGCCGTCCGACCACGTGCTGACCAAATCCTTCTTCATCCTGCCCGAATTTCCCGGCCGCTTCGCCGGCAGCCCGCTCTGGGTCGAGGCGTCGCTCGACGCCAGCAACGCCGAGAACCGGCCGGTGCGCACCGGCGACGGCGTTTCGCCGATCATGATCACCGCCAATGATTTCGCCGGCGCCTGGGCGGTCGACGAGAATGGCGATCCGTTGCTGCCGACAGTGCCGGCCGACCCGATGCAACGCATCTACGCGCTGCGCGCCGGCGTCAACATCATGATGTACATGCTGACCGGAAACTACAAATCCGACCAGGTGCACGTGCCCATACTGCTCGAACGGCTGGGGCAGTAGGATGACGTTCTTTCTTGCACACCCCACGCGGATCGACCGGGGTAACGCATGAACTGGTCGATCTCCTTCGAGCCCCTCATCTCCTGGCCATTGTTGGCCGTGGTGCTGGTACCGCTGATCCTGCTCGCGGCCCTCGGCCTGTGGTTTCGCCAGCGCGGCGCGATCTTCCGCTTCGTCGCCCTGCTGGCGCTGGCCGCCGCCCTGTTCAACCCGGTGTTCCTCAATGAGGAGCGCGAGCCGCTGAAAAGCGTCGTCGCCCTGATCGTCGACCGCAGCCAGAGCCAGGATATCGGCGACCGAGCCAGGCAGACCGACGAGGCGCTGGCCGGGCTCCAGCAGCGTCTTGGCCGTTTCAAGCAGTTCGACGTGCGCGTTGTCGAGGCAGGCAAGTCCGAAGCCGCCGAGGAGCGCACCGAAACGCGGCTCTTCGGCGCGCTCGAGGGTGCCTTCCGTGACGTGCCGCCGTCGCGCATCGGCGGCGCCATCATGATCACCGACGGCGAGGTGCACGACACGCCGGCTGGCGCACCCGATTTCAACGCCCCGCTGCATGCCCTGATCACCGGCAACGACCACGAAAAGGATCGCCGCATCCGCTTCGAGAACGCGCCCCGCTTCGGCATCGTCGGCAAGCCGCTCGACATGACATACCGGGTCATTTCAACGGAAAACGAAACCGGCCCGGTCGACGTGCGCGTCTCGGTCAATGGCGAGCAGGTCGCGGTCGAGCATGCCACCGTCGGCCAGGCCATGCCGCTGCAAGTGACCATTCCGGGCGCCGGCCGCAACATCGTCGAACTCGCCATCGATCGCGAGCCGGGCGAGCTGACCGACGCCAACAACCGCGCCATCGCGCTGATCGACGGCATCCGCGAGAACCTGCGTGTGCTGCTCGTCTCAGGCGAGCCGCATGCGGGTGAGCGCACCTGGCGCAATCTGCTGAAATCCGATGCCTCGGTCGATCTCGTCCATTTCACCATTCTGCGGCCGCCGGAAAAGCAGGACGGCACGCCGATCAACGAATTGTCGCTGATTGCTTTCCCGACCCGCGAACTGTTCGTCGAGAAGATCAAGGATTTCGACCTCATCATCTTCGATCGCTACCAGCACCGTGATGTGCTGCCGATCCTCTATTACGACTACATCTCCGAATACGTCGAAAAGGGCGGCGCGCTGCTGATCGCGGCCGGCCCCGAATATGCCGGCGAAAGCTCGATCGCGCGCACGCCGCTGATGTCGGCCTTGCCGGCGATGCCGACCGGCGAGGTGGTCGACAAGGCCTTCTATCCGCGCCTCACCGATCTCGGCCAGCGTCACCCGGTGACGCGCGGGCTGGATGGCTCCGCCACCGAGCCGCCGCACTGGAGCCGCTGGTTCCGCACCATCGGCGTGCAGAACCCGGAAGGCGAAGTGGTGATGAAGGGCGCCGACAACCGGCCCCTGCTGCTGCTCGACCACAAGGGAGAAGGCCGCGTCGGCATGCTTCTCTCCGATCAGGGCTGGCTGTGGGCGCGCGGCTTCGAGGGCGGCGGTCCGCATGTCCAGCTCTATCGGCGCATCGCCCATTGGCTGATGAAGGAGCCCGAACTCGAGGAGGAGCGGCTGACCGCCGACGGTCGTGGAATGGTTCTGGAAATCCGGCGCCAGACCATGGCCGATGATCCTGGCGCCGCGCAGATCATCACTCCGTCCGGCAAGACGATGACCGTCAAGCTCCAGAAATCCGAACCCGGCGTCTTCCTCGGCAGTGTCGAGACCAGTGAAATCGGCCTCTACCAGGTCGCCAACGGCGACCTCACCGCACTTGCCCATGTCGGACCGGTCAATGCGCCGGAATTCGCCGACGTCATCTCCACCGAGAACCGCCTGAAGGCACCGGCGGAAACGACCGGCGGCAGCGTGCGCCGACTGACGCCATCCGCGGCCCTTGGCAGCGACGTGACGCTGCCCTCCATCGTGCCGGTGCGCTCGGCGGGCGCCGCGTCCGGCAGCGACTGGATCGGCCTGCGCACCACCGACGACAGTGTGCTCAAGGCCGTCTCGCGCGTGCCGCTGTTCGGCGGTTTCCTCGGCCTCGGCCTGCTGCTTCTGGCAATGGGTTCGATGTGGTACCGCGAGGGACGGTAGTGGCACCTTTTCCTTCTCCCCCTGTGGGAGAAGGGAAAACCGCCCTGGAGCCGCTGCCCTCCGCTATGGCTCCGGGCGTTCGTCGTTTCAATCGACAAATCGTTGTCGATTGATCGCCCTACGGGCGACCACTCCTCACTCTTCCGGTTCGGTCGTGAACAGCAGCGGGTAACCCTTGGCCTTGCCGGCATCGGTGGCCCGTGTCGCCTTGGTCTCGGCGACATCCTTGGTGAACACCGCGACGACGCAGACGCCACGCCGATGCGCGGTGATCATGATCCTGTGCGCCTGGTCTTCGCTGAGCTTGAATTCGCCCTTCAGCACCGTCACCACGAACTCGCGCGGCGTGAAATCATCATTGATGAGGATGACCTTGTAGAGTTTCGGCCGTTCGGTCTGCGGCTTGACCTGGACGCGCGGTTTTGTGGTGATTTCAGGCATCGGAACCGACAGTCTCGCCATCGACAGTTTCGCCCCGCATTTTGCCACGGGCCAAAGCGATCGTCCATTTTGATTGGCACGCGGACCGGCAGCGGGTGAGCCCGGTCATTGGCGATCATGTGGGAATTCTTGGTAGCGGTTCAACGGCCCTGACGGCCAAAGATGCGGCGGTTTCCGCCCGCATCCGCCCGGCGTTCCATCCACGCAGCGATCGGCCACGCGACAACGCAGCTCAGCGTCACGCCGGTGAGTATGATCAGCAGCCAGGCCTGTACCGGCGTGATGTAGTCCCAGGTGCTGGAGATTGCCGGCGCGAACAGCGAAGGCTCGGTGCGCCCGCTCGCCGGATCCGGCACCGGGCTGGCGGTGAACAGGATCAGCACCCTGGCCACGCCGCTGGCGACCAGGCCACCGAGCACCATCGAACGCAGAATGGACGAAAGCCGCTTCTTCATGCGGACTGTCCTACACGGCCGGCGTTGCAAACGGGTTAAACATGATCGAAGTGCTTGGTTGGAAGCTGCCGGTTTTCAGCCCTCGCCGCCATCGGGCCGGGTTCGCCGACCCGCTTCGTCGCCGGTGCACCGCCCTTCGACGATGCGCTTGCAGAAGGCCGCCCCAGCCGGCTTGCAGCTGGAACGGCCTTGTTAGAAAGCAGGCTTTGGACCGATCAGGGCTTCTTCGGAGCAGCCTTCGGGGCGGCCTTCGCGGGGGCTTTCTTGACCGGGCACTTGTGCTTCTTGGTCACCTTGCAGACCTTCTTGGCGACTTTCTTCGGGGCAGCCTTCATCGGAGCGGCTGTGGCCGGAGCGGTGGTAGCAGGAGCGGTGGTCGTGGTGGTAGCAGCCGGGGCAGCGGTCGTGGTGGCGGCCGCATTGCCGAGAACCGGCATCGAGAAGGCGAGAGCAACGGCGAGGCCGAGGGCGGACAGGAGGGACTTCTTCATGGCTTCGTTTCCTTTTTATGCGGGTCGAGTTTCGAGTGTCACTGAACCGGGTCGTTCGGCGTCACTCCAAGCAGCTTCAAAGCGTTTGCGAGCATCCGGATGCCCTGTGCCTGTTTCTTGGCGGCGCAGTACCGGTTTCCCTTTCTTTGAAGTGCCTTTGCCGCGGTGACCTGCGTTGCCGTGGCGTGGGTTTCGAGGGCTTCGTCGAATTGGCGGCTGAGATTGGCGCAACGTTCGGCCCGGGTGGTGGGCGTCACCTTTGCATCCGATTGTCCGGCAGCGGCGGTGACCAGGCAAACGCCCAGCAACGCACCCAACAAACTGATCGACAACCTTGGCATCGGTTTATCCGTGAACCCGCAGACTGGCGTCGCAGCCAATGACCTGACCGCTACGGCACCGTTATGCCGTCCTACTTTTTCAGGAGTTTTTCCGGATTGTAGAATTTTGTTTCTGGATTGTTTCTGCATGGCCGGCGAAGGCGCCGATGCTTCGCTCCACCTTGAAATGCAAGGCACTGGCCAACATATGGCCCGAATTCTATCGTGTGGCTCACCAACCAAGGATAGCTTGGCCGGCAACAGAGACGGGGCACCTGTGAAATCCGACGCACACATACTGATCGTCGACGACGACAAGGGCATCCGCGACCTGCTGCAGGAGTTCTTCCAGAAGCGCGGCCTGCACACCTCGGTTGCCGCCGACGGCACCGAGATGGAGACCATCCTGCGCCGCTCGCATGTGGATCTCATCGTGCTCGACGTGATGCTGCCCGGCAAGAGCGGGCTGGAACTGTGCCGCGACCTGCGCGCCCAGTATTCGACACCGATCATCATGCTGACCGCCGTCACCGAGACGACCGACCGCGTGGTCGGCCTGGAAATGGGCGCCGACGACTATGTGCCCAAACCCTTCGACCCGCGCGAGCTGCTGGCCCGCATCCGCGCCGTGCTGCGGCGCAACGGCGCCGCCGAGCCGAAGCGCGCCACCACCAAGCAGCTCTACCGCTTCGCCGGCTGGACGATGGACTGTTCGCGGCGGCGGCTGACCGCGCCCGACGATGTCAGGGTCGAGCTGACCATGGCGGAGTTCAACCTGCTGCAGACCTTCGTCAAGAGCGCCGGACGCGTGCTGACCCGCGACCAGCTCATCGAACTCTCCGGCGGCGACAGCGACTATTCCTTCGACCGCAGCATCGATATCCTGGTCAGCCGGCTGCGGCGCAAGATGGAAGACGATCCCAAAACGCCCAAGCTCATCCTGACCGTGCGCAGCGGCGGCTACCAGTTCCTGCCCGAGACGACTTCCGAATGAGACGTTTCCTGCCGCAGACCTTGCCCGTCTGGGTGCTGCTGATCGTCATTGCCGGCCTGCTGATCAGCCAGGTCGCGACCCTCTATATCGTGTCGCGCGACCGCGCCGCCGCCAATGACGTCGTCGACCTTTATCGCCTCAACGATCGTGCTTTCTCGCTGGTGCAGCTGATGCATGACGCCACGCCGGAGGAACGCAAGACGACGGCGACCGGCCTGTTCAATTCCACCTACGCGCTCACTGTCTCGGACACGCCCGCGGTCACCTCGTCGATCGCCGGCGACGACGAGTTGGCCGAACTCGAAGACATCCTCGTTGGCCGGCTGTCGAAGTTCGGCATCACCGACGCACGCGTGCGGCGCGATCCGGCGACGCGCGAGGCCGACGACGCCAGCGGCACGGCGCCGGGACCCGATATCGGCCAGGTGGAACGCGACCTTCTGGTGCTGGCCGCCGACTTCGCCCAAAGCGACAAACTGACGGCCTCGCTGCGCTTCGCCGACGGCCAATGGCTGAACTTCACCGAGCCGATCACGCCCGTCGGCCCGATCCTGAGCTTCGACAGCCTGCCGCTCTATTCGCTGATCGCCGGGCTTGTGGTGATCATGTCGATCTGGTCGCTGCGCCGGCTGACGGCACCGTACCGGATGATGGAAACCGCCGTGAACAGGATCGGCAAGGATCTGAAGAGCCCACCGATCACCGAGTCGGGCAGCCGCGAGGTGCGTGCCGCCGCCAAGGCGATCAACGCCATGCAGGCCAGGTTGCGTGAATATGTCGAGGACCGCGAACATCTCGCGGCGGCGTTGGCGCATGACCTGCGCACCCCGATGACGCGGATGCGTCTGCGCCTGGAGCTGCTGCGCAAATCGGCGGTCCGCGAGGCGCTGGCGCACGATCTCGCGGATGTCGAAAGCATCGCCAGTTCTGTGATCGACTTCGCCACCTTCGAGGTGACCGAGGAGAAGAGCGAGCGCATCGACTTCTGGTCGCTCGTGGAATCGGTCGCCGACAGTTACGACGACGTCTCGTTCGACGACGATACCCGCTCACGCGGCCTCATCTGCATGGCGCGGCCGGTCGCGCTCAGGCGCTGCGTCACCAATCTCGTCCAGAATGCCGTGACCTATGGCAAGAAGGCGCATCTCAGCCTGCGCCGGTCGGACAATATGATCCTGCTCACCATCCGCGACGAAGGGCCTGGTATACCGCAGGCCCAGATCGACGCCGTGTTCGGCTCTTTCGTGCGCCTCGAACAATCCCGCAACCGCCAGACCGGCGGGCTCGGGCTCGGCCTGACCATCGCGCGCAACATAGCGCGCGCCGCCGGCGGCGAGATCAGCCTGTCCAACAACCCGGGCGGCGGCCTGCTGACGCAACTGCGCCTGCCGCTGGCGGCGTAGAACGAGGCGCGCCAGATCGCTTCGCCTCGTCGCCTTCGGGTTCCGGAGAAACTACCGCCGCAGCACCGCGCTGAGCACATCGCGGATGCCGATGGCGCCGACGAAGCGCGACTGGTCGTCGAACAGCGCCACGGGTGCGGTCTGCGAGCGATGCATGGCAAGCATCACCGTTTTCAGCGAGGTGCCGGGATTGGCCCAGAACACTTGCGCCACTTCCTCCGGCTGGCTCTCGACATCGGCGCATGACACCCAGACCGCGGGCTTGCCGTCGCGTTCGGCCGCCGCCACCAGCCCGTGATCGTCGATCTTGAAGCGCGTCGTCTTTCGCCGGTCGAGCCACACCCAGCCGTCCTTGCCCTGTTCGAGGTCGCGCCGGTCGCGCATGACGTTCCAGGCGGTCAGCACCGACAGCGGGTTCACATTGGCGATGAAGTCGCGGACGTAGTCGTTGGCGGGCCGCAGCACGATGTCCTCCGGAGCGCCGGTCTGGACGATGCGGCCGCCCTCCATGATGGTGATGTGGCTGCCGATCTTCAGCGCCTCCTCGAGGTCGTGGCTGACGAAGATGATGGTCTTCTTCAGCTCGGCCTGCAGCTGCAGCAATTCGTCCTGCAGCTTGGTGCGGATCAGCGGATCGAGCGCCGAGAACGGCTCGTCCATCAACAGGATCGGCGCCTCGGTGGCGAAGGCGCGGGCAAGGCCGACACGCTGCTGCATGCCGCCCGAAAGCTCATGCGCGTATTTCTTCGACCACTGGTCGAGATTGACCAGCTTGAGCTGACGGTGCACGCGTTCCTTGCGCTCGGCCTCCGGCACCCCGGCAAGTTCGAGGCCGAGGCCGACATTCTCCTCCACCGTGCGCCAAGGCAACAGGCCGAACTGCTGGAACACCATCGCCACCTGCTTCTGGCGCAGGCGCCGCAAGGTGGCCTGGTCGCACGTGACGACATCGACGATCTTGTCGCCGTCCTTGACCAGCACCTGGCCGCGCGACACCACGTTCAGCCGGTTGACGGCCCGCAGCAGCGTCGACTTGCCAGAACCGGACAGGCCCATCAGTACCGAAATCTCGCCCTCGTTGACGGTCAGGCTGGCGCCGGCGCAGCCCAGCACGTTGCCGGTCTTCTCGAGAATCTCGGCGCGCGTCGCACCGGCGTCGATCATCGCCAGCGAGCCGGCCTGGTCGGCGCCGAAAACGATATCGACGTTTCTGAAATCGACGGCGACGGTCATTTCTTGCCTCCAACACCGATGCGGGTCATTCGGTCGAGCACGATGGCGAGCACGACGATGGCCAGGCCAGCCTCGAGCCCGAGGTCGATGCGGCGCGAACCGAGCGCCCGGTTGATCTCGGTACCGAGACCGCCGGCGCCGATGAGCGCCGCGAACACCACCATCGACAGCGACAACATGATCGACTGGGTGAGCCCGGCCATGATGGTCGGCAGCGCCGAGGGCAGTTCCACCTTCCACAACAGCTGGCTCTTGGTGGCGCCGAAGGCCTCGCCCGCTTCGATGATCGACTTCGGCACCGAGACGACGCCGAGATGCGTGAGCCTGACCGCGGTCGGGATGACGAAGATGATGGTGACGATGAGCCCGGGCGCGTTGCCAAGACCGAACAGGGTCAGCACCGGAATCAGGTAGACGAAGGTCGGCAGAGTCTGCATCAGGTCGAGCACCGGCAGCATGACGCGGTAGACCTTCGGCTTGTGCGCGGCCCAGATGCCGAGCGGCACGCCGATGGCCATCGCCATGGCCGCCGCCGCGACGACCAGCACCAGCGTCTGCACCGTCTGCTTCCAGAGGTTCTGGTTGATGATGAAGATGAGCCCGAGGAAGACGCCGATGGCGAGCGGTCGCGAGCGCTGCAGCAGCCAGGCGATGGCCGCGATGACCAGCGCCAGCAGCACTGGCGGCACCATCAGCAGGATGTTGACCAGCCCGTCGAGCAGGAAATTGAGGCCATTGGAGAAGGCCCTGAAGATGGTGTCGAAATTGTCGGTGAGGAAGCCGAAGAACGCCTTTCCCCAGGCGCCGATCGGGATCTTGTGATCGACCATGAATTGCGAAATCGGATCCATCTCACCCCTCTTCGTCCAGGAGCCGCCCTGCTCTCGGCTCGCCCAACGTCATCTTGTCACAGGATATGAAAAAGGGCAGCCTTTTCTAAGATGGCTGCCCTTCCTGGTTCGGCCTTGCCGAATTCAGTTGGCTCAGCTTCCAAGCGCGGTCTTGATCGCCGCAGCAGCGTCGCCGCCGTCGAAGGTGGTCACGCCGGCGATCCAGGGTGCAACCGCGCCCGGATTTTTCTTCAGCCAGTCGGTCGCAACCGTGGTGGCATCACCGCCCTTCAGGATCGCGTCCATCATCTGGCCTTCCATATCCAGGTTGAACTTCAAATTGGCGATCAGCTTGCCGGCATTCGGGCATTCGGTGGTGTAGCCCTTGCGCACATTGGTAAACACGGTGGCGGCGCCGAAGCCGCTGTCGCCCATGCCGTCGAGATAGGTGATCTTCATGGCGCCCATCACCGGATGCGGCGTCCAGCCGAGGAAGGCAATCCATTCATTGTTCTTCATCGACTGCTCGGCCTGCGTCAGCATGCCGGCCTCGGAGGATTCGACCAGCTCGAAGCCTTCGAGATTGTCCTTCGGGTTCTTGATCATGTCGAGGATGATGCGGTTGCCGTCATTGCCGGCTTCGATGCCATAGATCTTGCCGTTGAACTTGTCCTTGAACTTGCCGAGGTCGGTCAGCGACTTGACGCCGGCGTCCGCCACATAGGTCGGCACGACGATGCCGTAGCCGGCGCCGGTCAGGTTCGTGCTGATCGTCTCGACCGAACCGTCGGCGGTGTAGTCCTTGATGTCGTTGGTCATCGACGGCATCCAGTTGCCGAGGAAGACGTCGAGGTCCTTGTTCTTCAGTGACGCCATGGTGACCGGCACCGACAGCTGGATCACCTTCGGCTCGTAACCAAGCGCGGTGAGCAGCACGGAAGCGATGCCGGTCGTCGCCTGGATGTCGGTCCAGCCGACATCGGAGAGACGCACCGTCTTGCAGCTTGCCGCATCCCCGGCATAGGCGACACTCGTGGACAACAGAGCCGCCAGGCCAAGGCCGGCGACGAAGGAATTCATACGCGACATAGATATTCTCCCATTGTGATTCTTTGGCGAAGCGTAATTACGGTTTCTCTGCCCGCCTTGTTTCGTCAGCCAAACATCATTCTGGTGCGGTTTCAAGCGTCAAGGCAATCACGATCAACGGCGCGGACTGGCCAATCAGCGACACGCTTCCTGCTTTTGCAATGCGCGGGTGGTGTTTTTTGGGGGGAATGCGACGGCGCCCCTCCCCGCGCCGGGGCAAGTCGGCTTAAAAGGCGGGCATGGCCAAGCTCTACTTCCACTACGCGACAATGAATGCCGGCAAGACGACGATGCTCCTGCAGGCGTCGTACAATTATCGCGAGCGCGGCATGACGACGATGCTGTTCGTCGCCGGCCACTACCGCAAGGGAGATAGCGGCCTGATCTCGTCGCGTATCGGACTGGAGACGGAAGCCGAGATGTTTCGTGACGGCGACGATTTGTTCGCCCGCGTCGCCGAGCACAACGGGCATACGACGGTGCACTGTGTTTTCGTCGACGAGGCGCAATTCCTCGAGGAAGAGCAGGTCTGGCAACTCGCCCGCATCGCCGACCGCCTGAACATCCCGGTCATGTGCTACGGCTTGCGCACCGATTTCCAGGGCAAGCTGTTTTCCGGCTCGCGCGCGCTGCTGGCCATCGCCGACGATCTGCGCGAGGTGCGCACCATCTGCCGCTGCGGCCGCAAGGCGACGATGGTGGTGCGCCTCGGCGCCGACGGCAAGGTCGCCCGGCAGGGCGAGCAGGTGGCGATTGGCAAGGATGTCTACGTCTCGCTCTGCCGCCGCCACTGGGAAGAAGAGATGGGGCGTGCGGCGCCCGACGACTTCATCGGCTTTGTCGGGGCCTGAGCAAGCTCACGCGGCCGAGACATGCCATCTCGAAAACCGCCAGCCAAGCCGCACGCCAAGTGTTGCCAGCGCGATAAGCACCATGCCGCCAGCCTGTGCCAATCCAAGCGGATGCCCGTAGATTGCCCAGTCGATGATGATGGCAACGACCGGGTAGATGAAGGTGATGACGCCGATCACCGGTGTCGTCAGGCGCGGAAAGGCTGAATTCATCAGCACATAGGCAATGCCGGTATGCAGGACGCCGATGCCGGCCAGCCAACCCCATGACGCCAGTGGGATGTGCTGGCCAACCGCCGCGAACGGGGCGAGCATGACGACACCCACCACGGTCTGGCAAAGCACGGTGATTTCCGCACGCTGCCGGCCAAGGCCTTTGGCCAGGATGGTCGCCACGGCATAGAGCATGGCCGCTCCCAGCGTCAGTCCAATGCCCAGTGCCCAGTTGGCGTTGCCATGGCCGTGCGAAATGGTGAGGCCGCTGGCCAGCACGACGCCAAGAAACGCCGTCAGCATCCACAGGACCTGGTCGAGCGAGATGCACTCCTTGAGAAAGATCACGCCGATCAGCACCACGAAGAACGGCTGCACATGGTAGACGATCGTCGTCGTGGCGATCGACGTCATGGTGAAGCCGGCGAAGAAGGCCGTCCAACTGAGCACCATGCAGATGCCGGCAAGCGCGGCTAGCGCCAGGCGGGACAAGGACAGGGTGCGATCCGGCAGATAACCGCGCAGCAGGCACCATACGAAAAGAAATACCGCGCCGAACACGCAACGCCAGAAGACGATGGTCACGGGATGCAGCCCCGATTCCGTGACGAAGGCGCCGACCGTACCGGCAATCACCATCGCCAGAGCAAGGCTAGCGGCTGGAAAGCGAGCTTTCGATGTGTCCGTCATGCCTGGTCTTTCCAGCGCTGGGATAGCTATCTGGACAGCAACAAAGCCTTCAAACAAGCGAATAGATTTGTGACCAGCTATTCGATATGCTGATAGCAACATGGCCGCTCCCCTTGACCTCAATTTGCTGAAAACCTTTGTCGCCGTCGTCGAGAGCGGCAGCCTTTCCAATGCGGCGCCTCGCGTCGGCCGCAGCCAGTCGGCCGTCAGCATGCAGATGCAGCGGCTGGAGGAGGTGGTCGGCACCCAGCTGCTGGTGCGGGGGCCGAGAACGGTCACGCCCAATGCGATCGGCGAGGATTTCCTGATCTATGCCCGTCGGCTGCTGAAGCTTTCGGACGAGGCGTGGGCAAGCGTCACCCGACCGAAAGAAACCGGCAGCGTGCGCCTTGGCGTACCGGATGACTATGCGGCGTTCCTCTTGCCGCCGGTGCTGTCGCGCTTCGCGGCGGAGCATCCCCTGGTGACGGTGGAACTGATCTGCGAACAATCGACCGCGCTGGTGAAGACGCTGGCGGAGGGACGGCTGGACCTGGCGATCGTCACCCGTCTGCCGGAGCAGGCGCTCGATGTGATCCGCCTGGAACGCTTCGTCTGGGTCGCCTCGCCCAACCATGTCGCCTGGGAGAGCGATCCCTTGCCCGTCGCCTTGTTCGAGCCTGGCTGTGCCGCCAGGATGAATGTCCTGCAGGCGCTTGGCGATGCCGACCGGTCCTACCGCTGCACCTATTCCAGCGCCTCCCTGCTTGGCCTTGTCGCGGTCGTGCAAGCCGGGCTTGCGGTTGCCGGCCTGGCTCAGCGCAGCGTGCCGCCTTCGCTGCGCATCGTCGGCGGCAATGAAGGGCTTCCCGTGCTTCCCGATCTCGAAATCGGCATCCTGCGCAACCCGCTGTCGACGACGCCGGCGGTCGAACGGCTGAATGATTTCCTGCGCCGCGATCTGGCGCAGCAAGCCTGACTCGCAGAGGTCCAAGCCTGACTTGCGGAGGTCATCGTCCGCGCATACGAGATCAGGCGCTGGCCCCGTCTTCCGCAATCCCGCCACGATGCAGCGTTTGTTAAGGCCTCGGTCCTATTTTGCGTCATCTCGTTCCAGCCAGAACTCGTCGGAGTCAGCCATGTTTCGAGCCGCTTCGCCTGCCGGTCTCCTTCTCCTTGCCAGTGCCCTTGCCGCCCATGCCGGAGGCGACCCGGCGCTGGGCAAGCACGTCTTCAACCGATGCATCGCCTGCCACGAAGCGGCTACCGATCGCGACAAGGTCGGCCCGCATCTGATGGGTGTCGTCGGCCGCACCGCCGGCAGCGCCGAGAGCTTCCTTGGCCACTACTCCGAGGCGATGAAGAGCGCCGGCGCCGCCGGCCTTGTCTGGAACGAGGCGAACCTTGCCGAATATCTCAAGGCCCCGAAGCTGAAGGTGCCTGGCAACAAGATGGCCTTCGGCGGCCTGACCAGTGACGACGACATCGCCAATGTCATTGCCTATCTGAAGGCCGATCCGAAGCCCTAGCATCGTCGGCCGCTTTGCGACGGTGCTCGCTCCAGCTGTTTGTCGAGGCCCTCGACCGGTTCAGTGCTGTGTCGAATTTCGAGACATCCGCATCGGCGGAGATTGAACGCTTTCCCAGTCGCTTTGCCGGCATGAAAGTTCAATGACAGCTGAACTACGCTCGCGCGACGCGGTAATCACGCCATGACCATGCCTTCACTGTCTTTCAAGACCGTGACGAATTCTTTTGTTTTCGGGCCGGCCCTGTCTTGCGTCTTTCAATCCCCGGATGCCCCACATATATTCGCCGCTGTTCGCAACCAGCGACCTGATGCCGAAGCGGGAGGCCCTAATGGCGACATTGCAGAATTTCGATGCCGAAATTGCCAAGACCAAGCAGGTCGTCCAGGACATGCGCACCAAGATCGAGCAGTCCAGTACCGTTCTGGATACGCTCGCCACCGCCGACAAGAAGATCGGCGACGCCAATTTCGACATCGAGAATGCCCGCATCGAGGACGTGCTGAAGCAGCAGAAGGTGATGGAAGGCAACATCGCCGACCTGATCATCGGGCTTGAGGATGCCACCAACGTCTTCGGCGCCGAGTTCGAGAGCATGAAGAACTACACCGGCTGGGAGAGTTTCATCGGCATCTTCTCCAGCCAGAGCAAGCAGCGCATGCGCACCGACCGTGTCCGCAACATGTCGCTGGCCGGCAATCTGCAGGAACTGCTGGCCAAGTCCGACACCATCGTCGGCATCCTCAAGGCGCAGAAAGAGGTTCTCGACCAGCGCTACAAGACCTCCGAGGCCAGCCTGTCGCAGGTGATCGAGCGCCGCAAGACCACGATGTCCAACCTCGAAGCCGTGCAGAAGCGCATCGAGGAACTCAATCCGATGCTGCTCGACATCGAGAACAAGATCGCGGCCTCGACCAGCCAGAAGGACCGCACGCAGCTCGAAGGCGAGCGCTCCAAGCTCGCCACCGAATACAACGAGAAGCAGGCCAAGGAACAGGAGCTGCTGGCCGAGAGCCAGACGCTCGAGCGCTACACCTCGATGTTCCAGACCTTCGTCGATTCGCTCAACAACCAGATCGCCGCGCAATCGACGCTGATCAACAAGCTGACCATCGATACCGAGCAGCGCATCGTGCTCTATAAGGCGCTGGAAGATTCGCTGAAGACCGCCGCCCAGCAGGACGTCGCCCACAAGATCAACACGCTGGGCAGCCAGGTCGACAACACCGCCGAGGAAACCATGGCCGGCATTGGTGCTGCCTCGCAGAAGCACATCGGCGACCTCTTGGAGATGCACGAGAAGAACATGGTCGCCAGCGCCGACATCCAGCGCCGCAAGAAGCTGGCCGACGATGCGTTCGCCCGCCGCTTCGACGAGGTGCTGAAGAAGCACAATTCGGCCAACTACGTGCAGCAGTAATTGCCGCACGCACCGGTGCGACAATCCCAGGGCTGACAGCATGACCCCCGAAAACGAAGCGGCGGCGCGATATTTCTCGGCGATAACGGCAGCACTCAGCGGGCTCGAAGTGTTCATGCGCGACGACCGCTCGCCGCTCTACCGGCATGGCATCGTCGCCAAGATTGTCGCCGAATACATCGCCCGGCTCGACAAGTCCTTTTCCTGCTGGCGCAACCGGCTGGGCTTCATGGACACGTTCCGCATTTCGCGCGCCGAAAGCGGCTTCCCGGTCTTCCAGAACCTGCTGGAACTGGAGAACGACCGCCGCCAGGCCGACGCGCGGCTTGCCAACATCCCGCTGGCCGGCGAGCTGCGCGAGGAAATGGCCGACTTCATCCTGCGCCACAAGGAATTCCCCGAGGCGCTGCAGAAGTCGATGGCGGAGCGGCTCTACCTCGAGGACGTGAAAAGCGAGACCACGTTCGGCCCGTTCACGCTGGCGCAGACGGCCAAGGTCTCGGTCAATCCGAAGACGGCGCGGCCCTATTATCTCGTCCACTGGGCGACGTTCGACGGCAGCGCCAACCTGCCGCTGGTCTACATGGTGACGGTCGAGGACTCCTCCGAAGCGATGATCCGCCAGCTCGTCGACAGAAATGGCAAGCTCAACGAGACAGTCGACATTCCGCTGCCGGTCGATGGCCTGCTTAATCCCGAGCTTGCCCACCGTTTCGACGATTTCACCGAGAAGAACTCAGCCTACACGCTGTCGCCGGCGACCATTGCCGTCAACCTCGACAAGGATTTCGAGCCGTTGCATCCCAAGCAGCTGCGCCGCGTCGTGCTTGGCCCGTTCTATTCGGCTGGGATTACCGAGAACAACTCGACGGTGACCGAGGTTCTGGCCAAGGTCCGCAAGCCGGAAAATGCCTGGCTCCTGACCTGGACCATCCAGGAGGTCTATTCCAAGGGCGAGAAGCCCGGCCGCAAGGGGCTGTTTTCGAGCGAGAAGACGACGCAGGAATTCTTCATCAACACCGACGACCTCGAGGCCGCGCGCCAGGGCGTGTCGAGCTACGAAAACCATGCACTGATCCCGCACGAGGCCTATCAGGCGCTCTATGCCGCCGGCGAGGCGCAGAAGATCTTTTCCGGCTACAAGGTCCATATCCTGTCCAACGGACAGGTCATCAGCGACGTCTGACCGTCACACCACGGAGCACCCTTCATGGACACCGGCCTGACCACCATTCCGGAAGCGGCGATCGAGAAGCATCGCGCCACCGCGCAGAGCTTCATCACTCGCATTGTCGTGCTGGAGGATCCCTCACGCGAGTCCGGCACCGCGCTGGCCGGCACCAACCGCCGCTTCGTCTCCACCGTCTCGGTCGGCTCGGTGCGCCGCACGCGCGAGGTCGAGCTGTCGAAAACCGTCGGTGCCGTCCATCCCGACGATCAGCTGCTGACCATCCCCCAGCACACGCTTTTGTTTCGCGCCCGGCGCGGCACGGCCATCGCGCTCGCAATATCGGACATCTTCGCCGAAGGCTCGGACCTCGAAAGCCTGCAGGCAAAGAACACCCGCGCACCGCTCGAAGGCGACGAAGCGTCCACCTTCAAGAAACTTCTGTCAGCCTCGGCTTACATTTCGGCCTTCAGCCTCGCCTCCTATCTGTTCCAGCTGATCGACAGCGAGGGCGAAGCGCCCAACGATAGTCCCGAGCCGGACTTCCTGTTCGACACGCCGCAGGATGCGGTGAAGTCGATCCTGGCCGGCCTCGACAAGGCGATATCGGGAGCCTCCGACGACGCCGACCTGATGACCAGGGCACGCGCCTTCGCCCGCGTCGCCATCGACGGCCTGCTGGCGCGCAAGGGCCGCTTCGACGGCATCGGCCCGTTCGAGAACGCCCATATCCGCATCGACGTCGACGATTTCACCCTCGACGGTTTCGACGTCGCGCCGGGCAAGCGGTCGAAGCCACTGGTGATGACCTTCAAGACGCCGGAAGAGGTCGTCGGCAACCACATCGCCAAATACCAGTCGGTCAAGCTCGCCAAGATGCTGATGGCCTACGATTTCGAGCACGAGCTGAACCCGTTCGTCGAGCTCGGCGGCTTCCTGTTCACCTTCATCGGCGATGGCGCGCCCGGCACCGGCAAGACGACGCTGATCCAGATGATCGCCGGTCTCGTAAACGGTTACTGCCAGGTCGCCGGTTATCCCTTCGCCTACGAGAATTTCGGCGTTGACCAGATCTCGTCCTATCAGGGCAAGTCAGGCCAGAACTGCCGCCAGTTCATCAACAATGTGCTCAACCCGCGCGTCATCGGCTTCGGCACCATCGACGACATCGACCAGGTGGCCGCCAGACGCTCCGACGACCGCGCCTCGGCCGGCCAGCAGGAGATCACCGGCGTCTTGATGGACGCCTTCGCCGGTGCCGCAACCGTGGTGCGCGGCAACTGCTCGTTCGGCATGTTCTCCAACTACCCCGAAAATGTCGACGACGCGCTGCGCCAGCGCGCCGGCGCCCGCTGGCTGGTCGACGGTCCGCAGACGCGCGATGACTACATCGACATCTTCGTGTTGCTCGCCGGCAAGAACCACAAGATCCCGCTCGGCGACCATAAGCTCTACGCCGCGCAGGAGATCCAGCGCGCCGTGACCGAGGCCTATGAAGAGCATGAGAAGCCGCAGGAAGATGGGCTGATGAAGGTCTATGAGCGCTACATGAAGGAGAACGGCGCGCCGAAATCGATGGCCGACATCGGCACTTATCTGCACCTGATCAAGGATGCCGAGCCGCGCTTCACCGGCCGCGCCATCAAGAATGTCACCGACGCCATCAAGATGCGCGCCATGGACATCGAGCTTCCCGACGATTGGTTCGAGAAGCCGGAAGCCTTCATGCACAAGGGCTACGACGAGAAGAAGGCGATGATCGAGGAACTGCGCGGCCCGTTCTCGATGGACATGGTCATGCAGGAGATCAACCGCTACGCCGACAGCGAGTTCCGCTATTCCGACAAGTCCGACGACGCCGCGGTGGAGAAGCTGCTGCGCGACGCCCGCCTGCGCGAACGGGCGGCGCGCGAAATGGAGGAAATGAAGAAGAAGGGGCTGTGGAATGCTTGAGTTTCCGTCCCTTGTGAACCCTCGCCACCAATGGACAGGTTGCAGTTGCGATGCCGACGGGCGAAGCGCCAACGCTGACGCCCCCCTCTCCCCGTTCTTCACGGGGAGAGGGTAAGGGTGAGGGGCAGCGCATGCGTGGACCGGAAATCGAGACAACGGGTCGAGCGAGGCGTCTGCGTCAATCGGACAATGACGCTGAAAACGCGCTTTGGCTTGAACTGCGCGACCGCAGACTGAACGGTCATAAATTCGTGCGGCAATTTCCAATAGGCAGCTATTTTGCCGATTTTGCCTGCAGGGAATGCCGGCTTGTTGTCGAGATCGATGGTAGTCAGCATGCCGACAACAAGTATGACGAGGCCAGGGATCGCTCCATGGTTTCAAACGGTTGGTCTGTCCTCCGTTTTTGGAATGTCGACGTCTTGAAGAGCCGGGAAGAAGTGCTCGAAACGATACTGGCTGCGATCGAGGGGCGCCTCGAAACTCATATTGAGACGCATGAGCTTCGATTTGTTGCCGCCAAAGGCTATGGAGAGACATGTCCTTGATCGTTCGCGCCGCCCCTCACCCTTACCCTCTCCCCGTGAAGAACGGGGAGAGGGGGGCGTCAGCGTTGGAGTCCTGCCCTCCACCGCAACGTGCTTTGGAACTGCACTCATGACCACCAAGAAACCCGACCTGTTGCGCGACAACGAGCTGATCTATGGCCGGCTGCTGATGGTCGACGAGCCGCATCTCATCCTGCGCTACAACAAGGCGCTGGCCGCGTTCGGCCTCGAGCCCACCAGGCTGAAGAGCTTCCAGATCGACCGCACCGGCTTCTCGCCCGAGGTGGCGGATGAATACGGCGATCCTGACTATCTCGATCCCAACGAGGTCAATCGCCGCTTCATCATCCTGACGCCGTCACAGATCGACCTGCCGGTGGTGCACACCGCTTTCTCCAACACCTCGCAACTGATGTTCGAGTTCATGTCCAAGAACCAGCGCGCCATCGACGCGCTGACCATCAAGGACGTCATCTATGGCGAGATCGAGGATTCCGTTCCCAAGGTCAACGACATCGAGGACCTGTTGTCGATCAACCAGGTCGAGTTCAAGGTGCTGTCGGCGGAGGACGTGCTGGGCAAGGCCGCCGAACTCGGCAAGCTCGTCGACCGGCTGAAGCAGGAGCCCGACGCCTGGCGCGACAACGCCATGCTGACCCGCATGGTGGAACTGGCCAAGGTCTGCGGCGACATCCGCGAGAACGCGCTGGTGCCGGACCAGGTCATCTTCCGCCACAGTGCCTACTGGACCAGCCATTTCGGCGGGCTCTACGTGTTCGTCGATCCGGATATGACGACGGTGATCAGCGATCCGGCGGCCCCCGGCTTCCGCCGCTCGCGGCCGTGGCAGGTGAGCTATATCTCAATCAACGATGCCGACAAGGTGTTCAAGTTCCTCGCCTCCACCGGACGCATCGAACTGCCGCGCGCGTCCTGGGTCGAGGCATCGGGCTATCTCGAGCACCGTGCCGAGATGGTGGTGCGCGCGTTGATCCGCGACGCCGAACCTGACCGCAATCTGACCGATGTCGACAAGGTTTGGCTGCAGACCTGGATCCAGAGCCATGCCGACCTGATCACCAGGGACGGCAATTTTCCCTTCCTCAACGCCGCCAAGCGCGAGATCGCCCAGCTTGGCCACCTCAAGATCGACGATGTCTTCCCGCAGCAGCGTTTCCTGGTCGTCCGCGCCAAGCCCGATCATCCTGACGCCTGGCTGACCAACCGGCTGATCTCGGATTTCGTGCCGTCGGACTTCGTCTCACGCTACATCTTCAACAAGCAGGGCTTCTACAAGGACTATGACGGCTTCAGCGACGCCTGGCGATCGCATGTTGTGGACGTTCTGAAAACCACATATTTGAAGGACAAGGTGGCGTTTCGCACACGCCTCTACGGCCTGACTGACTAGAACGAAATGAGCCGTCATTTCGTTCTAACTTGTTGTTTTGGCGCATGATGTTATCCAGAAAGTCTACAACTTTTTGGCATCATGCTTTGAGGGGTGACATCGCCATGCTTGATCCGATCGTGAACTTCTTCACCCGGATTTTCCAGTGGATCGGCCGCGGCATCGGCCTGCTCATCGGCGTTGTCCTGTGGCCGTTCCTGTGGGCAGGGCGCTGGTACACGCAGCGCGGCTGGATCCTGAAGGCCGCGGTCGGCGTGGCTCTGCTGGTGCTGATCGGCCTCTACGCCAATTTCTTCTACGCCACCCAGTGGTGGAACAATTTCAACCCGAACTATCCCGACACTTACACCTTCGAGAAGCGCAACATTTCCGCTGGCGAACAAGTCGCCGCCGGCGCCGGCACCGACACCGCCAAGACCTGCGGAAACTCCGGCATCGCCCAGGTGGCGGCCGACCTCACCGACTTCAATGTCAACCAGAATGCCTGGATCTCGTCGATGATCCTCTACAAGGTCGGCCTGTTCGGCATCGACTGGGACCACACGCCGTGGATGGACAACAAGGCTTCGTTCCAGCGCGGCATCAACCAGGCGGTGCGGCGCACGGCGACCGAGCTTGCCGACAATCTCGGCCGCGTGCGCACCACCTCGCAGATCGACAGCGATCTGCAGAATGCCCGCGGCAATCTGCAGTTCGACGAGGAGACCTGGTATTTCGGCCTGAACCCGTTCGGCCCCAAGACGCCGACGCCGAGCTATTATCGCGACGCCGTGCGCATGCTGCGTTCCTTCAACGCCCGGCTCGCCACCTGCCAGGCCACCTTCGATGCCCGCGCCGACAATCTGAAGCAGTATATCGATCGCATCTCGTCGGACATCGGTTCGACGTCGGCGATCCTCAAGGAGCGCGCCGAGAACCACAACAATGGCTGGTTCGATTTCCGCGCCGACGACCGCTACTGGTTCGCCTATGGCCAGCTCTATGCCTATTACGGCCTGATGAAAGGCGCCCAAGCCGATTTCGAGGACGTCATCAAGGAAAAGCACCTGCAGAACCTGTGGGATACGATGGACTCGCAATTCGTCTCGGCTCTGAAGATCCAGCCCTTCATCATCGCCAATGGCCGCGAGGATGGCTGGCTGTTGCCGACGCACCTGACGACGATGGGCTTCTACGTGCTCAGGGTGCGCTCCAACATGGTCGAAATCAGCAACGTCCTGATGCAGTAACGCTGTACAGCCCAAGGCATGTCGCCCAAAGCGGCCTCGGCTTTGGGCGACATGCCTAGAACAAAGACCTGAAGCGCATCGCCTGAACCCGATCAAGCGCGATGCCCTTCAGGCTCGGGCGATGGCGAATTTGCGCCGTCGCCTCTGTCGCATTCCGTGCATTGTGCGGCTGTTTTGAGACGGCGGAAGCGCCTCTGCTCTGGCTTCTATACGGCGCGGCAAGCGGAGCAGAAAGAACCGATGGCAGGTCGGCCGCCGCAGAGGAATTTTCTTCACAGGAAACATAGTTGCATGCAAGTTGACGCCACGGCAGCGACAGGGTTAGAACATGCCTGTGCGCCCGCGCCTGGTTTCAACCTGCTCGCGATAGAGATCAAACCCGTCCCCTCCACCGTCCAATCCAGAGGAAAGCCATCATGGCCGAAGTGAAGTCCGACATCGAGATCGCGCGCGGCGCCAAGAAAAAGCAGATCCAGGAGATTGGCGCCAAGATCGGCATCCCGACCGAACATCTGCTGCCCTATGGCCACGACAAGGCCAAGATTTCCGCTGAGTTCATCAAGTCGGTGAAGGGCAACAAGGACGGCAAGCTGATCCTCGTTACCGCCATCAACCCGACGCCTGCCGGCGAAGGCAAGACGACCACCACGGTCGGCCTTGGTGACGGCCTGAACCGCATCGGCAAGAAGGCGATCGTCTGCATCCGCGAGGCCTCGCTCGGGCCGAATTTCGGCGTCAAGGGCGGTGCCGCCGGCGGCGGTTATGCGCAGGTTGTGCCGATGGAGGACATGAACCTTCACTTCACCGGCGACTTCCACGCCATCACCACGGCGCACAACCTTTTGTCGGCCCTGATCGACAACCACATCTACTGGGGCAATGAGCTCGGCATCGACACCCGCCGCGTCGTCTGGCGTCGCGTCATGGACATGAACGACCGCGCGCTGCGCGAAATCATCTGCTCGCTCGGCGGCGTCGCCAACGGCTTCCCGCGCGAGGCTGGCTTCGACATCACCGTCGCCTCGGAAGTCATGGCCATCCTGTGCCTGTCCACCGACCTGAAGGACCTCGAAAAGCGCCTCGGTGACATCATCGTCGCCTATCGCCGCGACAAGTCGCCGGTCTACGCCCGCGACCTCAAGGCCGACGGCGCCATGGCCGTGCTGCTGAAAGACGCCATGCAGCCCAACCTCGTGCAGACGCTGGAGAACAACCCGGCCTTTGTGCATGGCGGCCCGTTCGCCAACATCGCGCATGGCTGCAACTCGGTCGTCGCCACCACGACGGCATTGAAATTGGCGGACTATGTCGTCACCGAAGCCGGCTTCGGCGCCGACCTGGGTGCTGAAAAGTTCTTCGACATCAAGTGCCGCAAGGCGGGCCTCAAGCCGGCGGCGGCCGTCATCGTCGCCACCGTGCGCGCCATGAAGATGAATGGCGGTGTCAAGAAGGAAGACCTCGGCAAGGAAAATGTCGAGGCGGTGAAGAAGGGCTGCGCCAACCTTGGCCGCCACATCGAGAACATCCGCCAGTTCGGTGTGCCGGCGGTGGTCGCCATCAACCACTTCTATTCCGACACCGACGCCGAAATCCAGGCGATGAAGGACTATGTCGCCTCGATGGGTGAGGAGGCGATCCTGTGCAAGCACTGGGCCAAGGGCTCGGCCGGTATCGAGGATCTCGCCAACAAGGTGGTGGCGCTGGCCGAATCCGGCGCCTCGCAGTTCGCGCCGCTCTATCCCGACGCCATGCCGCTGTTCGAGAAGATCAACACTATCGTCCAGCGCATCTATCGCGGCTCCGAGGCGATCGCCGACAAGTCGGTGCGCGACCAGTTGAAGGCCTGGGAAGAAGCCGGCTATGGCAATCTGCCGGTCTGCATGGCCAAGACGCAGTACTCCTTCTCGACCGACCCGAACCTGCGCGGCGCGCCGACCGGCCACACCGTGCCCGTGCGCGAGGTCAGGCTGTCGGCCGGCGCCGGTTTCGTCGTCATCATCTGCGGCGAGGTCATGACCATGCCCGGCCTGCCCAAGGCGCCGTCCTCGGAGAAGATCTTCCTCAACGAGGCCGGTCAGATCGAAGGCCTGTTCTGAGATCTTGCCGTGTCGACAACAAAAGGGCGCCGCAGCGATGCGGCGCCTTTCCTGTTTCAGAGGCTCTATGCGGCGTTGCGCGCCAGCGCCCGCTGGTTGGAGCTGAAGATGGTGTCGCGTTCCGGCGGGGTGCCGGTGTTCAGGCACTCGACCCATTCGGCGGTCTTCAGCACGGCCGCGAAGCGCGACTGCAGGATGATCGTCACCACGCGGTGGATCTCCTCGGCCGAGGCATAGCCGGCGCTGTTGGCATAAGGCACCGAGCCGGTGGCGTCGGACAGGAATTCCACCGCAAAGCCCATATGCACCGCGTGGATGATGGTCGACAGGTCGCAATTGTGCGTCATGTAGCCGACGACCGTGATCGTATCGATGGCGTTGGCGCGCAGCCAGTCCTCGAGGTCGGTGCCGGTGAAGGCGGAGGGCAGCATCTTCTCGACATAATGATCGCGGCCGCGCCTGGCGATCTCGGGATGCAGCTCGCCGCCATGGCTGCCCTTGGCGAAGATCGGCGACGTCTCGGGCGCCATCTGCTTGACGACCACCACCTTGACGCCGGCCGCCGCCGCCGCGTCCATGGCGCGCGCCACATTGACGACGCTGTCGCGAAACGGCGGGTGCTGGATGGCCAGGTTGCCGCCGTCATAGTCGTTCTGGACATCGACGACGATCAGCGCCCGGCGCGGTGTGGTGTTGACTGGGTCAGACATGGTGTTTTCCTTTCCGGCTTGAATGCGATGGGTCGAAAATAGGCGGATCGTCAGCCAACCAAAAGTGTCCCGATTGACATCATTCAAAAGAATTGGGACAATCCGCATTCAATTGCTGGAAGCGCCCATGACCGACCCGATCATCGCCGTCCTCGCCTTCGATGGCATCAGCCCGTTCCATCTTTCCGTGCCGTGCCTGGTGTTCGGCGAGGACAGGACGGCACTTGGCCTGCCGCGCTTCGACTTCCGCATCTGCGCGGGCAAGGCCGGCCCGGTCCATACCGAAGCCGGATTGACCGTTGCCGCGCCGCATGGGCTCGAAGGGTTCGACGGCGCCGACATCGTCATCATCCCGAGCTGGCACCATCTCGCCGAGCCGCCAGCACCGCTGCTGACGGAGGCGCTGCGCCAGGCGCACCGGCGCGGCGCATTGATTGTCGGCCTGTGTCTGGGAACCTTTGCAATTGCCGCGGCGGGGCTGCTTTCCGGGCGCGGTGCGGCGACGCACTGGGCCTATGCCGAGCAGCTGCAGAAACTCCATCCCGACATCGCTGTCGATGCCTCGGTGCTCTATGTCGACAATGGCGACGTCGTGACATCGGCCGGCGTCGCCGCCGGCCTCGACTGCTGTCTCCACATCGTGCGCGCCCGTTACGGCGCGGAAGCCGCACTTCGGCTCGCCCGCCAGATTGTCCTGTCCCCGCATCGGCAGGGCGGGCAGGCGCAATTCATCGAGCACCCGGTGGCGAGGAGCGCGGACGCCGACCGTTTCACCCAGGCCCTCGACGCGGTTCGCGCAACGCTTGGCGAAACGCACAGCCTGAACCGCGTCGCCGAAGCCGCCGGCCTGACACGGCGGACCTTCACCCGCCGCTTCCAGAAATCGATCGGCACCAGTTTCGGCGAATGGCTGACCAGCCAGCGGATCGAACTGGCGCAGCGCCTGCTGGAGGCAACGGAGAAATCGATGGACATCGTGGCCTTCGAGGCCGGCTTCGGCAGCGCCACGTCGCTGCGCCAGCATTTCGCCGCCCGGCTCAGGACGTCGCCGGCGCAGTACCGGCGCGAATTCTCGCAGCGCGCCGATCAGGACGAGCGCATGGCGCACGCCCTTTCGTCCTGATCCGCTCAGTTCCGCTTGATCGCCCGTGCCGGATTACCGACCACGGTGGTGTTGTCGGGCACGTCGCGCGTCACCATGGCACCGGCACCGACGATGGCGCCCTCCCCGATGCTGACGCCGCCGAGGATGACGGCGCTGCCACCGATCCAGGCATTGGCGCCGATGTCGACCGGCCTGGCGATTTCCAGCCCGGCTTGCCGGCCCGTCGCCTCCCTGTGATGCTCGGCGCAA
Organism: Mesorhizobium qingshengii; assembly: GCF_900103325.1. Classification (GTDB taxonomy): domain Bacteria; phylum Pseudomonadota; class Alphaproteobacteria; order Rhizobiales; family Rhizobiaceae; genus Mesorhizobium; species Mesorhizobium qingshengii. The sequence continues at coordinate 62,753 of NZ_FMXM01000009.1, read as the reverse complement.
TAGATCTGCGCATTCGGGCCAAGCAGGGTTCCGTTGCCGATGCGCACCGTCGCCGTGTCGAGGATGGTGCAACCGGCATTGAGAAAGACGCCGTTGCCGAGAAAGATGTTGAAGCCATAGGCGCAGTGGAAAGGCGCCTCGATGCGAGCGCCCTCACCCATCTTGCCGAGCAGGGCTTGCAGGCCCGGCCCGAGGTTTCCGCGCTGTCGTGGTGGCAGCGAATTGTGCTCGAAAACCGCGTCGCGCGCTAAGACGCGCAGTGCCTCCAATTCGTCATCGAGGCATGTGTACCATTCCCCGGTCGCCATTTTCACGCGCTCGGTTCCAGCCATGGCGGTGTCTCCATTTGACGTGATTGCCAAAGCACAATTGCAATGAACGGGAAAGTGCCGGCGTCACTGTGGCATCGAGCGCAGAATCCATTCCAATTTTCGCAGTCATGCGCTGGTCAAATCCAAAGCCTATGCTAGCCTGCTCTTGCCGGGCTGTCCTGGTCCGGGATCGAGGGGATCAACCATGTTGTATATTCTCGCACTCCTGATCGGCGTCATTGCGGGTCTTCGCGCCATGACCGCGCCGGCCGCCGTCGCCTGGGGCGCTTATCTCGGTTGGCTGCCGGTCGCCGGCACCTGGGCGAGCTTCATGAGTCACTGGGCCGCTGTCGGCATCTTCACCATCCTGGCCATTGTCGAGCTGGTCACCGACCAACTGCCGTCGACGCCGAGCCGCAAAGTGCCGCAGCAGTTCGGCGCACGCATCATCATGGGCGCCTTTACCGGCGCTGTGATCGGCGCGACTGGCGGCGCCACCATCGGCGGCCTGATCGCCGGCGCCATCGGCGCTGTCATCGGCACGCTGGGCGGCGCCGAGGCGCGCGGCCGGCTGGCGGCAAGCTTCGGCAAGGATCCACCCGCCGCCTTCATCGAGGACGCGGTGGCGATCATCGGCGGTCTGCTGATCGTAGCGGCGGTCGCATGACGGCGAAGACCTTCGACGCCATCATCATTGGCGCCGGCCAGGCCGGCACACCGCTCGCCGGCAGGCTGAACGCAGCCGGCATGAGCGTGGCGCTGATCGAGCGCAAGCTGGTCGGCGGCACCTGCGTCAACACCGGTTGCATTCCGACCAAGACGATGGTGGCGAGCGCCTATGCCGCGCATCTCGCCCGCCGCGCCGCCGATTATGGCGTGACGCTCGGTGGCCCTGTCGGCGTCGACTACAAGGCGATCAAGGCGCGCAAGGACAAGGTTTCGGGCGCCTCCCGCACCGGGCTGGAAACCTGGATCGCCGGCATGGACAAATGCACGCTCTATCGCGGCCATGCGCGCTTCGAATCCGCCAACACGGTGCGCGTCGGCGACGACCTGCTGACCGCCGAGAAGATCTTCCTCAACACCGGCGGCCGCGCCTCGGTGCCCGATTTGCCGGGCATCCACGACATCGACTACCTGACCAATTCCTCGATGATGGATCTCGACGTGTTGCCGCGCCATCTGATCGTCGTCGGCGGCAGCTACATCTCGCTCGAATTCGCGCAGATGTTCCGCCGCTTCGGTAGCGAAGTCACCGTCATCGAAAAGAGCCCGCGCCTGACCGGCCGCGAGGACGAGGACGTCTCCGCCGCCATACTGTCGATCCTCCAAAACGAAGGCATATCCGTCCATGTCGGCGCCGACGGCATCGGCTTCGCCAAACAGGGCAAGGACATCGCCGTCACCTTCTCCGCCGGCAAGGCGCCTGCGGTCGGCTCGCATGTGCTGTTGGCGCTCGGGCGCACTCCCAACACCGACGACCTCGGCCTCGACAAGGCCGGCGTCGAGGTCGACAAGCGCGGCTTCGTCACTGTCGACGACCAGTTGCGCACCAGCGTGCCCGGCATCTGGGCGATGGGCGACTGCAACGGCAAGGGCGCCTTCACCCATACCTCCTACAACGACTACGAGATCGTCGCCGCCAACCTGCTCGACAATGATCCACGCAAGGTCAGCGATCGCATCGAGGCCTATGCGCTCTACATCGATCCGCCGCTCGGCCGCTGCGGCATGACCGAGGCAGCGGTCAAGAAATCCGGCCGCCGCGCGCTGGTTGGCCAGCGGCCGATGACCCGCGTTGGCCGCGCCGTCGAAAAGGGCGAAACGCAGGGCTTCATGAAGATCCTGGTCGATGCCGATACGCGGGAGATCCTTGGCTGTTCAGTGCTCGGCCCCGGTGGCGACGAGGCGGTGCATTGCGTGCTCGACCTGATGTACGCCAAGACGCCTGTCGACACGCTGGCGCGCGCCGTGCACATCCACCCCAATGTCTCGGAACTGCTGCCCACCATCGCCCAGGAGCTGACGCCGCTGGCCTGATGGCCTGCGGCCCAGCCCTTCCTTTTCTGCATTGCTGCAATGCAGCAACGCCGCTTGCGCACGGCATCCTCCTCCGCGCAGTCTCCATTTGAACCGATTCAGTCTGGACGCCCCATGCCCTTGCCGATTCTTGCGCTTGCCATTGCGTCCTTCTGCATCGGCACCACCGAATTCGTCATCATGGGCTTGCTGCCGGAGGTCGCCGCCGACCTTGGCGTGTCCATCCCTTCGGCGGGCCTGCTGGTCACCGGATATGCGCTCGGCGTCGTCTTCGGCGCGCCTGTCGTCGCCATGGCCACGGCGCATTTGCCGCGCAAGCCTGTGCTGGTCGGGCTGACCGCTTCGTTCGTCGTCGGCAATCTGTTCTGCGCCATCGCACCTGACTATTGGACGCTGATGGCCGCGCGCGTCTTCACCGCCTTCGGCCACGGCGCCTTCTTCGGCATCGGCTCGGTCGTCGCCGCCAGCCTGGTGCCACGCAACAAGCGCGCCAGCGCCATGGCGCTGATGTTTGCCGGACTGACGCTTTCCAACATCCTCGGCGTTCCCGCCGGCACCGCGCTTGGCGAAGCCTTCGGCTGGCGCGCCACCTTCGTGGCCGTGGTCGGCATCGGCCTGATCTCTGTCGCTGCCATCGCCTGGCTGGTGCCATCCGACGTAACCGAGCCGAGCGGTGGCGGACTGCGCGGCGAGTTGCGCGTGCTTGGCAAGCTGCAGGTCTGGTTGGCGATGCTGATCGCGGCCCTTGCCTCGGCCAGCCTGTTTGCAGTCTTCACCTACATCAAGCCCTATCTGACCGACGTGTCCGGCCTGTCCACCTCGGCGGTCACCTGGGTGCTGCTGCTGTTCGGCGCCGGCATGACCATCGGCAACATTATCGGCGGCAGGCTGGCCGACTGGAAGCTGATGCCGACGGTCATCGGCACGCTGCTGTTGCTGGCGCTGCTGTTTGTCGGCTTCATGCAGTTCGGCGCCATGGCCAGCGTCGCCATCGGCATCGTCTTCCTGTGGGGCCTGCTGATCTTCGTCGTCGTGCCGCCACTGCAGATCCGCGTCGTCGAGGCGGCTTCCGAGGGACCGAACCTTGCCGCGACGCTGAACCAGGGCGCCTTCAATGTCGGCAACGCCAGTGGCGCGTGGATTGGCGGCCTGGCCCTTTCCGCCGGCGTTTCCTATGCCAACCTGCCGCTGGTCGGCGCGGCCCTGGCCCTGCTGGCGGTTGCCGTCGCGGTGCTGTCGCAGGCGCTCGACCGGTCGGCATCCGTTGCGACCCTTCAGGCCCCTGCCGAGTAGCTTGCGCCCATCGCGCCGGATGCTGGACCAATCGACAGCCTAGCAACAAAGATGCATGTCTTCCGCTGACTTTTCGGAGACATCCCATGCAGAAATCGATCGAACGCATCGCCGGCGAAAGCGAAGGCGTTTCCTACGAATTCCCGGTGTTCCGCTTTGGCGGCGCCGACAAGGCCGCCCCATCCGCCTATCTGCAGGCCGCACTCCATGCCGGCGAGTTGCCGGGCGTCGTCGCGATCGACGCGCTGATGCCGATGCTCAACAGGGCCGAGGCCGAGGGCCGCATCAAGGGCAACATCACCATCGTGCCCTGGGCCAACCCGATCGGCCGGGCGCAATATCATTTCGGCGAACACCAGGGCCGCTTTCATCTGGGCACCCGCGCCAACTTCAACCGCGGCTTTCCGCTGCTCGCCGCGCCCGATACCGCGCTTTTGCCCAACGCCGCCCTTGGTTCGGCCGACCAGCGGCTGAAGACCCGGTTGCTGCAGCTTTCGCTCGGCCACGACATCGTGCTCGACCTGCATTGCGACGACGAAGGTCTCGCCTATCTCTACGTCCACACCAGCCTGTGGCCGGCCATAGCCGATTGCGCCGCCGCCATGGGCGTCGATGCAGTGGTGCTGTGGAGCGAAGACACCGACGGCACCTTCGAAGGCGCCTCGATCATGCCCTACCAGAACGTTCCCGCCGATGTGGCCAAGCTCGACCGTCGCGTCGCCACCACGGTCGAATATCGCGGCATCCTCGATGTCGATGGCGCCCTCGCCGCCGCCGACGCCGACGGGCTCTACCGGCTGCTGGTGGCGCGTGGCGTGATCGTCGATAGCGCCTTGCCCGCGCCCGGCCCCTTCACCGGCGTCGTTGCCCCGCTGGAGAACATCGACATGATGCCCTCACCCCGGGCCGGCGCGGTGCTCTACGACGTAAAGCCCGGCGACCGCGTCGCCAGGGGCACGCGGCTGGCCACCATCGTCCATGCGCCGGGCGAAGCCGACGGTAGCACGGAGGTGTTCGCGCCTCAGGACGGACTCATCCTGACGCGCCGCTCGCGCCGCATCATCCGCGCCGGCGAGGACCTCTTGAAACTGGTCGGCAACAGGAAGAGCGCCGACGCAAGGTCCGGCACGCTGGAGGACTGAACTTCACCACCTTCATGGAATCCAGTTGCGCGGCTGGTCAATCGCCGCTATGGGAATCTTCATGAACATGCGTTCGACCAAGACCATTTGGTGGTGGGCCTGCTGACAGCGGCCTGTTCGAACGCGTGCGCGTGAAAATAGAGGGTGGCCGCAACGGAAAGTCCGGGCGGCCATTTGTTTTTTCAAGCCATTCCCGGGTCCGTTGCCCCAAGAAGCTGACATACCCAAGACGCTGATGGAGACGGCAATGACGATGAAGGTTCTGGAAAACGGCGCTGAGAGCTTCGTGACGGCGGGTGGCATAACCATCACCCGCGAGCGCCACGACCGGCCTTATGAGGGCGCGATCGACAGCTATGTCGACGGCTTGAATTCGCGCCGGGGCGCGGTGTTTTCCTCGAACTACGAATATCCCGGCCGCTACACGCGCTGGGACACGGCCATCATCGATCCGCCGCTGGTCATCTCGGCGCGCGGTCGCGCCATGCGTATCGAGGCGTTGAACAGCCGTGGCGAGGTGCTGTTGCCGGTCATCGGCCAGGCGCTGGAAAGTCTGGCCGATGTCACCATCGCCGAGACATCGAAGAAACTGATCCGCCTCGACGTCGCCAAACCCGGCCGTGTCTTCACCGAGGAGGAGCGCAGCCGTGTTCCCTCCGTCTTCACCGTGCTGCGCGCCATCACTGCCCTGTTCAAGACCGAGGAAGACGCCAACCTTGGTCTCTACGGCGCCTTCGGCTACGACCTCGCCTTCCAGTTCGACCCGGTCGACTACAAGCTCGAGCGCAAGCAAAGCCAGCGCGACCTCGTGCTGTTCCTGCCCGACGAGATCCTGGTCGTCGACCACTATTCGGCCAAGGCCTGGACCGATCGTTACGACTATGCGGGCGAAGGTTTTTCGACCGAAGGGCTGCCGCGCGACGAAATCGCCGAGCCGTTCAAGATCGCCGACCGCATCCCGCCGCGCGGCGACCATGAGCCGGGCGAATATGCCAACCTGGTGCGCCGCGCCATGGAGAGCTTCAAGCGCGGCGACCTGTTCGAGGTCGTGCCCGGCCAGATGTTCTACGAGCGTTGCGAGACGCAGCCGTCCGAGATTTCGCGCAAGCTGAAGTCGATCAACCCCTCGCCCTATTCCTTCTTCATCAATCTGGGCGAAGGCGAATATCTGATCGGCGCCTCGCCGGAAATGTTCGTGCGCGTCAATGGCCGCCGTGTCGAGACCTGTCCGATCTCGGGCACCATCAAGCGCGGCGACGATGCCATCTCCGACTCAGAGCAGATCCTGAAGTTGCTCAACTCGAAGAAGGACGAATCCGAGCTCACCATGTGCTCGGACGTCGATCGCAACGACAAGTCGCGCGTCTGCGAGCCGGGTTCGGTGCGCGTCATCGGCCGCCGCCAGATCGAGATGTATTCGCGCCTGATCCACACCGTGGACCACATCGAAGGCCGCCTGCGCGAAGGCATGGATGCCTTCGACGCCTTCCTGTCGCACGCCTGGGCGGTCACCGTCACCGGCGCGCCGAAGCTTTGGGCCATGCGCTTCATCGAGCAGAACGAGAAGAGCCCGCGCGCCTGGTATGGCGGCGCGATCGGCATGGTCAACTTCAACGGCGACATGAACACGGGCCTCACCCTTCGCACCATTCGCATCAAGGACGGCATCGCCGAAGTGCGCGCCGGCGCCACATTGCTCTTCGACAGCATTCCCGAGGAAGAAGAAGCCGAAACCGAACTGAAGGCATCCGCCATGCTCTCCGCCATCCGCGACGCCAAAGCAGGCAATTCCGCCAGCACCGAGCGCACCACCGCGCGCGTCGGCGACGGCGTCAACATCCTGCTCGTCGACCACGAGGACAGTTTCGTCCACACGCTGGCCAACTATTTCCGCCAGACCGGCGCCAATGTCTCGACCGTGCGCTCCCCGGTTCCGGAGGAGGTCTTCGACCGGCTGAAGCCCGATCTCGTCGTGCTGTCGCCAGGCCCCGGCACACCGAAGGACTTCGACTGCGCCGCCACCATCAAGAAGGCGCGTGCCCGCGACCTGCCGATCTTCGGCGTCTGCCTTGGCCTGCAGGCCCTGGCCGAGGCCTATGGCGGTGAACTCAGGCAACTGCACATACCGATGCACGGCAAGCCGTCACGCATCCGCGTCTCCAAGCCGGGCATCATCTTCTCCGGCCTGCCCAAGGAAGTCACCGTCGGCCGCTACCACTCGATCTTCGCCGATCCGGTGCGCCTGCCCGACGATTTCATCGTCACGGCCGAGACCGAGGACGGCATCATCATGGCTTTCGAGCACCGAAAGGAGCCAATCGCCGCGGTACAGTTCCACCCGGAATCGATCATGACGCTCGGCCACAATGCCGGCATGCGCATCATCGAGAACATCGTCGCCCATCTGCCGCGCAAGGCCAAGGAAAAGGCCGCCTGACCTCGATGGCCGAAACCGAAAGCACGATGGCGATCGCGGCCAAGGCCGCAGCTAGGCGCAAGGTCGCCAACCTTGCCTTCTGGTCGATCGTGGTCGCCTTTGTCGTGCTCGGCCTGAAGCTTGCCGCCTGGTACGTCACCGGCTCCGTCGCGCTCTATTCGGACGCGCTGGAATCGATCGTCAACGTCATTGCCTCGGTCGCCGCCTTCTGGGCGATCCAGGTCAGCTACAAGCCGGCCGACCAGGATCATCCCTTCGGCCACCACAAGGCGGAATACTTTTCGGCGGTTTTGGAAGGCGTGCTGATCGTGCTCGCCGCCCTTTTGATCCTCAATGAGGTCTGGCGCTCCTGGCAGGCGCCCGCGCCGCTCGACCAGCCCTGGAAAGGCCTTGCCATCAACGGCGTCGCCACCGTCATCAACGCCTTCTGGGCCTGGACGCTGATCCGCGCCGGCAGGGCGGAGAAATCGCCGGCGCTGGTCGCCGACGGCAATCACATCATGACCGACGTCGTCACCTCGATCGGCGTCTTTGGCGGTCTGGTCGGGGCGATATTGACCGGCTGGCAGATCCTCGATCCGGCACTCGCCGTCATCGTGGCGCTGAACATCCTGTGGCAGGGCTGGCACGTCATCGGCTCGTCGATGAACGGCTTGATGGACCGCGCCGTCGACACGCAGGCGCACATGCGCATCCGTGACGTCATCTCGGCCAATTGCAAGGGCGCGCTCGAGGTGCACGACCTGAAGACGCGCATCGCCGGCCGCGCCACCTTCATCGAGTTCCATCTGGTCGTCGATGCCGACATGACGGTCGGCGCCAGCCATGTCATCTGCGACCGCATCGAGGATGCGCTGAAGGCCGAGATCCCCTCGGTCCGCGTCACCATCCATGTCGAGCCCGACGATGAGGCGAAGCTTCCCAAGGGCACGACGGCGGTGCCCTTCGCATAGTCTTGCGCTAGCCTGAGGGCTGGCGAGATTCAGGTCAGGCCGAGCCGAGAATGGTGGCATCCGAGAACCGGAGCGGAGCATACATAAAGTACGTGAGCTCGGTTCTACTGCGACGCAGTAGAACTGGAAGGGCAGGAAGCCGCCGTTCGCAGGCCGGCATCACCTGAATATCGGCAGGCCTCAAGGCGCGCAGGCCGATTGCGGCATCGGCTGCAGCCGGTAGACCTTGTCGTCGGATTTCGTCTTGCCGTCGGCGGCCTTCGAACATAGATCGACGATCGCCAGGCTGCTGTTGGGATTGGCCAGCATCATCGTGCCGTCGGCGCCGCGTTTGAGGAAAATCTCCTTCTGCGCGATGTCGCAGGAGAAATCGCTCATCTTCGAACTTGCCGTGCAGCGCCACTGGTCGGCCTCGCCCTGGCAGGAATAGGTCTGCGTGACCTTAGCCGATTTCTGCCGCGTAGTGACCGAAACGGCGATATCGGCGCCGTCGGGCCAGTTGGCGGCATCGCCACCCGAGGCGAAGGACGCCAGTTCCACCGGCCCGCGGGAAACCCGGATCGACTGCGTCAGCTGGTTGGGATGCGAACTGAGATGCGCTGCATCATAGTCGCGGCCGTAGCAGAACGCCTGGTCGGGCTTCAGCCGCTCGCGCAGCGGGGGCCCGAGCGCCGGGTCGATCGGATCGATGCGCGCGAACTCCGCCTTGCAGGTCGCGGCCGGCATCGGGTCAAGGCGGAAATTGTCGTCCTCCTTGCCCAGCGCCTGCCTGTCATATTCGGCCGTGCCGAGTTCCTCTTCCGAACCGGCGTCGAGATAGACATCGGGCTGCAGGTCCGACAGGATCAGCCGTCCCTTGTCGTCGACCTTCAGCGACGCAAGCGTGCGGTCGCAGTCCATGCCGCAATGGATGGGACCGGTCTTGCCGTCCTCGGACTCGTGGTTGCACCAGCCCCCAGCCCATTGCGGCGCCTTGGCGCCGCGCACGGTGGTGGTGATGAAGGCATTGTAGGACGTGTCGGAAGGGGCCGGTTCCTCGTTCGGACGGCTGACCGGATCATGGCCGTAGTAGAAGAAGATCCGCGCCACCTTCTGCTTCGGGTGTGCCTTCAGATGGGCGGCATCATAGACACGGCCGAAACAGGCATCGGCGCCGTTCGGGCTGAGTTCGGTGAGCTTGAGCGCATCATCGGCCAAGGCCGATCCGGCAAGCACGCCAAGCAGCGCGGCGCCAAATCCGGCGCCGGCAACTGTCTTCCACTCCGGAAACGCCCATCCCCTTAACGCCATGTAACCTCTCCTCGCATCGACAGGACGCAACGTCATTTTATGCTAGTATTGCGGCCTCAGCCACGCAATTTGCGGTGGCCGCCAAGCGGTGGAGGATGCGATGCGCCGGCGCGATATGTTCCGTGCGGTTCTTGCCGGAACCGGAGCGTTTTTCGGCCTGCGCGTGGTGCAGGCAGCGGCCGCGGAGCCCGCCAGGCAGAAGGTCGCCTACCACCTGAGCGATCTCGACAAGGTCAATTTCGTGCTCGGCAACATCAAGAACCACTATGATGGCACAGGCGGCAATGTCGACATCGTGCTGGTCGTGCATGGTCCAGCCCTTGCCGCCTTCAAGTCGAAAGGCATATCGGCCGCGGTCTCCGGCCGCTTCGCCGGCCTGGTGCGGCAGGGGCTCGAGCCGCAGGCCTGCGCCAACACCATGCAAGGCATGGACATTTCGCTCGCCGACCTGCTCGCGGGTTTCCATGCCGCCGACAAGGGCGGTGTCGTCAAGCTCGCCGAACTGCAAGGCCAGGGCTACGCCTATCTGCGTCCCTGAGGCTTGAACATCCGGGGGGCAAAGGCCTACGAAGGACGGCAACCATCCCGGAGGAACAGCCGTGCCAGCCACCACCACCCTCAGCATCCCCGATCTTGCCGGCAAGGCGGTGTTGGTCACCGGTGCGTCGACCGGCATCGGGGCGGCACTCGCGCTGGCCTATGCCGGGCAGAAATCCAGGGTGGCGCTGCACTACAATTCGAGCCGCGAAGCCGCCGAGAAGCTTGGCAAGACGATTGCCGACAAGGGCGGCGAGGTGTTCCTCGTCCAGGGTGACTTTTCCGTTCCCTCCGATGTCGAACGCGTCGTCGAGGACAGCGCGCGGCATTTCGGCCGCCTCGATGGGCTGGTCAACAACGCCGGCGGCATGCTTGGCCGCGTGCCCTACGCCGAGCAGACCGAAGCGCATTACGACGCGGTGATGGACCTCAATGCGCGTTCGGTGCTGACGGCCTCGCGCAAGGCGATCCCATGGCTGAAGAAACAGGGCGGCTTCATCATCAACACATCGTCGATCGCCGCCCGCAACGGCGCCGCCGGCGGCGCCGGGCTGTATGGTTCGGCCAAGGCGTTCGTCTCCAATGTCACGCGCGGCATGGCCAAGGAACTGATCGGCTTCGGCATCCGCGTCAATGCGGTGGCGCCGGGCGTCATACTCACACCCTTCCATGAGCGCTATTCGACCGAGGAGCAGATAAGGGGCATGGTCGCCACCATTCCCCAGGGGCGCGCCGGCACCGCGCAGGATTGCGTCGGCGCCTATCTGTTCCTCTCTTCCGATCTTCTGAGCGGCTATATCATCGGCCAGGTGATCGAGGTGAACGGCGGCCAGTTGATGCCTTGAGCGGCGGCCTGCATACTGGCGATCTGCATATTCTTGTCGAAAACCTTGAAGGGAGACAATGGAATGTACGGACTGATCGGCAAGATGCGGGCGGCGCGCGGCCAGCGTGACGCGGTCATGGACGTCCTGCGCGCCAGCACCGGTGCCCTGCCGGGTTGCCTGAGCTATATCATCGCCCGCGACCCCGCCGATGCCGATGCGATCTGGGTCACCGAAGTGTGGACCGACGCCGAAAGCCACAAGGCCTCGCTGCAGCTTCCCGAAGTCCAGGCGGCGATCGCCAAGGCGCGGCCGTTCATCGCCGGCTTTGAATTCCAGGTCGAGACCCACCCAGTCGGCGGCTTCGGGCTAGCCGACGGCAATGCCGGTTAGGTATGATCCCGAAAAGTGGAAACCGGTTTTCGGAAAAGATCATGCTCGAGCAAAGAGCAACTCCAGGAAAAGTGTGAAACGGTTTTCCCGGGAAAAGCGCACAGCGCTTTCCCTTGGGAATTGCGTCCGGACAAAGAGATGAAGCGGTTCTGCGTTTCCGCGAAACGATGAACCGCTCCAAGGCAGGCATCCTTTTTCGGCGCGGCGGGGTTCGCATCGTCCCGCTTCGAGTCTAAGACCAAAAAATGGATTCCTCGGCCGAGCAGCTCCCAGACCAGCCCGCTATCGAGCGCATGGCGCGCCTGCACAAGCTCTGGCAATGGCTGGCCCTGCTGATCGTCTCGACGTTGTTTGCCGGTGCGCTGGAACTCGCCGCGCTGCCGGCGGCGTTGCTGATCGGACCGATGCTGGCGGCGATCGTCGCCGGCACCAACGGCGCCAGGGTGCGCGTGCCGCGCCTTCTGTTCGGCGCCGCCCAGGCAGTCGTCGGCTGCCTCGTCGCTGCTTCGATCTCGGCTGGCATCTTTCCCGTTTTCTACCGGGAATGGCCGCTGTTCCTCGGTGTGGTGATTGCCACAGTCACAGCTTCCAGCCTGCTCGGTTGGCTGATCAGCCGCTGGCGCATCCTGCCCGGCACCACCGCCGTCTGGGGCTCGTCGCCAGGTGCCTCCACCGCCATGGTGCTGATGGCCGGTGCCTTCGGCGCCGACCAGCGCCTCGTCGCCTTCATGCAATATCTGCGCGTCATCGTCGTTTCGATGACGGCGGCTCTCGTTGCCAAGATGTGGGTCGACACGTCAGGCGTTGAAGTCCCCGCCATCATCTGGTTTCCGCCGATCGATCCGCATGCCTTCGCCGCCACCATCGGCATCGCGCTTGTCGGCGGCCTGTCGGGAAAACTGCTCAGGCTGCCCTCGCCCTTCTTCCTCGGTACCTTCATCCTCGGCTCCATCATCCATCTCGGCCTTGGCGTGGAAATGCAATTGCCGCCATGGCTGCTGGCCGTCAGCTATGCCTTGGTCGGCTGGTCGATCGGCCTGAACTTCACCCGGCCGATCTTGCGCCATGCGGCGCGCGCCTTGCCACAGATCATCGCCTCGATCGTAGCCTTGATCGCCTTTTGCGGCGGCCTCGGCTTCATGATGAGCCATCTGCTCGGCATGGATCCGCTGACCGCCTATCTGGCGACCAGCCCCGGCGGCATGGACAGCATCGCCATCATCGCCGCCGCCGCGAGGAACGTCGACATCTCCTTCGTCATGGCATTGCAATCGGCACGCTTCCTGATCGTGCTGCTCGTCGGCCCAAGCGTTGCGCGGCTGGTGGCCAGAGGCATCCGGGAATGATCTCACGGGACCCTGAGCCTTGGCGCATACTCTAACCTGCGCTTGGATGGTGGCAGGCGACGAAATGGTTTTTGTCGACGAGCGAAAGCACGGGACGTTCCTGGCGGCAGACCGAAGTCGCCGCCACGCAGCGCGTATGGAAACGGCAGCCTGACGGCGGGTCGAGCGGGCTTGGCAGATCACCCTTGAGCATGATCCGCTGGCCTGGCCTATTGTCGACATCGGGAACCGGCACCGCCGAGCGAAGCGCTATCGTGTAGTGATGCCGTGGCGCCGAGAAGATCGCGTCGACAGGCCCTGTCTCGACGATCGAACCCATGTACATCACCGCCACCCGCGACGAGAACTGCCTGACCACCGAGAGGTCGTGGGCAATGAACACATAGGTCAGGTTGAACTCGTCGCGCAGATCGCAAAGCAGGTTGATGATCTGCGCCTGGATCGACACATCCAGCGCCGATACCGGTTCGTCGGCAACGATCAGCCGCGGCCGCAGCGCCAAAGCGCGCGCGATGCCGATGCGCTGGCGCTGTCCACCCGAGAATTCATGCGGGAAGCGTTGGGCATGCTCGGGAAGCAGTTCGACGCGGACCAGCAATTCCTCGACGCGATCCATCATCTCCGATCGCGACAGCTTTTCGTGCACCCGGAACGGGTCCGCCAGAAGATCGCCGACGCGGCGGCGCGGGTTGAGCGAAGCGGCGGGATCCTGAAACACCATCTGCATCTGGCGGCGTATCGGCCGAAGCTGCCGTTGCGAGGCTTTGGTAATGTCCAGGCCTTCGAATTCCAGTGCCCCGGAGGTGATTTCGGTGAGCCGGACGAGGCATCGCCCTAGAGTCGATTTTCCGCAGCCGGACTCGCCGACGATGCCAAGCGTCTCGCCCGGGAAGATGTCGAGCGAGATCTGCTCCACGGCATGGACGATCCGCCGCTGAAGGAGCGAACGCCCGACCGGATAGTGTTTCGACAGATCGCTGGTCCGCACCAGCGGCTTTGGCCTGGTCTCGGTCATGCGGGCACGGCCCCTGCGGCCAGCGTCCGGCGCAGGTCCTGGCGGCCGTCCTGCGGCAGAAAACAAGCCGACCGGTGCCCTCCCGCTCCGCCAAGCGAAGGCTGCGCGATACAGGCTTGGTGGCGGAATGTGCAGCGCGGCCCGAAGGCGCAGCCCTGCGGCATCTGGCTCAGTTTCGGCGGACTGCCGGGAATTGCCGTCAGCCGCGCGGGACGCGGGCCATGCATCGGCGGAATCGAACCGAACAGGCCCCACGCGTAGGGGTGAAGCGGTTCGCGGAAAAGCTGCCCCTTGCCGCCCTCCTCGACCACGCGCCCCGCATACATCACCAGCACGCGATCGGCGACTTCGGCGACCACGCCGAGGTCGTGGGTGACCAGGATCACGGCGGATCCGAACTCATCGCGCAATCGGCCGATCAGCTCCAGGATCTGCGCCTGCACTGTCACGTCGAGCGCCGTCGTCGGCTCATCGGCGATCAGCAGGGCCGGATTGCACGACAGCGCCATGGCGATCACGGCGCGCTGGCGCATGCCGCCGGAGAGTTGGTGCGGATAGCGGTCGACGGCGCTTTCGGGGCTCGGCAATCCAACCGCGTCGAGCAAGTCCACCGCCCGCTTGCGCGCGATGGCGCGCGACACCCGCTCATGCGCACGAATCTGCTCGATGATCTGGTCGCCGATCGTATGCACCGGGGTCAGCGCCGTCATCGGATCCTGGAAGATCATCGCGATCTGCCGGCCGCGAATGGCGTCGAGCGCACGGCGCTTGAGGCCCAGCAACTCCCGGCCGAGAAACCGAACCGACCCGGTGACGACGGCATTGGGGCTGCTGATCAGTCCCATAATGGCGAGCAAGGTCTGGCTCTTGCCCGAGCCGCTTTCACCGACGACGCCGAGGATTTCGCGCTGTTCGAGCGAAAACGAGACGCCGCTGACGGCGGGCACCACACCGCCCTCCGTGAGGAACGAGACGCACAGGTTCTCGACGACCAGCAGCGGTTTGTCAGTGGGCATCCCTAACCCTCGGATCGATGAAGACAAAGGCGACGTCGACGATGAAATTGGCCATCACCACGAAGAACGAGGCATAGATGACCGTCGCCAGGATCATCGGCAGGTCGAGCGTCTGCAACGCACCGTAGGTGAGCTTGCCGACCCCCTGCAGGCCGAAGACCACTTCCGTCAGCAAGGCGCCGCCGCCGACCAGGGCGCCGAAATCGAGCCCGAACATGGTGACGAAGGCGACGAGCGAGGTTCTCAGCCCATGATGGAGCAGCACCCGCCGCTCGCCGATGCCCTTGGCGCGGGCGGTGCGGATGAAATCCTCCTGCATGGTCTCGATGATCGAGGCCCTAAGCACGCGGCCGTAAAGCCCGATGTAGAGTGTGGCGAGCGTGAACCAGGGAATGACCAGCGCCTTGAACCAGCCCCAGGGATCCTCGGTGAGGGGGATGTAGCCGAGCGGCGGCACCCACGAGAACAGCCAGCTGTCATGCCAGCGGCTCTGTGTAACCAGGTTGGCGACTTCGCCCAGCCAGAAGACCGGTATCGACACGCCGACCAGGCTGAGAATCATCAGCGTCCGGTCGAGCCACGTGCCGCGCGTCGCGCCAGCAACCACACCGACGACCAGCCCCCCGAGAACCCAGAAGACCGCGGCGCCGAACACCAGCGACAGGGTGATCGGGATCGCCTCGAGCACCGTTGGCACGACCTTCTGGCCGCGATTGACGAAGGAGGCGAGGTCGCGGCTGACAAAGAGCCGCTCCATCATCAGCGCGTACTGGACTGGCAGCGGCCGGTCGAGGCCGAAATCGTGCCGCACCTGCGCCAGCGTCTCCTGCGACGCGTTGCGCCCGGCTATGCGCGCCGACGGGTCGGCGCCCGGCGTGGCGAAGAAGATCAGGAAAGCGACGACGCTGATGCCGAACATCACCAGCACCATCTGACCGAGCCTGGAAACGAGCGCCGTCAGCATCAGGCGACCCTTATCGAGGATTTTGGGTCGAGCGCGTCGCGCACCCCGTCGCCCAATATGTTCAGCGCCAGCACGCAGATGACGATTGCCAGCCCCGGCGCCAGGGCGACGATCGGGCGCGAATAGAGAAGCCCCTGGCCATCCTGGATGATGGTGCCCCAGCTTGCGTCGGGCGGCTGCACGCCGATGGACAGGAAGGACAGCGAGGATTCGGTCATCATGTTCAGCGCCAGGATGAGCGGCACAAAGACGATGACCCGGGTGATCACATTGGGCAGGATGTCATACAGCAGGATGCGCCAGGGCGACGCGCCGATGCCGATCGCCGCCGTGACGAACTCGGCCTGCATCAGCGATAGCACATGGCCGCGGATCGGCCTGGCGACATAGGGCACGTAGACGATGCCGATGATGAAGATCGGCAGCCAGAGACTGCCGGAGCGGATTTCGATCGGCCCGATGTTGATGCTCTGCGTGATCAGCACGATCGACAACGAGATCGCCAGCAGGAAGATCGGAAACGCCCACAGCACGTCGAGGATGCGCGACAGCAAGGTATCGACCAGACCGCCGAAAAAGCCGGAGACAACGCCGAGCACTGTCGCCAGGCCCAGGCATATCAGCGCCGCGGCGCCGGCGATCAGCAGCGAATTTCGCCCGCCATAGAGCAGGCGCGCGGCCACGTCGCGGCCCTGATTGTCGGCGCCCAGCATATAGGGCCCGAAATCCCAGGTCGGTCCAAGCGGCGTGAACCCCAGGCCAAGCCCCTCGGTCGAAGGTTCCAGCACCTGTCTGGTCTGGCCGTCCATGACTATCTCGCCATTGAGATTGGTGGCGAAAGGGTCGGTCAGCGCGACATGGCGGGCATAGAGCGGGGCTGCGAGCGAAGCAGCGGTGATCAGCACCAGCACGCCGAACGCCATGATGGCGGCATGATCGGCCCTGAGCTTGCGCCACGCCGTGCGCCATGGCCCCTCGGCGCCCCGGCGGCTCCGAACCAGCGCTTGCCCGCCACTCGAATTGTCCATGATGGTATGAATTTCAGATCAGCGGGAAAAAGCAACCGCGGCGGAGGATTGCGCATCGTTCCGCCGCGGATCGGACTGGGCTTGGTCACTCAACCCCTGATCACTCGACCCACGACTGGCTCATGATCCAGTAGAATTGCGGGCTGAAGACGAAATTCTTCAACCGCGGCGAGATCAGGTCGACGCGCTTGGGCGTGAACAGCACGGCGACAGGAGCTGCGTCGGTCACCGCTTTGTCGACGCCGGTCCACAGCTGCGCCCCCTTGGCCGGATCGGCGATCGTGGCGGTCTGGGCCTCGACCATCTTCTGGTCGATCGACTTGTCGCAGAAACCGGAGATGTTGACCGAAGCGTCCGAGCCGGGCGTGAACGAGGCGCAGCTGAACAGCACCTGCAGGAAATCCGAAGGCGCCGGATAATCCTGGAACCACTGCGAGATGGAAATCTGCACCTTGTTGTTGGTGTTCTGGATGTAGGTGAACTGGATGTTCTGCGAGATCGGCTTCACCGAGGTCTTGTAGCCCAGCCCGTTCAGCACGTCCTGCAGATACACACCGATCGATTTCGACACTTCGGTGTCCTCGGTGATGATCGTCACCTCTTGGCCGGCCGTGCCGGAGGCGGCGACCAGCGCCTTGGCCTTCTCCAGGTCAGGCGCCGACCACTTCTCGCCGGGACTGGCGGTGAACGGGCAATAGGGCGCGTAGGACGGGAAGTCCGGCGGCAGGATCTGGCAGGACGGCTGCGCCAGGTTGCTGCCGCCGAACAGCTTGACGATAGCCGCTCGGTCGATGGCGTAGTTGACAGCCTGCCGCACGCGGATGTCGTTGAACGGCGCCAGATTGGTGTTCATCGGCGCATACCACATCGCCGTCAGCGGATGCACCGACACCTGCTTGGCGTATTTGGTGCCCAGTTCCGCCAACCGGTCCGCCGGCGGCGGATCGAACATCCAGTCGGCCTGGCCGTTCTCCACGGCGGTGACCGCCGCCTCGTCGGAGAGACCGAAGCCATAGTCGATCTCGTCGGGATATCCGGCCGGCTGCGCTTCCTTGCTCCATTCCTTGAAATGCGGATTGCGCACCATCTTGAGCAGGCTGTTGGGGTCGTAGCTGGCGATCATGTAGGGCCCGGTGCCGGGAATGGGCACGGTGCCCGAATCCTTGAGCGGCGCCTCGGCGGGCAGGATCGCCGCGTGCGGGATCGAGATTTTTTGCAGGAAATCGGGATCGGGCGCCACCAGATTGAAGGTGACGGTGCTTGCCGCCTCATCGGCCCCGACGCCGCCCTCGAGCGTGCAGGTCGCCGGCGTCTTGAGGCATTTGTCGGCGCCGACGATGCCGTTGTAGAGCGTGCCCGTCGTCGGGCCGCTGATCTTGAACATGCGCTGGAACGAGGCCACGACATCGGCCGTCGTCAGGTCCGATCCGTCGGCGAACTTGATGCCCTTGCGCAGCTTGAAGACGTATTTCTTGCCGCCGTCTTCCGGCTTGGGCAGGCTCTCGGCCAGATCCGCCACCACCTCGAAGCCGGTCTTGTCGCCGGTTTTGCGGAAGGTCACCAGCCCGTCATAGAGGACATAGTTGATCTGGAAATATTGCAGCGTGTAGTTGATGTGCGGATCGATCGTACCGGCAGCGGCGTTGGCGAGAAGCTTGAGCGTTCCGCCAACCTTGCCTTCCTGCGCGGCGGCACCTGTCATGGGCGCCATCAGCATGAGGCCGGCCAGGCCGACACCGGCCATCATTGCGTTAAAAACCGTCCGGGACCGCATCGTCTTGCTCCTCTAGGGAAGTGGGTGATCGCAAGCCGCGACCTGCGCCAAGTGACACACGCCGGACCGTGATCCATTGTACACAGCCTATGGCGCGCGAAACCCGCCGGGATAGCTGTGAATTAAGATAGTTTTGATCCTTCAGACCCGTCACAGACAACAAGCCGTGATCGCGGACTGCTTATTTGTTGGGCATTTGGTGAACATGCCCGTTTGACAAACATTGGCCGGCGAGTAAGCTTTTGCTCATGCAGGGCATGTCCGGCGATTTCGAAAGTGAATTTCACACGGGGATGAGTGTCGACGCCGCGATGGCGGCAGCGATGCGCGCACTTGCGCCCGCCGGTTTCACCTCGCTGATCTATGACTATACGCCGGTCCCGGTCAGCCATGACGGCGATTTGATCACGCCTTCGCTGATGGCGCTCGCCAACGTCCCGTCCGACATGCAGGACCTCTGGTGCAAGGGCGGCTTCTATCAGCTCGATCCGGTGCAGGAGGCGGCACTTGCCGTATCCCGGCCGTTCCTGTGGTCGCACAAGGGGTCCCAGAGCCCGGTCATGCGGCGCATCTTGCAGCGCAAGCACGATCCGGTGGTGAGCTACCTCCTCGACACAAGGATGACATGCGGCGTCACTGTGCCGATCCGCTTCGACGGCGGCGATCTCGCGACCTTCACCGCCATCCGCCTCGATCCTGAGCCGCATTTCGAAGCCGAGGCACAAAGCATGCTGCCAAGCATCGGCGACCTCGGCCACCTGTTCCACGACTGTGTCTATGCAGGCTTCGATCAGCGCACCAGGACGAGCCAGTATTTCCACCTGACATCGCGGGAGCGCCAGTGCCTGAGCCTGGCGGCTTGCGGTTTGACGGCCAAGCAGATCGCCCATGAAATCTGCCGCAGCGTGCCGACCGCGACGCTGCATCTCAACGCCGCCAGTCGTAAGCTCGGCGCCCGCAACCGCTTCCACGCCATCGCCCTGGCGGCCCACTACCGGTTGCTCGGACCGATCAGCCAGGGCCAGAACCCGTCCCGCCGGATCAGTCAAAACTAGTGTTATTGCTAGCTGGTCGCCTGCCGATCCGCCTCTATACCCTTTGCCGCGACAATGTCGGAGACCGCTGATCAGCGGTCTTCGCCGAGCGACCCAGGCGGAGGGACACGATGGACGATCTCGCGGTATCGGAAGGTTTCAGCACCTACGGGCCATACAGGACCTGGTACCGCGTAACGGGAGATCTGGGTTCTGCAAAGCTGCCGCTGGTCGTTGCCCATGGCGGTCCAGGCTGTACCCATGACTATGTCGACAGTTTCAAGGACATTGCCGGTTTCGGCCGCGCGGTGATCCACTACGACCAGATCGGCAACGGACGATCCACCCACCTGCCGGAAAAGGGCGGCGACTTCTGGACGGTCGACTTCTTCCTTGGCGAACTGGATGCACTGCTTGCCCATCTCGGCATCCATCAGCGCTACGCCCTGCTCGGACAATCCTGGGGTGGCATGCTCGGCGCCGAGCATGCGGTGCGCCGACCACCGGGCCTCAAGGCGCTGGTGCTCGCCAACTCGCTTGCCTCGATGAAGCTGTGGGTCGAAGGTGCGGGGCAGCTGCGCGCGGAGCTGCCGACGGCGGTGCGGCAGGCGCTCGATCGCCACGAAGCGGACGGGACGACCGACCATCCCGATTACCTCGCGGCGACCCGGGCGTTCTACGACCGGCACGTCTGCCGCGTCGTGCCCTGGCCGGCCGAGGTGGCGCGCACCTTCGCCGCCATCGACGCCGATCCCACCGTCTATCACACGATGAACGGCCCCAACGAATTCCACGTCGTCGGCACCATGCGAGACTGGACGATCATCGACCGGCTGCCGCTGATCGAGGCCCCGACGCTGGCTTTTCGCGGCTTTTTCGATGAAGCCACGCCAGCCTGTGTCCAGCCCTTCCTTGACCATATTCCCACGGTCGAAGGCCATGTCTTCCCGCTCTCCAGCCACATGCCGCATGTCGAGGAAAGAAAGGATTGCATGGCCGTCACCGAGGCCTTCCTTGCCCGCCATGACTGACTGCTATTCGCGCGGCGAACCGTTGCCCGCGACAGCAAGCCGCTCGGGAAGGAAATCGACGAAGACGCGAACCTTCGGCGACAGATAGCGATTGGATGGCCACAGCATCCTGAATTGGCCACGACCGTCGACATGATCGTCGAGGACGCTGTGCAACCTGCCGTCGCGCAACGCCTCGTGGACCAGGAAGTCAGGCATGCAGCCGATGCCAAGACCAGCGATCGTGGCGCCCTTCAAGGCTTCCATGTTGTTGCAGGTCAGCATCGAGCGGATCCGCGGTTCGGCGTCCCCGGCAATGAACGGCCAGTCGAGCAACCTGCCGCTGTTGAGAAAGCGGAAGTTTATGCCGAAATGCCTGATGAGATCCGCCGGCACGCCGGGGGTGCCATGGCGGTCGAGATAGGAGGGCGCCGCGCACAGCAGCATGCGAAAAGGCGCAACGGGTCTCGACACCAATCGTGAATCGGGCAGGTCGCCACTGCGGATCGCGACATCGATGCCTTCGTCGATCACGTCGACGATGCGATCGTTGAAGTCGATGTCGAGCTCGATCTCCGGATAGCGCGCCATGAACTCCGACAGCACCGGTAGCAGCAGATGATAGGTGACAATCGGGGTCGAGACACGGAGCCGGCCATGCGGCGTTTCGCGTGTCCGCGACAGCATCGCCTCGGCATCGTCGATGTCGTCGAGGATGCGGCGCACCCGCTCGTTGAACAGCTTGCCCTCCTCGGTCAGTCCGATCCGCCGCGTGCTGCGCTGCAGGAGGCGCACCCCGAACTCCTGTTCGAGCCGGGCGACACTCTTGCCGACAGCGGAAGCGGAAATGCCAAGTGCCCGTCCAGCGGCGACGAAACTGCCGAGCTCGGCGGTACGGGCAAAGGCCATGAGGCCGCTGAGACGATCCATCACATCAATCCATTCGAGCGTTTCAGTCCGATATGACTGGAGATAAAATACCATTTTGCCGGAAATGTCGTCGACCTATCTTGTGAGTGCGACCGGCCCTGTGACCGCAGCGGCATGCCGGCGATACTGCTTCAGATAGGAAAACCCATGACCTTGAAGACGAGAACCGGCTCGGCCGAGAGATGGCTGGTGCTGCTGTCGGTATGTCTTGCCGCCATGACCATGCCTTTGACCTTCACCGGTCCGGCCGTCGCGCTGTCGCGCATTGCGGCCGATCTCGGCGGCAGCCCGATCGAGCTCAACTGGGTGACCAATGCCTTCATGCTGACCTTCGGCGCCACCCTGATGGCGGCCGGCGCTCTCGCCGACAACCAGGGGCGCAAGCGCGTATTCCTCGCCGGCCTCTCCACCTATGTCCTGGCGTCGCTGGGCTCGATGCTCGCGCCTGACATCGTCTGGTTCGATGTGCTGAGGGCCGCGCAAGGTATCGGCAGCGCCGCCGCCTTTGCCGGCGGCGCTTCGGCGCTTGCCCAGGAATTCGAGGGATCGTTGCGGCTGCGCGCCTTCAGTTTCCTCGGCACCAGTTTCGGCATCGGCCTCGCTTTCGGCCCGATCGTCTCCGGCCTGCTCATCAATGCATTCGGCTGGCGGTCGATCTTTCTTCTGGTCACCGCGCTCGCGGTCGCCGCCGCGGCTCTTGGCTTGCGCACCATCAGCGAATCGCGCGATCCGAACGCGACGGGCCTCGACTGGGCGGGAGCCGGCACCTTCACGATTGCGCTGGCGTCGCTGACCTGTGGCGTGCTCCAGGCCCCGCAGAGCGGCTGGACCAATCCCTTCGTTATTGCGCTTCTCGGCGCGGCCGCGCTCTGTCTTGTTGCCTTCGTCGTCGTCGAGCGGCGCGTGCGCCGGCCGATGCTCGATCTCACGCTGTTTCGCTATCCCCGCTTCGTCGGCGTCCAGTTTCTGGCGGCTGCCCCCGCCTATGCCTTCGTCGTCCTGCTCGTCCTCTTGCCGATCCGCTTCATCGGCATCGAGGGGATGACCGAAATCAAGGCGGGGCAATTGATGATCTGCCTGTCGGGGCCGTTGCTGATCCTGCCGTTGCTTGCCGGCCAGATGGCGCGCTGGATCGCTCCGGCCACCATCTGCGGCATCGGCCTGCTCGTCGCCGCCGCCGGCCTTGTCTGGCTGAGCCTGACACCACCGGTCGACATCGCGCTGGTGGCGCCGCTGGTGCTGATCGGCGTCGGCATCGCCTTGCCGTGGGGGCTGATGGATGGGCTTGCCGTCAGCGTCGTGCCGAGGGAGCGCGCCGGCATGGCGGTCGGCATTTTCAACACCACCCGCGTCGCTTGCGAGGGCGTGGCGCTGGCGATCGTCATGGCGATCCTGTCGGGCTTCACGGCCGCGGAACTCGCAGCTCAGGGAACGGCTTCTTCCGCGGACACGGCCGCCGCGGCGCAATTGCTGGTAACTGGCAATCTCGGACAAACGGTCCAACACCTGCCGCGAGCCGGAGCCGCCGTTCTGGTCCAGGCCTACGAGACAGCGTTCGGCAGGCTGCTAATGGTGCTGGCGGCCATCACCGTCATGACCGCCATTATCGTCTTCCTTGGCCTGCGTCGCGGGTCGGCGCCGGAACACGAGGCCGCACCTTTGCCGGCATGCCAGGAAGGATAACGTCAGGTGATGACAAGGCTTGCTATGCGATCATCGTCCAGCGTGAAGGTCATGTCGCCCTCGCCGTTGAAGCCGTCCCCTGTGACGGCGATGCGGACGCGGTAGCTGCCTTCCGCTGAGATGACACGAACGATGCGAAGATGGGACTTCAGGCCGATATTGTCCGACTGGTTCCATCGCGCGATGTGCTCGCGGCCCTGAAAGGACCGTCCCCAATCCCTCAGGAAAGCGTCGGCGGTAAAGCTGTCGAGAAAAGCTTCCGTGTCGCCGGCATTGGTGGCCTCGACGAAGCGGCGGATGGAGTCGGGTGTCGTCATTCGTCTGTGCCGAGGGTGCGTTGATCCAGCCCCACTTGAATATCAATGCACCTTAATCCAGCCTGTGCATCAGATCATCATCCAGCCAGCGGCCGAAGAAATAGACCAGTTGCTTGTGCCACCACGGCCAGTCATGGCTGACGTCGCCGCCCCAATAGTCGACCCAGGCGGGAATGGACTTGTCGCGCAGGATCTGTTCCAGCTTGCGCGTCTCGACCAGCATCCGCTCTTCCCACGCGCCTTGCCCGCAGCAGAAGATCAGCCGCAGCGCCTTCAGGCGGCCAAGCAGCTTCTGGTCGACGATGCCGGGCAGATAGTCGAGCGGCGAATTGTAGAAGATGTCGCCGTCCAGCGCCTTGCCGAAGAAGTCGCGGGCCGAATAGACGCCCGACAGCGCGATGACGCCGCTGGCCAGTTCCGGAAAGCGGAAAACGAAGTTCGACGAGTGGTAGGCGCCCATCGAACAGCCTGAAAACAGTGGCTTCAGCTTGCGCCCGCCATTGGCTTGCGCGGCCGTGGACAGGAACTCCGGCAGTGCCTCCTCGCGCACATAGCGGAAATAGGCCTCGTGACGGGCGATGCGATGCGCGGCTTCGGCATGCTTGTCGAAGAAGGACTCCGAATCGATGCCGTCGACCGTGAACAGCTGGATACGGCCGGTGTCGATGAACTCGGCCAGCGCGCCCACCCCGCCCGAATCCTCGAACTGGTAGAACCGTCCCTGCGAGGTCGGGAACACCACCACCGGCCGGCCGGCATAGCCATAGCGCTTGTATTCCATGTCGCGGCCGAGATTGCCCGAGAAGTTCTTGTGATAGGATATGTCCATCGCCTCACGCCTTTTCCGCGTGGATGTAGGCGACCGCCTCGCGCAGCGCTGCCGCGTCCTTCGAGCGCATCTGGTAGGCGTAATTTCCCATGGCGCGGCTGAAAACCTCTTCGATGGCCTGATGGTGGACGATCCTGTCACGGTGCGCCGCTAGCACGTCCTCATGGCTGTGCAAATAGTGGAGATGGCGCTTGCGGCTGGCGTAAGCGGTGAAATACTTGCCCTCGTAGGGGCCGCCGGCGGCGTCCTTGACCACCATGTCGGCCCAGGCCGCATAGACGTCGATGTCGAACGTGTAGTTGATCGCATCGGTCATCCAGGCGCCGGGTGGTCGCATGTTGACCTCCAGCGCGATGACGCGGTCGTCCCTGGTCTCGAACAGCTCGATGTGGAAGAAGCGCTCGCGCACGTCGAACGCCTTCAGGATTTTGCGGCCGGCCTCCTCGACCGCCGGGCTGATCCGGGGAAAGCAGGTGTAGCTCATGTGGCGGTCCTTGTTGACCACCTCCATGACGCTCTGGTCGTAGCGGTGGCTGGCGGCCAGCACCACCTCGCCGTCGCGGTTGACCAGCCCGTCGAACGTCACCACCAGCCCCTCGATGAACTGCTCCATGACGAAGGTCACATCCTCGGGCTTGTCCCTGAAGAACTGGTCGAGCTCCCTGGCGTTGGAGATCTTGAAGGTATTCGAGGCGCCGGAGCCGGTGTCGGGCTTGACCACTACCGGATAGCCGACGCGGCGAATGAAGGTCATGGCCCCGGATCGGTCGGAGCATTTGCGCTGCGCGATGGTGTCCACCCCGCTCTTGCGGAAGAAGGCGCGCATGCGGCTCTTGCGTTTCAAATTCTTCACGAAATCGAGCTTGGTGCCGTAGATGTTGAAGTCGGTGCGAATGTTGGCTTCCAGCTCCAGCCAATGCTCGTTGAGCGATTCAAAACGGTCGATGCGGCCCCATTTGTGGATGAAATGACCCATCGCCCGGAACACGGGCTCATAGTCCTCCATGTCGGCGACACGGTAGTATTCAGAAAGCGCTGCCTTCAGCTTGCCGTCCAGCGCGTCGTAGGGTGCGTCGCCGATGCCGAGCACCGTGGCCCCGGCCTTCTTCAGCCGATCGCAGAAATCTGCGCCGTTGGCGGGAAAATGCGGCGAGAAGAACACGAAATTCATGGATGACCCCTCCCCACGACAGGACATCGCGGCCCCATCGACGTCCAAGTCTGGCGCATTTGCAGCGCGCGGGGAAGAGCACCCGCGTTGGGGACATTGCTCGACAAACGCTGGCCCGCCATGCGGTCCCACTTGCCTCTCACGAGCCGCTCCTGTATGAGAGCCGCCATGAACACGCGCGCCACCAACGCTACCCGTCCGACCGGTTTTTCCGGCGAGACCATGCGCGCGCTCACTTCGACCCTGCTTCTTCTCGGCCTTATCGGCGATCGCCGGGTTCGCTGAAGGAGCGCCCGGCGGTCGAACCGCCGCGCAAGCGCATGCTCCTTGGCACTCACATCAAGCGAACGAAAATCTGGTAAAGGCGCCACTCGCCAGCAATCCGTCTGAAGGCGGATCCGAGGGTCGCCGGGAGAAATGACGATGAACGCACGAGAAGAAATCCGCCCTGATGCCGCGGTAGCCGGCAAGGACAGCGCGAAGAGCATGAAGAGCCGCGGCATGCCTGATGCAGCCCGCAAATATCAACCCTATCCAACCGTTGGCCTCGCCGACCGCACATGGCCCTCGAAGGTCATCGACAAGGCACCGATCTGGTGCTCCGTCGACCTGCGCGACGGCAACCAGGCGCTAATCGATCCGATGGGCCACGATCGCAAGGCGCGCATGTTCGCGCTCCTGCTCGACATGGGTTTCAAGGAGATCGAGATCGGTTTCCCCTCCGCATCGCAGACCGATTTCGATTTTGCCCGTTGGTGCATCGAAGAGGGCAACGTGCCCGCCGATGTCTCGCTGCAAGTGCTGGTGCAGTGTCGGCCGGAACTGATCACCCGCACCTTCGAGGCGCTCAAGGGCGCCACCAACCCGATCGTCCATTTTTACAATTCGACCAGCGAACTGCAGCGCCGCGTCGTCTTCGAAAAAGACATCGGCGGCATCAAGCGCATCGCGACCGACGCCGCCAAGATGATCACCGACATGGCGGCCAAGGCTGGCGGCGGCTTTCGCTTCGAATATTCTCCGGAAAGCTTTACCGGCACCGAACTCGAAGTGGCGCTGGATATTTGCAACGCCGTCACCGAGATCGTCAGGCCGACCCCCGACAACAAGCTGATCATCAACCTGCCCTCGACGGTCGAGATGTCGACGCCCAACATCTATGCCGACCGCATCGAATGGATGTGCCGCAACCTCGACAACCGTGAGAACCTGCTGATCTCGCTGCACCCGCACAATGACCGTGGCACCGGCGTCGCCACCACCGAGCTCGGCCTGATGGCCGGCGCCGACCGCGTCGAAGGCACGCTGTTCGGCAATGGCGAGCGCACCGGCAATGTCGACATCGTCACCCTGGCGCTCAACATGTACACCCAGGGTGTCGACCCGGGGATCGACTGCTCCGACATCAACCGGATGAAGGATGTTTACGAATATTCGAACCAGTTGAAGATCCCCGAGCGCCACCCCTATGTCGGCGAGCTCGTCTACACGGCCTTTTCCGGCTCGCACCAGGACGCCATCAACAAGGGCATGAAGGCGCTGAAAAAGGCCAACAAGAGCTTGTGGGAAGTGCCTTATCTGCCGATCGATCCGGCCGATGTCGGCCGTAGCTACGAAGCGATCATCCGCATCAACTCGCAGTCGGGCAAAGGCGGCATCGCCTATGTGCTGCAGGCCGATTACGGCCTCAACCTGCCGCGCAACCTGCAGATCGAATTCAGCCAGGAAATCCAGGCGATCACCGATGCCGAGGGCAAGGAAGTGCCGGCCAGGCGCATCTACGAGCGCTTTCTCGAGACCTATGTCGACCAGCCCGGCGCCCGGCTGAAATTCCTCGATCACCACACCTATCCGGACACTGCGGTCAAGGGCCGACGCGTGGTCGAGGCGACCATCCTCGACAACGGCAAGGAAGTGACGATATCAGGCACCGGCACTGGTCCGATCGACGGCTTCGTCGATGCATTGTCGCGCCATCTCGGCGTCGAGATGTCGGTTCTCGACTATTCCGAGCACTCGATGCAGCGCGGCTCGAACGCCTCGGCCATCTCCTATGTCGAGATGGAATATCCTGATGGCAAGCTGTTCGGCGCCGGCATCAACACCAACATCGTTGCCGCTTCGCTGGAAGCGGTGACGTCCGCCGCCAACCGTATCGTCGGCAAAAGGGCCGGTTGACGCACGACCAGAACGAAGGTCGGGACCATCCCCATCTGGTGATCGGTTCCGATCCTTCGCTTCATTAACCACCGCTGAATTATCCGGTGGGGTACGTGATCGCATAATGGGTGTATACTTGTGTGGTGGTGCGGGAACGATATGATCGTGCCTCAACCTGTGCCGACTTCAAGAGGATCGACACTTGCAGCATGCGACGCCTGCCGCCCCCGCAGTGCGCGAGACACTGGAGCGACTGCTTGCCAGCGAAACGTTCGGGAGATCCGAGCGCGCGCGTAAACTGCTTCGCTATCTTGTCGAGCGCGAGCAGGCAGGCGAAGCCGATAGGCTGAAGGGCTTCTCCATCGCCATGGACGTCTTCGGCAAGGACGGAGATTTCGATCCGTCGACCGATGCCGTGGTCCGGGTGCAGGCGGGCAGGTTGCGCGACCTGCTGCAACACTATTTCGCCAACGAAGGCGTCGCCGAGCCCGTCCGCATCGCCATTCCGCGCGGCGGCTATGTTCCAGCCTATGAGCTCAATGCGATCCGCCTGCCGGAAACCCTGGAGCCTGCCGGGCAAGCGGAGGCGGCGGCCGCGGCCGAACGACCCACCGACGCCGGCGACGCTGTTCCCGCCGCGGCATTGCTGGCTGCCGCGCCCTCGCCCACCCCCTCGGTGGTGCGCCATCTCCGCTTCTTCTGGATGGCGATCGCCCTTGTCATCGCCATGCTGGGCGTCCTGATCCTCCGTCAGGGCAGCACGGCCTTGCTGGCGGGCGGCGACATGTCGGCAACGATCGAGACGGCCGCCGCAACTGGCAGCATCGCGCCATCGCCAGTGGCTGAAGCCCTGCCGCTCGTCTACATCGCCGTCAAGGCCGATGGCGCCGATGCCAGCAGGGTCGCCGCGTCGCTGCGCGCCGGCCTGAGCAGCTTCGATACGATCGACTTCATCGGTCGCGACGCCGCCAACAGACCCGATCCGGCCAACGATGCCACGAGCTTCATATTCGACATCCTGCCTGGTCCGAACGCCGGCGATATCACGATCGAACTGCAGAGCATGGCAACCGGACGGGTGCTTTTGTCGCGCAACCTGACTGCCGCCGACAGCGCGCCGGCCGCCGTCGAGGACCATATCGCCGGCATCTTGACTTCGGCCGTTCCAGCTTCCGGCACGATCTACAACTACATCGAGCAAAGCGGCATTCAGACCGGCCTGACGCAGTGCCTGCTGCTCAACGACAAATATTATCTCGACCAGAACGCCAAGACCCATGAGGCCGCATATCGCTGCCTCGAGGCTCTTGCCAGCAACGGGGCGAAATCGTCACTGGTCTATTCAGAGCTTGCCTCGCTGCATCTCGAGGCGGTTAACGATCATTACGCCTATCCTCCGGATGCGACGGTCGAGAAAGCCGTGGAACTTGCCCATCGCGCCGTGCAGATGGGACCGACCAGCCCTTATGCGCATCGCTCCTACGGCTACATCAATACACGCATCGGCAATGCCGACGAAGCGCTCCGCTGGATGCGCAAGGCCTATGATCTCAACCCCTATGATCTCGCCATGGCCGCCGCCTATGGCTATGGGCTGATTTTCGCCGGCCGATATGCCGAGGGAACACCGATCCTCGCCCATGCCGTGGACACCTCCAGCGGGCACCCGACATGGTGGGATTTCGGACTTTTCGCCGGCGAATTCATGCTTGGCGACATGAACAAGGCCACCATTGCCAGCAACGCGTTGAGAACGACTGCAACAAAATCGCATTATCTCGCCGCCCGGCTGATCGGCGCCAGGATCGCCGGCCATGACAACCAGGCGCGCAAGTTGATCGATGAACTGACCGCCAAGTTTCCGAATTTCGCCGCCAATCCGCGCGCAACCTTCGCCGACAGGAAATACCCGGCCGACCTGACCGATCGGCTGGTCAATGCCTTGCGCGCCGCCGGGCTCGGCAACGCCAGCTAGCACGACCGACATCACGGATCGTGGCATGACGCACCACGCCACGAAAGAATACGACGCGCTCCGATCGCCGAGTGTCGATTGGCCTCAGGGTTTTCTGTCGGCAACCGCCGCCAATCGCAAAGATTTTACTGGCTATCGCCCTGGACAAGGAGCAATTCAGCCACATTCGATCTCGCGCGTCCTGCAATAATAGATAAATCAAAACCCTTCCGCTTTCATGACCCCATCGCTTTATGCCGCTGAACAGGGTGTTGGCTCGAAGACCATCGTCCTTGTGCATGGTTTCGGCGGCTGCCACGATGTCTGGCGCGAGGTGATCTCCTCGCTGGCGCCTTCCGCGCGCACGCTGGCCTATGATCTACCGGGGCACGGGCTGTCGCTCGATTTTCCCGCGGCCGGTCCAGCCAAGGTGGCGGCAAAGGCCATTCTCGCCGATCTGTCGGCGCGTGGGCCGAAGCGCGTT
Source organism: Mesorhizobium qingshengii (assembly GCF_900103325.1). GTDB lineage: Bacteria > Pseudomonadota > Alphaproteobacteria > Rhizobiales > Rhizobiaceae > Mesorhizobium > Mesorhizobium qingshengii. Next base: position 32,818 of record NZ_FMXM01000009.1, on the reverse strand, counting down.
CATCTCGTCGGCCACTCGATGGGCGGTGCGGTGGCGACGCTGATGGCGTTGGCCGAGCCCGGAAAAGTGGCCTCGCTGACGCTTCTGGCTCCGGGCGGCTTTGGCCCCGAGATCAACGGCCCGCTGTTGCGCCGCTTTGCCGGTGCTGTCGACAAAGCCGAGATCCACGCTTGCCTTGCCGCCATGTCCGGCCCCCACAGTCTGCCTTCGGAGCGAAACGTCGACGTGCTTTGCGACATGCGCAAGCGTTCCGGCCAGTTGCCGAAGCTTGTCGAGATCGCGGCCGCCATGACCACGGACGATCGGCAAGGCGTCATCCCGCGCGACCGCCTCGAAGGGCTGGACATGCCGGTGATGGTGGTGTGGGGAACCGATGACACGGTGCTGCCCTTTACCCAGGCGGATGGCCTGCCGGCGCATTTTCATGTGCACCATGTGCTGGAGGCCGGCCATATGCTGGCCGAGGAAGCCCCCGATCTCGTCGCCGAGATCATTCGCCGCAACACCAACCGCCGCGCCAGGCCGCATCGCCTGAAATTCTCCGCTGCGGCCGGCTGACTCGGTCGGGCGCGATGCCTTCCGGAACGGCTTGATCCCGCCGATCTCGCCAGTGCATTTTGCCGGCGGCTGTGTTAACTCCGTGTTAACCAAACCCGCGAGGCAAACGCCAATGAAGGAAGCAGGCGAGAAGATAAACGATCCGTCGAAAAAACTGTCCGACGCCATCCGTGATGTGAAGAATGCCTTTGCCGACCGTGACGACGTCGTCGTCGATATGCGCGAAGCCCATCGCATGCGCCTCGATCTGCTTGCCGCGGAACTGGCGCCGGTTTTTGCCGATGTTCCCGCCGACATGGACAATTTCGACTTCGTCGTCTCGTCCGGCTTGCAGCCGCGGCTGTGGATCGACGCCGTCAGCCATGTCGCGATGGGACGCGACCGCCGCACCTATCGCTTCCTCAGGGACACCCGCATCGGCCGTGTGGTGCTTGCCGAATCGACCGAGATGAAGCCCGTTGCCGATTCCGTGACGCGCTACGTCGCCGAGCGTGTCGTCGAGCGTCAGAGGATGATGGAAGGTGGCGTCGAGCCGGCTGTCGCAGGCCTGAAACGCGCCGACGTTCGGGAGGCCGAGCCACCGTTGCGGTCGACGACGCGCAGCTCGGGCTGGTCGGCGTTCCTGTCCGGCCTTGGCCTGATCGCCGCTGGCGCGCTGGTCGGGCTGGCGGTGTCGGTCGCCTTGTTCTGGGACCGCATCGTGGCCATGGTCCTCAGCTTGCGGCCGTAGCGGTTTCAGCACCCAGCTCCAGTGTCTGCAGATCGGAAGGCGGTATTGCTGGCCCGGTCAGGCCACGCCGGGTAAGCTGGATCCGCCAATTGCCCTTTTCGCCGTCGATATCGAACAGGTTGTACTGCGCCGCCGGGTGCTTGCCGCCCGGCGCCTGGCCGGCGGCCGCGACGCCGACCACCGGAACCCGGGCGCCCCGGATGCCGATGAAGAACAGCGACGGCAGGTGCGAATGGCCGTGCAGGACGAGCTCGGCGCCGTGGCGGCGAATGATCTTGTGGAAGCGGGCAATGCCAAACAGCCGCTTTTGCTGCGAGACCGCGCCGCGCACCGGCGGATGATGGATCATGATCACGCGAAACAGCCCTTGCCGGCCCGTCGCGTCGAGAATCTTGCCGAGCCGCCCCGCCTGCCCTTCCATGAAGAAACCGTTGGCCATGAACGGCGCGGTGGCGCGCGCCGTCGAGACGCCGATCAGCGCGACATCGCCGCGCTCGCGCAGATAGGGGAAGGCGTTGCGGTCCACCGGCGTGTTGATGCCGTCGCCGCTCATCCACGCCGCCCATGACCGGCAGACCTTGTCGAAGGCCCCGGGGACATAGGCGTCGTGGTTTCCCGGAACGACCGAAACATCATGCGGCGATCCCAGCGTCTCCAGCCAGTACCTGGCCATTTCGATCTCGGCGTCGAGCGCCAGATTGACCAGGTCGCCGGTGATGGCGAGGTGATCGGGGCTGCTCGCCTTGATGTCGGCGACGATCGTGTCGATGACGGCGTCATGCATGTGGCGGCGGCGATTGCGCTGCCAGTTGACGTAACCGAGCACGCGCTTGGAGGCGAGATCGCGATAGGTTACATCGGGAAGCGGCCCCAGATGGACATCGGAAATATGCGCGAGCCTGAACATCCGTCTTTCATAAGCGACGCGCCTCCCGCTTTCCACCCACGGTTTCTCTATTGATGACGACAGGCTCACAAGACGTTTTCCGCCAGACCGGCTGGGCAGGGCTCAGGGCAAGGCTGTTCCATCTCTATTTCGTGCTGCGGCGACCGATGACGCTTGGCGTGCGCGCCCTCGTTCAAGACAAGGCAACCAATTCGGTCTTCCTCATTCGCCATACCTATGTTCCGGGCTGGCAACTTCCCGGTGGCGGGGTTGAGGTCGGCGAGACGCTTGCCGAGGCGCTGGCGCGCGAACTTGCCGAGGAAGGCAACATCGCGCTGAACGCCCCGCCGGTGCTGAGGTCGGTGCATTTCAACCGCCGCTCCAGCCGCCGCGACCATGTCGGCCTCTATCTGATCGAGCACTTCAATCAGACCGCGCCGAAGCTGCCGGATCACGAGATCGCCGAGGCAGGCTTCTTCCCGCTCGACCGCTTGCCGGAAGGCACGACACCGGCAACGCTGCGCCGGATCGCCGAGATTTTTGGTGGCGAGCCCGCATCGCCCTACTGGTAGATCAGGCCGCCACCTTGCGGAACCGCGCCCGGTCATGCGGTTGGGCATAGTCGAGTTCAGGACCAACTGGCACGATCCGGGTCGGATTGATCGTCTCGTGGCTGCCGTAATAATGCGCCTTGATGTGATGCAGGTTCACGGTCTCGGCAACACCAGGCACCTGATACAGATCGCGCAGATAGTTCGACAGGTTCGGATAGTCGGCTATGCGACGCAGATTGCATTTGAAATGGCCGACATAGACCGGGTCGAAGCGCACCAGCGTGGTGAACAGCCGCCAGTCGGCCTCGGTGATGCGATCGCCGACCAGATAGCGTTGTCCCGAGAGGCGGTCCTCCAGCGTGTCGAGCGTCGAGAACAGCTCACCGAATGCTTCCTCATAGGCGCTTTGCGTGGTTGCGAAGCCGGCACGATAGACGCCGTTGTTGACGGAGGGATAGACCAGAGCGTTGATCGCATCGATCTCGCCGCGCAGCGCCTGCGGATAGAAATCGAGGCTGGCGTCTCCCCATTCATCGAAGGCTGAATTCAGCATGCGGATGATCTCGGAGGATTCGTTGGAGACGATGGTCTGCTCCTTTTTGTCCCACAGCACCGGCACCGTCACCCGGCCCGAATAGGCCGGATCGGCCCTGGTGTAGATCTGGTGCAGGAAGTCGAGGCCGTAGAGCGTGTCACCGGTGGCGCCGTCCTCGGCCAGGAACGTCCAGCCGTTGGCACCCATGAAATGATGCACCACCGACACCGATATGATGCCTTCGAGCTTCTTCAGCGCGCGAAAGATCAGCGTCCGGTGCGCCCACGGGCAAGCAAGCGAGACATAGAGGTGATAGCGGCCCGGTTCTGCCTTGAAGCCGCGGCTGCGGCCTTCGGCTGGCGTTCCATCGCGGGTGATCCAGTCGCGCCAATGCGATCGCGCCCGTATGAACTTGCCGCCGCTGTCCTTGGTGTCGTACCAGCGGTCCTGCCATTTGCCGTCGACCAGCAATCCCATCGCGTGTTCCTTTCCTGCTTGCCCTTCATGTAGGACACCAGTCGGCCGCGCGGAATCACCTGGTGCTGAACAGACCGTCAAGCGACGGCGTGGCCCAAGAAGCCCCCGATTGCAGCGGCGGGAAATTGATGCTAGCGGACAATCCGCATGTTCGACTTTGCCTTGATCCGGTTTGACCGACGACGAAAGGGCGCCCGCGCTTGATGAAGCGCTGACTGGCGAATGCTGCCGTTTGCAGCAAACCTTTCCTCTTCTACCGGAACGCAAAGACCATGAGCCTTGCCGACGTGAAATACCTGCCGGAAACTCCGGCGCATGACCTCCAGATCGAAGCCATCAATGACGAAGCTTTCGGGCCCGGCCGTTTCGTGCTGGCCGCCTACAAGATCCGCGAGGCTGGCGGGCATGATCGATCGCTGTCCTTTGTCGCCGTCGATGGCGATACCGTCGTCGCTTCGGTGCGCATGACCCGCATCGCCGCCGGCGCCGGCCGCGCCCTGATGCTCGGGCCGCTTGCGGTGCGGCCGGCCTTCAAGAATCTCGGCATCGGCCGCCGGCTGGTCTCGATCGCGCTGGAAGCGGCCGCCAAGTCCGGCGCGCCCGCCGTCATGCTGGTCGGTGACGAGCCTTATTATGGACCGCTCGGCTTCAAGAGGATCCCGCGCGGCCAGATTTCGATGCCACGCCCTGTCGATCTCGATCGGTTGCTGTCGCACGAGATTACGCCGGGCGCGGTCGCCAGGCTCTCGGGCGAAGTCTGCCACGCCGATCAGGCCAGGGTTGCCGGTCACGTCACGGCGATGGCTTGACCTTGCGAGCCGACCTGGCGCCTGATCAGTCCCTGTTCTCATGTGAAAGGATGACGCCATGAACCCGAATGGCCAGATCGCGATCGTTACCGGCGGCGGTTCCGGTCTTGGCGAAGCAACGGCGCGCGCTCTTGCCGCCAAGGGCGCCCGCGTCGCCATCTTCGACATTGGTATTGACCGCGCGGCGAAGCTTGCGGCCGAGATCGGCGGCATTGCCGTCCAATGCGATGTCAGCAGCGGCGACAGTGGCACTGCCGCTCTCACCGAGGTCGCGGCCAAGCTTGGTGAGCCACGTATCCTGGTCAATTGCGCCGGCATCGCCATCGGCGTGAAGACGATCGGCAAGGACGGCCCCCATCCTCTCGATCAGTACCGCAAGGTCATCGAAGTCAATTTGATCGGCACTTTCAACATGATCCGTCTCGTCGCCGACCGTGCCGCCAGGCTCGAGCCGTTGCAAGGCGGCGAGCGCGGTGTCATCGTCAACACCGCTTCCGTCGCTGCCTTTGACGGCCAGATCGGCCAGGCCGCCTATTCAGCCTCCAAGGGTGGCGTCGTCGGCATGACGCTGCCGGTGGCGCGCGACCTTGCCCGTTCCGGTATCCGGGTCTGCACCATCGCGCCCGGCATCTTCAAGACACCGATGGTAGCCGGCATGCCGCAGGAGGTGCAGGATTCGCTGGGCGCCGCGGTGCCCTTCCCGTCGCGTCTCGGCGAGCCATCCGAATATGCGGCCCTTGCGTTGCACATCATCGAGAACCAGATGCTGAACGGCGAAACCATCCGCCTCGACGGCGCCATCCGCATGGCACCGAAATAGCTGGCCATGAACACCGGCATATCCACCGCCGGAAAGACCGGTCCGCTTGCCGGGCTGAAGGTGATCGAGATGGCCGGGCTCGGTCCCGTGCCGTTGGCGGGCCTGATGCTTTCGGAGATGGGCGCGCAGGTGCTGCGCATCGAACGGGCTGGTTCGGACCGGCCGCTCCTGTCGCTGCCGGATGAATACAACATCGATCGTCACGGCCGCTCTATCCTGCGCATCGACCTCAAGCGCCAGGAAGGCACCGAACTGGCGCTGCGCCTTGCCGAAAAGGCAGACCTTCTGGTCGAAGGCTTTCGCCCGGGCGTCATGGAGCAGCTTGGCCTCGGTCCGGATATCGTTCTGGCGCGCAATCCGGCTCTGATCTACGGCCGCATGACCGGCTTCGGCCAGGATGGGCCGCTCGCGGGCCGTGCCGGCCACGACATCACCTACCTTGCCTATTCGGGCCTGCTGCACGCAATTGGCCACGCGGACAGCCGCCCCGTCCCGCCGCTCAACCTCGTCGCCGACTATGGCGGCGGCACCATGATGCTGGTTGCCGGCGTGCTGGCCGCCCTGTTCCAACGTTCGCGCACGGGCAAGGGCCAGGTAGTCGACGCCGCGATGGTCGAGGGCGTCTCGATGCTGGCGACGCCCCTGCACGCCTTGACGGCGGCTGGCCTTTGGGACGAAAGACGCGGCGCGAACCTGCTCGATTCCGGCGCTCCCTTCTACGACACCTATGAGACGGCGGATGGCGGGCACATCGCCATAGGCTGCCTGGAACCGCAATTCTTCGCCGAATTCGCCAGGTTGCTGCCACTCGAAGAGCGGTTCGTACCCGGCCAGTATGACAAATCGCTGTGGCCACCGATGCGCGCCGCCATTGCCGACCGGATCAGGCGGAAATCACGCGACGACTGGGACCGGCTGTTTGCCGAAACCGATGCCTGCGTAGCTCCGGTCCTGTCGCTGCGTGAAGCGAAGCATCACCCACACAATCGGTCGCGCGATGCCTTCGTGACTACGGGTGCGTTCAAGCGCCCTGCACCGGCGCCGCGTTTTTCGGCCTCGCGGCCGGCACCGGCAACGAAGCCTGGCGACCAGGATCTGTCGCCGTCGACAGTGCTGACACGTTTCGGCTTTGCGAAAACCGAGATCGACGACCTTGTCAAACTGGTCATGCTGGCCAATAACTAGAGAAGAAAAATCAGCTTATTGCGATGGGCGTTTTGACGGACCAGAAGAAAGCCGTGATCCGCGAGACTGACGCCGAGGCGATCCGTCTGGCGAAGACGCTTCTGCGCCGCGCCCGTTTCGGCGCGTTGGCGGTGATCGAGCCGCAAACCGGCTCGCCGCTGGCCAGCAGGGTCGGCGTGGCCACGGACATCGACGGCGCGCCGCTGATCCTGGTTTCGATGCTCTCGGCGCACACCGGCGCCCTGCTTGCCGATCCGCGCTGTTCCCTGCTGGTCGGCGAGCCCGGCAAGGGCGACCCGCTGGCGCACCCACGCCTGACGCTGGTCTGCCAGGCGGCACGCCTCGAGCGTGGGTCGAACGCGCACGCACGCGCCGAGCGCCGCTATCTCAACCGCAATCCCAAGGCGAGCCTCTACGCCGGGCTCGGCGACTTTTCGATTTTTCGACTCGAACCGCAACACGCCAGCCTGAATGGCGGCTTCGGCAAGGCTTATCAACTCGATCGATCCAACCTGCTCACCAGCGGACCGATCGTCGAGGACTTGGCCGCGAGCGAACAATCCGCCGTCGACCACATGAACGCCGACCATCTCGACGCGATCGCCGTTTATGCGCGTCATTTCGCCAAGGCGTCCGGCGACGGCTGGACCATTGCCGGATTCGATGCCGATGGCATGGATCTGGTGTCGGGCGACAATGTTTGCCGGGTCTTCTTCCCGCAACCTTTGGCGACGGCACGGGAATTGCGGCAGGTTCTGGTCGAGATGGCCAGGATTGCCAGAACCGGCGCCAACACAAAAACTGACACTTAATCGTGTTGGATCAAAAGCAATGCTTGAGATTTGAACGAAATGTTCTACCTTTGTTAGTGGAGCTGACTCGCCAGCGCCTATTCACAAGTGAGTTTATGGAATCAGATGCCATTGCCCCCATGGCGTCGGGATGAGCAAAAGGCACGGGGGATCGATGGTCTCGACTAAGCTAATCGCCAACGCCGAATCGGCAGCCGAATTTCTGATGCTGATGGGCAATGAAAAACGGCTGTTGATCATGAGCTACCTGACCGACGGCGAAATGTCGGTCGGCGCCATCGCCGAGAAGGTAATGCTCAGCCAATCCGCCCTGTCGCAACATCTGGCCAAGTTGCGGGCCCTCGACCTCGTGGAAACCCGTCGCGATCGTCAGATGATCTACTATTCCTGCAAGTCCGACGCCGTGCGTGAGTTGCTCGGCATGCTGGACGGCATTTTCGGCAGCGGCCAGGATGAGTTGTCCCACATGGCGCAACGCTTGCGGCGCGCCGGGACCTGACCGGCGGCCTTGTAATCGGTGATAACGCTTTCGCGGCGACGTGCGTCCATCCGGACGCACGGAGATAGCTGACAGTCGTGAATTGTAGCATCGTGCTTTCCGAATCCAGGGTATGTGCCGGGAGCCGATCGGTTTTTCGGACGCGTGCGATGGCCGCGAGGAACGCATGGATCCCATTCGTATCGACGACCCGCAAGACCCGCGTGTTGCCGCCTATCTCGACATCCGCGAGCGTGACCTCGCCGGCCGGCAAGGCCGCTTCGTTGCCGAAGGCAAGGTGGTACTCGACCTGTTGCTGTCGACAGGACGCTTTGCAGCCGAATCGGTGCTGGTTCTGGAAAACCGGCTGGCCGGCCTCGAGGGCATCCTGCGCAAGGCGCCGGCGGACCTGCCGGTCTATGTCGCCACCAGCGCGGTGATGGACGCGATCGCCGGGTTTCACATGCATCGCGGCATCCTGGCCATAGGCCGCAAGGGTGCGCCGCAACCGGCGGAGGCCCTGCTCGATGCCTTGCCGGCCCGCGCGCTGGTCGTGGTGCTCGTCGGCATCGCCAACCATGACAATATGGGTTCGATCTTCCGCAACGCCGCCGCCTTTGGCGCCGATGCGGTATTGCTGGATGCGACATGCTGCGATCCGCTCTACCGCAAGGCGATCCGCGTTTCGGTCGGCGCCGCGCTCAAAATCCCCTTCGCGTCATTCAGCGACGTCGCCGACTTCACGGCAACGCTTGACCGCCGCTTCTATCGCCAGTTTGCGCTGTCGCCGCGCGGGCAGACCGACATACGCGATGCGCGGCCGAGCGAGCGCCTGGCGCTCTATCTCGGCACCGAGGGCGAAGGCCTGCCTGAAAGCCTGCTGGCCCGCCTGCACACGGTGCGCATTGGCATGGCGCAAGGCTTCGACAGCCTGAACGTCGCCGCGGCGTCAGCCATCGCCCTGCATCATTTTTCCGCAAACAGGGACTGATCTCAGTTTGCCGTGGCGGCCTTCTGCAGCGCCCGCACGCGGTCCGCAAGGCTGCGGCCACCGCTGCCGGAGCGCGCATCCGAGGGGGCCGCCAACGCCCTGGCGATCGGCGAATCAGGTCCCTCGAGCTTGGCCGTCAGGTGGACGACCTCGGCCGCCAGTTCGTTCATCTGCTCGCGCAATGCGGAGCTGCCATCCGTCGGGCCGGACGTGGCCATCGCATCGAGATCCGCTTTCAACCTCTTGTTCTCGCGCGCCAGCGCCGTCAGCCTGGCCTCGAGCCGCTCACGATCGCTGTCGAGCTTGGCGATTGCCTTGTCGACGTCATCGCCCTTGGCAACTTCACCGGCCTTGCCGACCAGCCGCAAGGCCGGTGCGCTGTCCTCGGTTTTCGACTTTTCGCGGAGCCGCGCCAGTTCCTTTTCGCGGCGGTCGAGCTTTTCCTCGCGATCGGCGAGCGTGGCAAGCAGCCGTTCGAGCTTCTTGTCGAGCTCGGCGGTCCTTTTCTTCTCGGCTTTCAGGGCATCGCGCGCGGCCTTGCTTTCGGCGGCGATCTCCTGGTTGCGCCTGTCCGCCTCCTTGCGCTGGCCGCGCAGCAGCGAAATGTCGCTGGCGAGTTTCTGCAATTCGGATTCGCGCGCCACGAGCTCGATCTGCCGGCTGCTGGAGGAAAAACTGGCGTCATCATACATGCGCTCCAGCTTTTCGAGCTCGAGCGCGCGCTTTTCCAGCTTGCGTTCGGTTTCCTTGAGCCGGTCCGACAGAAGCTGTAGCTCGCCCTCGCGCTGCTGCAGCATTTCGCCCATGGCCGCAAGGTCGCTAAGCGCCTGGTTCTTGTCCATGCGCTCGACCGCAAGGCCCTTCAGGGCCTCGTGGCCACGGTTGATCTCGACCAACTGCTCCGCCGTCTTCTCGCGCAACGCCTTGACGCTCATTTCGAGGCGACGCGCCGACATGGCGAACTCGGCCCGGATACGGTCCTTGTCGGCCTGGATCTCGGTTTGCGTCAACGGTATGGAGGCTTCGATGCGCTTGCGCGTCAAGGCGACGGCCCGCCGCCATATGGCCGGGGCAACCATCAGCGCCAGAAATCCGGCGCAGAGGAAGCCGAGGGCAAAGAACAGGAACGACTGAACCAAGTGACCACCCGTTATGGACGAAAGCTGGACTGTGCCACGTTGGCATGGCGGAAATCCAGCGTTGCGGCAAGGTTTTGCCGCAACGGGATGGGTTCACGTCAGAACGGATTCCACGTGGCACGCTCGGTAAGCTTCAGATAGCCGAGATTGACACCGAGTCGAGCGCCGACGCCGGTGCGGATCGGCACCAGCAGCACATTGTTGTTCTTCAGCACGTTGAAGCCGACGCCCGCCACCACATAGGCCGAACCGGCAACGCCGCCATAGCGGTTGTAGAGGCTGCTCACATCGTCGAGATTGTAGACCAGCATCATCACCCGCGACCCCTCGCCGCCGAAATCCCAGCCGAGCGATGGACCTTGCCAGAACACTTTGTGATCACCGGCGTTCTTGGTGTAGAGCGTGCCTTCGCCATAGGTCAGGCCGCCGATCAGCGCGCCCGAGCCCTCTTCGCCCAGCAGATATCCGTTGGGCAGGCCGTAGGAAGCAAAGATCTTCTCGACGACCGTGGCGAGCCCGCCCGATGTCGCGCCGAAGAACTTGTGACCGGAATCGACAATCTCCTGAGCGGTATATTCCTGGGCCCGCAGGGCTGAAGTCGAGAAGACGAGAACGCCCATGAGCGCGATCGTCATTGATACGACACGGACAAATGCCCGGTCTGGAATGACACGGAACAAGGTCCGGTCAGAGGTGACACGGAACGAGATCCGGTCGTAGAATCGGGAAAACATGCTTCCAATCTCCGTCAGGGAGCACCTTCGCCGACGCCTCACACCCCGTACGGCTCTTTTAGCCGGCCGTTAAGGGTAACTGTTACGGGCAAACTATGCCGTAATCCTTTTTCAACCATTAAGCTCCCACATGAACATGGCGGTTCAAAGGCTGTTTCGGATCGCTCATCGGCAGCCTGCGTGAACACGCCATTTGCCATGACCACAATTTTGGATTTGTTGCCGCACGCACGGGCGCTGTGTATTCAGGAGCCCGAGGAGAGAGCGCGTGATTCGTGTGGGCAGGCGACGATCGATCGCTCGGCCGTAAGTTGTGAAATTTTTCAGGGATTTTCGCCGATGGCCGATCTGTTCACCCTTTCCGCACCCGACCTGGCAGCGCTTCTGTGCAGCCGGGTCTGCCACGACATCATCTCGCCGGTCGGCGCGATCAACAATGGGCTCGAGCTGCTCGACGAAGGCGGCGCCGACGAAGACGCCATGAAGCTGATCCGCCAGAGCGCCCGCAACGCTTCGGCCCGTCTGCAATTCGCCCGTATCGCTTTCGGCGCCGCCGGCTCGGCCGGCATGCTGATCGACACCGGCGACGCCGAAGCCGTCGCCATCGCCTTCCTCAAGAACGAGAAGCCGGAACTGAGCTGGAACGGAACCCGCGCGCTGCTGCCCAAGAACAAGGTCAAGCTGCTGCTCAACCTGCTCCTCGTCGCCAACGCCGCCATTCCGCGCGGCGGCAAGCTTTCCGTGACGCTTGAAAACCTCGAAACCGAGCCACGCTTTACGCTCGCGGCGAGCGGCCCGATGCTGCGCGTGCCGCCAAAATTCCTCGAACTTCATTCCGGCCACAAGCCGGAGGAACCGATCGACGCGCATTCGGTGCAGCCTTATTACACGCTGCTTCTGGCGCGTGAGGCCAACATGACGATTTCGATTCACGCGACGCCGGAAGAAATCGTCCTTTCGGCTGCCTGAAATTCGCGCCTGGCCTCAGAGAAACCGAAGTAATTCAACCCGCGATTTCCGCGGCAGCTTTCAATTGAAGTGAGACGAACTTCGCCAAGCTGGCCATTGCGAAGCATCGCCAAGAAAAGCCTGCGAATGGCATCTTTTCAAAAATTTTACCTAATGGCTTTTCGGCTTCTTTACCAGATCGGCCTATGGTGCAGTCCGGATGCCCCGACGCTACCGGATTGCCACAAGGCAAAGAGGACCCGGAAATGAAACGCTGCATGTTCGTCGACGATTCGAGCGTCATCAGGAAGGTTGCTAAACGCATCCTGGGTGGCTCCGACATGATGGTGATAGAAGCAGCCAGCGGACTGGACGCGCTGGAGATGTGCGCCGCCGACATGCCCGACATCATCGTCGTCGACGGCGCCTTGCCGGATGTAGCCGCGGTCGATCTCATCCGTCGCGTGCGCGCCATGGAGAGCCCGATCAGGCCGCAGATCCTGATTTCGCTGGTCGAACTCGATATTGCTTCGATCATGCGGGCCAAGCGCGCCGGCGCCCAGGGCTATTTGCTGAAGCCGTTCAACCGGCCCCAACTGCTCGAGCGCTTTCGTACCTTGAAGATCGCTGCCTGATTCGGCTGGCCACCTGGAGTAGCTCCAGGAAGCGTGCGTAAAAACTGACAGTTACAGCGGAAGAGCTTTCCATGTCGAACCGCTCTGGCTGATCGTCGGCCCATCAAAGCAAAAAACCCGGCCAGAGCCGGGTTTTTTGTCGAGAAAGACAGGTTCGGACGGTGCTTTTCGCTCAGGCGCTGACGCGGATGTCTTCCGGTTCGCGCAACACGTAGCCGCGGCCCCAGACCGTCTCGATGTAGTTCTGGCCGCCGGATGCCGCGTCGAGCTTCTTGCGCAACTTGCAGATGAACACGTCGATGATCTTCAGCTCAGGCTCATCCATGCCGCCATAGAGGTGGTTGAGGAACATTTCCTTGGTCAGCGTGGTGCCCTTGCGCAGCGAGAGCAGCTCCAGCATCTGATATTCCTTGCCGGTGAGATGCACGCGCTGGCCGCCGACTTCAACAGTCTTGGCATCGAGATTGACCACCAGGTCGCCAGTGGTGATGACCGACTGGGCATGCCCCTTGGAGCGCCGCACGATGGCGTGAATACGAGCGACCAGTTCGTCCTTGTGGAACGGCTTGGTCATGTAGTCGTCGGCGCCGAAGCCGAGGCCGCGTACCTTATCCTCGATACCGGCCATGCCGGACAGGATGAGGATCGGCGTCTTTACCTTGGAAAGGCGAAGCGTTCTCAAGACCTCATAACCCGACATGTCAGGCAGGTTGAGGTCGAGAAGGATGATGTCGTAGTCGTAGAGCTTGCCCAGATCGACCCCCTCTTCACCGAGGTCCGTCGTATAGACATTGAAACTTTCCGATTTCAGCATCAGTTCGATGCTTTGTGCGGTTGCACTGTCATCTTCTATCAGCAGAACACGCATTTCATTCCCCTTTTCTGCTGCCGGACCATTTCACGACCCGTCCTGGACCGGAGCAGTGGTTGCCTTGTGCAGAGGCTGCCATCGAATGGTTAACAAAACCTAATTTCCCGTCCATGACGGTACCAGATTTTTTAACCCCTTTCTACACCCTCTTGAATCTAATAACGAATCACAGACCAAAATTCCTAATGCGACACATTAATAACCTGGACTAAGTGACTCCAGGGACTCATCGACGCGCTTCCGTATCGGCGACCGGAATTTTTACCCGGCCTTAAGCCCTGACCCGTATGATTAACAATGCCCGTAAACGAATGGTTACCGCCGGCAAAAAACTTTAGGGTTTTGTTTCCCATAGTTCGGGGAAAGCCGGTGGAAACGGGCGACGCCTGAGCCTTTCCAGGTGGATCGACGATATGTGCGGGTGTGCGTTTCCGGGAGTACCGAATCATGAAGTCACGTGAAAACCTCGTTCGGCTGAAGCAGTTTCGGGTGAATGAGAAGCGGCGGCAGCTGCTGCAGCTCGACATGATGATCGCCGAGTTCGAACGCATGGCCGTCGAGCTTGAGCTTCAGATCACCGCCGAAGAAAAGAAGGCCGGCATCACCGACATCAACCATTTCGCCTATCCGACCTTTGCCAAGGCGGCGCGTTTGCGCCGCGACAATCTCAGAAACTCGCAAAGCGACCTCGCCCAGCAGCGAAGCGCTGCCGAATCACTACTCGGCGAAGCTGAAGCGGAGCTTTCCAAGGCGGAAATGCTCGAATCACGCGACACCAAGATTCGCGAAGCCGAAATCGGCGGCCGCAGCGCGATGATCGGCTGAAGCCCGGCCTATCCGTGGCGTCGGCGCTTGCCAGTCAGGCGGGCGCGGTATCCCGGCTCCAGTCTTGGCCGAAGGTCACGAAAAGCTCGATCGAGCAGACCTGAAGGCTGCCCTCAAACGGCCCAATTCCCCTCATTTTCGGCGGTTGCCCGCGCCCGTGCATCCTTGATGTCAGGCGCATGCTGCTCCGCCCAAGCCCTGATCTGGGTGAGCAGCCCCGCCAGATTCTGGCCGAGCTCGGTCAATTCATATTCGACGCGCGGCGGGATGACCGGGAAGATCTCACGCCGCACCAGGCCGTCGCGCTCGAGCACGCGCAACGTCTGCGTCAGCATCTTCGGGGTAATGCCTTCGAGCTTGCGGGCAAGCTCCCCATTGCGCAGCCGGCCTTTGCGCAGCGCGCTAACCACCAGATAGACCCATTTGCTGGCCAGCATTTCCAGCACGGTGTGAGAAGGACACGTGCGCCGGAACGCATCATAGCCGAAGGGGGAGTCGAGATCACTATCCATGAGGTCGCTATATATCCCAATGGTACATACTAGACAATAGATTATTACTATCCAAATGATAGCGGCACCAACCAAGCAGGAGACATCCCATGCGTGCCGTTATCCAGAATTCCGTCGGCGGACCCGACGTCCTTGCCACCGCCGAGCAGCCCGACCCCACGCCGAAGGCCGGCGAAGTGCTGGTCCGAGTCAAGGCCGCTGGTATCAATCCAGTCGATGGCGCCGTCCGCGCCGGCCACTATAAGCTTTTGGGCGAGCCACCCTTCATTCTCGGCTGGGATATCTCGGGAACGGTCGAGGCGCTGGGCGCCGGGGTCTCCGGCTTCCAGATCGGCGACGAGGTGTTCGGCATGCCGCGCTTCCCCAAGCAGGCGGCAGCGTACGCCGAGCTGGCCGCCGTGCCCGCTGACGAAATCGCGCCAAAGCCCAGCGGCGCCGACCACATCCACGCGGGCGCATTGCCGCTGGCCGGCCTGACCGCTTGGCAGGGCCTGGTCCGGCATGGCGGATTGAAATCGGGCCAGCGCGTGCTGATCCACGCGGCTGCCGGCGGCGTCGGCCATTTGGCGGTGCAGATCGCCAAGGCGCACGGCGCCTACGTGATCGCCACCACCAGCCCGCAGAAGCTCGATTTCGCCCGCTCGCTCGGCGCCGATGAGGTTCTCGACTACACCAAGGGCGATTTCGCGGACAAGCTTCGCGACATCGATCTCGTGCTGGAGACTGTTGGCGGCGACCATGCAGAACATTCGCTGAAGGTGCTCAAGCGTGGCGGTGTGCTGGTGTCATTGCTCAATGTCAGCGACGCGACGAAGACGCAGGCCAAGGCGCAGGGCGTCCGGGTCGAGCGCATGTCGGTCGTGCCGGACCGTGAGGGCTTGCTGAAACTCGGCCAGTTGATCGATGCCAAAAAGCTCGCCGTCCATGTGGCGAAAAGCTTCCCGCTCGAGCAGGCAGGCGCCGCTCACGCCTTTCTTGCCACCAAGCCGATCGGCAAAGTGGTGTTGACAGCCTGAGCGTCAAAAGGCGCTCCGAAAAACACAAGGCGCGCAGATCGCCGCGCGCCCTCGCCGCCCTTGTTTCAGGCGCGCGGGCGCGGACGAAACCTGCTGCGGCGCGATCGCCTCGCCTCGGCCTGGCCACAAGGCGCGATCAATGATGCTGAAGAAGCGGATGGGCTCTCCCAACGTCATATAGGAAGAACCAATTCGAACGGAACCTCTTATCGATCCTTAAGCTTTTTCACTCCATGCTCCCAAAGTGGGTGCTGAGGAATACTTGGACATCTAAGTCTTTTGGGGAAAAACCCGTGAAGTATTCTGAGAGCACGAAGGAAAAACGCAGATGGGTTCGAAGGGACGTCAATTTCCCTGTTCGCCTCATCTTCCCGACACACGGCCTGCGGGAGGTACAGAGCGCCAATTTCCGCATGCTGGATCTGTCTGAAGGCGGAGCAGCACTGTATGTCGGCGGCTTTTCGGGCAGTCCGGATTACTTTTACCTGCAATTTGGTGACGAAAAATCCGAACTCGTAAGCTGCTATCTGGTTCAAAGAACACAGCACACGCTGAGTTGCCGATTCAGCAATCCCCTCCCAACCGCGCAGATCGACGCCATCATCACCCAGAAAGAGATGGACCTGACCATCGAAAGTCTTTTTTCGGAGACGAGGGAGGATTTGGTCAACGACTTTCTTGGCTCGTTTGCGAGCTAGAGTCCGGCCATGCAGACCGGGAATCGGCGTTAACCTCGCCCTGTAGGACTCCGAAGGAGGGCGCGCCGCCCCATGGCTCGCACCCGCAGGTCGGCACGCGACTTTGCGTAGACGTAGTAGGACCGATCAAGAAGCGTGTCCGCTCGCGAAAAAAGGACGGCTTACGCCGCCCCTTGACTCACGATCGCCGTTCCGGAAGCAAACTCTGCTAATGTCGGTATTGCTGGATGCGCGTGGTGCGCAGCCCGGCAAGGCCATATTCGTCGATCGACGCCTGCCAGGACAGGAATTCCTCGGTGGTCAGCTTGTAGCGCTGGCATGCCTCGTCGAGGCTCAAAAGCCCGCCGCGCACCGCCGCAACCACTTCCGCCTTGCGCCGGATAACCCAGCGACGTGTGTTCGTCGGCGGCAGATCGGCAATCGTAAGAGGGCTGCCGTCAGGCCCGATAACATATTTGACTCTCGGTCTAACCAGATCGGTCATCGTACTCTCTACAAAAAACTCAAAGACCCAATCCCCGCCACGTTACCGCCACAGCTTTAAAATTTGCCTAAGCAGACCCTAATGACTAGGTAAGGATCATGAACGCCGCGTTAGTCTTTTGGTCAGCATTTTAAACACCTCGCGGCTGGTTCGGATTCGGACACAAAATCGGCAGGCCCTCAAAGCTGGCGCAGCCGTAGTGCTTGACCTATATTCCAGCCACTGGCATTCAGCGCCGGGCAGAATGAAAGAACCATGAACAGCCTCGACCTTCCCGGACGTCCCGAAAACACCCGTATCGTCGTCGCCATGTCGGGCGGCGTTGATTCATCGGTCGTCGCCGGCCTGCTGAAGCGCGAGGGCTATGATGTCGTCGGCGTCACCTTGCAGCTCTACGACCATGGCGCGGCGACACACCGGGCCGGCTCATGCTGCGCCGGGCAGGACATCGACGATGCCCGCCGAGTCTCCGAGACGCTCGGCATTCCGCACTATGTGCTCGACTACGAGGAACGCTTCCGCAAGGCGGTCATCGATCCCTTCGCCGAGAGCTACGTCGCCGGCGAGACGCCGATCCCTTGCGTTTCCTGCAACCAGACGGTGAAGTTCGCCGATCTGCTCGCCACCGCCAAGGACCTTGGCGCCGAAGCGCTGGCCACCGGCCACTATATCCGTTCCGGCGCCAATGGCGCCCACCGAGCGCTCTACCGGCCGGTCGACGCCGACCGCGACCAGAGCTATTTCCTGTTCGCCACCACGCAGGCGCAGATCGATTATCTGCGCTTTCCGCTTGGCGGCCTGTCGAAGCCGCAGGTTCGCGCCATCGCCGAGGAAATGGGACTGACGGTCGCCGCCAAGCAGGACAGCCAGGACATCTGTTTCGTGCCGCAAGGCAAATATTCCGACATCATCGCCAAGCTGAAGCCGACGGCGGCCAATCCTGGCGACATCGTCCATATCGACGGCCGCGTGCTCGGCCGCCACGAGGGCATCCTGCGCTACACGATCGGCCAGCGCCGCGGCATCGGCATCGCTTCCGGCGAACCGCTCTACGTCGTCCATCTCGACGCCGACCGCGCCCGCGTCGTCGTCGGCCCGCGCGAGGCGCTGGAGACGCACAAGATCTATCTGCGCAACATGAACTGGTTGGGCGACGGGCCGCTGGCCGATGTTCCCGCCGGCGGCCTGGAACTGTTCGCCAAGGTCCGCTCGGCGCGCCCGCCGCGCCCGGCCGTGCTGCATCACGGCAATGGCGTGACATGGGTGGAACTGGTCGACGGCGAGTCCGGCATCGCGCCGGGACAGGCCTGCGTGCTCTATTCCGATGATGGCAACGAGGCCCGCGTGCTCGGCGGCGGCTTCATCGAGCGTTCCGAGCGTGGCGCCGAGGCCGAGGCCATGCTGACCCGGCTTGCCGCCAGGCCGGCGCGGATTCCCGCCGAATAGACCGCTATCCTCTCGGAGACCGCTTCGAAATTCTACTCTGGTCGCCAGAATAGAATTCCAGGCCCTCGCTCAGGACTTGGTATGCGTGACGGTGCCCGCGGTTAGGATGCGCAGCACCCTGATGGCTTCCTCGCCGCTGGTACGGGGCTCGGCCCGCGTCTCGATGCACTGGATGAAATGCTCCAGCTCGCGCGTCAGCGGCATGCCCTGTGCAACCGCGACGTAGGACGGCTCATTGGTGGTGAAGGCCCATTGGCCGCTGTCCTGCCACACCGCGTGGCGATAGACGGCAAGCTTGCGTTCCCATGGCTCGACATCGTCGAACACCGCCATCGCCTTGGTGCCGACGACGGTCAGCCGCCGCTCGCGATAGGGATTGAGCCGCGAGGCGAAGAGATGGCTGCGCAGGCCGTTGGGAAAGCGCATGTGCAGATGCGCGAAGTCGCTGAGATTGTCGAGCAGGGCGGCGCCCTCGCCGCGCACCTCGATCGGCTCCGTGCCGGTGATGGCGAGGATCATCGACAGATCATGCGGCGCCAGGTCCCACAATGCATCATTCTCGGTGTGGAACTTGCCGAGGCCGAGCCGGTGAGAGTGGATATAGCGGACTTCGCCGAGCTCGCCATTGTCGATCAACCCTTTGAGGATCTCGAAGGCGGGATGGAAACGCAAGACATGGCCGACCATGAAGACGCGGCCGTTGTCCTTAGCGGCTTGCACCGCGCGCTCGGCGTCCGCCACCGTCAGCGCGATCGGCTTTTCCACCAGCACATCCTTGCCGCTCTCGACGGCGCGCACGGCAAGATCGGCATGGAACTGCGGCGGCAGCGCCATGACGATGGCGTCGATGTCGTCACGGACGAACAACTGGTCGGGCTCGATCGCCAGACAGTCCTGCTCGCTGGCGAAGCCTTCGGCACGGGCACGGTTGAGGTCGGAGACCGCGTGCAGCGCGCCAAGCGCCTTGAGGGTGCGGATGTGGTTGCTGCCCCAGTATCCGCAACCGAGGACTGCAATGCGCGGTTTCATCTGTTTTTCAAACTCTAAGAAGTCGTGGCCGAGACATAGCGACGTGTCCCCTCGAACTCAACCCCGGCAGCCGCGCTCAAATGTCTGTGCGGCAAAGCTTTTCGGCGGCGACAATAAGCCGGCGCGGCGGTTGCTTCGAAGCTTGACAGGCTCACCCTCCCAACCTTATATCCGCGCGACCTTGGCGAACGCTCGGACATGCCTTTCGATTTGAGGCGGATTTCGGGCCTTTCGCCGCCCTGGCGGGGTAGCTCAGTTGGTTAGAGCACGGGAATCATAATCCTGGGGTCGGGGGTTCAAGTCCCTCTCCCGCTACCAAAATTCATCAAATAAAATCAGCCACTTAGGTGCAATCGAATGCATCTTGGCGGCTGATTCCATGTCGCGCCATGTTGCAAACCACTACGGTTGATTTCCAAGGGTTTCCTGACACTATCGGCAAGTCCGTGCGACATGATTGCATCGCATTTTAGGAAACACTAATCTCGCCGCATTGGAATCGGGGATTCTAGGGAGGAAGTGACATGCCTAAGGTTTCGGATCTTTTCTTTAAGACGGCCGTCGTTTGGCTCATTTTGGGGATTGGCGCCGGCTTGCAAATGGCGATTTCGGGAGACCACGGTGCCTTCCCGGCGCATGCACACATCAATCTGCTCGGATGGGTCACAAGCGCAATCTTCGGCGGCTACTACGCCCTTAACCCGGCAAAGGCAGAGCGGAAAATCGCAATGGCCCACTACGGCCTTTACAACGTCGGCTTGGTGGTGATGTTGCCGGCGCTGTATTTGATGCTGCACGGGAATACGGCGCTTGAGCCGGTCGTCGCTGCGGGCTCGCTGATCGTGGCCGCTGCGGTGCTGCTTTTCGCCTTTGTGGTTTTCTCAAGTGCCAGCGTGCGCTCGGCGTCTGAGTTATCACCGGCCACACGCTGAATCGGCGGAATTCCGCACGGGGAAGAAAGTCCCGCCACCGTGAGGCAGCGGGCAAAGTGGAAATGTCTTCCTCTTTGATCGGCCGAGATGCGCAAGCACCTCTTAGCAGGCGAAAGAACGATCCCGGTCCCGCCGACTGTGATCAATGCATCGAGAGAGTGGAGGCCCGCCTGCCCACGTCGCATGATTGGCAACGACGCCGAAGGGAATCAGGTCAGGGAATTGCACTACGTGTTCCCGACCGGAAGCGGCAACATCGAAAGCCGATCGAACATGACAAAGCGCGGTTTCCTTCCGACTCAGGTTGCGGCCAGGGTGGCGGTTGCGAACGACAAAACCCGCGAAAACGGCAAGACCATAATCGTGCAGGCCAAATATGGCGGCATGCATTCTCTCCGTCACTTCTATGCATCGTGGTTGATCAATCGGCCGCAGGACGGCGGTCTCGCCCCACCTCCGAAGGTCATTCAGGAACGGCTCGGACATAGCTCGATCGTTATGACCATGGGCGTCTACGGGCACCTGTTCCCGCATGGCGATGACGCCGACGAAATGGCTGCCGCAGAACGCGCGCTCTTGGGGTGAACGCGACATAGGCGCGACAAACGACCAATTTTGATAATTAAATCAACGGTCCTACCAAGCATCATAATCCTGGGGTCGGGGGTTCAAGTCCCTCTCCCGCTACCATCACTGCAGCGTTAGGCGCTGTTCCTGGTTTACGATTTGGCAGGTTCAGAAGCTCCGCCAGCGCACCGCGGACTTTCAGCTCAACCTTTCCCCTACCCTCCGTCGGAATGATATCAATCCCCGTGACCAGCGAGCGGATGATCCTCGCCGCCTCGTGGCGCTCGCGCTCATCGGATTGCAACGCGTCCTGGAGCTCGGATACTTGCCGACGGTAAACCGTCACCGCGGCCGGATGAAACTCCACAATGCTTTCCGCGGCCGCCATCGCCTGAAGCTCTCGGGCTAGATTCTCCTTTTCGCGCTCGAGGTCCAGTAGCTTCGATTTCATGCTGATCGTCGCGACACCGTCAGCGATAGCATCGACGATATTAGCGATCTGCCTGTCGATGCTGGCATGCCGCCTTTCGACTTCCCTTTGCCGTTCGCGGTTCATGGCGTTCAGACGCTTATGCTCAGCATGATATTCAGCAAGGAAGCCTGCAATGGCATCTGGCGCCAGCAAGCGCCGCTGGATGCCTTCAAGCACACGCTTCTCAAGCTCGCCAACACGGATCGTCCTGTTATTGGCACAAGTGCCTTTCTCCCGGTGCGCGGCACAAGCAAGCTGGTCTCTATTCTTCACCGTATAGGAAGCGCCACAGCAGCCGCACCGCACAAGCCCCGAGAACATGTGCTTCGGGCGTCGGCGGTGATGGAGTTTCATGCCTCCATAAAGCTTCTTGCGGACTTGCACCGCATCCCACAGCTCATCGTCGATGATGCGCAGATGCGGCACTTCAACGACCTGCCAGGTTTCCGGAAGGTTCGGCCGCGAGATGCGCTTCCCAGTCTCGGGATCCTTGCGCATTTGGAGACGATTGAAGACGAGCAGCCCGATATAGGCTTCGTTGTAGAGAAAGCCGCTTCTCCGCTTGAGATTGCCATTGATGGTAGAGGCGCCCCACGCACCCCCAAAGGGTGATGGGATACCTTGCTTGTTGAGGCCTGCAGCTATCGTACGTGCCGATTGACCAGCCGCGAACTCCCGAAAAATCCGACGCACGACCTCGGCTTGATCCTCATCGATCTCGCGTAGACCGCGGATCGGTTCGCCGCGTTCATCGAGCTTTTTGACCACGCGATAGCCATAGGAGAGGCCGCCGGCGTTGTAGCCGTTCAATATGCGGCCGCTTTGACCTCGCCTGATTTTGACGGCAAGGTCGCGCAGGAACAACGCGTTCATCGTTCCTTTGAGGCCCACGTGCAGTTCGTCTACAGCACCCTCCGAGAGAGTGACGATCCTGACACCTGCAAAGCGCAGCCGCTTGAAGAGGCCGGCTACGTCCTCCTGGTCGCGTGACAGGCGATCGAGTGCCTCGGCTAGAACGATCTCAAATTGCCCGCTTTGAGCATCGGTGAGAAGCCGCTGGATATCTGGTCGACGGATAATGCTTGAGCCGGATATGGCGGCATCGGCATAGGTCCCAACGACGCTCCACTTCTCCCTGGCCGCGAGTTCTCGGCAAAGCCGCAGCTGATCCTCGATAGAGGCTTCGCGCTGGTTGTCGGATGAGTAACGAGCATACAGCGCGACACGGGTCATGGACCGCTCCTCTGCCTCTGTTTGCTAATGTCCGCCGCCGCCGTCCCCACCCTCCCCTTCTGACGGTGCTTTCTCAGGAGGATGAACCTTGTTGTCATTGGCCGTCTGCAATTCCTCGAAATGCACCCGAGCAACCCGCCGACCCAACAAACAGGCGATCGACAGGACGGCCCGTTCAGCCATGTCTCGTGCCGACATGTTAGCTTTGTAATCATGGCTTGCGCTGTCGTTCCCAGGTTTGGCCTCGTCCACCATGGCATGCCCGCTCTTCTGTGTAGATCAAGGACATTGAGCGGCGTGATGATCAGCAGGACAAGTTCAGTTGCAGTGCGGTCGTACGGTGGCGTGCAAATACTTGCGGGCTGCGATTTGGGAATTCCGAAACCGAGCCAAATTGTCAAAGCTCGAGGCTCCTGCAATATCGCAGGCGATATCCAATATGCTTGCATGAGACTGCTTCTCGATACGGCGAGCTTGGTGGCGGCGATCCGAAGTGACGCTGGCGCCGCGCGCCAACTGTTGGCGGCGGCTTTGGAACGCCGGTTGACGCTCATCGTTTCGGTGACGTTGATGACCGAGTACCAGGCGGTCATGACAAGGCCCGAGCACCTTGAGGCTTGGGCCCTGTCGCTCCCGCTTCGGAGTCGGGCAAACCCGCTTGAAGATCAGTGAATACCCGAAACCAGAACCGGAACTCCTGCGTCCTCCCGTCGCAATGCGCCGAGAAGGCGCACCAGGCGATTGCGGTCGCGGCTGTCTTTCCCCACAGAGCTTTCGCTGCCTCTGCAGCTTCAGGCACGGTCCATTTCTTCAAGGCCGCGTCTCGGTTGAAGGCGTCCACCAGATCGGGATCGCTCGCCGGCGGATGGTGAGATGCCGCAAGAGCGTCCCGTGCTGGCAATTGCCTGGCGGTTGCAGGGTGACGGGAGGCAGACGCTTCGCCGCAAATTGAGGGCGTCTCCGTTGAATCCGGAAATTGGGTTGGACGGGTCTTCATATCTCGCCTCCTTCTTCGCCTTTCAGGCGCGGAAACAGCAGCCAGCCCGCCGGCTGCGGAGCTTGGGACGCCGCTCGTCGTGAGAGAACTGTTCCGGCATCGTCTGCTTCCCGATGCGCTCCAGATCGCTGAGCGCCGAGCGGATTTGCGGCCAGGGGAACTCCAAGCATTCTTCCCACGCCTCGCCCTCGCGCAACACAGCATCGAGCTTGCCCGCCACACCGGCGAGAGTCGTGGCGGGGGTAGTTGAGAACGCTTCCAGCAGGTGCTCTGCCCTATCGCCAGCCTCGCGCTCGGCCCTGAGTGCTGCGGTGTAACCGGCCTCCTCGGCGGCCGCATCCCAGCGTGCCTGATGCAATGCGAAATCAGCTTCGGCCTTCTTGCGTAGAGCCGCCATATCCGGCCCCTTGCCGAGCACTTCATTGAGCGCTTCGATCGAGTGGATCGTCACGTCCCCACTCTCTGGCAGGCGGACGGTTGCACAAGGAAAGCCGACGCTCTCGACAAGCCTCGTCTCCAGGCGCTGCTGCCTGCGGCAAAGCCGCTCGGTCAGCTTGTGGGCTGTCTCCCATTCCCGCCAAAGCGTCAGCGCTGGGTCGGGGAGCGCACTCGTTGCAGCAGCGTTGCCGGCAAGCGCACTTTTCTCGAGCACCAAAGCGATGGACGTGATCACCCCTCCCGCAAGTACTCGCCTGCGGGTGACGAAAGGCAGAGTCATGCTATTGTCGGAATCAGCCATGATCCGAGCTCCAATCAGCTTGGGTTGTGGTCGGGCTGGGTGGGTCTGTGGACATCCTGTCCAGCCGCTCATGCCAGGCTGGAGCAGTATTGGAGAACTAAGACACCAATGCTTGCTGCGGCCAACTCCGTCCCACCCTGCTGGTCAGATTTCGCAACGGGAACGGATTGATAGGAAAAATATCAATTAGGCGAACTGAATGTCAATAGAAAATCCATCAAAACATCGCCAGTTGGTCAGCACGCGCCAAATCAAAGCTGCGCGCGCACTGCTGGGGTGGTCGCAGGGAGACCTGGCGCGCCACTCTTCCATATCGGAGCCAACAATAGCTCGTCTGGAGGCCGAAGACGGTCCGCTCCGGGGGCGCCCTGGAACGGCGGCGAAAATTCTCAAGGCACTGACGGATGCAGGAACAGAATTCATTCTCGAGAACGGTAACGGACCGGGAGTGAGGCTTGCCCGGCGACCCGACAGCGAATAATCGTTACAACAAGCAATTTGACCCAGCTCCGCCGTTAGTCAGCCGCTAACGGAATGTGGCGATATGACCCGTTGGCCACCTACATTCCTGTACCGCTAATGAAAGCTTAGCGCAGCATCTCGGCCGTAGAGGTCAGCTTAACCGCGTCCTGAAAGCCGACCTTTAAGCCTGCCGGCCGTGGTTGGGCACGAGCGACCCGTTGGCCAGAGTGGGCTCTTACGTCATAGTTGCGACGCTAAATCTATGGGGAGCGCTGAGATGGAAAGGGCTTGCCTTGTGCGGGTCGTTGCGAGCGTTTCGCCGCGGCGTTCGTACACACAAACGCGAACATCGCCTCTCTTCCCACATCGAGGGAGCGCAACCGATGGTGTCGGCCATTCAGCTGAGCCCCGCAATGTGCAATCCCTCGATATAGAGGGCACGGTGCTCTGGCCGCACCATCGGGTAATATTTATCCACCCAATCCAAAGACAGAGATGGCTGAAGCCGTTTCGCTTCGCTGAGAGCACGAACCGCTGTGGCCTGATCGCCGAACACGCCGGCAGACGCAGCGAGGGTGCGCCAGGCGGTTCCGAAATGGGGACGGAGCCTCACAGCCCGGCTCTCGAGCCGAACGGCCTCGGCGAAATCTCCAATGACGAAATGGCACATGCCTTTTATGGACAGGTTCGCCGCTTGGGTGAAGTCGCGGGGACTCAGCCTCTCCGCGATCGCGAGATGATGGAGGCCGTCTTTCGGAAGGCCCCCATAACCGTAGGTCGATCCGAGTATGGTGTGAGCGATTGCAAGGCTGGGGTTCAGGCTGATTGCCTCGCTTAAGGCTTCGACTGCCTGATCAAAACGGCGCGCCACCATATAGGAAAAGCCGGCCGCAAAGTGCGTCCAGGGATCTATCGGATCACGCTGAATTGCACGTTCGGCCATTTCTTGGGCGGCACCAAGGTTGGCCGTCGGATCCACAATTCCAAGCAGTGTTCGAGCCGTTCGCATGCAGGCGAGCAAGCTATTGGCACGGGGATAGTCAGGTTCGATCTCGGTGGCGTGCATAAGCAACGCCTCCGCGGAATCGATGTCCGCCGCCGGCCCCCACGTCCAAACATGAGGCATGGCCCTCATGACGAAACCCCAGGCGTCGAGATTATTGGGCGAGCGGCTCTGAAAGCGGTCATATTCCGCTGCATACAATTTCGGCTCGATTGCCCCGATGACGCTGTCTGCGATTTGGTCCTGGAGAGTGAGAAAATCGGAGCTCTCAACATCATAGTGCTCGGCCCACACCTGATGCCCACTCGATGTGTCGCTCACTTCGGCGCCAATTCTAAGACGCTGCCCGGATCGGCGAACACTTCCGTCGAGCACGTAGCGGACGCCGAGCTCTCGCCCTACCTGCTTGACGTCAACGGCTTTGCCCCTATAGCTGAAGGAAGAGTTGCGAGCGGGAACAAACAGCCAGCGCAATCGCCCAAGCCGCGTGATAATGTCCTCAGCCAGCCCGTCGGCAAAGTACTGTTGCTCTGCATCCTCGCTGAGATTTGTGAATGGTAGCACCGCGACCGATGGGCCCGGCTCAGAAGATGCGGCTGCCACCGCAGGCTGATCGATTTTTTTGACATCGCCAGTGAACCGGTAGCCAACGCGAGCGACTGTGGCGATCCAGTCCGTGCCGTCGGACATCGAACCCAACAATCTTCTCAGCGAAGCGATTTGAACAGACAGATTGCTCTCCTCCACCGCGATACCCGGCCAGGCAGCGTCGATCAATTCGGTCTTGGTGAGAACTTGACCGGCGCTGTCCGTTAACTTCGCCAGAAGGAGCAGCGCTCGGTACCCGACCGGCACGGGAACTCCGTCTCGAAGAAGCGTACCGCTTTCCGAGTTCAGAACAAACGAACCAAAGGCAACGCGCGGCCCAAACATGTGAGGACCTTAAGTCTTTTCGGAACGTTTCGGAACTTTTCCGAAAGCCTTGGGGACATTTGAAACCCCTAGACGCAAGGTACCTTCACTTTGATAGCGAGGAGCCGAGAATGTCGTCGATCACGCACGAACGGGCACCTGTCCTTGCCGCACCAGATTTCCAGGAGACATGCGGATTCGCAAAGCGAGGTAGACAAGAGGAATTTCGTCTAGCTTTAGATCGCTACTTGGCCGACTACGTCGAGTATCAGAGACGAGTCCGGCTTCAATCCGGCTCGGATGTTTCCGGGTTCGCGAGAAGACATTTGCCTAATTTCATACGGCGACTAATAGCGGTTTTCAACGCCGCCGGCTGGGGTACCTCTGCAGTGCAGCGCCCAGCGAGATGGCCTATCGAGCCACTCCATCAATCGCGTCCATTGGAGCGAACATCTTGCCGCAAGCATTAGGTGGCATCGTTTCGCCTCGTCGGTATCGACCCCTTGAAATCCTGGCGCCACGTGTCGCGTCTTCTGGTGTCAAAGCAGGACGACACAGATTGACGGCCCCTGGCAAAAGCCGGATATTACTTAAGCTGAGGCTAATATCATGGCCGCTCCGAGCCAGCTCAGGCGCCAAATGGGTGACGTTCGACTCAGAAAGCACCGAGTTTTTCCAGTACGCGAAATGCTCGCCTCTAGGAGGGGCCATGAAGTCCGACCAAGAGTTATTCGAGAAGGGTCTTGCAACATACCAGAAGGTTGTCGCGGCGAACTATATGGCCCATTGGGAGGTCTATGAAACGCTGCGTCAAGTTCTTCTCGATGAGGCTTCCGACGGCTTCGTCTTTGCCGATCTGGCCTGCGGCACAGCCCCCGGCTCAGCAGCCGCACTGGCCTGCGGCACAGCCCCCGGCTCAGCAGCCGCACTGGCCGGCAGCAACGTCGCACGCTATATCGGCATCGACATATCCCAACCGTCGCTCGACGCAGCCAAGGAAGCGCTTGCCCCACTCACCTGCCCGGTCGAACTGCGTTGCGGAGATTTCGTTGCTGCAATCGATTCCTGGAAGGGGCCGCTCGACGTTGTATGGATTGGTCAGTCCCTCCACCATCTTCTTGCACCGGACAAGCGGAATTTCATGCGCAAAATCCGCGACCTGTTGCCCAGAGATGGTCTTTTTCTGATATGGGAGCCCACGCGCCTCGAGAGCGAGGATCGAGAGGGATGGCTGGAGCGATTTCATAAGATAAGGCCCGAGTGGGGCGACGGTCTCTGACGAGGAGTTCGCCGCCTTTGAGACCCACTGCCGCGCATCCGATTATGCCGAGACGGCCGCGACTTGGATTGGCATGGGCCGCGAGGCCGGTTTCAGAACTGCAGACGAATTGATGACAGTGCCGAACAGACTGGCACGCGTCTACCGGTTCCGTCACTAGGGCCGTGAACTCATAAGTGCGGAATGAACTGAGACGAGTGAGACAATGGCCTGTCGGTTTCTTGCGACGGAAAAGGCGTCTAGATCGTCCATTTCTACAAGCAGGAAAAAGACAAGCCAGCCTTGCAGCCTTAGCTGGCCTTCGTCGGAAACTTCACGGCGAGATAGTGTTGAATTGCGTCGACTAGACGGTCCGAATCGGCGCCCCAGATCAGGTGGTCATCTCCCGGAAGCTCAATGAGCGTGGCGCCAGCAATGTGCTCGGACAGGTAAAGCGCTTCTTCTACCTTGACCCATCGATCGCCTTTCCTCTGCAGGATCAGAGTGGGCACATGAATAGCGTGGAGGATATTACGAACATCGACTTCTGCGCCCCAGCGCCACAATGCGATGGCATCGGAGGGAGACGCCGAACTCCTCAGATAGGCTGCGAACCATTGTTGCTCGTGGGTATCGTTCGCCAAGCTCGGCGCCCCTCGTCCCAAATCCCAAGGCTCTCCCCACTTGCGTTCGATTTCGGCCAATTCTTCTTCCATGTCCTCTCTAGTCTTTGCCCAAGGATAGTCAGGTGACCACAATCCCTGAGCGTAAGCACCGTGAAGAATGAGTGCCTCGGTTCGCTCTGGATAGGTCGCCGCAAAAAGCATGCATAGGACGCCGCCTTCGGAACTGCCGAACAAGACCGCCCGTCGCGATCCGATTGCATCGAGTACCGCCCGTACATCGTCCGCCCGCTCTTGCAGCGTTGGAAAGCCCACGTTGCGATCAGAAAGCCCAGTGCCTCTCTTGTCGATGCGGACCAGCCGACAAAATGACCCCAGTCGGCGCAGCACGTGCGCTAGCCGCGGAGATTCCCAAGCATAGTCGAGGTTGGAAACCCAGCCCTGTACGTAGACGAGGTCGAACGGCCCCCCACCGGTTACCTGATAGGCAACGCTGACCCCGCCCGACCTTACATAGTGCGTTTCGGGGCGCAGCGAGGCTGGCACCGGACTATCGACAGGGCCTGCCGCGGCTTCCAACAACGTTGTTGAATTCGATTTGGACGTTACCGAACGGCTAGCACGAAGCCTGTCGTTCAGCTCACGCGTCTCCTTCTCCGGTTGCACCTGGAGGTGCTTGCGAAGGACCTCGCGGCATTCGGCATACTGCGTCAGTGCCATGTTCAGTCGGCCTTGGCGGGCGTAGATTTGCATGAGGCCTCGGTGGATGTCTTCCCTAAGAGGATCAGACCCGATCAAGCGCCTCGCTGCCTGGACATATGCGGCCAGATTGTTCTCGACCGAATAGTGATGGAGAAGTCTCTCCAGAACGCCGATCCAAATCGTCCTCAATCTCTCACGTTCCACCCTGAGCCAGTCGTTGAACGGTTCTTCCTTCAGGGCGAAGCCATCGAGCAAGTCACCGCGATAGACAACGACGGCTTGTTCAAGCTGCTCGGGGGCTATTCCTGACGCTAGGCGCTCGAACCGTGCCACATCGATCTCAAGATCGTCGAGCTTGAGGGTGACATTGTCGCCGTGTGCCAAAAGGCGTCGGTCGTCGACCGATGGCAACGCCTTCCTGATCGCTGACAGAGCCTGTCTAAGGTTCATCCGCGCCTGTGGCTCCCCAGTATCGACCCATAGAAGCGCGGCGAGTTTCTCGCGCGAAT
This sequence comes from Mesorhizobium qingshengii, assembly GCF_900103325.1. GTDB lineage: Bacteria > Pseudomonadota > Alphaproteobacteria > Rhizobiales > Rhizobiaceae > Mesorhizobium > Mesorhizobium qingshengii. The sequence continues at coordinate 3,237 of NZ_FMXM01000009.1, read as the reverse complement.
GGGACTGTCCAGGATTGAGTGCGAGATAGGTCACCAAACCACGCGCTTTGCGGCTCAGCACTGCATTGGCAAGCCCGCCTCCAGCAAGAGTGAAGCCGCCGAATAACAGAAGTTGTGTTTGCGCCACCGTTCGCAAGCCATGTTGGACACTCGATTGTTCCCCAGACCTGGTGCGACTTCAACTGCAATCAGGCTGGAAAGACGCTTTTCACGAACCAATCACAGTTCTTCGTACGCATCCCTCACGGCCATAGGAGAGGCTCTCAAATCAACACTTCGCAAGGGAAACGCTATGCTTGGCCCCAGCCTTTCCGATTGGCCCATTCAATCCGGGAGAACGTCAATCGTACGACCGCCGCCCGGCGACATTCGGGCGTCACGTTATGACCTTGCACTGGCATGCTACCTGGAACAACAAGAAGCTCATCGCGCAGCGATCATGGCATCTCGACAACATGCGCAGACGGGTCTGAGCACCCTGGCGTTCCCGCGTCTATCGAGTCTTGGCCGGTTCTTGAAACGGAAAGTCATCGCGGCGCAATAAGCCTATGACCCTTCGGACCGTCGGGTGTGAGTTGAACGACCGCTTTGCGCTGCGTCCGTCGCAAAGCAGACAGTCCGCTTGCGGTCCCCTAAGCCCCCATTCCAGAAACCTCAATCGACCGACCGTTCCTGGCGCATCTTGCGCGTTCAGAAGTGAACCTACATGGACGCGGTGGCTGAGAACCTAGTCATCTCTAAGTCATCACAACCCCAGCCCCCGCTTTCTGCCTAAGGTCCACTCGATGCCGCCGTTGTCACGGGCGATGCCGCTAATCTGCTGGCCAATGCGCTTGTCGAGAACCGACTGCCAAGGCACGAGCTGGAAGCCAGCACCGTCGTCAATCATGGCGAAGCGGCCGGAGGCGAGATCGGCCGCTCCGATCAGCCGGCCGCTGACATATTCGCCCGGCTTGGCCCGAATGAAGCTGAGCCCGCGCTCGGCCGCCATCGCACGGCTGACGCGGGCGACCTCGGCTTGCTCGAGACGACTGATCAAATCCTTGGGCGCCCGAATCCGGCCGGCGTCCAGTCGAGCTGCAAGGCCCATGTCAACGAGACTTTGACGACGCCGATCCATCGCGTCAGTGACTTCCCGGCCGAACCCGATCTGTGCGAGCGGCGTCCGGTTTGCCGATGCGAGTTCCCGGTCGAGCCAGGTCGCGCCATCGCTTGTCACCTGGTTGTCGAGGTCGAGGAAGGAAAGCGTGCGGACCGTAAAATCCCTGCCCCTGTTGCGGGCGTCGTAGGCCGCACCTTGCTCGGCGATGTCGTCGGGAATCTTCCAGCGGTCAGCATCGACCCGCTCGACAATTCCGGCCCGCCGCAGCGCTTCTAAGCGGCGCACATGGGAGCGAACGAAGGCATCGGGATCGCCCTTCACGCGCTCGATCCGCGGCCGTGCTGCTTGCAGGTGTTCGCTTGGCCGGTAGATGCCGCCGTGCTCGGCTGCCACATCGCGAATGTTGAGATCGGCCGCGCGTGGCTCTGCCTTTGCCGGGACAGGCTCGAGGGCGACGATGTGGCCGCGCCTCACCTCGTCGAATTTTGTGTCATCGCCCGTCTCAAGATAATGGGTGCGGCCGTCGACGCCATCGACGACGACATAGAGCCCGCCATCCATGCCGTCGCCGGCAAGCCCCTTGCCCAGAACTCGTCCAATCACCGGCTCGGTGAGCTCTCTGCCATGGGTGACGTACTGGCTGGGCCCGCGCTCCTCAACGATGCCGTGGTCGGCGAGTGCCTGATGCATGGTCTTGATGATGTCATTGCGCGTGCCGAGGCCGCGCAGCACGTGCTCGGCATCACCGGCAATCATCCAACGGCCGGGTTCAGTCTCGGCAGCGAGGCCGTAGTGTTCCAGACGCTTTGCCCGATCGATCAGGAGATGACGGTTGGCGCGCACCGTGTAGCTCTCGCTAGCGCCGGGCCGTAGGTCGACGATGCCACGCTCTTGCTGTTCGGCAAGCAGCATCCGGTCGAGGCGGGTCAGCCGCTCGGCCTCCACCTCGGCTCTCAGCTTGTGGGCGATGTCGATCTCGGTCTGCGGTCCGAGCTCCAGCGTCACCAACTCGCCAGCGCGATGGCGGATGCCATGGGCGATATAGTCTCCGGCGATGTTGAGAACCCTGCCCTGATCAGTCACACCGCGCACCAGGATATGGGTGTGCGGGTGGCCGGTGTTATGATGGTTGACGGCGATCCAGTCGAGCCGGGTTCCGAGATCACTTTCCATCTGCCGCATGAGATCGCGGGTGAAGGAGCGCAGGTCCTCCATCTCGACGGCATCCTCGGGTGCGACGATGAAGCGGAACTGATGCCGGTCGCCACGGCAGCGCTCGATGAACGCCCTGCCCTCGTCGCTATCGCGACCGTCCTCGAGCTCGGTATAAACCCTGCCCTTCTCGCCGTCGCGCGCCACCCCGTCGCGCTCAAGATAGCGCAGATGCGCATCGACCGCCCGGGTCGAGACGCCACGCATCTTCGGGCCGCGCGTGCCACGCTGGGACGCGAACTTGACCACGCGTGCCTTGACCATCACCCGCCGCGCCCGGAAGCGGCCTCCGCCCCCTTCCCGGCCCCAGCCGCCGCCGTCGCGCGCCAGGCCGGCGGCGATGCTGGCGCCGCGTCCCCTTGAATTGAACCGGCCGCCGCCCTTGCTCCCCGCCGAACCACCGACCCTGCCGGGATTGCCGCCCGCTTTGCGCACGGCGATCTTCACCTGTGTCACGAACGGCATCGAGCGCGGATTGACGCGCGTGCCGCCGCTTCGCACTCGCCCGGGTCTGATACGGAAATCTCTGTCGTCACGGTCGACCATGGCGGCAGGATCAGCGGCGAATTGAGGCTACGCAAGGCACCGCAGGCGCTGATCGTGCTCCAGCGTGTTGATTTCCGCCGAGAACTGACCCGGGATTTTCGCCGAGAAGTGACCCGCCTTCATGTATGGTTTGGGTCTCAGGCTTTGGTCAAGGTGGGTGCTTTCTCCTTCTTTGTGGCAGGGGTCTGGGCCGAGCTGTTCTTGAAGCGGAAGCTGTCGTTTCCAGTCTCCAGGATATGGCAATGATGGGTGAGGCGATCGAGCAGCGCCGTCGTCATCTTGGCATCGCCGAAGACGGTAGCCCATTCGCTGAAGCTTAGATTGGTGGTGATGACGACGCTGGTGCGCTCGTAGAGCGTGCTCAGCAGATGGAACAG
>NZ_FMXM01000021.1 GCF_900103325.1 Mesorhizobium qingshengii | reverse complement strand
GGCCCTCGCCGAGAAGATCAGCACATTGCCCGAAGAGTTGCGGCGCTCGTTGACATGGGACCAGGGCAAGGAGATGGCTCGGCACAAGAGCTTCACCGTTGCCACCGACCTACAGGTCTACTTCTGCGATCCGCGCCTTCCCTGGCAGCGCGGCAGCAACGAAAATACCAACGGTCTGCTCAGGCAGTATTTCCCCAGAGCTACCAACTTCTCCCACGTCTCGCAGGACCAACTCAACGCCGTTGCCCTGCGGCTCAATCAGCGCCCCCGAAAAATCCTGGACTTCGAAACGCCCGCCGATAGGCTACAGAAGGTGTTGCAATGACCTATTGAACCCACCCCGGATTGGTGGTCAGCACCGAGGTGCCGAAATCACCGTTCAGCGCGCTTTTCACATAGATGTAGAACTGCTCGATCAGCGGCAGGTCCAGACCCATTTCGCGACGCGTGCGCTCGACGACATTGGCCGGCGCCCGGTCGCCGAGCACCGCCAGCACCGGATCGATCGGGATGACCCGGCCGATGAAGAAGGTCACCGCGAGAAGACCAAGATAGGTCGTGATCGCGATGACCAGGAAGCGGCCAATGAATGATGCAAGGGCGACGGCGCGGGCGCTGCCGCGCCCGCCCTCGTTTTCAACCGCACTCATGCGGCGCGTCCGCGGGCGTTACTCTTTCGAGACCGGCCCGACGAAGTTGCTGTCGAAGCTCGGGCCGAGCGCGAAGCCCTTGAGGTTCTTGCGCAGGCCGGCCACTTCCAGCTGCTGGTGGATGACCACGAAAGGACTGGTGTCAAGGATCTTCTTCTCGAGGTCCTGGTACGTCGCAGCGCGCTTGGCCGAATCCTTCTCGAGCAGAGCCGCTTCCGTCTCCTTGGTCAGGTCCGGAATGTCCCATGCGTTGCGCCAGGCAAGCGTCTTGGTCTTGCCTTCATCCGAATTGTCCGGGTTCGAGGCAAAGGTCTGGGCGTTGGAGTTCGGATCGAAATAATCCTGGCCCCACTGGCCGATATAGATGTCGTGGTTGCGGGCGCGGTATTTGGTCAGCGTCTGCTTGCCGTCGCCGGGGATGATCTCCAGCTTGATGCCCGCCTGTCCCAGTGTCTGCTGGATAGATTCCGCCATACCGGTCGTCGGCTGGCCGGTGCGTACGTCCATGGTTACGCTGAAGCCGTCAGGCAGGCCGGCCTTGGCCAGCAGTTCCTTGGCCTTGGCGACATCGAGCTTGAACGGATTTTCGTCCAGTTCACCCAGAACGCCCTTGGGCAGGAAGGTCTGGTGGATCTCGCCAATGCCCTTGAGGATGGTCGAGCTCAACGCATCATAGTCGACCAGATACTTGAACGCCTGGCGAACCTCGGGCTTGGCCAGGTTCGGGTTCTTCTGGTTGAGGCTGATGTAGTAGACGGTACCCTTCGGCGCGCTGGTGGTGGTGAGATCGGCGTTCTTGGCGATGGCGTCGAGGTCGTTCGGCTCGAGGTTGCGGGCAACGTCAATGTCGCCGGCTTCGAGCGCCAGGCGCTGGGCCGAGCTTTCCTTCATGTTGCGATAGATGACGCGGGCAAGCTTGGCCTTCTCGCCGTAGTAATTGTCGTTGCGCTCCAGCACAACAGCCTCGTTGGCACGCCATTCGCGCAGCTTGAAGACGCCGGAACCGGCATAGCCGGTCTTCAGCCAGGCATTGCCGAAATCATTGTCCCATTTGTAGTCGGCGGTCGGCGTGACTGCCGCGACATGTTCCTTGACCAGCTTGGCATCGACCACCGAAGCAACGGTTGCCGAGAGACAATTCAGCACGAAGCTCGGCGCGTAGGCCTTGTCGACGATGAACTGGAAAGTGGTGTCGTCGACGGCCTTGGCTTTTTCGGTGACGTTGTCGCCGCTGATGCCGAACTGGTCGATGATGAAGGCCGGGCTCTTGTCCAGCTTGACGGCGCGCTCGAACGAATAGGCGACGTCGGCCGCCGTGATCGGATTGCCCGAGGCGAATTTCAGGCCGGGCTTGAGCTTGAACGTGTAGGTCAGGCCGTCGTCGGAGACACTCCAGCTATCGGCGAGGTCGCCCTTGACCTTGGAGGTGTCGCTGAGGTCGAGACGGACAAGCAGATCGTAGGTGTTGCCGGTGACCTCTGCGGTCGACAGTTCGAACGCCTCGCCCGGATCCATGGAGATGATGTCGTCGATCGCGAAGCCCTCGACCAGCGTGTCGGCGGGCGTGACGGCGAAGGCGGGTGCCGCGCCAATGAGCAGCGCGGAGATCGCCGCGCCCGCAAGCAAGGTGCGCGAGCGTAGAGCAAACTTTTCCATCATCATGGTGATCGTTCCCTGTTTTGTTGGTTTGTTGACCTGAGTTCCCGGCTCAGGCTGCAGTATTCTTTTCGGGGCCAAACTGCTGCCTTCCGATCCCCTTACCGTCGCGGTTTTTGTCCAGTTGGTCAACACCATATCCGGCGGTTTCCAAGCCGGCAACGAGCATTTTCAAGACAGCCTATTGGACCAGAATGAGCGATGGCGAGTCGACGCACAAGCAGGCTAATTGGTGCCGCCAGTCGGGAAAAATCTGCTAATATCAAACCTATTTAAGCACCGCGACGAGATCGGCGTCGGGAAAACAGGTGGCGGCGCGGCCGTTCTTGGCTTGCCACGCGCCGATCGAGCGGCGGGTCTTGAAGCCGGGCAGGCCGTCGGCGCTGCCGACATCGTAGCCCTTGGCTTCCAACGCCCGCTGCAGCGCGGCGATGTCAGAGCGGTAGAGCCCACCGACCGCGCCCCAATTGCCGGCAAAATTGCTTTCGCCATGGGCGATGCGATCGGCGCCATGGCCGATGAACAGCGCGTAGAGGTCGCTGGTGTTGTATTCCTTCAGCACGTAGAAATTGGGCGTCGCGATAAAGGCTGGCCCGCTGCGCCCTGCCGGCATCAGCAGAAAACCCTCGGCCTTCAGTTCGCTCGCCGGAAACGCTTTTCCGCCGACGCGCTTGATGCCCATCGCCGCCCACGCAGAAATCTTCTTGCCCTGGTCCGGACCTTCGAGCGAACAGGAGACGGTCTCCGGAACAGTCACCTCGAACCCCCAGCCGCGCCCCCTCACCCAGCCATAGTGGACGAGATAATTGGCGATCGAAGCCAGCACGTCTGGTGTCGAGTTCCAGATGTCGGCGCGGCCGTCGCCATCGAAATCCACCGCATGCTTCAGGAACGACGTCGGCATGAACTGCGACTGGCCGAGCGCACCGGCCCAGGATGATTTCATCGCACCGACGGGAGCCAGCCCGCGTTCGACGATTTCCAGCGCGGCCAGAAGCTCGGTGCGAAAGAAATCCTTCTTGGTCGATATGAACGCCTTGGTGCCCAGCACCTCGAAGGCGTCGTAGGGCATCTTCGCGGCCCCGAAACCGGTCTCGCGGCCCCATATCGCCAGCAACACTTCGCCCGGCACGCCATAGCGCTTTTCGATTGCAGCAAGCGTCCTGGCATTCGTGGCTTCGCGCGCGCGGCCGCCCGCGGTGACGGCGCCAATGGTCTTTTCGGCGAAGTAGGCGCCGGGTGAGCCGAACTCAGCCTGGTGCTGCTTCTGCGGCGTCGTTGCCTTCTCGCCCGGCTTCACCAGGTCGGGCAACTTCAGATTGGGCTTGATGCCATCGAAAGCGGCATCGAAGGTCTTTTTGGAAATGCCCTTCGCCTTGGCTTGCGGCCACAGGTCGTTCTGCAGCCAGGCGCGGAACTGATCGTCGATCCTGGCGGCTGACGCCGGAGCGGTCGAGACCGTCACCGCGAAGGCGAGGCAGAGAAAGACGAGGGTCGATTTCACAAAAGCAGGAACCATCTGCATCCCCTGCCCGCCAATTGCGTCAAAACGCCGTCCGCGAGCGCAACGCCGCAGCCAGCGTGCCCTCGTCGAGATAGTCGAGTTCACCACCAACCGGCACGCCATGCGCAAGGCGTGTCACCTTGATGTCGAAGCCGGACAGCTGGTCGGTGAGGTAGTGCGCGGTCGTCTGGCCCTCCACCGTCGCGTTGACGGCGATGATGACCTCCTTGACCTCCCCGCCGGCGACGCGGTCGATCAGCGAGCGGATGTTGAGCTGATCGGGGCCGATGCCGTCGAGCGGCGACAGCGTGCCGCCGAGCACGTGGTAGCGCACATTCATCGCCGCCGCCCGTTCGAGCGCCCACAGGTCGGAGACGTCCTCGACGACAATGATGGTAGCGGCGTCACGGCGCGGATCGGTACAGATCATGCAGGGGTCCGACGTATCGACATTGCCGCAGGTCGAGCAGATGCGCACCTTTTCGGCCGCCTCGCCCATGGCGGCGGCGAGCGGCGACAACAGCTGCTCCTTCTTCTTGATCAGATGAAGCGCGGCGCGCCTGGCCGAACGGGGACCCAACCCCGGCACCTTGGCCAGGAGCTGGATCAGGCGTTCGATCTCGGGACCGGCGATTCGCTTGGACATCGCTCTGATCTAGGATTTTTCAGAGCGCTTTGGAACATCCCGCATCCGCACGACCCGCCATATTACCCTGGCGGACCCTGGAGTGCGGATCAGTTGGCTTCGAGCGGCCGGCTCTGGCTCACAATCATCGCGCCGATGGCGTCGGTGTCATCCGGCGTCGACTGGAACCCCATCGACGCCTCCTGCGGCGCGTTCTGGACCGAGCTGATGACCCTTTTGTTCAACGTTCCACCAAAACGGGCGGCATCCGGCTCTTCCATCGGCTCCTGCATCGCCACCACTATCGGCTTGGCCGAGACGCGCGCCGACTTTGCCGTCGGCGCCGCGGATGCGGTCACATAGGTCTGCTGGGCAGGGGCGGTGCGGGCGGTCGCCGTCCTGGGCTGATTTGCCGGTTCGACCGAGGCAGTCATAAAGGCCTGTTGCGCAGTAGCGGTACGGACAGACGTCTTGGCCGGAAGCGCCGGGTCCGCGGAAGCGACAAGCACGGCCGGCACAGGGGATGGCGTTGCGGCCGAGGCGATGGCGACCGTCGGCTCATCCGGCAGCGGCTGCCAGTTGCGGCCGCGCTTCTCGTAGAAGGCATTGCCGCCGGCAACCATGGTGTAGTGCATGTTCTTGTAGGGGAACCGCAGCCCGGCGGTGTGGAAATACATCGTGTTCTTGAGCTTGGCCTTGCGCTCGCCCTTGAGCACCGCGTCGGCGGCTTCCTCGACATCGGGCATCGCCCGCGAATTCATTGGCCGGGTCATGACGCCCGGCGCGAACTGCCCGCGCTCGCCCACGACCTCGCAGATGGTGCTGCCGTGGTTGCCGGAGCGCAGCCGATTCATCACCACCGTGCCGACCGCGATCATGCCGTCGCGGCTCGACCGGTTGGACTCGAAGAACATCGCCCTCTCCAGGCATTCCTTGTCCTTCGGCGTGTGGCTGTAGGCCCGCGAGCTCAGGAAACTCGGCGTTATGGCGTCGGTCAGGCTTGCCACGGACATGCCGTGCGAAGTGGTCTGACTGCAAGCGGCCAAGAACAGGGGAGACGTAACGACGCCGAGCAACAGCGGCGTCTTCCATCGCGTGGCAATCAACAGGTAACCCTCTCACTTCGATGCCCGCCCCCAGGCTGCGGCAAGAATGAGACACTTTCAGGCAAAATGATGGCTAAAACGTTATTAATGAGGCACTGTTGCCAAATGGGCACAAATGCATGGTTTTTCCCGGCTAGCGCGCGGCCGGCACCGCGGTTGGCTGGCCAGGCTCGACCTCTTCGACTTTCTCGGAAAACAGCCCTCTGTCGAGGAACAATTCCCGCGCATCCCTGGCCGTCGGGGCGATCTTTCCCGGCCAATCGCTTTCGATGAACTCAGCCTTGGTGAAGTCGGGATTTGTCTCGCAGGCCGCCTCGAGGAATTCGGCGATCTCCAGCACGATCGCGCGTTCCTCCCGCGAAAGCGCCGACGTGCCGGCCTCGATCGACGGGCGATGCACGAAATCCTCGAACAGATCGAAATAACCCTTGATGCCGACGAGATCGACGCCCGCATCGCAATCGGCCAGGATTTCCAGAATCTCGTAGATCCGGTTGCGGATACGCTGCTCGATCAGTCTTTCGGACGGCTCTTCGGTCATGGCATGCTGCCACTGAACGCTAGAAGGGCAGTTTCATTCCTGGCGGGATCGGCAGTCCGGCAGTCAGCGCCTTGGTCTTTTCCTGCATGATCTGCTCGACCTTGGTCTTGGCGTCATTGTGGGCGGCGAGAATCAGGTCCTCCAGGATCTCGACATCGTCCTCCTTGAACAAGGACGGGTCGATCTTCAGCGACTTCATCTCGAATTTTCCGGTCAGCGTCACGTTAACCAGGCCGCCGCCAGCCTGGCCGGATGCTTCCAGCGTGGCGATCTCGTCCTGCATGGCCTGGAACTTGGCCTGCATTTCCTTCGCCTTGCCCATCAGGCCGAGAAGATCTTTCATGGTCGGGTCCTTTGCGAATATTTGCTGGGATCAGGTTTCGTCGTCGTCCGCCGGCGGTTCGACCGGCACATCGGCTTCAGCCGTCTCGGCTTCCGGCGCGTCGGGAATGCGCACGTCGATGATCTTCGCACCGGGAAAGCGCGCCAGGATGGCGGCGACGGTCGGGTCGCTCTTGGCATCGAGGAAAGCGTTCTCGCGCTTGGTCGATTCCATTTCGGCGAGGGTCTGGCCGCCCTCCTCCTTCGACAGCGAGACCAGCCAGTTGCGCCCGGTCCAGGCGCGCAACTTCGTCGTCAGGTCGTTGAGCAGCATCTTGGGCGCGTCGCTGGTCAGGCCGACGTCGATACGGCCGGGCTCGATACGCACGAGACGGATGCAGCTCTTGACCAACACCTTGAAGGCGATGTCACGCTGCGCGTCGGCAAGGGCAACGATGTCGGCCAGCGATTTCAGCGGTACCTGCTGCGTCTCGAGCACCGGTTGCGGGGGCGCGACGAAGGCGATGGGAGCAGGCTCGGCCTCGACCAGTCGCATGGTCTGCGCACCGCCCGGTCCGGCAGGCATGCGCGTCTGCGCCACCGCGCTGGCGCTGGCGCCGTTGCCGGAACCTGCTGGCGCTCCATTCGGGCGCGTCGAGCCATTTTGAACCGGTGCCGCGCCATCGAGCGATCTCAGCGCCTCGTCCAGCGTCGGCAGGTCGGCGGCATGCGCCAGCCGGATCAGCACCATCTCGGCGGCACTGACCGGCCGGTTGGATGACTGCACCTCGGGGATGCCCTTGAGCAGCATCTGCCATGTCCGCGACAACACCCTGACCGACAGCGTCCTGGCGAAATCGGCGCCGCGCTGCCGCTCGCCCTCGGACAGCGAAGCATCCTCGATTGCCGTCGGCACGAAACGCAGCCGGGTGACGAGGTGGTTGAACTCGGCAAGATCGGTCAGCACGGCGGCCGGATCGGCGCCGGTGTCATATTGGGTGCGGAATTCGGCCAATGCGGCCGCCACGTCGCCCTTCATCACATGTTCGAACAAGTCGACGATGCGGGCGCGGTCGGCGAGCCCCAGCATCGCCCGTACGGCATCGGCACTGACGGAGCCGGCGCCGTGCGCGATCGCCTGATCGAGGATGGAGAGCGAATCACGGGCCGAGCCTTCGGCGGCGCGCGCGATCATCGCCAGCGCGTCGTCGTCGACCGAAATGCCTTCCTTGGCCGAAATCGAGGAGAGGTGGGCGACCAGCGCACCGGCATCGATGCGCCTCAAGTCAAAACGCTGGCAGCGCGACAGGACGGTGATCGGAACCTTGCGGATCTCGGTGGTGGCGAAGATGAACTTGACGTGCGGCGGCGGCTCTTCCAGCGTCTTCAGCAGGCCGTTGAAGGCCTGCGTGGAAAGCATGTGCACTTCGTCGATGATGTAGACTTTGTAGCGCGCCGAAACCGGTGCGTAGCGCACGCGCTCAATGATATCCCTGATATCGTCGATGCCGGTGTGCGAGGCGGCATCCATCTCGATGACGTCGACATGGCGGCCTTCCATGATTGCCTGGCAATGCTCGCCGAGCACGGCAAGGTCGACCGAAGGCTGGTCCATATCGGCGGTTTTATAATTCAGGGCCCGCGCAAGTATGCGCGCCGTCGTGGTCTTGCCGACACCACGCACGCCGGTCAGCATCCATGCCTGGGCTATGCGGCCGGTGGCAAAGGCGTTGGTGAGGGTGCGCACCATCGGCTCCTGGCCGACCAGCTCTGAGAAATTCGAAGGACGGTACTTGCGCGCCAGCACGCGATAGGCGGCGGCCTTGCCATTCTCCAGGCTTTCTGGTCCCGAATTTCCGGCTTCGCTCATTCGCCCGTAAAGCTCCAAATGGCCACCTCCGAAGGCGGCCGATTCCTGCGCATAGTCTCGCTCGCGCTGCAATGCGTCGTCAATGTCGCGAGAGGGGCCGATGAGGTGGGAGGCTGGAACAATGACCCGTTCCGGGCTCGTTAGGGCTGCTTCCTTCCGGACCTGACCCGGTTGGCGAGTGGATCGTCCACCACCAACCTCCCGCTTCCCATATCGGCAATCCGGCGACGAAATGCAAGTGCGCACGAGAATTGGCACACCAATCCGTGAGGTGCATGATGATTCGCTTGCAGCCCCTGTGCCGCCGCTCTAGCGTTCATGAGTTTGAGAAAAACACGAAACGTAGGGGAAACGCCGATGTTGCCGGGCCTGAAGGCCGGATTCACGCTGGATGCCCGGCTGGAGGCGGACAGCGAGCAGTTGATGTGGCTTGGGCTGTGCGAATTGCGGGTGATGAACGACCGCCGCTGGCCATGGCTGCTGCTTGTGCCGCAGCGGCCTGGCGCGGAGGAGATCCACGACATGACGCCGCTCGACCAGGCGATGCTGACCTTCGAGACCAATATGGTGGCGCAAGCGCTGAAGAAGGCGACCGGCTGCACCAAGATCAACACCGGCGCGCTCGGCAACATCGTGCGCCAGTTGCACATCCATGTCATCGCACGTTCGGAAGGCGATCCCGGCTGGCCCGGCCCGGTGTGGGGGCACGGCCTGCGCGAGCCCTATAAGCGTTCCGATCTGCGCCGGTTTGCCGAAACGATAAGGGCGGCGCTATAAGCCTTCCCCTGTGTCCGTCCCAAAACATGTCCAGAGTCCGCATGAGCTTCCGCCTGTTTGACGCGCCCTTGCGCGAGCCGAGCCAGTTCGTCGGCTTTGCCGGCAACACGATCGACCGGCAATCCGAGAACCGCGCCGACGATTCGGTCGACCAGGCGCTGGCCGATCCGACGACGCGGCTGCTTTTGATGAATGGCGGCCGGCTCTATCTGAAGCTCGGGAACAGCAGTCTCGACCCATGGTTCGGCGCCGCCGAGAGCCAGCCCTTCAAGATTTCCCTTGCCGACGGCGTCCTGCTCGGCTTTTCCGAACAAGGACCCGTGCTGGCCGTGCCGGCCGGCGTCGATGCCGAACAGCTGCCCGAAACCATCAAGGCGATCGATTACCGCTCGGTCTACATGCAAGGGCTGATCGATGAAGCGGCTGCCGGCGCGATGGCGCAGGGTGCCGCCCTGCTCGCCTGGCACGCAAGCCATCGTTTCTGCAGCAAGTGCGGTACCGAATCACAGATGCGGGCGGGCGGCTACAAGCGGCATTGCCCGAATTGCGGCACCGAGCATTTTCCGCGCACCGATCCGGTGGCGATCATGCTGACGGCGACGCGGGAGAAATGCCTGCTTGGGCGCGGCCGGCATTTCGCGCCGGGCATGTATTCGGCCCTTGCCGGTTTCATCGAGCCGGGCGAAACGATCGAGGCGGCGGTGCGCCGCGAAACGCTGGAGGAGGCCGGCATAAGGCTGGGCCGTGTCGTCTACCATGCCAGCCAGCCCTGGCCGTTTCCCTATTCGCTGATGATCGGCTGTTTCGGCGAGCCGCTCAATGAAGACATCCAGGCCGACCTCAACGAGCTGGAAGACTGCCGCTGGTTTGCCCGCGACGAAGTGCGCCTGATGCTTGCCAGGGAGCATCCCGGCAATCTGATCACGCCGCCGAAAGGTGCCATTGCGCACCATCTTATCCGCGCCTGGGTCGATGCCGAATGATGCCCGCGAATACTGAAAGACATTCCAGGAGAGACAAATGATCCGTCACACCGTCGTCTTCACGCTGAAGCATGCGCCACATTCGCTGGAGGAAAAGCGGTTTCTCGTCGACGCCAGGAAAATCCTCTCGGCGATCCGGGGCGTCACGCATTTCGAACAGTTGCGGCAGGTCAGCCCCAAGAACGACTACCGGTTCGGCTTCTCGATGGAGTTCGCCGACCAGGCCGCCTATACGAGGTACAATGACCATCCCGACCACGTCGCCTTCGTGCGCGATCGCTGGATTCCGGAAGTCGAGACCTTCATGGAGATCGACTATGTGCCGCTCGGCGCGGTGATTTAGTCCGCCACCTTCCACTGCTCACGCGACTCGCTGGCCGGGTAGACGCCAAGGATCCGCACTTCTCGCGAGAAGAAGCGAAGCTCGTCCAGCGCCAGCTTGACCAGCGGATCGTCGGGATGGCCCTCGATGTCGGCGTAAAACAGCGTCGCCGTGAAAGCTCCCAGTTGGTAGCTCTCCAGCTTGGTCATGTTGATGCCATTGGTGGCGAAGCCGCCCATCGCCTTGTAGAGCGCGGCCGGCACGTTGCGGACGCGGAAGATGAAGGTCGTCATCATCTTGGCGTCGGCCGAGGGGCGTTCGGCCCACTGCTTGTTCTTGGTCAGAACGACGAAGCGGGTGACGTTGCTGTCGGTGTCCTCGACATTCTCCTCGATGATGTCGAGCCCGTAGAGCGTCGCGGCCAGAGCCGGCGCCAGAGCGGCCATCGTGCGGTCCTTGACCTCGGAGACCAGCTTGGCGGCACCAGCCGTGTCGCCAGCGACGATCGCCTTCCAGCCGTTCTTGCGGATGTATTTGCGGCACTGGCCAAGCGCGTGGATGTGGCTGTGCACGGTCTTGATCTCGTCTCGCTTGACGCCCGGCAGCACCATCAGCTGGAAATGGATCGGCAGGAAATATTCGCCGACGATGTGCAGTTTCGATTCCGGCAAAAGATGATGGATGTCGGCGACGCGCCCGGCAATGGTGTTCTCGATCGGGATCATGGCGAGATCGGCCTTGCCCGTCTCGACGGCATTGAACGCATCCTCGAAGGTCGGGCACGGCAACGGCTCCATCGTGGGATAGACGTTGCGGGAGGCGGTGTCGGAATTGGCGCCCGGCTCGCCCTGGAACGATATTCTGTTGGTCTTTTCAGGCATGGGCCAAGTCTCGATTCAAGGGGGTCTCGGGTTCGAAGGGATTTCTCAGGTCGAAAGGATGGTTCTGGCGCGTTCGAGGTCTTCGGGCGTGTCGACGCCGAGCGGCAGCGAACGCACGATCTCGGCATCGATGCGCATGCCGGCCTCAAGCGCCCGCAGCTGTTCCAGCCGCTCGCGGCGTTCGAGCTGCGACGGCTTCAGCCCGACGAAGCGCTCGAGCGCGGCGCGGCGGTAGGCATAGAGGCCGACATGATGATAGAGCGGCCCTTCGCCCCATGGCGCGGTGGCGCGGGTGAAATAAAGCGCCCGCAGCCGCGTGCCGGACAGCGGCGAACCGACGATCTTGACGACGTTCGGGTTGGTCTTCTCCTCGTCGCGGACGATCTCGACGCCGAGCGTGGCGATATCCACGGCCGTGTTCTCGAGAGGCCTGAGCGAAGCGCCGATTATATCGGGATCGATGGTCGGCAGGTCGCCCTGAACGTTGACGATCGTTTCGACCTTTTTTGCAGGATCGAGGATCGTCAACGCCTCGAAGATGCGGTCGGAACCCGATTCGTGGTCCGCGCGCGTCATCACGGCCTCGAAACCATGCGCGCGCACCGCTTCCGCCACGCTTTGCGTGTCGGTCGCCACCACCACCCGGCCGAGGCCGGCCTCGGCGGCGCGGCGGGCGACATGGACGATCATCGGCGCGCCCGCGATGTCAGCCAGCGGCTTGCCCGGCAGGCGCGTCGAGGCCATGCGGGCCGGGATCAGGATCAACGTGGACATCGCAAGTGCTGGGCGTCTCAAAAGTGGAAGGGAAAAGTGGCAAAAGGTCTCACTGGAAGCGCCCTTATAGGTGTTGCAACGCCCGAGCAAAAGACCTAGTTTCCGCCCGATTTGACCGGCTCTGGAGGGCAGGTCTCGATACCGACGGACGGAGTGGACGGTTCGGTCCGCCGGAAAAGGGAGCAAGGGGCGTATGGATTCCAACGAAGTCAACAAGCTGCTCGCCGGATTGCTCGGAACCGTTTTCGTGGTGTTCTCGGTCGGCCTTGTGTCCAATGCGCTGTTTGCCTCGCCGCCCCCGGAAAAGCCCGGTTTCGCCATCGAAGCCGCCGAGCCCGCCGAAGGCGGCCCGGCCGCTCCGGCTGCCGAAGCCAAGCCGATCGCCGACCTGCTGGCGACCGCCAATGTCGAAGCGGGTGCAGCGGTCTTCAAGAAATGCCAGGCCTGCCATTCCGGCGAAAAGGGCGGCCCGAACAAGGTCGGCCCCGATCTGTGGGACCTCGTCGATCGCCCCGTCGCCGAACATGCGGGCTTCGCCTATTCGGCCGGCATGAAGGAATTCTCCAAGGGCGGCACCGAGAAGTGGACCTACGACAACATCAACCACTTCATCACCTCGCCGAAGAAATTCGTGAAAGGGACGGCCATGGGCTTCGCCGGCCTGCCCAAGGACGAGGACCGCGCCAACGTCATCGCCTATCTGCGCACGCTTTCGGACAATCCCAAGCCGCTGCCGGCGCCAGGTGCCGCCGCCGACGCAACGGCGCCCGCCAAGCCCGCTGATGCAGCCGCCCCGGCGAAGCCGGCGGCGCCAGCCGCTGCACCGGCTCCGGCCGCACCGGCACCGGCGCCTGCCCAATAACCAGCTATCATTTCGACGACCTTGAAAAAGCCGGGTTCAGCCCGGCTTTTTCGTTAGGAAAAACGCATATACGGCGACAAAGCCGCGCATGGCGGTTTTCACGAGCGCCAAATCATCTAGATTGCCTTTCTGGACTGATCCGGGACAGGCATCGCGAAGAGGATAGTGCATGACGGTTGGCCGAACGCTTCTCAAGTCGTTGCTGGCGGCGGCCCTTCTGGCGGCGGGATTGCAGACCACCCGTGCCGACGAATGGCGCACCACCTCATCGCTGATCGGCGAGTCCAAATACGGCGACAATTTCCAGCACTACGACTACGTCAACCCTGATGCGCCGAAGGGCGGCACGCTGAATTCGGTGGTGCTTGGCACCTTTGACAGTTTCAATCCCTATGTCGTCCAGGGATCGCCAGCGGCGGGACTTGTCGGGTTCGGCGGCGGCCTGCTCTACGACACTCTGATGGACCAGGCCACCGACGAAGGCAGCACCAGCCACCCGCTGATCGCCGATGCCTACAAATACCCCGACGACTATTCCTCCGCGACCTACCGGCTCGATCCGCGCGCCAAATGGCATGATGGCCAGCCGATAAAAGTCGATGACGTGATCTGGTCGTTCCAGGTGCTGAAGGCTAACAGTCCTTTGTACAGTCGCTATTTCGAGAACGTCACCGATGCGGTGGCGGTCTCCGACCGCGAGGTCGAGTTCCATTTCAACCAGAAGGGCAACCGGGAACTGCCCAAGATCCTCGGCGATCTTGTCGTGTTGCCCAAGCACTGGTGGGAAGGCACCGATGCCAGTGGAAAGAAGCGCGACATCACCAAATCGACTCTGGAGCCCCCGCTGGGATCGGCGGCCTACAAGATCGCCAGTTTCAAGCCGGGTTCTGAAATCGTCTGGCAGCGCGTGCCGGACTATTGGGGCGCCAAACTGCCCGTGAAGATAGGCCGTGAGAATTTCGCCACACAGCGTTTCAGCTATTTCCTCGATGACAACGCGGCGTGGCAGGCCTTCACCAAAGGTGGCTTAGAGGACTTCCGCGCCGAGACCCGTGCCCAGCGCTGGGCGGTCGAGTACACTTTTCCGGCCATCAAGTCAGGGGACGTCATAAAAAAGGAATACCCCACGACGTCACCGGAACCCATGCAGGCCTATGTCATGAACACGCGCCGCCCGCTGTTCCAGGACGTGCGCGTGCGCCAGGCACTCACCTACGCCTATGACTTCGAGAGCATGAACCGAACCATCTTCTACGGCGCGTATACGCGCACCGACAGCTATTTCGAAGGCGGAGATCTGGCCTCAACCGGCATGCCGCAAGGCAAGGAGTTGGAAATCTTGCAGCCATATCGAGACAAGCTGCCTCCAGAGTTGTTCACGCAGAAATTCAAACTGCCGGTCTATGACACGCCACAATCAGGGCGCGAGAATTTGCGCAAGGCCTACGACCTTTTCAAGCAAGCCGGCTGGGTCAATCAGGCCGGAAAATTGGTGAATGCAAAAACCGGCGCGGTATTCAAGATCGAGTTTCTCGGCAACGACCCTATAGATGAACGCGTCGCCTCGCCTTTCATTGCCAACCTGCGGCGCCTCGGCATTGATGCCACGCTGCGGATCGTCGACGATAGTCAGTACACGAACCGAACGCGTGCGTTCGATTTCGACATGCTGGCGCTTGCAAGTTTCGCGCAATCCAATTCGCCAGGCAATGAACAGCGCGATTTCTTCAGCTCCACCGCGGCCGACAGGTCAGGGTCACGCAATCTCGCGGGCATCAAGAACCCGGTGGTGGACGCCTTGATCGACCGGGTTATCTTTGCAACGGACCGCGACGATCTGGTTGCCGCCACCCATGCGCTCGACCGGGTGCTGCTGTGGAATTACTACATGGTGCCACAATGGCACCTGGGGAAAGTTCGCGCCGCATACTGGAACAAGTTCGGCATGCCGGAGACACAACCTACCTATCGGGGCGTCGATCTGGACTCCTGGTGGATTGATCCGGAGAAGGAAAAGTCGCTGGCGACCAAATACAGGGGCAGCAATTGATGGCGGTCCTGCCCCGCCGCGATTTCCTGGCATTGGGCGGCGCAGCCGCGGTCGCCGCTCTTTTGCCCGGCCGGGCCTTCGCCGACATCGCGACCGGCACCAAGCTGCATGGCCTGTCTGCCTTCGGCGACCTCAAATACAAACCGGATTTCACCCATTTCGACTATGTCAACGTCGACGCACCGACTGGCGGCATTTTCAATTTCGCCCCACCGAACTGGGGCTACAACCAGGACACGCAGACCTTCAACACGCTCAATTCCTTCGCCAACAAGGGCGACGCGCCGCCGCGCATGGAGATGTGTTTCGATGCGCTGATGGTATCAGCGCTCGATGAGCCGGACGCTGTCTATGGCGAGATCGCCGACGGTGTAACGCTGTCGGACGACCGCAACGGCTTCACCTTCTCGCTTCGCTCGCAGGCCCGCTTCCACGACGGCACGCCGCTGACGGCACAAGACGCCGCCTTCACCTTCAAGCTCTACAAGGACAAGGGCCACCCAGACCTGTCGCTATCGCTGACGCATATGGTCGACGCCGTTGCCGTGGACGACCGCACGCTGCGGCTGACTTTTTCCGGCAAGCAATCCGCCCGCACCGTTCTCAACATCGTGCAGTTCCCGATCCTGTCGAGGGCTTTCTACACGGCAAACCCGTTCGACAGTTCGCAATTGAACCCGCCGCTTGGCTCCGGTGCCTACAAGGTCGGGAGCTTCTCGGCCGGCGCATGGATCGAATATGAGCGTGTGGCGAACCATTGGGGACGCGACCTCCCGGTCAATCGTGGCCTGAACAATTTCGACATCATCCGCATCGAGTTCTATCAGAATCGCACGGCCGGTTTCGAAGCCTTCAAGAAGGGCGAGATCACCTATCGCGAAGAATTCACATCGCGCGTCTGGGCCACCGCCTACGACTTCCCCGCACTCACGGCCGGCAAAGTGGTCAAGCACGAATTTCCGGCCGAAAAGAAACCCGCCATGCAGGGGACCGCGGTCAATCAACGACGCGAACAGTTTCGCGACGCGCGGGTGCGGCAGGCGATCGCACTCTGCTTCGACTTCGAATGGACGCGGCGCAATTTCTTCTACGGCTCCTACGAACGCTCGCAATCCTGTTTCGAGAAATCGGCCTTTCGTGCCGAAGGGCCGCCCTCGCCGGAAGAGCTGGCCCTGCTGGAGCCGCTGCGCAGCCAGCTTCCGGCGGAAGTGTTCGGCGAGGCTGTGATGCAGCCAGCATCAGACGGCTCCGGCCGCGACCGCAAACTGCTTGGCCAGGCGGCAAAGCTTCTGGCCGCCGCGGGCTGGAAACGGTCGGGCGACTTTGTCGTCAACGACAGGGGCAGCAGGCTTTCGGCCGAGATCATGGTCGATGACGACACCTTCGTGCAGATCTATTCGCCCTGGGTCGCCAACATGAAGGCGATCGGCATCGATGCCACCATCCGGCTGGTGGATTCGGCGCAATATCAGTCCAGACAAGCGACGTTCGACTTCGATCTGCTGTCGGCCGCTTTTTCGTTCAGCGCGACGCCGACGCGCGACGATCTCGAAGTCTTCTTCCACTCGAGCACCGCCAACGTCTCCGGCTCGCGAAATTTGCCGGGCGTGGCGGACCCCGCGATCGACACGCTGATCGATGCCGTGGGCGCCGCAAAGGATCGTGAAACCCTGACCGTGGCGATGCGGGCGCTTGACCGGGTCTTGCGCGCGCGGCGCGATTGGATTCCTAGTTGGTTCCTGGCGAATCACCGAAGCGCCTATTGGGACATGTTCGGCTTTCCCGAACAGAAGCCCGATTTCGGCTTTCCGGTCGAGGCGCTGTGGTGGTTCGATAAGGGCAAGGCGGCAAAAATTGGCAAAGGCTGAGATATCAGTCCAACGAGGGCAGAAAGCCTGATGGGCGCCTATATCCTGCGCCGCATCCTTTTGATGATCCCGACCCTGTTCGGCATCATGGCGATATCCTTCGCCGTCATCCAGTTCGCGCCCGGCGGTCCGGTCGAGCAGGTCATCGCCAAACTGACCAACCAGGGCGGCAGCGATCGCCTCGGCGGCGGCGGTGGCGACGCGGGCGGCGGCAATTTGGACGTCGCCGGCGACGTCAGTTCGAAATATCGCGGCGCGCAGGGCCTCGATCCGGAATTCATCAAGAAGCTGGAAAAGCAGTTCGGCTTCGACAAGCCACCGCTCGAGCGCTTCGGCATGATGCTGTGGAACTACGCCCGCTTCGATTTCGGCGACAGCTATTTCCGCGACATCTCGGTGCTCGACCTGATCCTGGAAAAAATGCCGGTGTCGATTTCCATCGGGCTGTGGATCACGCTTCTCTCCTACATGATCTCGATCCCGCTCGGCATCCGCAAGGCGGTCAAGGACGGCAGTCCGTTCGACGTCTGGACCAGCGGCGTCGTCATTGTCGGCTATGCCATCCCAGGCTTCCTGTTCGGCATCATGCTGATGGTGCTGTTTGCCGGCGGGTCCTTCTGGGACTGGTTTCCGCTGCGCGGCCTGACCTCCGACAATTGGGACCAGTTGTCCTGGTGGGGCAAGATCGTCGACTATTTCTGGCACATGACCTTGCCGCTGACGGCGCTGGTGCTGTCGGCTTTCGCCACCACCACGCTGTTGACCAAGAACTCGTTCCTGGAAGAGATCCGCAAGCAGTATGTGGTGACCGCGCGCGCCAAGGGCCTGTCGGAACGGCAGGTGCTCTACGGCCACGTATTCCGTAATGCCATGCTGATCGTCATCGCCGGTTTTCCGGGCGCCTTCATCTCGGCCTTCTTCACCGGCTCGCTGCTGATCGAGAACATCTTTTCGCTCGATGGCCTCGGCCTGCTCGGTTTCAGGTCGGTGGTCGAACGCGACTATCCCGTGGTGTTCGCCAATCTCTACATCTTCTCGCTTCTCGGCCTGTTCGTCGGATTGCTGTCCGACCTGCTCTACACCTGGGTCGATCCGCGCATCGATTTCGAGCGGAGAGACGTCTGATGTCGGAGGCCAGCGCCACTGCGGAGACGGCACCCGCACGGATCAAGCGGCCGTTCCTGTCGCCGCTCAACAAGCGCCGCCTGCAGAACTTCAAAGCCAACCGGCGCGGCTACTGGTCGCTGTGGATATTCCTCGTCCTGTTCGTGCTGTCGCTGTTTGCCGAATTCATCGCCAACGACAAACCGATCATCGCTTCCTACAAGGGCGAGATCCTGTTCCCGGTGCTGGTCGCCTACCCCGAGGAAAAGTTCGGCGGCTTCTATGCCGTCACCGACTACCGCGACCCGGTGATCCAGGACGAGATCAACGCCAATGGCTGGATGATCTGGCCACCGGTGCGCTACTCATACCAGACCGTCAACAACGCCATTCCGGAAGCCGCACCGGCCAGGCCGTCCTGGGAGTACGACGCCAAGACACGCTGCAACCAGTACCCGCAAGGCGCGGCCGACCCGGCCTGCATCGTCGGCAACTGGAACTGGCTTGGCACCGACGACCAGGCCCGTGACGTGCTGGCGCGTGTCATCTACGGCTTCCGCATTTCGGTGCTGTTCGGCCTGATCCTGACCGCCGGCTCGGCATTGATCGGCGTCGCGGCCGGCGCCGTGCAAGGCTATTTCGGCGGCTGGACCGATCTGCTGTTCCAGCGCTTCATCGAAATCTGGTCGGCGATCCCGGTGCTCTATCTCCTGCTCATCGTCGCCGCCATCCTGCCGCCGGGCTTCTTCATCCTGCTCGGACTGATGCTTCTGTTCTCCTGGGTGGCGCTGGTCGGCGTGGTGCGGGCCGAGTTCCTGCGCGCCCGCAACTTCGAGTATGTCAACGCGGCCCGGGCGCTCGGCGTGCCCAACCTGACCATCATGTTCCGGCACCTCCTTCCCAACGCCATGGTGGCGACATTGACTTTCCTGCCGTTCCTGCTCAGCGGTTCGATCTCGACGCTGACCTCGCTCGACTATCTCGGCTTTGGACTGCCGCCCGGCTCCGCCTCGCTCGGCGAACTGCTCAAGCAGGCGCAGCGCAACCTCAACGCGCCATGGCTCGGCATTTCCGGTTTCGTCGTCATTTCGCTGATGCTGTCACTGCTGGTTTTCGTCGGCGAGGCGACGCGCGACGCCTTCGATCCGCGCAAGACGTTCCGATGAGCGAAGCGCCCCTGCTCAGCGTACAGGACCTCAGCGTCGCCTTCGGCCAGGGCGGCGGCCAGTCGATGGCGGTCGACCACATCTCCTTCGACATCGCCAAGGGCGAGACGGTGGCGCTCGTCGGCGAATCCGGCTCCGGCAAATCGGTGTCTGCACTGTCGGTGCTGAAGCTCTTGCCCTATCCGAGCGCCAGCCACCCCTCGGGAAAGATCCTGTTCCGGGGCGCTGACCTGCTTGCGATGAGCGAGAAGCAGTTGCGGCAGGTGCGCGGCAACAAGATCACCATGATCTTCCAGGAGCCGATGACCTCGCTCAACCCGCTGCACACGATCGAGCATCAAATCGTCGAGATCCTGAAGCTGCATCAGGGCATGGCCGACCGCCCGGCCAAGGCGCGTACGCTGGAACTGCTCAACGAGGTCGGTATTCGCGATCCGCAGAAGCGGCTCGATGCCTATCCGCACCAGCTATCCGGCGGTCAGCGCCAGCGCGTCATGATCGCCATGGCGCTGGCCAACGAACCCGAACTTCTGATCGCCGACGAGCCGACGACGGCGCTCGACGTCACCGTGCAGGCGCAGATCCTCGAACTGCTGGCCGGCTTGAAGAGCCGCAAGGGCATGTCGATGCTGTTCATCACCCACGATCTCGGTATTGTGCGCAAGATTGCCGACCGGGTCTGCGTGATGACCAAGGGCAAGATCGTCGAGACCGGACCAACCAAGGAGATCTTCGCCAATCCGCAGCATGCCTATACGCGGCATTTGCTGGCGGCCGAGCCGAAAGGCAAACCGCCGGCGGCCAATGCCGCCGCCAAGCCGGTGATGACGGGCAAGGACATCAAGGTCTGGTTTCCGATCAAGCAGGGTTTCTTCCGCCGCACGGTCGACAATGTGAAGGCGGTCGACGGCATCGATGTCACCGTGCGTGTCGGCCAGACGCTTGGGGTGGTCGGCGAGTCCGGCTCGGGCAAGACGACGCTCGGCCTGGCGCTGGCGCGCATGATCTCGTCGACCGGGACCATCCAGTTCAACGGGCACGACATCAACCAATTGTCCTTCAACGCCATGCGGCCGCTCAGGCGCGAATTGCAGATCGTCTTCCAGGACCCGTTCGGCTCGCTCAGCCCGCGCATGTCGATCGCCGAGATCATCGAGGAAGGCCTGAAGATCCACGAACCCAAGCTGTCGCCCGACCAGCGCGACGACAAAGTGGCCGCCGTGCTGAACGAGGTCGGCCTCGATCCGGCGACACGCAACCGCTATCCGCACGAGTTTTCCGGCGGCCAGCGCCAGCGTGTCGCCATCGCGCGCGCCATGGTGCTCAACCCACGCTTCGTCATGCTGGACGAGCCGACGTCGGCGCTCGACATGAGCGTGCAGGCGCAGGTCGTCGACCTGTTGCGCAGCCTGCAGGCCAAGCACGACCTCGCCTATCTCTTCATCAGTCACGACCTCAAGGTCATCCGGGCGCTGGCCAATGACGTCATCGTCATGCGCAACGGCAAGATCGTCGAAGCCGGCCCTTCCGAACAGATTTTTGGAAATCCGCAAACCGACTATACTCGGGCGTTGATCTCGGCCGCCTTCAAGATAGAGACGGCCCCGGTCGGGATCGTCAGCCAGTGATTTGCGTAAAGAGGGACTAGAAGATCGCGATGGAAAAAGGCCGTATCCTGCTTGCCGTCACCGGCTTTCATCCGCAGCGCTGGCGCGAACTGTTGTCGGCGGAACGCGAGGTGGTGCTGGAGCCGGATGGCGCCAAAGACCCCTCGATCACCTATGCCGTGGTGTGGAAGCAGAAGCCGAACATTCTGGCGTCGCTGCCCAATCTGCGCGCCATCTTCTCGATCGGTGCCGGCGTCGACCATATCTTCGCCGATCCCGGCCTGCCCGATGTGCCGATCGTCAAGGTCGTCGCCGACAACCTCACCCAGTACATGACCGAATATGTCGTCTGGCGGGTGCTCGATCACCATCGCCAGGGTCTGCTCTACCGGTCGCAGCAGCCGAAGAAAATCTGGCATGAGCCGCAGCAGAGGCCGGCCGGCGACATTTCCGTCGGCATCATGGGACTCGGCAATCTCGGCCGCGCCGCAGCCTCGGTGCTTTTGTCGCTCGGCTTTGCCGTCAATGGCTGGTCGCGCAGCGACCGACCGATGGACGGGGTTGAGACCTACTCCGGCGAGGCCGGATTGATCCCTTTCCTCAAGGCGACCGATATTCTGGTGGTGCTGCTGCCACTGACGCCAGACACCCGCGGTATCATCAACTACGGGGTGCTGAAGGAGCTGAGGAAACGGAACGGTCTTGGCGGCTCGGTGCTGATCAATGCCGGACGCGGCCGCCTGCAGAAGGACGCCGACATTTTGCGGGCGCTGGATGACGGCACGCTGAAGGAAGCGAGTCTGGACGTGTTCGAGGTCGAACCGTTGCCGAAGACCAGTCCGTTGTGGAGCCATCCCAAGGTGTTCGTGACGCCACACACGGCCGCGACCTCCGACCCTGTTCACCTGGCGCCGATCATGCTGCGCCAGATGGATGCCTTCGAACGGGGCGAAAAGCTCGATAATCTGGTGGACCGCAAAGCGGGGTATTAGAACGCCGCGTCCGAAAACCGGATTCCACTTTTCGGATCCTGCCCTAACCCGGCAGGGCCAACTTCTTCTGCTTGTCCGGGTGGCCGCAATCGCGGCGGTCGATCGACCGGTTCATGGCATCGATCTCGCCGGTCGCCTGGTCGGCATCGCGCTTGGCCTTGGAGCGCATGTCCGGCGTGAACGGGCCAAAGCCCATCGCCGGGTTGGAGAATGTCGGCTTGGCTTCCGTCGACAGATGGTATTGCTGCGCCAATCCGTTGCGCTGCGCGAGCAACTGGTCGCACGGGACGCTGTCATACTGCAGGGAGGACTGTATGTTGGCGTCCTGCCTCTCGGACATCGAATTGCCCACGCAGCCGGCGGTGGCCAGGCAAGATGCCAAGACAATCATGTTCCAGCGCATCTGATATGCTCCTCCTGATATCCCGCCCTGATGCGACCAGATCGCAAATATCAGTCGCGCACGCAAATCAGACTTTTTCGCAACGCCGATGTCCGCGAGGATGACGAATCAGGATTGGCTTTCAACCTGCCGGCAGCCTGCCCGCCACAACGACCAGCCCTTCGACCGGTTCCCGGCGATCCTGCCGGATCACGGTTGTTTCCAGCGACAGGACCGAAAACCCGTTGGCAGCCAGAACTTCACGCACATGATGTTGCGAATGCGCGTAGCGACGCGATGGCAGCAATACGAAATCGCCATCGCCGGCCAATTTCTCGACGGAAAAGGCGAACAGGCCATCTTCGGTCAGCAAGCCGGCCATCGTCTTCACCACACCGTCCAGCGCGCCGACATAGATGAAGACATCGGCCACCGTCACCAGTTGCGCTTTCGGGCCGGCATAGGAAAAATCCCGCAAATCGGCCTTGCCCAGGAAATCGTAGACACCCTTGGCCCGCGCCTGCTTCAGCATCCTGGCCGAAATGTCGTACCCCTCCAGCCGATCGGCGATCGGCCGAAGCCTTTGCCCCATCAGGCCGGTGCCGCAGCCGAGGTCGAGCACCAGCGGGAAGCGGCCCGGCCTTGCCGTCCGGATAGCCTGATCGAGCAACTGCGGCAGCCGGTAACCCAGCTTCTCGACCAGCGATTCATCGAAGCTTTCGGCGTAGTGGTCGAACAGCGTCTCGACGAAGGCACTGGGGAGCGCATCGGCGGCCGGCGCCTTGCCAATCAATTGCAGGTTCAGTGCGGCACCCTGACGATCCGTCGGATCGAGTTGCAGCGACATCGTCCACGCCTGCGCAGCCAGATCCGGCGCACCGGCAGCCTGCTGCATTTCGCCGAGGCGAAACCAGCCCATCGCCCATTGCGGCGTCAGCTCCAGCGCGCCGAGCAGCAATTCGGCCGCCGCCGTATGATCGCCGTCCGCACAAAGCATCTCGGCATAATCGGCGCGGCGATCGGCGTTCAAGTCGCCGGACGAGGCCTGTAGCGGTTTCATGGCGATGGGTCCTGTCGGCAAATGCAGCCGCCGATGCTGTATGCGGGAGTCAGCAGTCTCTGACTACAGGCTTCCCGTGGCGGAATTATATCCTATCTTGGAGAAACATGCGCGCCAGCGACCTGCTCCATCCCCGGCCCGAGGGCCTCTATTGCCCGCCGGGCGATTTCTTCATCGACCCGGTGCGGCCGGTGAATCGGGCGCTGATCACGCACGGCCATTCCGACCATGCGCGTTCCGGCCACCGCTCGGTGCTGGCGACGCAGCAGACGCTCGACATCATGGGCTTGCGCTATGGCGAGCAGTTTGCCGACACGACGCAAGCAGCACGGCTCGGCGAGACGATTGTCCTCGACGGTGTCAGCGTCCGCTTCCATCCGGCCGGCCATGTGCTGGGCTCGGCGCAGATCGCCGTCGAGCACCAGGGCACGCGCATCGTCGCTTCCGGCGACTACAAGCGGCAGAAGGACGCAACGTGTCGGCCATTCGAGCCGATCCAGTGCGACGTGTTCATCACCGAAGCAACCTTCGGCCTGCCGGTGTTCCGCCATCCGCCCGACACCGAGGAAATCGCGCGGCTGCTGAAATCGGCGGCGCAGTTTCCCGAGCGCTCGCATCTGGTCGGCGCCTATGCGCTCGGCAAGGCGCAGCGGGTGATGCGGCTGTTGCGCGACGCCGGCTACGACAGGCCGATCTACATCCATGGCGCGCTGGCGAGACTCAGCGAGTATTACCAGGGCCAGGGCATCGACCTCGGGACGCTCGAACCGGCAACGGTGGAGGGCGGCAGGCAAGATTTCGCCGGCGCCATCGTCGTTGGTCCGCCATCGGCCTTCGCCGACCGCTGGGCGCGGCGCTTTCCCGATCCGATATCCTGCTTCGCATCGGGCTGGATGCGCATCCGCCAGCGCGCCAAGCAGGGCGGCGTCGAGCTGCCGCTGATCATCTCGGACCACGCCGACTGGGACGAGCTGACCGGCACCATCAAGGAGACCGGAGCCGAGGAGATCTGGGTGACGCATGGCCGCGAGGAAGCGCTGGTGCGCTGGTGCGAGCTCGAAGGCATAGCCGCCCGGCCACTGCACCTTGTCGGCTATGAGGACGAGGGCGATTGATGGCATGAACCGCTTCGCAGAGCTTCTCGACCGCCTCGTGCTGACGCCGTCGCGCAACGGCAAGCTGACCTTGCTGACCGACTATTTCCGCAGCGTCGAGGATCCCGACCGCGGCCTGGCGCTGGCCGCCATCACCGGCGACCTCAACCTAGCCGCGGTCAAGCCGGCGATGCTGCGTGCTTTGGTCACCGAACGCATGGACGCGGTGCTGTTCGGCTATTCCTACGACTACGTCGGCGATCTCGCTGAAACGGTGTCGCTGGTCTGGCCGCAATCGCCCGGAAACATTCCGAACCGTGAGCCAACGCTTGGCGAGGTCGCGGCGAAACTGCAGGCGGCAAGCCGCTCCGATGGACCGAAGGTGCTGGCCGGGCTGCTCGACAACGCCGGCATCTCGGCGCGCTTTGCCATCATCAAGCTGGTCACCGGGGGCCTGCGGATCGGCGTATCGGCGCGGCTTGCCAAACAGGCTCTGGCGGATTTCGGCAAGGTCGATGTCGCCGAGATCGAGGAACTCTGGCACGGACTGTCGCCGCCTTACACGGGGCTGTTCGCGTGGCTGGAAGGCAAGGCCGAAAAACCACAAAGCACGGCGATGGCGCTGTTCAAACCGGTGATGCTGTCGAACCCGGTCGGCGATGGCGATCTCGAAAAGCTTGCCCCCGCGGACTATGCGGCCGAGTGGAAATGGGACGGCATCCGTGTCCAGGCCGCAGCCGAAGGCGGCAGTCGCCGGCTCTATTCGCGCACCGGCGACGATGTCTCCGGCGCCTTTCCAGACCTCGCCGACGCCATGCATTTTTCCGCTGTCCTCGACGGCGAACTGCTGGTCGGCGATCCCCAAGAAGCGACGGGGACCTTTTCGGATCTGCAGCAGCGGCTGAACCGCAAGACGGTGACCACAAAGATGCAGCAGCAGTACCCGGCGTTCATGCGCTGTTACGATTTGCTGCAGATCGGCGATGAGGATTTGCGCGCCTTGCCGTTTCGCGAGCGGCGCGGCCATCTCGAAACCTTCGTGAAGACGCTCGATCCGAGCCGCTTCGATCTGTCGCCGTTCGTCCAATTCGAGGATTGGCAAGCGCTGGAGGACCTGCGCCGGGCGCCGCCGCACCCGGTCATCGAAGGCGTGATGCTGAAGCGCTGGGACTCACCTTATGTCGCCGGCCGGCCGAAAGGTCCCTGGTTCAAGTGGAAACGCGATCCGCACACGGTGGATGCGGTGCTGATGTACGCCCAACGTGGCCACGGCAAGCGTTCGAGCTTCTACTCGGACTACACGTTCGGCGTCTGGTCCGGCGGGGAAGGCGAGGAGGAACTGGTGCCGGTCGGCAAGGCCTATTTCGGCTTCACCGATGAAGAGCTGAAGCAGATCGACAAATATGTCCGCGACAACACGGTCGAACGCTTCGGACCGGTGCGCTCGGTGCGGGCCGACCGCGACAACGGCCTGGTACTGGAAGTCGCCTTCGAGGGGCTCAACCGCTCGACCCGGCACAAATCCGGTGTTGCCATGCGCTTTCCCCGCATTTCACGGCTGCGCTGGGACAAGCCGGCCAACGAGGCGGACCGCATCGAGACGCTGCAGGCACTGCTCGATCGCTAGGCCACTTCGTCCGGCACCGGATGCTCTTACGGCTCGATCGAAACGCGGATTTCGTAGATGTCCGCGGCCTTGCCCTGCTTGTCGAAGTCGGAATTGATGGCGATCGTGCCAGCCGAGCCCGGGTGCTTGTCGGGAAACTTCACGTCGAACAGATATTCGTTCTGCTGCTGGCCCACAGCATAGCGCTTGCGGCCGCAGTCGCCGAGTTCGCCGAAATTGCAGTCGACGGACATCTGCGTCTCCTTGCCTTCTTCGGAACGGGCGATGATGTCGAACACGGCATGCTTGCCGGCGAGCTTCTCCAGCACGCCTTGTCCGACATCGAAGCTGATCGCCGAACCGGAGGCGCCGGACTGGATGCGCAGGAATGACCCGGTGTCGTCCTTCATCACCTCGGCCTTGGCATCCGACGGGGCGCTGACATGCGTCGGGTCGGTCGGCGAGAACACGTTGATCCAGTCACGCGACTGGTCCGCCGCACCCGGCTTTGCCGGCCCGGTTTCGCCATCGGCCGGCGTGAAATCGTCGTCCTCGACCGTCGGCGGCGCTTGCGGCGGCGCGGTATCGAGTTGCGCCGGCGTCTTGAACACACCGGTCTGCATGGCGAAAAACAGGCCGATGCCAATTGCGGCAAGCAGCGTCACGCCGAGGAAGATGGCGGTCAGCGGCAGGCGACGCCCCTTTATGCGCCGTTCATCGCGATCGGGCGCCACTTCGGCCGCGGCTTGCGCCGAGGCCGGAGCCGACATGTCGATGGCCGGCGCGCCGGGAAGAACCGGCTCGGGCATGATGTCGGGAACGACCGGCAGCACGTGGGAGTGCGGCGCATCGGAACCGGATTGCACAGGTCCGTCGACAACGGGCGATGGCGCCGCCTGGCCAGTCTCGACCGTGGGTGCGGCGTCGTCCGCAAGCTCGACCGCCGGGGCTTCGCCGCGCGGCGCGACATCCGGCACCGCCGGCAGGAACTCGGATTCGATTTCGGTGATTTTCGCCTGTATCGACTTGCGGCGATTGATGGCGACTTCAACTGTCACACCAGGATTGGCCTGGAGCGCGCGGTCGAGCGCGGCGAAAGCCGATCGATAGACCTTTTCGCGGAACGCGCGGTCCTCGGCATTGCCCTTCTCCAAGGCGTTCCGGATCGCTTTTTCGATCGCGTCCAAGCGGGTCCCTCTGCACGTTTGCCCAACCTTGCCATGATCGTTAGCCGCAGGCGACCAATCAATCAACGGGCGAGCGGCGCATTCTGCCTTGTCGAGGTGTGCAAAGTCCATTCCGGCAGTGTTCCGATAACGAAATCAGCATGTTTCATCGATTTTCCCACGCATGGAGACATCAATCCTGTCGAGCCATCACTTCGCGACCAATTGGCGAAGGGTGCGGTGGCCGGCTTTCGGCGGCGGCACGACACCCCGCAGGAAATGCCAAGTCGCATCTTGAATTCGCGGCCGGTTGAGTCTATCACCCAGCCCATCTTGGAGGCCTTGGCTTCCCGGGGCCGCTTTAGCTCAGTTGGTAGAGCACCGCATTCGTAATGCGGGGGTCGCGTGTTCGAGTCACGCAAGCGGCACCACTTTCCTTTCCATTCCGGTCATCTCGTCGCGTGCCGCATCAGGCATTCCAGCCGCTGCTGGGGCAAAGGATTGCGACGCCGGCGAAGGCCATCCGCCATTGTCGAGACCCCGGTTTGGTGTGAAACTCGGAGACTCAGAATGGGAGGTCGAAAATGTCCAACAGTTTCAGGACCGGAGACATCGTCAAGTTGAAGTCCGGGGGCCCCAGGATGACGGTAAGCGATGGCGCCGCCTCGGGCATGTATCTGTGCCACTGGTTCAATCGCGAGGGCGAGGTGTGGACCCCGCAACATGCCGCGTTCAAGCCCGAGCAGCTGGTAGTGGCCGACCAATCAAACTAGGCCACAGGCCGACACGGCTTCGGCTGAGGGCGGCGGCCAGGTACCGGGTTTGACGCCCGCCATCGCGGCGGCTGGCGGAACCCGCGCGGAAGCGCCGCGTCCAGCCGCTTGAACGGATTTGCAGGCGCGACCGACGGATTTCGGTCGTCGCGGCGTTTAACGGTCGAAGCGTGACCGCGGCACAAGCCGTCGGTACCGCGCCAACCGGAGACGCAAAGCATGATCCGCCGTTCGATACTTGCCGCTGCCTTGAGCCTGCAGACGGTTGCAGCTCTCGCCCAGACAACGACACAGCTCCCCGCGCCGACGCCGCCGACCACCGCCCCCACGCCGCCGGCTGCCGCACCGGCTGCCCCGGCAAGGTCCGAGATCACGCTGGCCAAATTCCAGAAGCGGCGCGAGAAGGCGATCCTGGCGGCCGACACCGACGGCGACGGCAAGATCAGCCTGCTGGAATGGACAGCCTTTCAGGCCAAACGCACCGCCAAGGGCGACCCCAGCAAATCCTTCGCCCGTATCGATTCCAACCATGACGGCTTCATCGACCGCGCCGAACTCGATGCGTTCTTCGCCAAGCGCTTTGCCAAGCTGGACAAGAATGCCGACGGCGTTCTGACGGCCGACGAAATGCCAGGCCATAAAACCGCTCCCAAACAGCAGCAATGACCAAGAGGCAATGACGCGCGATGACCATCAGGAGTGCGCCAACGGATGAGCGCCGATCCGGACGAGGAGCTGGTTCGCCGTGTCGGCGCCGGCGACCCGGCAGCCGTGCAAAGCCTGGTCGCGCGCAAGCTGCCGCGCATCCTGGCGCTGGCCGTGCGCATGCTCGGCGATGCGGCGGAGGCCGAGGATGTCGCGCAGGAAGCCTTCGTGCGGATCTGGCGCCATGCCTCGAGCTGGCGGCGTGGCAATGCGAGTTTCGACACCTGGGTCCACCGGGTGACGCTGAACCTCTGTTACGACCGGCTGCGCCGCAGGCGCGAATGGGTAACCGACGATGTGCCGGACGTGGCCGATCCCGCAGCGCTGCCCGATGCTCATCCGCGGGAAGACGCGCAGCGGGTCGAACGGGCACTGCAAGGCATAGCGCCGCGCCAGCGCGAGGCGATCATCCTGGTCTACTATCAGGAGATGTCCAACATCGAGGCGGCAGCGACCTTGCAAATCAGCGTCGACGCCCTGGAGAGCCTGCTTTCGCGCGGCCGGCGGTCGCTGCAGGTAATACTGGCCAGGGATGGCGCGGATGGGTGAGAACCGGGCGACCATGACCGTGCAGCGTTCATCCCGCCTTGCGGCCGCTGCCCGGTGGTCGGCTGCTGCCGTTCCAACACCGCATGGGGACGCAGCAGCAACGGGCAAGGGGAAAACAGATGGCTGAAGACACCGAGGACGAACCGGCAATGGATGCCAGGCGCTTTGCGGCCCTGGCCGCGGCCTATGGCGGTGACTTGCGGCGATGGCCGGAGGCCGAACGGATGGCAGGCGCGATCTTTGCCCCAAGCGAGATGGGCGATGCCATCTTGAGCCACGCCGGAAAACTCGACGCACAGCTGGACAGCTATGCCGTCGAAGCGCCCGGCAAGGCCTTGCACGGCAGCATCCTGCGGGCCGCAGGCCGGCACCTCGCTCAGCGCCGGCGTCAGCTGTTCTGGCGGATGGGGCTGGCGCTTGCCGGCATTGGTCTGGCCGGCGCCGTCGCCGGGCTGGCGCTGGTGACCATCGTCACGCCCGAAGTGCAGCCCGATCATTACGTCCTTGATGCCAATGCGACGGCGTTCGGCGATGCCGGACCCGACGGCGACATGATCGAGGAGGACCTATGAGCATGAGCCGCAACCTCATCATCGCGTCGGTGGTGCTCAACGTCTTCCTGGCTGGGGCGCTTGCCGGCGGTGCCGTCTGGATACGAAGCGGCAAGTCGGGCCAGGGCCATTCCCTGGAGGCGGCCGGCGGTCGGCTTCCCGAGCAGGATCGCACGACATTCCGCAAGGCCCTGCGCGAAGTGCGCCGCGAATCGCGCCAGATCATTCTCGACGGCCAGCAGGCCAGGCGGGAAGCAGCGGACCTGCTGCAACAGCCGGTTCTGGACACGACCGCCCTGTCGGCGGCGCTGGAGCGGGCCCGCAATGCCGACGTCACCATCCGCACGCGGCTGGAACAGCGCATCGTCGAGTTCGCGGCGGCTGGCTCCGCCGAGGGTCGTCGTGTGCTGGCGGAGGGACTGATGCGGCGCGGCGGCGCGCAACCGTCCGCCGCGCCAAAAAAATCACCGTGACGACCGACGGAAAATGCCGACGCCGCCGTTTAACCGGGAGAAGGGCAGACCTGCCGAACCCGTGTGGTTCGAACAGGTTTTCAACCTCGGAAACACTCGGAGTATGACATGAATCGTCTGACAAAATACGCGATCGCCGCCGCTCTTGCGGTGACCGGAACCGTTGCGACGGTTGCGGCATCCTCGGCGATGCCGATGGCGCCGCTCGCCCCTGCCGCCCCGGCGCTGGTCGAGCATGTCGCCTGGGGCTGCGGGCCTGGCTGGCATCCCAATCCGTGGGGACGCTGCGTCCCCAACCGTGTGGTGGTCTACCCTCGTTACCACTATCGGCATGGGCCGGCCTTCTATGTCTGGCATCCCCACCGTCACTGGCACCGCTGGCATCGCTGGTAGGAACGCTTGGGAGCCGGCCATCGCGCCGGCTCGACACCTTGCTTGGCGGCCTCGACGGCGCCTTCGAAGAATTCGAAAAGGATCTCGGCGAACACGTCGATCGTCGTCATCACCGAGTTCGGGTGCACGGCCCGGATCAACGGCACCGTCGGCAGCGGATCATGGCACCGGCACCGTGGTGCTTGCTGGTGGACGGGGCGATCGAGAAGCCGCGTGATTGCGGGCCGACCCGGACTGAAGCCGGCTCAGCTCTATGAAGCGCGCGATCTTGCGCCGACCACCGAGGTCAGGGCGGTGCTAAAGGACCTGCTCGCCTGCCAGTTCGGACTGTCGACCGCCGTGCTCGGCGACAAGGTTTTCCAGCCTCGCCGCGGTGAAGCCGATGGCCAATCTCGTCGCGTGAGGGCCGGCCGGCGGCCGCGTCGTGACGATGACGTGGGCTGAAATCCCCGCGCAGTTTCCGGAGCGGGGCGCCGTTCGGAAATCCGATCAGGGGTTCCGGGCCCAACAGGCGGCATGCCAGCGGTAGTTGAACTAGAATCCCGGATGTCAACGACCAACCCGACGGATCGTCATCCGACGGTTCGGCACGCCTTTCCGACAGGGCGTGCGTCCGCCGCAAGCCCTGATTGCTGCATAACAAATTGATTCACATCAATGAGCCTTAATGCGTCATGCACTAGGTTTTATAAGCGTGTCTGACGATGGGAACTGGTTGCAATGACCACGGTTCAGCAAATCCTCGATGCCAAGGGCCACGATATCTACTTCGTCCGTCCCGATGATACGGTTCTGCACGCGCTCCAGATGATGGAAAGAAGAAACGTGGGGGCGATGCTGGTCAAAGAGGACGACACGCTCGTCGGCATATTTACCGAACGGCATTATGCCAGGAAAGTATTTCTCAAGGGCAGGTCATCACCAAAAACCCGGATTCGTGAGGTTATGGAGTCAAACGTTGTCTATGTGGAGCCTGGGCAAAATGCTGAGGCTTGCATGGCGCTGATGAGCGATAAACGAATCAGGCACCTCCCAGTCCTGCGCGATGGACGTCTCGTGGGATTAATATCTATTGGCGATCTCATGAAGAGCATCATCGCTGACCGGGAATTCAACATCGAACAACTTGTGCGTTATGTACAAGGCTGAGGCGAGCGGAGAAACCTGACCCGTCTTATCGCCGGGGGCTTGGTTGCTTGCCGTCGCGAGTGCTTTTCGCGCGCTGAAGACTGCCTCCGCGCCGCGGCTCAAATGCTCATAAAGCCGTGTCGTTGTTCAGCGTCGCCACGGTCTTAAGCGCACCGTCGAGCATGTCGCCCTTCTCGTCCTTCAAGGCCATGTCGCGTAGGCGGCGGATCCAGTCGGCGGCGTCCGTGCGACCCTTGAGCAGATCGAGCGCCGACAGCACGCGGTCGAATTTCGACTGCGCGCGGACATGGGTGTCGCTGTAGCCCTTGATCAGCCGGCGGCAGTTGAGGATCTCGACGGCCAGCGCGTAGCCGGCTGGCACATAACTGAGCGCCAGCGCATACCAGCGGTCGAGATGAGCGATCTCGACCTTGTGGCGCAGCAGGCGGCGGCGCCAGCGGCGCAGGCCGCCGATGAACCAGAGCGCGGCAAAGCCGACCAAACTGTCGGTGCGGATGCGGCGGCCGTGGTTGATGCGGCGGTCGAGAAACGCGGCGAGCTTCGGCCGGTTCTCGATGTAGCTGCCCAGGCTTGCCGGCAAAGTGCCGCAGAATTCCTCGATGCGCGGATGGAAATATTCGGTCACCTGCAGGATCGAGCCGTCCTTGACGCCGACCTCGCGGCGCACCCGCCTGTCGCGCGCCGAGCGCGTCTTCAGGTCGGCAACGCGGATCATGTCGTCGTAGCACAGGGCGTTGGCCAGGTGCTTGGCGGCAGCGATCGACAGCGCATAGGCATGGTCGGCGCTGTCCAGCGCGACGGCCCGGTCCAGGCGGTCGAGATACTCGCCACCATAGGCGATGTCCTGGTAGTCGACGACTTTTTTCAAGCCGCGAAGCGCCATGTCGCGAAGAGGTTCCGGCACCGCATCGACACGAGTTTCCAGCGCCTGCCAGCCTTTCAGCAGGTTTTGCGGGCCGCTCACTTGCCCGGTTCCCGGGACAGGCTCGGCAAGTTTCGGCTCCACGGCCTTTTGCGCCGGCGCGGCCGTGCCCCGCGCGCGATCATAGGCGGCGCCGAAGGCGGCAAGGCTGGCCTTCGCGCCCCGACCGCCGGCACTGACCGCCTGCTCGTAGCTTTCACGTGTGAACGGCAGCGCGTCGGACCCCGCCAGCGCGCCAAGCAGGCTGGCCGAGATCATCGAGCCGTTATCGGCGGCGATCTTTTCCATGTCGAAAGCGATGAAGCGCTTCGATGCGGCCTCCGCCGTCGCATGCACCTTGGAAGACGAAGCCCGGCCGTCACCCGGCTCGATCTTTTCCGACACGGCGGCGATGCGGTGCGATGAAGCGATCAGCGTCGTGCGCTCGGGCGTGACGAAGCCGCGGATGATGGCGCGGCCGGCCTCCATCAATTCCGCCGCGATCAGAATGTCGACGTCGCCTTGCGAGGGCGATAGCGCGAAGACCGGCAAGCGGCCGGTGTCGCGGGCCATCTCGACATAGTAGATGGTGGCGCCGGTGCGCTGGGCGACGCCGGCGACCGAGGTCGATTGCGCGACATATCCGTTGCGCTCGGCGACGTCGGTGATCCAGTCGGCCAGCACGCCGCCGCCCTGGCCGCCGACCGCCAGCACGGCAAGCTTGATGACGCGCTCGTCATCCTGCGCGCCGGCCCTGGCGCGAAATGGAGGGACAGCGTCAAGCATCGGCGAAGGTCAGGCGCCGGCTCTCGCGGCGGCGCTGCAACAGGCTGATGGTGGCGCGGCGCGCCGCTTCGAGCAAGCGGTCCCAGCGGTTCGGATTGTGCACAACGTCGGCGCGATAGAAGGACGGGCAGAGCACCGCCGCATCGGCGACCTCGCCGCAATTGCCGCAGCCGACGCAGCTCTGGTCGATATGCGCCACCGGATCGTCGCGCAGCGGATCGTCGAGCGACTTCACCGACAGCGAGGGGCAGCCGGACAGCCGCATGCAGGCGTGGTCGCCGGTGCAGATGTCCTCGTCGACGCCGAACTTCGGTTTCACCACCCGCTCTCCGCCCTTGATCGCCTTGTCGACCAGCGGCTTTTCGCGGCGCTGCCGGTTGAGCATGCATTCGGACGATGCGACGATGACCTTCGGCCCCTTCTCGTCGGTCGTCAGCGCCTCGCGCAGCGTGTCCTGCATCCTGGTCACGTCATAGGTGCGGTCGACATGGCGCAGCCATTTGACGCCCATGCCTTTCACCGCCTCGGTGATCGGATGCTTCGTTGACTTGGTCTTGTTTCCCGCGCGCGACGACAGAATGTCCTGTCCGCCGGTCGCTGCCGAGTAGAAGTTGTCGACGATGACGATGACGCCGTCGTTCTTGTTGAACACCGCGTTGCCGATCGACGAGGTCAGGCCGTTGTGCCAGAAGCCGCCATCGCCGACGAAGGAGATCGAGCGGCGCTTGGCGTCCGGCGAATTGAACGCCGAGGCGGAGGCCGGCCCCAGCCCGTAGCCCATGGTGGTGGCACCGAGTTCGAAAGGCGGCATGATCGAGAACAGATGGCAGCCGATGTCGGAAGCGATGTGGTGCTTGCCAAGTTCCTGCTCGACCAGCTTGGTGGCGGCAAAGATCGGCCGCTCCGGGCAGCCGATGCAGAAGCCGGGCGGCCGGCCAGGAACCACGTTGATCAGGTCGGCGGTGTCGACGCCGTCGCCAACCTTGTTGGGCGCGCGCACCTCGCCCGGCAGCAGATGTGGCGCCTCGGCGCGCAGGAAAGCGCCGATGCCGTCGAGCATGACCTGGCCGGTGTATTCGCCGGCCATCGGCAGATGCTCCTTGCCGACCAGCCTGGTGCCGCGCCCGGCCTTGTGCAGCATCGAGGCAAAGGCCTGTTCGATGTAGTTGGGCTGGCCTTCCTCGACGACGAGCACCGACTGCTTGCCCTCGCAGAAGGACAGGAACTCGTCGTCGATCAGGGGATAGACGGCGTTGAGCACGTAAAGCGGCACGTCGGTGTCGCCATAGGTGTCGGCAAGGCCGAGCCGCTGAAGCGCGCGGATGACCGAATTGTACATGCCGCCCTGCATGACGATGCCGACCGAGCCGTGGTCCGAGCCGAAGAATTCGTTGATCTTGTTCTTGCGGATGAAATCGACCGCCGCCGGCCAGCGCTTCTGCACCTTTTCCTTCTCATGCAGGAAGGAGGCGGGCGGCAGCACGATGCGCCCGGTGTCGCGCCGCGGTGCGTCGAGCGCATCGGCCACGGTCATTGGCGGCCGCTTGTTGTCCTTGGCGATGAAATGGCCATGCACGTGGCAGCAGCGGATGCGCACCTGCAGCATCACCGGTGTGTTGGAAATCTCCGACAGCTCGAAACCGTCTTCCACCGCCTTGACGATCGACGGCAAATTGGGGCGCGGATCGAGCAGCCAGACCTGGCTCTTCATGGCGAATGCGTGGCTGCGCTCCTGCATGATCGAAGAGCCTTCGCCGTAATCCTCGCCGACAATGATCAGCGCGCCGCCGGTGACGCCGCCGGAAGCGAGATTGGCCAACGCGTCGGAGGCGACATTGGTGCCGACCGTCGACTTGAAGGTTGCTGCGCCGCGTATCGGATAATGCACCGAGGCCGCCAGCATGGCGGTAGCGGTCGCTTCCGAGGCGCTGGCCTCGAAATGCACGCCGAGCTCGCCCAGAATGTCCTGCGCGTCGGCCAGCACGTCCATCAGGTGGCTGATCGGCGCACCCTGATAGCCGCCGACATAGCCGACGCCGCATTGCAGCAGCGCCTTGGTGATGGCGAGAATGCCTTCACCGGCAAACTCCTCGCCGGCGCCGAGCCGGAGCTTCTCGACTTCCTTGGCAAAAGACCGTTCGGCCATGTCGGCCTCCTTCCGTTACCGCCGGGCGCGCCGGCGGTGCGTACATCTAGATGTCGTGCTTGCGAATGTTCTTCAGCATCTTCTGCAGCGTCGCGATCAGCGCCGCGTATTCGGCATCGTCGACATCGTCGAACATCGCCTCGAACGCGTCATGCATGGCCGGCCAGGCGCGCGCGAACTCGGCGCGGCCATCGTCGGTCAGGAACACATGGCGGATACGGCTGTCGGTGACGCCCTGCTCGCGCCGCACAAACCCTTGCCCCTCCAGCGTGTCCAGCGTCCGGCTCAAGGTCGACTGCTCGATGACCGTATAGACCGAGAGGTCGTTGACGGTGACGCCGTCGGTGACCGACAGCACGGCCAGCGTGCGTACCTGCGGAATGGTCAGGCCCTGCTTGCGAAAATCGTCGCGCAAGGTGGCGTTGTAGCGACCCATGATGCGGTTCATCAGATAGGGCGCGAATTGCTGCAGGCCGATCTGCCCCAAGGTCGAAATGCGCTGGCGCTTTTCCGCAACCTTCTGTTCCATCACAGCCTCCCCGCCAGGAGAAAGCCGGAGCCGCCGCCCAGGCCCGCGCCCGGATGGGTCGAGGCGCCGATATGGTAGAGGCCCTTGATGCCGGTCTGGTGGTTGCGGCTGGCCTTGAACGGCCGCCACAGGAACGACTGGTCGAGGGTCGACGAACCGCCATAGGGGTCGCCGCCGACCAGATTGATGTTCATCGCTTCCAGATCAGCCGGTGAATAGGCGCGGCGCGCAATCACGCTGTCCTTGAAGCCGTCGATATGGCTGGCAAGGATCGCCTCGACGCGATCGGCATAGGCCTCGCGCAGCGCTTCGGTCCACTGCCCGTCAGCGGGTGCCTGCAGCTTGCCGGCGGCGTCGCCCTTGATATGCCGGGGCGCCTCGGGCAGTTGCAGCCACAGGATCGCCTTGCCCTGCGGGCAGCGTGACGGGTCAAGCGCATGCGGCTGGCCGACACAGATGGTCGGCACCTCCGGCAGCATGCCGCGCGCCGCCTCGTTGCAGGCCTTCGACACGCCATCCAATCCCGGCGTCAGGTGCAGCAAGGCCACCTTGTCCAGTCCTTCGCCACGCCATGCCGGAGGCTTGTCGAGGGCGTAGTGGATCTGGAAGTTGCCCTTGCCGTAGCGGTATTTCCGCGTCGCCTCGACGTCGTCCCCGGGAGCCTCGCTGCCGAGCAGCCGGCCGTAGAGCTGCGTTGGCGTCACCGAGCAGATGATGCTTTTCTTCGCGTGGACCGTTTCGCCCGACGCCAGCCGAACGCCGGTGGCGCGGCCTCCGGTCAGGATGATGGAGGCAACGTCCGCTTCGGTGGATATGACGCCACCGCACTCGGTGATCAGCGCCTCGAAGGCCGACAGCAGGTTCTTCGCGCCGCCCTTGACGATCGGCGCGCCGGCTGCTTCCAGCGCGAAGGCGATGACCTTGGCGATCTGGCCGGAGAAAGCATCTTCCGGCCCAAGGCCGGCATGGAGCACCCAGGGCGCCCATAGCGCGCGGACGGTCTCGGACTGGTAGGTGCTTTCCAGCCAGCCGCGCGCCGGCACCAGGGCTTCGCCGAGAAAGGCGGCAAGATTGCGCGGGCTTCGCCGCCAGGCTTCGCCCGCCAGCAGCTTTGCCGTCGGGTAGGACCAAAGGCTGCCGCCGAGCAGGCCGAAAAGCAGGCCGGCGTTGCGTTCGATGCCGCCGGCATCATCCGCGTGCCGGTCGCCGTCACCCGCCGTGATCGCGTTCAGGGCGGCAACGTTGGCGGCACGGTCGGTGCTGAGCACGGCATGGCTGCCGTCCTGCCGCAGCACGCCGGTCGGCGTGCCGGTGTGGCAGAACTCCAGCCCGTGCCGTGCAAGGTCGGCGCCAAGTGCCGCAAAGGCAGGCGAGGTGATGAACAGCACGAAGGTGGTCGCCATCACATCATGGATGAAGCCGGGCGCGGTGATCTCCTCGGTGCGCATACAGCCGCCAATGCGGTCGTTGCGCTCGAGGACGAGCACCTTGGCGCCCTTGCCGCCGAGCATCGCCGCGCAGACCAGCGCGTTGATGCCGCTGCCGACGATGATGTGATCCGGCTGACTCACCTTGATCTGCCTTCGTTCAGCGTGTGTCATCCAGCTTGGGCACGATCTCTTGCGAAACCGGCCCTTGCCTTGGTGCGATCATGCCTTCGAGACGAGCGCCAGCGCGCGGATCGGGCTGCCGGTGCCATGCTCGATCTTCAGCGGCGCCGCGATCAGGATCGCACCCTTCGGCGGCAGCTGGTCGAGGTTGCACAGGCTGGCAAGCCCGTAGCGGTTGGCCTTGTGCATCAGGCTGTGCGCCGGGAATGGCGGCTCCATGCCGCCGGCCTTGCCGGCGTCGGTGCCGATGGTCTCGCTGCCCCAGCCCTTGATGTTCTTGCTGATCAGGTACTGGATGGCTTCGGCCGTCGGGCCGGGCGTGTGCGGACCGGTCTCATTGGCATTGAGGAATTCGGCTTCCGAGCCATTGCGCTTGTACCAGTCGGTGCGCATCACCACCCACTCGCCGGCGTTGATGGCGCCGTGCTTGGCTTCCCAGGCCTTGATGTGGTCGACGGTGAGCAGGAAATCGTGATCGGCGGCGGCTTCCTTCGAACAGTCGATGACATTGACCGGGCCGACGAAGTTCTGCGCCGGAATGGTATCGGTGGCGCCGTCCGGATAGTCCTTGCCGGTGATCCAGTGCTTGGGCGCGTCGAAATGCGT
Organism: Mesorhizobium qingshengii; assembly: GCF_900103325.1. Taxonomy (GTDB): domain Bacteria; phylum Pseudomonadota; class Alphaproteobacteria; order Rhizobiales; family Rhizobiaceae; genus Mesorhizobium; species Mesorhizobium qingshengii. The sequence continues at coordinate 99,538 of NZ_FMXM01000021.1, read as the reverse complement.
GCCCGAATGCTCGCCGAGCTTCAACCAGTTCCACGCCCACCAGGGACCGTTCTTGTCATAGGCGGAAATGGTGTGGATCTCGACTTTCGGCGTGTCGACGGCGAGTTCCGGCGGCAGCTTGATCAAGGGGGTGTCGGGACCGAGCGGTGCCGACAGGTCGACCACCTTGATGGCGCCTGAAAGAAGCTGGCCGGCGACTTCGCCGAGGAGTTTTTGGGTGTCCATGGTTTCTGTTCCCTCTTTCGTGGTGATGATCAAGGCTCGTCGCGGCCCTTAATATCCTACTAGACGAAAACATATGCATCTGCAATTATCTTTAAGCATAAAGGAAATGGGAACGGGGCGTGAGCGAGTTCGACGCCATCTTTGTCGGGGCGGGCCACAACAGTCTGGCATGCGCCGCGCATTTGGCGCTCAAAGGCTGGAAAACCGGGATTTTCGAGCGCAGTGCAACAATCGGCGGCGCCGTCCAGACCCGTGAATTCACCCTTCCCGGCTTCCGCCACGACTTCGGCGCGATGAATCTGAGCCTGTTCGCCGGCTCGGCCTTCCATCGGAAATATGCAAATGAATTGAAAGCGCGGGGGTTGGAGTTCGCGCCGGTCGCCGACTGTTTCGCCAGCGCCTTTCCGGACGACCGCTGGTTCGGCGTCAGCAACGATCTGGAAAAGACCGCCGCGCGCATGGCCGCCTTCTCAGCCGCTGATGCCGCGACATGGCGCAGGCTGGTCGCCGCCTTCCCGGCGGAGGCCGAGCATCTGTTCCGGCTGCTGGGCTCGCCGATGAGCGCCCGCGCGCTGGCCGGCACCGCGTGGAATCTGTGGCGCAAGAAGGGTGTTGCCGGCGCGCTCGACACCGGGCGATTGCTGCTGTCGTCGCCACGTGCCTGGCTCGAGGAGAATTTCGAGTCCGCGCATGTCAGGGCAACGCTCGCGACCTGGGGCATGCATCTGGACTTCGCACCCGACATCGCCGGCGGCGCCGTGTTCCCCTACCTGGAATCGATGGCCAACCAGAGTTTTGGCATGGTGCTGGGCAAGGGTGGCGCCGACACCATCATCCGCGCCTTGTCGGGCATGGTCACTGCCGCCGGCGGCAAGATCGTCACCGGGGCCGAAGTGGCCGAGATCACGGTTTCCGCCGGCAAGGCGACCGGTGTGCGGCTCGCTTCCGGCGAGACCCATACCGCGACCAAGGCCGTCATCGCCGGCGTTGCGCCCAGGGCGCTGACCGGCAGGTTGCTGCCCAACGGTTCCGGCGACGCCGGCTTCGACACGGCGATGCAAGAATTCCGCCACGCGCCGGGCACGATGATGATCCATCTGGCGCTCGACGATCTGCCGGACTGGCGCGCCGGCGCCGAGCTTCGGCAGTTCGCCTATGTGCATCTGTCGCCGTCGCTCGACGCGATGTCGCGGACCTATCAACAGGCGATGGCGGGCATGCTTCCGGACGAGCCGGTGCTGGTCGTCGGCCAGCCGACCGCGATCGATCCGTCTCGCGCACCTGAAGGCAAGCACGTGCTGTGGGTGCAGGTGCGCATGCTGCCCGCCGAAATTCTCGGCGACGCTGCCGGCAAGGTCGCGCCGGACCACTGGGAGAAGGTCAAGGACCGCTACGCGGACCGCGTTCTCGACATCATCGAGACCTACGCGCCCGGCCTGCGAAACAAGATCCTGGGCCGCGCGGTGTTTTCGCCCATCGACCTGGAACGCGAGAACCCGAACCTCGTCGGCGGCGACCAGGTCTGCGGCAGCCACCATCTGGCGCAGAATTTCCTGTTTCGCCCGGCGCGCGGTTTCGCCGGCTGGAACACGCCGGTCGGCAATCTGCATCTCACGGGTGCCGCGACGTGGCCCGGCGCCGGCACCGGCGCGGCTTCGGGCTACATGCTCGCGCAACAGCTTGGCGGGAGGTAGGAGCCGAAGATTTCTAGAGGTGCCGAAGATTTCTAGAGGTGAAGGAGGGCAAGGCGCTGCTGCCCAAGGAGCCTGAACCAAGGAACTGACATTGCCGCGCAAAGAAAATACAACCAACAAGGGGAACGACCATGACAATCAACAGACGCGAATTGCTCGGATACAGTGCCGCGGCACTCGGGGTGGCCGCTGTCGGCCTGCCGCGGATCGCCAAGGCGGCCGCCGGCGAACTGACCATCGCCTACAACGTCAACCTGCCGTCCTGGGATCCGACGACCGGGCCCTCGGCGGTCAACCCGACGATCCAGGGCCTCTACCAGTCGGTGTTCGACCAGTTCATCCCGCAGAAACCGGACCTGTCCTTCGCGCCGGGCCTGCTGACCGAATGGGGCTGGAACGACGACCGCACCAAGATCATGATGACGGTGCGCGAAGGCGTGACCTGGCATGACGGCTCGCCGTTCACGGCCGAAGACGTGGTCTGGTCGCTGCAGCGGGCTGGTGACGAAAAGACCGGCAACCCGATCCAGTTCGTCTGGAAGAACGTCAACAACTTCAAGATCGACGGCAACAAGATCACCGGCGACGTCGTGCAGTTCGACCCGGTGTATTTCAAATGGATGTCGTTCCTGACCGGCTACATCATGCCCAAGGCGTATTACGAGAAGGTCGGCGCCGAAGGCTTCGAGAAAGCGCCGATCGGCACCGGCCCGTACATGGTCGAGAAGTTCGAGCGCAACGCCTTCCTGCGGCTCAAGGCCAACCCGACCTACTGGGGCGGCAAGCCGGCCTTCGAGAATGTGACGATCAAGTTCGTCACCGATGCGGCGAGCCGCGTCGCCGAGATCGAATCCGGTTCCTCGCAGGTGACGCTCGAGATTCCCTATGAGGAGTATGACCGTCTGATCGCCAAGGACGGGCTTGCCGGCTCGTGCAAGAACGTCTCCGACATCGGCATGATCTTCTTCAACGACATCGAGGCGATGCTGGACAAGAATGTCCGCCAGGCAGCGGTGATGGCGATCGACAAGAAGCTGCTCGTCGACCGCCTGCTGCGCGGCTACGGCCAGCCCATCGACACGCTGGAAACGCCGGAATACACGGCCTACGATGCGTCGATCAAGGTCGAGCACAATCCGGAGAAGGCCAAGGAATTGCTGGCCGCCTCGGGCTATTCGCCGGAAAAGCCGGTCAAGTTCACCATCCAGACGACCAAGGGCTTCAAGCCCAAGGACTACGAGATGATCCAGGCGATCGTCGGCATGTGGCGCAAGGTCGGCATCGAGGCGACGATCGAGGTCTACGAGATCGCCAAGCATTACGAGCTGCGCGCCGCCGACAAGCTGGCGCCGGCCGCCTTCTACAATTGGGGCAATGCCATCGGCGACCCGACCACCTCGACCGGCTTTGCCATGTATGGCCCGAGCCCGCATTCGGTGTGGGACAGCCAGGACCTGATCGACATGATCAACCCGCTGTGGGGCGAAAAGGACGAGGCCAAGCGCATTGCCGGCTGGAAGGCGGTGGACAAATACATCGCCGAGCAGGCCTATGTGCTGCCGCTGATGCAGTATGCGCAGCCGATCGTGCATGCCAAGGGCGTCAATGTCGTCCAGCACGTGTCCGGCGCGCTGCTGCCGGCCCTGATGTCCCCGGCCTGATATCGGTCCGGGATTGCCGCGCGCCGTCGACAGCGACGGCGCGCATTTTCCATCAGGCATACGAGCCAGCGGGCTCCTGCAAAGATATACATGCTCCTGCAAAGATTCCTGATCCGCCTTCTGACGATGCTGGTCACGCTGTTCGGCGTGGCCGTCGTCGTCTTCGTCGTGATCCGCGTCGCGCCCGGCGATCCGATCGCGATGATGTTGCCGCCCGGCGCGACCGATGCCGACATCGCCCGGCTGCGCGCGCTTTATGGTCTCGACAAGACTATCTTGCAGCAATTCTTCATCTGGCTGTCCGGCGTTGTCAGGGGTGATTTCGGCACCTCGATCTCGCTGCGACAGGACGTGCTGGGCTTGGTTTTCAACCGGCTGCCGGCGACGCTGGAACTTGCCATCGTCGCGCTCATCATGGCGGTGACGATCGGCGGCACGACGGCGATCCTCGGCGCCCGCGAACGCGGCACGGCGGTCGAGGCCGGCATCGATATCGCCAGTGGCACCGCCCTTTCCATTCCCGACTTCCTGTGGGGTCTGGTGCTGATCCTCCTGTTCGGCGTGCTGATCCCTGTCTTCGATATTTCCGGCCGGGTGTCGCCGCAGCTCGACCTGCCCTTCCTCACCCAGTTCTATCTGTTCGAAAGCTTGCTTCGGCTGCGCTTTGACCTGACCTGGGATCTCTTGAAGCACATGCTGATGCCGGCCGTCGCGCTGGCGCTGCCGCTGGCGGCGATCATTGCGCAGCTGCTGAAACAGTCGCTCAAGGAAGTGCTCGACCTCGACTATGTCGTGCTGGCGCGGGTGAAAGGTTTTTCGGAAACACAGGTCATTCTGCGTGAGGCGTTGAAGAATGCCGCGCTGCCGACGCTGACCCTGGTCGGGGTACAATTCACCTTCCTCATCGGCGGCACGGTCATCGTCGAGCGGCTGTTCTCCTATGAAGGCCTCGGCAACATGGCGATCGATGCCGTCATCAACCGCGACCTGCCGCTGATCCAGGGCATCGTGCTGGTCTTCGCGCTGTTGTTCGTGCTGATCAACCTCGTCGTCGACATGATGTATGCGCTGCTCAATCCGAGGTTGCGCCATGGATGACGGCCGCATCTCAAGGCACGGCTCGGGAGCGAAACTGTGGTTGGCCGGCGGCTGGCTGCTGCTCGCACTGCTTGCCGCGATCTTCGCGCCACTGGTCGCGCCGCAGGATCCGCTGGCGCAGGACCTGATGCTCGAGCGGCTGCCGCCGTTCTGGATGAGCGGCGCCGAACCCGGCTACTGGCTCGGCACCGACAGTCTCGGCCGCGATCTCTTGTCCCGGCTGATCTTCGGCGCCCGCATCGCCTTCATCGTCGCTTTCGCGGCAGCCACCGCCGCGTGCCTGGTCGGCTCGACGCTTGGGCTGGTCGCCGGCTATTTCGGCGGCTGGGCCGATCGCATCATCTCGCGCATCGTCGATGTCTGGATGGCGTTTCCGCCGGTGTTGTTCGCCATCCTCCTCGTCGCCGTGCTCGGCACCGGCCTGAGTTCCGTCATCATCGCCATCGCCGTCATCGACTGGACGCGCTTTTGCCGAGTGATCCGCGCCGAGACCATGGGCCAGTCGCGCATGGACTATGTCGAGAACGCGCGCATCGCCGGCTATGGCCGCATCGGCATCATGCTGCGCGAAGTGCTGCCCAATGTGGTGCCGTCGATCGTCGCACTGCTGTCGCTGGAAATGGGCATCGCCGTCATCGTCGAAGCGATCCTGTCCTTCGTCAACCTGTCGATCTCGACCGACGATCCGACCTGGGGCGGCATCATCGCCGAGGGACGGCTGTCGATCCATCAGGCCTGGTGGGTGCTGGTGTTCCCGCTGATCACGCTGATCCTCACCGTGCTGTCGTTCAGCCAGTTCGGCGAAGGCCTGAAGGCGCGTTTCGACCCGGTGCTGCGATGAGCGCTTGTCTCGACATCAGGGATTTGAGCGCCGTGCTGCCCAACGGCCAGCGCGTGCTGCGCTCGGTATCGCTTGCGGTTCAGCCCGGCGAGGTGCGTGCACTGGTCGGCGAGAGCGGCGCCGGCAAGACGATGATCGGCAAGGCGGTGCTTGGCGTCCTGCCGTCGAGTGTGCGCATTGTCGAAGGCGACATGCTGCTCGAGGGCGAAGACCTCGGCAAATTGCAGCCCAAGGCGCGCCGCACGCTGATTGGCGCCCGCACGGCTCTGATCCCGCAGGATCCGCTGACAGCGCTCAATCCATCGCGCCGCATCGGCCCGCAGATGACTGACCGGCTGGTGCGCATTCTCGGCTGGAGTGGCGAGAAGGCCGATCAGCGCATCCGCCAATTGCTGGACGAGGTGCAGATCCGCGACCCCGACCGCGTGCTGAAAAACTATCCGCACGAGCTTTCAGGCGGCATGCGCCAGCGCGTGCTGATCGCGGCCGCCTTCGCCGCCGAGCCACGCCTGATCGTCGCCGACGAGCCGACCACGGCGCTCGACGTCACCGTGCAGAAGCAGATCCTGCGGCTGATCGCACAGCTGCAGCGCGAGCATGGCACCGCGATTCTGTTTGTCACCCATGATCTCGGCGTCGTCGCCAAGATCAGCCAGAAAGTGTCGGTGCTCTACGCCGGCAAGGTGGTGGAAGAGGCCGAAACGGCTGCTCTCTTCGCCGCACCGCAGCACCCCTACACGCGAGCACTGATGGCCGCCACACCGCGCTACACCGACCCGTTCGCTTCGCTGAAGCCGGTGGACGAAACGGTACTGGCCGGGCTTGCCGCCGAGATCGCTTCCGCCGACCAGGCCTGGGGGCGACCGCATGGCTGAGCCGCTGTTTTCCGTGCGCGGGCTGAAGGTCGCGCTGCCCGACATGACGCGCAAGCCGCTGATCGGCCGCGCGCCATTGGCCGAAATCCTGAAAGGCCTGGATTTCGACCTGCCGAAGGGGTCGGTGACCGGCATCGTCGGCGAGTCAGGGTCGGGAAAATCGACGCTCGGCCGCGCCCTCGTGCGGCTGCTGGAGCCCAGCGCCGGCAGCGTCACCTTCGACGGCCTAGATATCACCCATCTGCCGGAGGCCGAGCTGCGGCCCCTGCGCCGCAACCTGCAGATGATCTTCCAGGATCCGATGTCGTCGCTCAACCCGCGTCGCACCATTGCCAGCATCATCGCAGCGCCCCTCAAGCAGAACGGCCTTGGCGACAATCTCAGGGCACGCATAGCCGAGGCGTTGCAGCGCGTCGGCCTGCCGCAGAGCTTCGCCAGCCGCTACCGCCACGAACTGTCGGGCGGCCAGCGCCAGCGCGTCGGCATTGCGCGGGCGCTGGCGCTGTCGCCGAAATTCGTGCTGGCCGATGAGATCGTCTCCGGGCTCGACGTGTCGACGCAGGCGCAGATCCTCACCCTTCTGGAGAAGCTGGCGGCGGAGATGGGCCTGACGGTCGCCTTCATCAGCCACGATCTGTCGGTGATCCGGCGGCTGTGCAGGCAAGTGATCGTCATGCGCGAAGGCATGATCGTCGAGGCAAGCGCCACCGACGCGTTGTTCGAAAACCCGCGGCAAAGCTACACGCGCGACCTGATCTCTGCCATCCCGCTGCCGGAAATCGATGCTGGCTGGCTGAACATCCCGCCTGCCGCCAAGGCCCCGACATGAATGCATACGCACGCCGAAAAGCGGGCCTCGGACGTGCGGCCGGCATGACCCAAGTCCCGCCAATGGAGGAGGAGTGACATGAAGACGATACTTCGAAACGCGACGCTCGCGGCGGCCATCCTTGGCGGTGCCGGCATGGCCGCGGCCAGCTCGATCCCCGGCATGCACGGGCACGATCACACCGGCATCACGGTTCCCGACATGAAGCAGGCGGTCGACTTCTTCACCGACGTGGTCGGCTGCAAGAAGGCGATGTCGTTCGGCCCGTTCGCCGACGACAAGGGCACGTTCATGCAGGATCTGCTGGGCGTGGACCCCAAGGCGGTGATCGAAGAGATCACCATGGTCCGCTGCGGCTACGGATCGAACATCGAATTGTTCAAATACACAGCACCGGACCAGAAGGATTTGCAAGCCCGCAACAGCGACATCGGCGGCTTCCACATCGCCTTCTATGTCGACGATGTCGCCGCCGCCAAGGCGTATCTCGACGCCAAGGGCGTGAAGACCAGATTGGGACCGCTGCCGGTCAAGGAGGGGCCCGCCGCCGGCCAGACCATTCTCTATTTCCAGGCACCCTGGGGCCTGCAGCTGGAAGCGATCAGCTATCCGACCGGCATGGCTTACGAGAAAGGCGCCGAGACTGTGTTGTGGAGCCCAAAGAACCCGGAAAAATGACCTGACGGCGCGCTTGCGTGACGACACGCAAGCGCGCCTTCGCCATTGTCCGGATAATCATTTCGATATGAAACTTTAAGCTTGAAATAATTTGCCGCCGGCGCGATACTCAAATCAGCAAGCGAAGAGGAGATCGCACAGATGAAGGTTGCGGTTCTCGGCGGCGGACCAGCCGGCCTCTACTTTGCCATCTCGATGAAGCTCAGGGATGCCGCGCATGATGTGACGGTGTTCGAGCGCAACCGCGCCGATGACACGTTCGGCTGGGGCGTCGTGCTGTCGGCCGAGACACTCGAAAACCTGTCGAAGAACGATCCCGTCAGCGCCGTCTGGATCAAGAAGCATTTCGCCTACTGGGACGACATCGCCGTCATCCATGATGGCGTGCGCACGGTTTCGACCGGCCATGGCTTCTGCGGCATCGGCCGCAAGCGGCTGCTCATCCTGCTGCAGCGCCGCGCACGCGAACTCGGCGTCAAGCTGATGTTCGAGACCGACATCGCCGATCCCAAGCCCTATATGGAAACGCATGATCTGGTCGTCGCCGCCGACGGACTGAACTCCAGGGCGCGCAACACCTTCGTCGACATCTTCAAGCCCGACATCGACACCCGCAAGTGCAAGTTCGTCTGGCTCGGCACCAAGCAGAAATTCGACGATGCCTTCACCTTCATCTTCGAGAAGACCGAGCATGGCTGGGTGTGGGCGCACGCCTACCAGTTCGACAGCGACACCGCGACGTTTATCGTCGAGTGCAGCGAACAGACATGGCAGGCTTTCGGCTTCGGCTCGATGTCGCAGCAGGAATCGATCGCCACCTGCGAGCGCATCTTCGCCAAGCATCTTGGCGGCCACGCGCTGATGACCAACGCCAACCACATCCGTGGCTCGGCCTGGATCAATTTTCCGCGCGTGCTGTGCGAGCGCTGGTCCTACAAGAACCTGGCGCTGATGGGCGACGCCGCGGCATCGGCGCATTTCTCGATCGGCTCCGGCACCAAGCTGGCGCTGGAAAGCGCGGTGGCGCTGGCCGACTATGTCGAGTCCGAACCGGACCTCGCCGCCGCATTCCGCAAATATGAGGATGCCCGCCGCACCGAGGTGCTGAAGCTGCAGTCGGCGGCGCGCAATTCGCTCGAATGGTTCGAGGAGGTCGAGCGCTATCTCGGCCTCGATCCGGTGCAGTTCAACTATTCGCTGCTGACCCGCTCGCAGCGCATCAGCCACGAGAATCTGCGGCTGCGCGACGCCGAATGGCTGGGCGGTGCAGAGGAATGGTTCCAGCGTCAGGCAGGCGCCGCCGCCAACAACCTTCGCCGCGCGCCGATGTTCGCGCCGTTCAAGCTGCGCGACATGAGGCTGCAGAACCGTGTCGTCGTTTCACCGATGGCGCAGTACAAGGCCGTCGACGGCTGTCCGACCGACTGGCATTTCACACACTATGCCGAGCGGGCCAAAGGCGGCGCCGGGCTGGTCTATATCGAGATGACCTGCGTCAGTCCCGAAGGCCGCATCACGCCCGGCTGCCCCGGGTTCTATGCGCCCGAACATGAAGTGGCGTGGAAGCGGCTGGTCGATTTCGTCCATACCGAGACCGAAGCCAAGATCTGCGCGCAGATCGGCCATTCCGGCGCCAAGGGCTCGACCCGGCTCGGCTGGGAAGGCACCGACGTGCCGCTGACATCCGGCAATTGGCCTGTTATGGCGGCGTCGGCCGTGGCGTGGTCACCGCAGAACCAGGTGCCGAAAGCGATGGACCGCGCCGACATGGACAGGGTGCGCGACGAATTCGTAGCCTCGGCCGAGATGGCCGATCGCTGCGGCTTCGACATGCTCGAGATCCATGCCGCGCACGGCTATCTCTTGTCGTCCTTCATCACGCCGGTCACCAACCGGCGCACGGACGCCTATGGCGGTTCGCTGGAAAACCGCATGCGCTATCCCCTCGAGATCTTCCGCGCGGTGCGCGCCGCCTGGCCGGCGCAGAAGCCGATCTCGATGCGCATTTCGGCGAATGACTGGGTCGGCATCGAAGGCGTGACGCCAGCCGACGCGGTCGAGATCGCGCGGCTGCTGCATGAGGCCGGTGTCGACATTTGCGACGTCTCGGCCGGCCAGACCTCCGCGCTGGCGAAACCGGTCTATGGCCGCATGTTCCAGACGCCGTTTTCCGACCGCATCCGCAACGAGGTCGGCATGGCGACGATGGCGGTCGGCAACATCTACGAGCCGGACCATGTCAATTCGATCCTGATGGCCGGCCGCGCCGATCTGGTGGCGCTGGCACGGCCGCATCTTGCCGATCCCTACTGGACGCTGCATGCCGCGGTCACGCTCGGCGATCGCGGCGTCAAATGGCCCGACCCCTATCTGCCTGGCCGCGACCAGCTCTACAGGTTGGCCGAGCGTGATGCGGCCGCGGGGCTGAAAGTATGACGGCCGCGACAGCGATCGCCGGCAAGCATGCGCTCGTCACCGGTGGTGGCTCTGGCGTCGGCCGGGCAATCGCGCTGGCATTGGCAGAGGCTGGCATCGACGTCACCATTTGCGGCCGCCGGGAAGCGGAGCTTGCCAAGGTGGCTGGCGAAAACGACCGCATCTTCGCCATCGCCGCCGATGTCACCAATGAGGCGGCGATGACATCCCTTTACGAGACGGCCGAAGCAGCGCGTGGGCCGTTCGACATCGTCGTCGCCAATGCCGGCATGGCCGGCAGCACGGCGGCGCACAAGACCACGCTTGCCGATTGGCAGTGCACGCTCGACGTCAATTTGACCGGCGCCTTCCTGACGGTGAAGCCGGCGCTGGCCGGCATGGCGGGGCGCAAGGCGGGCCGGATCGTCTTCATCGCCTCCACGGCAGGACTGAAAGGCTACGCCTACGTCGCGCCTTATGTCGCCGCCAAGCATGGCGTCGTCGGCCTGATGCGGGCGCTGGCGGCCGAGACGGCGAAGTCAGGCGTGACCGTCAACGCGGTGTGCCCGGGCTTCGTGGAAACCGAGATGCTGGAGGAGTCCATCCAGCGCATCATTGAAAAGACCGGCCGCTCGGCCGAGCAGGCACGGTCGAGCCTTGCCTCGACCAATCCGCAAGGCCGCTTCATCCAGCCGCAAGAGGTTGCCGCCGCCGTGCTTTGGCTGTGTGGCGATGGGGCGGCGTCGATCACCGGACAGACGATTTCCATCTCAGGAGGCGAAACATGGTAGCCGGCCCCCTGCCCGCGCCGTCAGGACCCGGCAAGGACCGCTTGCGTCTTTGGATAAGGCTGCTGCGTGCCTCGCGCACGATCGAGGCCGAGCTGCGCGAGCGGCTGAAGAAGGAGTTCAACACGACGCTGCCGCGCTTCGATGTGATGGCCGCGCTCTATCGGGCGCCGGAAGGCATGCTGATGAGCGACCTGTCGCGCTTCCTGCTGGTGTCCAACGGCAATGTCACGGGCATCGTCGACCGGCTGGTCTCGGAAGGGCTGGTCGCCCGCGCCCGACGCAATGGTGACCGCCGCACCTCGATGGTGCGGCTGACCGAGGAAGGCTCGCGGACCTTCGCCACCATCGCCGCGGTGCATGAGAGCTGGATCGGAGAATTGCTGGGCAAGGTCAGCGAGGACGACGCGCGCCGGCTGACCGGCATGCTGACTTCTTTCCGCAGCAACTGGGAGGGACGCGAATGACAGCAATGGCGGGGCTCAAGCCGAAGCATTTCCTCTGGCAGGTCGAGGGCAGGATCGCAAAGGTCCGGCTCGACCGGCCGGAGCGCAAGAACCCGCTGACCTTCGACAGCTATGCCGAGCTGCGCGACACATTCCGCGACCTCGTCTACGCCGACGATGTCGACGCCGTGGTGTTCCTGTCCAATGGCGGCAATTTCTGCTCCGGCGGCGATGTCCACGACATCATCGGCCCGCTGGTCAAGATGGACATGAAGGAGCTCCTCGCCTTCACCCGCATGACCGGCGATTTCGTCAAGGCGATGCTCAACTGCGGCAAGCCGATCATTGCGGCTGTCGATGGCGTTGCGGTCGGCGCCGGCGCCATCATCGCCATGAGTTCCGACATCCGCATCGCCACGCCGGAAGCCAAGACGGCGTTCCTGTTCACGCGTGTCGGCCTCGCCGGCTGCGACATGGGCGCCTGCGCGATCCTGCCGCGCATCATCGGCCAGGGCCGCGCCGCCGAACTGCTCTACACCGGCCGCACGATGACGGCGGCGGAAGGCGAGCGCTGGGGATTCTACAACCGGCTGGTCGACGCCGCCTCTCTCGAGGCCGACGCGCTCGACATGGCGGCGCGCATCGTTTCCGGCCCGACCTTCGCCCACGGCATCACCAAGACTCAGCTCAACCAGGAATGGTCGATGGGTCTCGACCAGGCGATCGAGGCGGAAGCGCAGGCGCAAGCGATCTGCATGCAGACGCGCGATTTCGAGCGCGCCTACAAGGCATTCGTGGCCAAGGAAAAGCCGGCGTTCGAGGGCAATTGATGGCTGACAAGAGTTTCCTCTCCTGGCCGTTCTTCGAGGACCGCCATCGCCAGCTGGCCGAGCGGCTGGAGGCATGGTGCGCAAAGAACCTGCCGGTCGATCACCATGACGTCGATGCCGCCTGCCGCGAGTTGGTGGGCAAGCTCGGCAGGGAGGGCTGGCTGAAGCCGACGGCAATCGACACCGACAATCCGGGCCGACTCGACGTGCGTGCGCTGTGCATCACGCGCGAGACGCTCGCCCGCCATGACGGACTGGCTGATTTCGCCTTCGCCATGCAAGGGCTCGGCACCGGCGCGCTCAGCCTGTTCGGCACGCCCGAGCAGCAGCAATGGCTGGCGAAGACGCGCGCCGGCAAGGCGATTTCCGCTTTCGCCCTGTCGGAACCACGCTCGGGATCGGATGTCGCCAACACCGAGATGACGGCGACCCGCGATGGCGACAGCTATGTTCTATCCGGCGAAAAAACCTGGATCTCCAATGGCGGCATCGCCGACCTCTACGTCGTCTTTGCCCGCACCGGCGAGGCGCCGGGCGCCAAGGGGCTATCCGCCTTCCTCGTGCCTGGCGACGCCAAGGGGCTTGGCATCGCCGAACGGCTGGAAGTGATCGCGCCGCATCCGCTGGCGCGCCTGTCGTTCGACCAGGTCCGCCTACCCGCCTCGGCGTTGATCGGCAGACCGGGCGACGGTTTCCGCATCGCCATGTCGGTGCTCGACGTGTTTCGTTCGACCGTCGGTGCGGCAGCACTCGGCTTTGCCCGCCGCGCGCTGGATGAAAGCATCAAGAGGGTGGCCGAGCGCAAACTGTTCGGCGCGCCGATGGCCGAACTGCAGATGGTGCAGGGCCATATCGCCGACATGGCGCTCGACGTCGATGCGGCGGCCCTGCTGGTCTACCGCGCCGCCTGGACCAAGGACATGGGTGCGGCGCGGGTCACCCGCGAAGCGGCGATGGCCAAGCTGTTCGCCACCGACAAGGCGCAAGAGGTGATCGACAAGGCGGTGCAGCTGCACGGCGGCGACGGTGTCCGCAAAGGCCATATCGTCGAAAGCCTGTATCGCGAGATCCGCGCGCTGCGCATCTATGAGGGTGCCTCGGACGTGCAGAAGGTGGTGATCGCGCGGCAAGTGATGGGCGCTGCCTGACGGCAAGAAATTTGACGGGCATTCGATTTTGAGACTTGGTTTTTAGAATACCGGGAGGCTTGAAATGCACACGATCCTGCAGCCGGAAGGCTGGGTCAAGCCGGTCGGCTACGCCAATGGCGTCGCCGCGCGTGGGCAACTGGTCTTCGTCGGCGGACAGGTCGGCTGGAACGGCCAATGCCAGTTCGAGACCGACGACTTTGTCGGCCAGGTGCGGCAGACGCTCGAGAACATCGTGGCGGTGCTGGCCGAGGCCGGGGCGAAGCCGCGGCACATCACCTCGATGACCTGGTATTTTACCGACAAGGCCGAATACCTCGCCAATCTCAGGGGTATCGGCGAGGCCTATCGCGAGGTGATCGGCCGGCATTTTCCGGCGATGGCCGCCATGCAGGTGATGGCGCTGGTCGAGGATCGCGCCAAGGTCGAAATCCAGGCCACCGCCGTTATCCCGGAATAACGAATTCGTTGTTCAGGAATAACCAATCTCCGGAACAAGTGTCCGTCCAGAATAATCTATTCGCGAAGCCCAGCTTGCCTCAGCAGCGGCAGCACGTGGTCGCAGAAATAGGGCAGTTCCTGCGTGTAGTTGACGAAGGACAGCGCGATGCCCTGATAGCCCTGCTCGGCAATGGCGACCATTTCGGCCGCGATCGTTTCCGGCGTTCCGATCAGCGGGTACGTACCGGCGCCGCCAGCAAAGCGCTGCCGGTAGCGGTCGTAGGCGTGCGGGTCGTGCGATTGCGAGAATTCCTTCTTGCCCGCCATATGGGCGTCGACCGCATCGTGGTCGGCCATATCAACGGCATAGCGCGTGTAATAGGCCTGCGCCTCTTCCATCGTCGGGCGGCAGACGACATGCGCCACCGTGTAGACGCCGACATCTCGGCCCACTTTGTCGGCCCGTTCGCTGATATCGGCGACATGCTTGCCGGCATCGCTCATTTCGGAAAAGGTCGTGAACAGATAGTCGCATCTGGCGGCGGCGAAATCGCGGCCCGGCCCGCCGAACGCGGCGTTCATGGTCACCGGGCGCGGCATCTGCAGACTGGCCGGACGGCTCACAGCCTCCTTGAGATGGTAATAGGTGCCTTCATAATCGAGCGGCTCGGCCGACGCATAGAGCTTTTCGAGGATTTCGATCCATTCGGCCGCCTGATCGTAGCCCTTCTCGACCAGCGGCGTGCCGAACATGCCGAATTCCTTGGGGTTCCAGCCACAGACGATGTTGAGCCCGGCGCGGCCCTGGCTGATGTGATCGACCGTCGCCAGCGCCTTGGCGGCATAGAGCGGATGGACGAGCGGCACATGCACGGTCATGAACAGTCCGATCTGTTCGGTGGCCACGGCAAGGGCTGCAGCCCAGGTGAAGGTCTCGAACGACCACTCGCGCACCTTGTTGCGGCCGCCAAAACCGCGCCAGCGCGCGATCGGCAGCATGAACTCCAGGCCGGCGCGGTCGGCGATCTGGGCCGCCGTCAGATTGTCCCGCCAGCTTGCCGTCCAGCGTTCCGGCACGTCGGTGATGGCAAGGCCACCATCCGCATTGGTCGAAAAGACGCCAAGCTTCAGTTTGTTGGAGCCGTGCAGGGGATGTGGTTTCGTCATGTCGCGACCTCTCGGCGGGAGATGGCACGCTACGGCTCCGTGAAAATATTTCAAGCATGAAATAGCTTCGCCTCGCCATCGTTTGCGGATATGGATTTGGGCAGGACGAGAAAGGGGATTGCATGAGCGAGTTCCGCCAGAAATGCACCGGCAAGACGAGCCTCATCGGTTCCTTTGCCGCCATTCCTCATCCCGTCGCTGTCGAAGTGATGGCGCAGTCCGGCCTCGATTTCCTCTGCATCGACTGGGAACATGCCCAGGTATCGCGGGACATGATCGAGAGCATGGTTCGGGCGGCGGACGTCCATCGCGTGCCGGCGATGGTGCGTGTTCCCGGCCATGCGCCGGAGGCAATCCAGGCGGCGCTGGACAGCGGGACGCAGGGCGTACTCGTGCCACGCGTCTCGACCGCCGCCCAGGCCGCCATGGCCGTCAAAGCCTCGCGCTATCCGCCACTGGGCGAGCGCGGCGTCGGGCCCGGCCGAGCCGCCGGCTATGGTTATCGCATTCCCGAATATCTTGCCGGCGCGAATGACAGGATCGTCGTGGCGATACAGGTCGAGACATCAGAAGGGCTGGCCAATATCGAAGCGATCGCCGCCGTCGACGGCGTCGACGTGATCTTCGTCGGCCCCGGCGACCTTTCGGTGTCGATCGATGCGATCGGACCGAAAGGCGCCGACAGGCTGAATGCGGCGATCCGGACAGTCATTGGCGCGACGACCGCGCACAACAAGGCCGCCGGCATATTTTGCGCCAGCCCGCAGTCTGTCGGGCAATGGGCAGCCATCGGCGCCAGCTTCTTCATCCTGGCCAGCGACACGATGTTCCTCGGCGCCGGTGCCGCGGCCAACTGTGCCGCCGCGCGCGACGAATTGGCGTGAGACGAGCGCAGCCAACACAAAAGAGCGTATCGGCCGGGGAACATGCCGGCGAAACTTTTTAAGCTTAAAACTTTTGCCTTGAAAAGTGTCGTGGTTTGGATAAGCATTCCAAAGTCGATGGCGCCTGCCGTGCCGGACGGGCTTGCCGGCCAGTCCATCGTGGTGCTCCGGGTGGGTTCAAAGGGTTCAGTCCTTGTCGTTCATGCTGCCCCAATCATCGTCCAGCGCGCGCTATGCTCTCGATGGCGTGCGCGCTCAAATCCGCGATTTGCACACCGAGAACATCGCCAACCTTGCCGTGCGTGCGCGCGAACTCGGCGACGTGATCGCGCTCTGGTATGGCGAAGGCGACATGGTGACGCCGGCCTTCATCCGCGACGCTGCCAAGGCAGCCTTCGATGAAGGCCTCACCTTCTACGTTCCCAATATGCGTGGCCATGGGCCCCTGAACGAAGCGCTGTCGGAGTACCAGACGCGCCTGCACGGCCGACCGATCCCCATCGCGCGCACCACCGTCACGCCGGGCGGCATGCAGGCGCTGTATCTGGCGCTCGAGCTGCTGGTCGATACCGGCACCAATGTCGTCTATGTCGCGCCGCAATGGCCCAACATCCACAACGCCATTCACCTGATCGGCGGTGAGCCGCGACCGTTTTCGCTTGACTTCAAGGGCGACTGGCATCTCGACCTCGACCGGCTGTTCGCGACCTGCGACGCGCGCACGCGGGCAATCTTCCTGTCGACGCCCTCCAACCCGACCGGCTGGACCGCGTCGCGCCAGGAGATGCAGGCCCTGCTCGACTTCAGCCGGCGCACCGGTATCTGGATCATCTCCGACGAGGTCTATGGCCGGCTCTATTTCGACGGCGATGTTGCTCCCTCCATTCTGCAGATCGCCGAGGACGGCGACCGGGTGCTGTCGGTCAACAGCTTCTCCAAGGCCTGGGCGATGACCGGCTGGCGCATCGGCTGGCTGACGCATCCATCCGGGGTGGCCGACCAGCTCGGCGCCATGACCCAGTATATCAACAGCGGTACAGCGGCTCCGATCCAGGCCGGCGCTGTTGCGGCCATCCGCCAGGGCGAACCGCTGGTCGAGGAGATCAGGCAGCGGATCAGGACCGGCCTAGACCTCGCCTATATCAGGCTGGCGCAGATTCCGGGCATCATCCTGCCGGCGAAACCGCGCGGCGGCATGTATGCCTTCTTTGCCTTGGAAGGCGAAAGTGATGCCCGGCAGGCCTGCGCCAAGATCCTGGAGACGGCGCGCGTCGGGCTGGCGCCCGGCCATCTCTTCGGAAGTTCGGCAACGGCTTTCCTGCGGATGTGCGTCTGCCGTGAACGCGACCCGATAGCGACCGCGCTCGACCGCATGGTCGCTGCCATGAATTGACGCCCTGCCGGAGGTGGGGCGGCAAAAAACCGTGCGGGGCCAACCCGCCCGATCAACAACAGAGGGAACACAAATGAGCTTCACTCGCCGCAATCTGCTTCTTCTCGCTGCCGCCATCGGCATCGCCGCCGGCCCCGCCACCGCCTATGCCGCCGACGTGCTGAATGTCGGCGCCTACCCGACCAATCCGCCCTTCGAGTACAAGAACGAGAGCGGCACCTTCGAGGGTTTTGAAGTCGACATCGTCAACGAAGCGGCCAAGCGCGTCGGCATGACCACCGATATCGCCGACCTCGGCTTCCAGGCGCTGTTCGCCGCCACCACGTCGAAGCGCATCGACGTTGCCATTTCGTCGATCACCATCACGCCGGAGCGGCTGAAGTCGCAGTCGTTCACGCAGCCCTACTATGATTCCGACATGGGCATCGCCACCAAGACCGACAGCCCGATCAAGGCCGAGGCCGACCTCAAGGGCAAGATCGTCGGCGTGCTGTCCGGATCGACCGGCGAAACCTGGGTCAAGGCGCATCAGGAGGCTGACGGCTTCAGCGACGTGAAGGGCTATGACACGCAACAGAACCTGCTGCTCGACCTCAGCGCCGGCCGCGTCGATGCCGCCGTCAGCGACATTCCGGGCATGCAGTATTCCTTCACCAAGATGAAGGACCTGACCGTCAAGGAGCGCATCAAGACCGGCGAACAGTACGGCCTGATGATGACCAAGGACCACCCGCTGCTCGGCAAGCTGAACGACGCCCTGACCGCGATGAAGAAGGACGGCACGCTGGCCGCGATCCACAAGAAGTGGTTCGGCAGCGACGCCCCCGCCGACTCTTCGACGGTCAAGGAAATGCCGCTGCCGAAGGCCTGAGCGGCAATGCACTGAAATCGTGCCGGCTTTGCAGGCCGGCACGATTCATTTGATGCTCTGGCGCCAGCTTCCGCGCAAATCGTCTCGCCATCGGCGAGGCCGATGAATTTTAACTGAGCACCCTTTGCTCTGGCGTCACGGGACGCAAAACGGTTCGGGAACGCTCCCATGTCGCTGCTGGACACTTTCTTCAACCCCGATGTCATCATGTCCAGCCTGCCGGCGCTGCTGCGCGGCTTCCTGAACACGCTGCTGCTCGGACTGCTCAGCATCGGCATCGGCATCCCAATCGGGCTGGTGATCAGCCTGCTGCGGCTCTACGCGCCGAAGCCGCTGCGGTGGCTGGCGATCGGCTACACCGACATCTTCCGCGCCCTGCCGGTGCTGGTCGTGCTGATCCTGATCTACTACGCGCTGCCCTTCCTCGGCATACGCCTGTCATCCTGGTCGTCGGCGGTGACGGCGTTTGCCATCATCATGTCGGCCTATTCGAGCGAAGTGTTCCGTTCCGGCATCGAAAGCATTCCGCGCGGCCAGTTCGAGGCGGCGCAGGCGCTTGGCCTGCCGTTCCTGCTGACCTTGCGCAAGGTGGTGCTGCCGCAGGCGGTGCGCGTGGTCATCCCGCCGATGACCAGCAACTGCGTCTCGATGTTCAAGGACACCTCGCTCGCCTCCACCGTGGCGCTGCCGGAACTCTTGAAGGAGGCGACCAACGCGCAGTCGCTTTACGCCAACCCCTCACCGCTGATCGGCGCAGCGCTTGTCTATCTCATCTTCCTCTGGCCGATGGTCCGCCTCGTCAGCCTGCTCGAGCGCCGCTTCAAGACCGAGAAGACGCGCTGACCTCGCCAACTGATCCCAACCGCCAAGTCCTTCGCAGGAGCGTACCCGTGAACAAGCATCAAACCGACAAAGCGAACGCCACCGCGTTCCCCGTCGATACCATCCGCGCCATGTTTCCCGCCTTGCAGCGGGCCGGCGACTTCATCTTCCTGGACAACGCCGCCGGCGCGCAGATCCCGCAGAGTGTGCTCGACGCAGTGACCAACCATCTGGTCGCGCACAATGTGCAGCGCGGCGGCCGCTATGGCCGCAGCGTCGCTGTCGACCAGGCGGTCGCCGATGCGCGTGCGAGCGTGGCATTGCTGATCAACGCCACCAGTCCCTCGGAAATCTGCTTCGGCATGAACGCCACCTCGTTCATCCGCCTGGTCAGCCTCGGCATCGGCCAGATGCTGTCCGAGCGGGACGAGATCGTCATCACCGACATGGACCACGATGCCAACATCGCCACATGGCTGGCGCTGGAGTCCGCTGGCGCCAAATTCAAATGGTGGCGCATGCGCGAGGACGGCAACCTGCATGTCGACGATCTGCGCCCGCTGGTTTCCGATCGCACCCGTCTCGTTGCCTGCACTGTGACGGCGCATTCGATCGGCTCGATCGTCGATGTCACCTCGGTGGCCGAGATCGCGCACGCGGCCGGTGCGGAAGTGTTCCTCGACTGCGTGCATTACGGGCCGCATGGGCTTATCGACGTGCAAGCCTGGGACTGCGACTACCTCGTCTGTTCCGGCTACAAGAATTTCTCGCCGCATATGGGCTTTTTGTGGGGCCGCTTCGAAACGCTGAAGCGGCTGCCGACCTTCCGCGAGGATTTCATCCCCGACGAGCCGCCCTACAAGGTCGAGGCCGGCACCTTCATCTACGAGAACGTCGCGGGCATGGATGCGGCGGTACAGTATCTGGAACTGATCGGCCGCAACCTTGCGCCATCCAACAACCGCTCGCGCCGCGAAAACATCGTTGCCGGCATGGGCGCCATTCGCGACTATGAGCTGCTGCTGGCGCGCGAAATGCTCGCCGTGCTCAAGGATTGCGGTGCGACGATTTATGGTGTCGCCGACGAAGCCCGCATCAATGAGCGCGTGCCGACCTTCTGTTTCAACATCGGCAAACTGTCGCCGCAACGGATCGTCGAGGAAATGGCCGAAATGCAGATCGGCATCCGCGACGGCCACATGTACGCGCCGCGGCTGATGAAGCGTCTCAACCTCTCGATGGACAGCGGCGCCATCCGCGCTTCACTGGTCCACTACAACACTGTCGATGAGATCCACCGTTTCGGCGAGGCGCTGCGCGCCATCGTCGCCAAGTTGTCGTGATCGACGAAGGCGGCCTGGGGGCGGCGGCTCGCAGTCTCAGGCCGCCGCCTTCTTCTTCGCCAGTCTCGCCTTGATCGAGGCGATGTCGGCGCGCGGCGTCGCCGCGAACAGCGTCCTGGTGTAGCTGTGCTTGGGATCGGCGAAGACCTCCTCGCGCGAGCCGTATTCGACCGCCTCGCCGAAATACATCACCATCACATCGTCGGCGATGTAGCGCACCACGGACAAATCGTGGCTGATGAAGACATAGGTCAGCTGGAACTCGTCCTGCAGGTCGGCAAGCAGGTTGAGCACCTGCGCCTGCACCGAAAGATCGAGCGCGGAGACCGGCTCGTCCAGCACCAGCAGGCTCGGGTTGAGCATCAGCGCGCGGGCAATGGCGATGCGCTGGCGCTGGCCGCCCGAGAACATGTGCGGGTAGCGGTTGTAGTGCTCGGGTCCGAGGCCGACCTTCTTCAGCATCTTCATGGCGAGGTCGCGCCGTTCCTCGGCCGGCTTGTTGGTGTTGATGAGCAGTGGCTCACCCAACACGTCGCCGATCTTCTGGCGCGGATTGAGCGACCCGTAGGGGTTCTGGAAGACGATCTGCACCTTGCGGCGCATCTCCTTGGTCAATCCGTTCCTGGCGATGTCGACCTTGTTGCCGTCGATGAACAGCTCACCCGACGTCGCCGGATCGATCAGCGTGATGATGCGGGCAAGCGTCGACTTGCCACAGCCGCTTTCACCGACGATGGCCAGCGTCTTGCCCTTGTCGACGCTGAACGAGACGCCCTTGACCGCATGCACCGTGCGCTGGCCGCGAAACAGGCCGCCACCAATATGGTAGTCGCGTACGATGTTCTTGCCTTCGACGACCTTGATGCTCATGCGGCGGCTCCCGAGGGCGCCGGCTCGAACAGCATGTCGGACACGGTCGGCAGCCGGTCGCCGACGGCATTCTCCGGCAGCGCCGACAAAAGCGCGCGGGTGTAATTGCTCTTCGGCGATTCAAACAGCGACAGCACGTCGGCCTCTTCCATCTTGCGGCCCTTGTACTGGACGATGACGCGGTCGGCGGTCTCGGCCACCACGCCCATATTGTGGGTGATCATGATCAGGCCCATGCCGTATTTCGCCTGCAGCGAGACCAGGAGATCGAGGATCTGCTTCTGAATGGTGACATCGAGCGCCGTCGTCGGCTCGTCGGCAATCAGAAGCTTCGGATTGCAGGCAATGGCGATGGCGATCATGACGCGCTGGCACTGGCCGCCCGACATCTGGTGCGGGAACGAGTTCAGCCGTTCCGCCGGTTCGGCAATACCGACCTGCGTCAGGAGTTCGATTGAACGTGCCCGGCGCTGCGCACCGTCCATACCCATATGGAAACGCAGCACCTCCTCGATCTGGAAGCCGATGGTGAAGCAGGGATTGAGGCTGGCCATCGGCTCCTGGAAGATCATCGATATGTCCTTGCCGATGATCTTGCGGCGCTCCGCCGGGCTCATCTTCAGGAGATCGCGGCCATTGAAGCTCATGCGGTCGGCGGTGACCGTGGCCGTCCACGGCAGCAGGCCCATCACCGCCAGCATCGAGACCGACTTGCCGGAGCCGGATTCGCCGACGATGGCCAGCACTTCGCGCTCGTCGACATGCAGCGAGACGCCGTCGACCGCCCGGAACGGACCTGACGCGGTCTGGAATTCGACGACGAGATTCTGGATCTCGAGCAGCGCCATCACGATCTCCTCAGTTTCGGATCGAGCGCGTCGCGCAGACCGTCGCCGATCAGATTGATGGCAAGCACGGTGATCAGGATCGCAAGGCCGGGGAAGGTCACCACCCACCAGGCGCGCAGGATGAACTCGCGCGCCGAAGCGAGCATCGTGCCCCATTCGGGCGTCGGCGGCTGGGCGCCAAGGCCGAGGAAGCCGAGAGCGGCCGCTTCGAGAATGGCGTTGGAGAACGACAAGGTGCCCTGGACGATCAGCGGCCCCAGGCAATTCGGCAGGATGGTGCGAAGCATCAGCCTGATATGGCCGGCGCCGGCGACCTTCGCCGCCACGACATACTCGCGGCTTTTCTCCGCCATCACGGCGGCGCGCACCAGCCGTGCGAAATGCGGCTGCAGGACGAGCGCGATGGCCAGCATCGCATTGAACAGGCCGGGGCCAAGAATGGTGACCAGGACGAGCGCCAGGAGCAGCGACGGGAACGCCAGGATGAGGTCCATCAAGCGCATGATCGCCACGTCGACCCAGCCGCGGAAATAGCCGGCGAGCAGACCGAGCGTGATGCCGCCGGTGAGCGCCAGCGTGACCACGACCGCGCCGATCAGCAGCGAAAAGCGCGCGCCGTAGAGCAGGCGCGAAAGGATGTCGCGGCCGACAGGATCGGTGCCGAGCAGATATTGCGCGCTGCCGCCCGCCTGCCAGGCTGGCGGCCTCAGAAAGGCGGTCTTGTCCTGAATGTCAGGCGCATAGGGCGCAAGCAGCGGCGCGAACAGCGCCGCCAGCACCAGCAGGATGAAGACGAACAGGCCGATCACGGCGCCGCGATTGACCGAGAAGTAGTGCCAGAAGGTCCTGAACCCGGTCAGGCGGTCAGGATTGCCGGCGGCGAGCGCGGTGACTTCGGTCGACTGGCTCATCACGCGGCCCGTATGCGCGGGTTGATGACGGCGTAGAGCACGTCGACGATGAGGTTCACGGCCATGACGATGAGGGCGATCAAAAGCAAACCTGACTGCACGACGACATAGTCGCGCTTGAAGATGGAATCGACCATCCACTTGCCGATGCCCGGCCAGGCGAAGATGGTTTCGGTGAGGATAGCGCCGGCGAGCAGCGTGCCGATCTGCAGGCCGATGGTGGTGACCACCGGGATGAGCGCATTGCGCAACGCATGCAGACCGACCACCCGCGACGGCGACAGGCCCTTGGCGCGCGCCGTGCGCACATAGTCCTCGCCCAGGACTTCCAGCATGGCTGAACGCGTCTGGCGGGCGATCACCGCGAGCGGGATGGTGCCGAGCACGATCGCCGGCAGGACGAGGTGGCTCAACGCCGAGCGGAAGGCATCCCACTTGCCATAGAGCAGGGTGTCGATGGTCATGAAGCCGGTGATCGGCTTGAAGAAGAACTGCAGGCCGATGCGGCCCGAAACCGGTGTCCAGCCGAGATAGCCGGAGAAAAAGATGATCAGCAGCAGGCCCCACCAGAAGATCGGCATGGAATAGCCGACGAGCGCCGTGCCCATCAGCGACTGGTCGAACCATGATCCGCGCTTGACCGCAGCGAAGATGCCGGCTGGAATGCCGAGCACCATGGCGAAAATCATGGCGAAGAACGACAGTTCCATTGTTGCCGGAAAGAGGATCTTGAACTCCTCCATCACCGGGCGCTTGGACGAGATCGAGACTCCGAAATCACCGGTCGCGACCTCACCGACATAGCGGGCATATTGCTGCCAGATCGGCAGATTGTAGCCGAACTGTTCCTTGAGCTCCTCGTAGCGCGCCGGCGCCACGCCGTGTTCACCGGCCATGGCAAGGATGGGATCGCCGGGCAGCAGCCTGACGAAGGCGAAGGCACAGATAGTGATGCCGACAAGCGTCGGAATCAAAAGTGCAATTCTGTGAAGAATATATTTGAGCATGGCGAAGGGGGCGGCGCTCTAGAGCGCCGCCCCACTCAATGTCTTATTCGGCTTTGTCGACGCCGTCGAAGCGGTGAATGCCGAGCGGGTCCATCATGAAACCGCTGACATTCTTGCGCACGACCGCGTAGACTTGGCTATGCGCCAGCAGGAAGGCCGGAGCCTGCTTCTGGAAGACCACCTGCGCCTGTTCGTAGAGCTTGGTGCGCTCGGCCTGGTCGCTGGTCTTCTTGGCCTTCTGGATCAGGTCCTCGAAGTCCTTGTCGCACCAGCTCGAGTAGTTCGAGACGCCGATAGCCGAGCAGGCGAACAGCGTGGCGAAGAAGTTGTCCGGATCGCCATTGTCGCCGGTCCAGCCGATCTGGAAGGCGCCTGGACGATCCTTCTTCTTGCCCTCCGAGCGATACTTGGTCCACTCGTAGTTGACGATCTCGGCCTTGACGCCGACCTTGGCCCAGTCGGCCTGGATCAGTTCGGCGGCACGCTGGAAGTTCGGGTTGTAAGGACGAACGCGATCGGAAGCCCAAAGCTGGATCTCCGTGAGCCCGGCAGCGGCCAGCACCTTCTTGGCGGCTTCCGGATCATAGGCGTCGGACTTCACATCCTTGTTCCACGACCACATGGTCGGCGGGATCAGGTTTTCGGCCGGCGTGGCGCCGGCATCCTGGAACAGCGACTTGATCAGCGATTCCCGATCGATCGCCTGGTTGAGCGCATGGCGCACCTCAGGCTTGTCGAGCGGCGGGATGGTGGTGTTGTAGCTCATGTAGCCGATGTTCAGGCCGGCCTGATCCATCAGGGTCACGTCCTGGTTGGCCTTGATCGTGCCGATGTCGGCAGGATTCGGATAGGGCGCGATGTCGCATTCGCCGGCCAGCACCTTCTGGATGCGTGCGGTTGCGTCAGGGGTGATGGCGAAGACGAGATCGTCGATCTTCTCCTTGCCCTTGAAATAGTCTGGGTTGGCCGCATAGCGGATGACCGAATCCAGCTGGTAGTCGACGAACTGGAACGGACCGGTGCCGATCGGCTTGGTGGAGAAATCGGCCATCTTGCCGGACTTCTCCAGCTGGTCGGCATATTCCTTCGACACGATCGAGGCGAAGTCCATGCCGAGATTGGCCAGCATCGGTGCATTCGGCTCGGTCAGCGTCAGCTTGACGGTCAGGTCGTCGACCTTTTCCCACTTGGCGACGTATTTCGGCATGTCCATGCCGGTATAGTAGTCCCAGGTCAGGTTGGGCAGATACTTGTCACCGTTCCAGGGATTCGCCTTGTTGAACTGACGATCGAAAGAGAAGACGACGTCATCCGCATTGAGGTCGCGGGTCGGCTTGAAAAAATCGGTGGTCTGGAACTTCACGCCCGGATGCAGGTGGAAGGTATAGACCAGGCCGTCGTCGGAGATTTCCCACTTGTCGGCGAGGCCGGGCTCGACCTCGGTACCGCCATGCTTGAATTCGACCAGGCGCGAATAGACGGTACGCGACGAGGCATCGAAGTCGTTGCCGCCGGTCGTCGTACCTGGATCAAAATTGGCCGGCGACGCTTCCGAGCAATAGACAAGCGTCTTTGCATTGGCCATGCCGCCGAGGACGCTTGCGGCCAGCAACGCGGCCGCAAAAGCGAGTTTCTTTTTCATTGAGCACTCCCTGATGTTCTTCCAAGCCCCTCTATCAGGCTCGCGAAGCGCGCATATAAGCACCGTTTTTCCGGCTTTGGAACACCCCGTTTGCTTACCCCGCGGGAAGCAGGAAAAAAATCCGCGATTTTGGCAAATGTCAGAAAAAATTAGCAGTTTTTTCCTTTCACGTTATTATTAACGACCGCATTTTTTTATTGATCGCCAATCCGGCGATATTGATGGCACGCGCGCCTTCGCTCGGCCGCGAATACGGGAAGAGACCGGTTCGAAGTGTCGGCGGCGGGAAAGATTCTCGGAGCCAAATCTTTCCCGTCCTGCCGCAAGGGCAAGACTTGCACGGCCGCCAATAGAGGCAATACATAGAAGATATCTAGGCAGCAGCGGAGGATGTCCCTGTCAATTCAGGAACGAGCGCGGCGCGGACGAACAGAACGATCCAGGGAGGAATGGGTGGCAAAAACAGGAAAGAAGGCAGCGCCGGCAAAGGCACCGGCCAAGGCGGCCTCGGAACAGGCCGCCGGCCCTGACGGACAGGCGGCGCCCGCCACCAAGGCAGCGACCGCGAAGGCAGAAGCGAAGCCCGCAACGAAATCGTCCCCGGTAAAGACCGCAGGCAAGAGCACCCCGACAAAGACCGCGTCGCCAAAGGCGGCTCCGGCGAAGGCTGCAGTTTCGAAAGCCGCGCCGGCCGCGAAGCCCGTCGCAACTGCCGCCAAGCGACTGCCGAAAGCGCTGACCGCGCTCGCCGCCGGGCTGCCGAAAAAGCCGTGGCTCAAGAGTTATCCGAAGAACATGCCGGCCGAAATCGGCGTCCTGCCCTACAGTTCCATCGGCGACTTCCTGGTTGCCACCTGCAAGCAGTTTTCCGCCCAGCCCGCGTTCACCTGCATGGGCAAGTCCATCAGCTATGCCGATATCGAGCGGCTGTCGGCGGCCTTCGGCGCTTATCTGCAGTCGAAAGGGCTGCAGAAAGGCGCTCGCGTCGCCTTGATGATGCCGAACGTGCTGCAATATCCGGTGGCGATGATGGCCATCCTGCGCGCGGGATACACCGTGGTGAACGTCAACCCGCTCTACACGCCGCGCGAACTCGAACACCAGCTCAAGGATTCCGGCGCGCAGGCCATCGTCATCCTGGAGAACTTCGCCAGCACCTTGCAGGCCGTGATCGCCCGGACGGCGGTCAAGCATGTTGTCGTCGCGGCGATGGGTGACATGCTTGGCGGCCTGAAGGGGACCATCGTCAATCTCGTCGTGCGCCGCGTGAAGAAGATGGTGCCGGCATGGTCGCTGCCCGGCCATGTCAAGTTCAACGCGGCCGTGAAGGCCGGTGCCAGCCTGCGCTTCACGCCAGCCATTGTGACGGCCGACGATGTCGCCTTCCTGCAATATACCGGCGGCACCACGGGGATTTCGAAGGGCGCGGTGCTGCTGCACAGCAATGTGCTGGCCAATGTCGTGCAGAACGCGCTGTGGCTGGAAGACGCCTACACCATCAAGCCGAAGCCGGCGCATCCGAACTTCATCTGCGCGCTGCCGCTCTATCATATCTTCGCGCTGACGGTGAACGCGCTGATGGGCATGCAGCAAGGCGCCCGCAACGTGCTCATTCCCAATCCGCGCGACATCCCGGGTTTCGTCAAGGAACTGGCAAAATATCCGGTCCACATCTTTCCGGGTCTCAACACGCTGTTCAACGCGCTGCTCAACAACGAGGATTTCCGCAAGCTCGACTTCAAGCCGCTGATCCTGACGCTGGGCGGCGGCATGGCGGTGCAGAAGGGCGTCGCCGAACGGTGGAAGGCGCTGACCGGCTGCCCGGTCACCGAAGGCTATGGCCTCTCGGAAACTTCACCCGTGGCCACCGCCAACAAGTTCAGCGCCAGCGATTTCACCGGCACGATCGGCCTGCCGCTGCCGTCGACGGAGATCGCCATTCGCGACGACGACGGCAACAACCTGCCGCTCGGCGAGGTCGGAGAGATCTGCATCAGGGGGCCGCAAGTGATGGCGGGCTACTGGAACCGGCCGGACGAGACCGCCAAGGTGATGACCAAGGACGGCTACTTCAAATCCGGCGATATGGGCTTCATGGACGAGCGCGGCTACACCAAGATCGTCGACCGCAAGAAGGACATGATCCTCGTCTCGGGCTTCAACGTGTATCCGAACGAACTCGAGGAGGTCGTCGCCCAACATCCGGGCGTGCTCGAAGTCGCGGCGATCGGCGTGCCGGACGAGCATTCGGGCGAAGTGCCGAAGCTGTTCGTCGTCAGGAAGGATCCGGCACTGACCGCCGAGGCGCTGACCGCCTATTGCCGCGAGAACCTGACCGGCTACAAGCGGCCCAAATATATCGAATTCAGGACCGAGCTGCCGAAGACGCCGGTCGGCAAGATCCTGCGGCGGGCGCTGCGGGAATAGGCAGGATCTTGGGTGACAAGCTCGCCACCGACGATGCGCCGGATCGGCGCTCGCGCCTCGACCCGGCGACGTTCATCAAGGCGAACATGCGCCTTGTTCCTGTCCCCGCGCTTCCCGAGATCCAGTTCTACACGGCTCATCCCGGCAGCGGACTGAGGCGGCTAGTCGAGCCCGATGACGAGAACGACGAGGACGATTCGCCGGAGCCGCAACCGCCCTACTGGGCCTATGCGTGGGCCGGTGGCACCGTGCTTGCGCGCTATGTCCTCGACCGTCCGACGACCGTCGCCGGGCGCCGCGTGCTCGACCTCGGCGCCGGCTCCGGCATTGTCGGCATTGCCGCCGCGAAGGCCGGGGCGCGCGAAGTGATCGCCGCCGAGATCGACCGCCACGGCGTCGCCGCGCTCGACCTCAATGCAGCAGCCAACGGCGTCGCCATAACGGTGATCGGCAGGGATATCACCATGGGTTCGCCACCCGCGATCGACCTGGTGCTCGCCGGCGATGTGTTCTACAGGCAGGACGTCGCCTGGCGGATCATTCCCTTCCTCGACCGCTGCCTCGCCGCCGGCATCGAAGTCCTGGTCGGCGATCCGGGCCGGGCCTACCTGCCACGATCGCGGCTGCTTCTGCTTGCCGAATACGAGGTACCGGATTTCGGCCAGACGAAAGGCACAGCACTGGAGCCGAGCGGCGTCTTTCGTTTCGAGGCGGATATGGCACCCGCCAGTGCTGCCGATATCAGATCGTCTCCTTGACCCGCGCCGAAAGGAAATCCGGCAGATCGGCAACGGAATCGAGGACGGCGTCGGCAATGCCGGCCAGCGATTCGCGGGTGCCGGTGCCCGAGAGCACGCCGATCGCCAGGCCGCAGCCACCGGCCCGCGCCATTTCGAGATCGTGGCGGTTGTCGCCGACCATGGCGATCGCCGACGGCTGCAGGCCGGTGAGATCGCAAAAAGCCAGGATCGTATCGGGCGCCGGTTTGGGATTGGCGACCGCGTCGTAGCCATAAGCCGCGTCGAACAGTTGGGCGACGCCGAGCGTGACCAGCGTCCTTTCCGCGCCGCTGGTCGAATCGTTGGTGGCGACACCAAGCCGGTAGGATTTCCTGTGCAAGGTGTTGAGCGTCTCGACGATGCCCGGCAGTGCCACTGCCATCGCCGAGCCCTGCGCCGAGGTGATCTCGTTGAAGCGGGCGACGGCCAGCATCTGGTCCTCGTCGGACAGGCGCGGGAACCACAGCTCGACGACGTCCATGTTGGTGCCCGAGGCAAAGATCGAATCGGGCTTGAAACGTCGGTTGGCGAAATCGAATCCGGCCGCTGCAAGCAGTCTGTCGGCTTTCCAGCGATCGCCCTCGGACGCATCCATGGCCATGAAGTCGGCAACGCCAAGCCAGGTCGCGTTGAAGTCGACAAGCGTCCCGTCCTTGTCGAACAATATTCCCTTGATGTCTGCCAAGCGCTTCACTCCGACCCACGCAGATGGTGGATGTAATCTACCAGACCAGCGGTCGAGGCATCCCGCTTTGCGGCACTTTCCTTGCCCTCCACGACAGGCAAAAGGCCGGTGGCCAGTTCCTTGCCGAGTTCGACGCCCCACTGGTCGAAGGAGTTGATGTTGAAGAGCGTTCCCTCGACGAAGACGCGGTGCTCATAGAGCGCGATCAGCCGGCCGAAGGTGCGCGGGTCGAGTTTCCGGTAGAGGATGGTCATCGAGGGCCGGTTGCCGGAGAAGACGCGGTGCGGGGCGATCTTGTCGACCTCGGCAGGCTTCATGCCCTTGGCCAGCATCTGGGCGCGCGCCTCCTCCAGCGTGCGGCCCTTCATCAACGCTTCCGACTGCGCCAGGCAGTTGGCGAGCAGCAGATCGTGCTGATGCCTGAGCTTCGGCTCGTGGCCGACGGCCGCGGCAAGGAACTCGACCGGGATGAAATCGGTGCCCTGGTGCAGCAGCTGGAAGAAGGCATGCTGGCCGTTGGTGCCGGGCTCGCCCCAGACCAGCGGCCCGGTCGGCGTCGTCACCGCCACGCCTTCGAGGGTGACGCTCTTGCCGTTCGATTCCATGTCGAGCTGCTGCAGATAGGCCGGCAGCCTGGACAGGCGCTGGTCGTAGGGGATGACGGCGCGAGCCGGATATCCGCAGATCACGCGATGCCACCAGCCGACCAGCCCCAGAAGCGCCGGCAGGTTCTCTTGGATGGGGGCGGTGCGGAAATGCTCGTCCATCTCGTGCGCGCCATCCAGGAAGGCGCGAAAATTTCTCGGGCCGACAGCGATCATCACCGGCAGGCCGATCGCGCCCCAGACCGAATAGCGGCCGCCGACCCAGTCCCAGAAGCCGAAGACGCGGTCGGCCGCGATGCCGAACTTCGCCACAAGGTCGAGCGCGGTCGAGACGGCGGCAAAATGCTTGCCCACCGCATCCTTGCCGAGGGCTTCCTGCACCCATTTGCGCGCCGTCTCGGCATTGGTCATCGTCTCGACGGTGGTAAAGGTCTTGGATGCGATGATGAAAAGCGTGGTTTCGGCGGAGAGGCCCTTCAGCGTGTCGTGGATATGGGCGCCATCGATGTTGGAGACGTAATGGGCGCGCGGCCCGTCATGATAGGGCGCCAGCGCCAGCGTCGCCATGGCCGGACCGAGATCGGAACCGCCGATACCGATGTTGACGATGTCGGTGATCTTCTTGCCGGTGGCGCCGGCCGCCTTGCCGGAACGCACGGCATCGGCAAAAGCCCCCATCGCGTCGAGTACGGCGATGACGTCCGCCTTGACGTCCTGGCCATCGACCGTGACGCCCTTGCCGGTCAGGTTGCGCAGCGCCGTGTGCAGCACGGCACGATCTTCAGTCAGGTTGATCTTCTTGCCGGCGAACATCGCGGCGCGACGGCTTTCGAGATCGGCGGCCTTGGCGAGCTTTTCCAGCAAGTCCATGGTGACCGCGTCGACAGCGCATTTCGACCAGTCGAGCAAAAGGTCGCCGTCGGTGGCGGAGAATTTCTCGAACCGCTGCGGATCGGCGGCGAAGGCCTGGCGCATGCTGGCAGGTGCGGCGGCGCGATGGTCGCGCAAGGCGGCAAGCTGTTTTTGAAAGGCTGATTGATCCACTGGCGGGGGGACTCCTGACGTTTTCGACGCACCATATCAGACCGGATGTTTCCGGCGCGTGTCGTCGCGCCAAAACTATTGAGCCGAATTCCATCCGGTTCAATACGCAGCGATGACGCAGTGCATCATCGCCGCGTGATGCACTGCATCATCGCCGTATTATGCAACGCGTCACGCGAGGCAGGATTTCGGCCGAAGGATCACTGGCATAAATCTCAAAGATCAGAAAAATTGATTGGCGCAACACCTTGTGCCACCGCTACATTCGACTGGTCCAGCCAAGCGAAAAAAGCTGGCCATCGAGGAACATCTTCCATGCCACAGCGAAACGACACGGCGATATGGTCCGGCCTGTTCCGGATTTCGGCCGAATCCGGCCAGACCCTGCAGGCGCAGATCCGCCAAGCCATCGTTGCAGCCATTCTCGATCGCCAGATCGCCGCTTCGATGCCGCTTCCCTCGTGCCGGATCCTCGCCGAGAAACTCGGCGTGGCGCGCGGCACCGTGGTGCTGGCGTTCCAGCAACTCGTCGACCAGGGATTCCTGGTGGCGCGCGAGCGGCGTGGTCATTTCGTCAATCCCGACGTGCTGGCGACACCGGCCAAGCCGCACCAGAAGGCGCCCGACCAGGCCAATGAGATCGACTGGAAGGCACGCCGGCAGATCGCCGCCAGCGACATGCCGCCGCCGGCCAAGCACGAGAACTGGATCAAGTCGTCCTACCCCTTCGTCTACGGTCAGTTCGACCCGGCGCTGTTCCCGACCGCCGAGTGGCGCGAGTGCAACCGCATGGCGCTCGCGGTGCTCGAAATCCGCAACTGGGCGTCCGACATGGTCGACCGCGACGATCCGCTGCTGATCGAGCAGATCCAGGCGCGGCTCTTGCCCCGGCGCGGCATTTTCGCCAATCCCGATGAGATCATCGTCACGCTGGGCGCTCAGAATGCGCTCTACATGCTGGCGACGCTGCTGATGACCAAGGGCTCCAAGGTGGCGATGGAGGACCCGGGTTACCCCGACGCGCGCTCGATCTTCCGGCTTGCGGGCGCCGACATCCAGCCGGTGCCGGTCGACCAGTCCGGCATCGTAACCGCTTCTATTCCCAATGATTCCGGCTTCGTGTTCGTCACGCCCAGCCATCATTGCCCGACCATGGTGCCCCTGTCGGCCGAGAGGCGGCAGGATCTCCTGGCACGAGCCAACCGCCACAACCAGATCATCATCGAGGACGGCTATGACAGCCAGTTGCTCGACGAGGCGCCGCAGCAGGCGCTGAAGAGCCTCGACCGCTCCGGCCGCGTCGTCTATGTCGGCTCGATGTCGAAGACGCTGGCCCCGGGGCTGCGGCTTGGCTATATCGTCGCTTCCGCTGGACTAATCTCCGAGCTGCGGGCCCTGCGCCGCTTCATGCTGCGCCATCCGCCAGCCAACAACCAGCGCGCCGTCGCGCTGTTCCTGTCGCTCGGCCACCACGAGGCGCTGGTGCGGCGTTTGTCGAGCGCCTTCGACGAGCGGCGCAAGCGCCTGGTCCATGCGATTTCCGCCTTCCTGCCGGAATGGCGTTCGACCGATTCGGCCGGCGGCACGTCGCTGTGGCTCGAGGGGCCGCGCGGCACCGATGCGCGCGGGCTAGCCGAGGCGGCGGCCTCGCGCAGCGTCATCATCGAGCCGGGCGACCGCTTCTTCGACCGCACCGAAAAGCCTTCGCGCTTCATGCGCCTGGGCATCTCCTCGATCGCGCTGCAGCACATCGAGCCCGGCATCCGCGAACTGGCCACCGCGGCCGGACGCAGGCCTGCCGCCGCCTGATCCATCGACCGATCCCTTCAGAGCCGCGCGTGCGCGGCTCTGGGTCCTTTAGCCCTGGCATATGCAACCGGACTGGCTGGCTCATAGGCTGTGCCAATGCCGGCGGCATAGTCGGGGCACAAGGGGAAGAAGCAGCCGATGGTGGACCAACCGCCGCGCCCTGCTTCTCTGAAAGGTGGAGTGTCTGCATGTCTGTGGTTCTTGAAAAGCAGGAAGCGGCGGCGGATCAGCGTTCGCGCCGCTCCGGCGGACGCGAAGCGCGCCGTGCCATGCGGGCCGCGCCGCTGGCCGACGACATCAAGCCGGTACGCGCCGGTCTCGAAGGCGGCAGCTACGGACCGCTGACCGGGAATGACCAGGAGCGCATCCACGAGGCGGTGCTGACCCTGCTTGAGACGGTCGGCTTCGCCAACGCCATTCCCTCCTGCATCGAAGCGCTGACCGGGGCCGGCGCCACCTACGCCGACGATGGCCGCATCCGGTTCCCGCGCGCGCTGGTGCTCGATTCCATCAAGAAAGCGGCACGGAATTTCACGCTGCACGGCCAGGACCCCAAGCACGACATGCTGATCAAGGGCAAGCGCGTGCACTACGGCACGGCCGGAGCCGCCGTCCATCTGGTCGATGTCGAGAAGCGCGAATATCGCGAGTCGCTGCTGCAGGACATCTATGACGCCGCCCGCATCGTCGAGGGGCTCGACAACATCCATTTCTTCCAGCGGCCGATGGTGCCGCGCGACATTCCCGATCCGCTCGAAATGGACTTCAACACGCTCTATGCGTGCGTGATGGGCACGTCCAAGCATGTCGGCACCTCGTTCACCGTGCGCGAGAACGTGCAGCCGGCGCTCGAAATGCTCTATGCCATTGCCGGTGGCGAGGAGAACTTCCGCGCACGGCCGTTCGTGTCGAATTCCAACTGCTTCGTCGTGCCGCCGATGAAATTCGCCGAAGACGCCTGCGGCGTGCTCGAAGCCTGCGTCGAGGGCGGCATCCCGATCCTCCTGCTCTCGGCCGGACAGGCAGGCGCCACGGCGCCGGCGGCGATTGCAGGCGCTGTGGTACAGGCAGTGGCCGAAGTGCTGGCCGGCCTCGTCTATGTCAACGCCATCAAGCCGGGGCATCCGGCGATCTTCGGCACATGGCCGTTCGTGTCGGATCTCAGGACCGGTGCCATGTCGGGCGGTTCGGCCGAACAGGCGGTACTGACGGCGGCCTGCGCGCAGATGGCGCAATTCTACGACCTGCCGGGTGGCTCGGCCGCCGGCATGACGGATTCGAAGCTGCCCGACATCCAGTCCGGCTATGAAAAGGGCATCACCGACGTGATGGCCGGCCTTGCAGGGCTCAACCTGGTCTATGAATCGGCCGGCATGCACGCTTCGCTGCTCGGCTTCTGCCTGGAAAGCCTGATCATCGACAACGACATGCTCGGCCACTGCCTGCGCTGCGTGCGCGGCATCGAAGTGTCCGATGAATCGCTGTCGATCGACACCATCGCCGATGTCTGCCTGAAGGGACCGGGACATTATCTCGGCAACGAGCAGACGCTGCGGCTGATGCAGACCGAATATTTCTATCCGGCCGTCGGCGACCGGTTTTCACCGAAGGAATGGAACGAGAAGGGCCGGCCCGACATCCTGCAGCGGGCGATCATCGAGAAGAAGCGTGTCCTTGCCGAGCGCTTCCCGCGCCATGTCCCCAAGCTGCTCGACGACAAACTGCGCGCCCGCTTTGGCGAGATGATCAAGCTTCCGCGCGGCAGCATGGGCGGATAAGCCCACTTCCCTCGAAGCCGTCAGTCGGCGCTCAGCGCGTAGCGCTCGACAACCTCGGCACTGATCAGCTTGGCGTGCAACGTCATCAGCACGATTTGCGCATCGAAGCTGTCGCCGGTCTCAAGGGCTGTTTCGATCCGGCGCTCCGCGTCGAGCGTGCCCTGAAGGCCATTGGATCGTTCGAAGGCTTCCGGCCCGGCAATGCAATAGCTGAACAGCCGGGCCACCTCTGGATAGGCTTGACTGGGCGGCTCGTCGGGCCAGCGATCCTTCATCAGATTGACGATGGTGAGTTTCACCCCGTCCGGCACGAGGGCCGGATGAAGGTCGGCGCCACGCAACGCCGCATCGAGCTGCCTGAGGTCGCCCGAGCGGCCGAACATTCCGAGGAAGCCGAGGGAAGAGCGTCGTCCCGCCATGATGGTCCAATCCGTTTCCAACCACTTAGGTGTTCGCAAGCGGAATACAAAGGCAGCGGCATCTAGAGCGGTTCGTCGTTTCACGGAAACGCCGAACCGCTCTTATCTCTTTGTTTTGACGCAATTCCGGACGGAAAACCGTTTCACACTTTTCCTGGAATTGCTCTAGCCACTCGCCGCCAGCAGCAAGACACCGGCAAGGGCGGATCCGGCAAGCGTCGGCAGCATGCCGACTTTCAGCTTCAGGATGGCGATCATGGCGGCGCCGGAAAGCAGTGCCGCGCGCCAGTCGATCGACGAAAACACCGGCACATTCATGCCGAGGCCCATGTTGCGAACCTCCCGGAAGATGACGTGCAGGGCAAACCACAGAGCGAGGTTCATGATGACGCCGACAACAGCGGCGGTGATCGCGCCCAGCGCGGCGGACAATGCCTTGTTGCCACGCAGGGCCTCGATATAGGGCCCGCCCAGGAATATCCAGAAGAAGCACGGCGTGAACGTCACCCACAAGGTCAGCAGCGCTCCAAGCGATCCGGCAAGCAACGGGTGCAGCGACCCGGAATGGCGGAACGCAGCGATGAAGCCGACAAACTGCAACACCAGAATGAGCGGACCTGGCGTCGTTTCGGCAAGCCCAAGACCGTCGACCATTTCACCGGGCGCGAGCCAGCCGAAGGACTGGACGGCCGCCTGCGCGACATAGGCGAGGACCGCATAGGCGCCACCGAAGGTGACGACCGCCATGAGACTGAAGAACCTGCCTATCTCGGTCCAGACGCTGGCAGAGCCGGTGAACCACCAGACCACGAGAACGGGCCCGAGCCAGATCGGCAGCCAGATCGCGACGGTGCGCGGCGCATGCCATGTCGTCGGTTTGACATGGGTGAGTTCGCCACGCTCGAACATCAGGTCGACCGCACCCTTGATATCGGCAACATCGCCCTTGCCATGCGCGGAGCCGGAAAACAGGCCGGGAGCAATGCGGTCCCCCAGCCATCCCGTCAGGCCCGCGAGCAGGATGATAAGCGGGAACGGCACATTCAACGCATAGATAGCGATGAAGGCCGCGACCGCGATCGACACCATGACTGGGTTTTTCAGGGCACGCCGGCCGATCCGGATCACCGCTTCGATGACAATGGCAAGCACCGCCGCCTTCACCCCGAAAAACAGCGCCTCGACGAGCGGTACGTCGCCATAGAGCATGTAGAGGCTGCTCAAGATCAGCATGACAAGCGCGCCCGGCACGACGAACAGGATGCCGGCGACAAGGCCACCGATCGTCCTGTGCAGCAGCCAGCCAATGTAGATGGCAAGTTGCTGGGCTTCCGGGCCAGGCAGCAGCATGCAGTAGTTCAGCGCATGCAGGAAACGCTGTTCACCGATCCAGCGCCGCTCCTCGACCAGTTCCTTGTGCATCAATGCAATCTGCCCGGCCGGTCCGCCGAAGCTGAGCAGTCCGATCTTCGCCCAGACCTTGACGGCTTCGGCGAAGGTCGGTGCAACCGGTGCCTCGACGCTCTCAGCCTCACCTTCCGGGACCAAAACGCTCATCACGGTTTACCGGTGCCGGCAGCGGGCCAGTTGTGAGTTTCTTCGGTGGCGTCGCGACACCAGCGGAAGAACGCATCGTAGAGCAGCATGCCTGCTTCCAGTTGTTCCAGATCGTCGCGAAACATACGCGACAGGCCAAGCGAGGCAGCCAGAAAGCCGGCCGCCTGGGGCGCCAGGTCGAGGCTTGCGGTGTCGGCGGCGCGCACGATCGCCGCAAGGCGGTCCAGCGCCTCGGATTTCAGCTCGAACTCCTCGATCATCGTGTCGAAGGTGCAGCGTTCGCCGCGATGGCTCCAGAACACGTTGTCGATGTCGAAAGGCACGGCCTGAAAGCGGTCGGCCACGGCAGGCACTTCCGCCGCCTCGACAAACAGGAAGATCGCGAGAGGATCGATAAAACGCCGGATCAGCCAGGGGCAAGCGATGCGATCCACCTTCGGGCGGGCTCGCGTTACCCACACCGTGCGTCCCTTTTCGTCGCGCGCAGGCAATTTGTCGGCGCGGACCAGGAGCCCCTTTGCTTCGCGCCAGGCTTCGAACCCACCTTCGAGGGTCTCGGCGGAAATCCCCTCATGCCGCAGCCAGGCGGCCACGCCTTGCGAGAGCTTCTGCCCTTTCTGGCAGACGACGGCCACTGGTTTGCCGGCGAACGCGGCCGCCCAGGTCGAAACGGTTTTGAAATCGCGCCGGGTCGAGGCCGGCAGCAGGCGCGGATCGGCGTCGAAATCGTCATCGATGCGAACATCGACGATTACCGGAGCACCCGGCAGACCGACCAGACGGGATAGTTGCGATACGGTGATAGCGGTTGTTGACGGCATGGCGTCCACCTCCTGGAAGAGAAGCTTGGACGCGAACGTTGGGCTGACGCCTCACGGGGTCGTCGCGATGCACCCCTTGCCATGATGGTGGATTTGTTGGGCGCGCTTGTCAAGGACTGCGGGCGGCGGCTTGATCCATATCCAAGCCGCCGTCTGTCGTTCACGCAAGCACCTGCGAACAGGTAATCACTGACTATTCCCGGGAATAATCAGTGATTGTCCCTGGGGACACCGCTGGTGTGCGCGACATCCTGGTATTTCACCGCCGGCTTCAGCACCATTCCCTCGGAGAACTGGTCGACCATGCCGCGCTGGATCTCCTGCCACGGCGTCTGGTGCTTCGGATAATGATAGCCGCCATTGTTCTGCAGCTCGGCGCGGCGCCGGGTGATCTCGTCGTCGGTGACGAGGATGTCGGCCGTGCCCTTCCTGAGATCGATGCGGACGCGGTCGCCGGTCTTGAGCAGCGCCAATCCACCGCCGATCGCGGCTTCCGGCGAGGCGTTGAGGATCGACGGCGAGCCAGACGTGCCCGACTGGCGACCATCGCCGATGCAGGCGAGCGCATGGATGCCCTTCTTGATCAGATAGGCCGGCGGCTGCATGTTGACGACCTCGGCGCCGCCAGGATAGCCGACCGGGCCGGCGCCGCGCATGAACAGGATGGTGTGTTCGTCGATGCCTTGCGCCGGATCATCGATGCGGGCGTGGTAGTCCTCGGGCCCGTCAAAGACCATGGCGTTGCCCTCGAAAGCCTCGGGATCCTTGGGATTGGAGAGATAACGCTCGCGGAACTCCGGCGAGATGCCGCTGGTCTTCATGATTGCCGAATCGAACAGATTACCCCTGAGGTTGATGAAGCCGGCATTGGCCTTCAGCGGCTCGGCAACGGTGCGGATGACGTCGATGTTCTCGTTGACGACCCCCTTGCAGTTGTCGCCGATCGACTTGCCATTGACGGTCAAGGCATCGGGATGCGGCAACAGCCCGCCCTTCATCAGTTCGGCCACCACGGCCGGCACGCCGCCGGCATGATGGTAGTCCTCGCCGAGATACTCACCTGTCGGCTGCAGATTGACGATGAGCGGCACCTCGAGGCCGATCTTCTGCCAGTCGTCGTTGTCGAGCGGCACACCGAGATGGCGGGCGATGGCGTTGAGATGGATCGGCGCATTGGTGGAGCCGCCAATGGCCGAATTGACGACGATGGCGTTCTCGAAGGCTTCCCGCGTCATGATATCGGACGGCTTCAAGTCCTCATGCACCATCTCGACGATGCGTTTTCCGGTCTCGTAGGAAATCTGGCCGCGCTCGCGATAGGGGGCGGGAATGGCGGCCGAACCCGGCAGTTGCATGCCGAGCGCCTCGGCCAGCGAGTTCATGGTGGTGGCGGTGCCCATGGTGTTGCAGTAGCCGGTGGACGGCGCCGAGGACGCGACGATGTCCATGAACTCGTCATAGTCGATCTCACCAGCCGACAGGCGCTGGCGCGATTCCCAGACGATGGTGCCGGAGCCGGTGCGCTTGCCCTTGTGCCAGCCATTCAGCATGGGGCCAACCGACAGGGCGATGGCCGGAATGTTGACGGTGGCTGCCGCCATGAGCAGAGCTGGGGTCGTCTTGTCGCAGCCGATGGTCAGCACCACGCCATCGAGCGGATAGCCGTAGAGCACCTCTACCAGGCTGAGATAGGCAAGGTTGCGGTCAAGAGCGGCGGTCGGGCGCTTGCCGGTTTCCTGGATCGGATGGCACGGGAACTCGAAGGGAATGCCACCCATCGACACGATGCCTTCGCGCACGCGCTTGGCGAGTTCGATATGGTGACGGTTGCAAGGCGAGAGATCCGAGCCGGTCTGGGCAATGCCGATCAGCGGCTTGCCGGACATCAGTTCGGCCCGCGTCAGGCCGTAATTCAGGTAGCGCTCCAGATAGAGCGCCGTCATCCCGGGATTGTCGGGATTGTCGAACCACTCCTGCGAGCGAAATTTTTTCTTTCTGGTGGGGGCGCCTGCCATCGTGGTCTCCGTATTTGTAAGACAAATCGATATGGCAACGAGCGAGAGCAGGCAAGAGGGGCGTGCGGTCGCAACCGGACTTTGGTGCGATAGACATGCACCCAACCGTACGTTAGGGCTTCGGGCAGTCTTGTCTGGGAGGTTTTCATGGCTTTGGTGATCGAAGGCGAGGAACACATAGCCGCACCCCTGCAAAAAGTGTGGGAAGCGCTGAACGATCCCGAGGTTTTGAAGGCGACCATTCCAGGCTGCCAGAGCCTGGAGATGAAGTCACCGACCGAGATGGCGGCGACGGTGGTGGTGAAGATCGGGCCGATCAAGGCGACGTTCAACGGCGAGGTAACGCTGAAGAACCTCAAGCCGCCGCATTCCTACACCATCCAGGGCGAAGGCAAGGGCGGCATCGCCGGCTTCGCCAAGGGCGGCGCCGACGTGACGCTGACCGCCGATGGGCCGGATGCCACGGTGTTGAAATACGCGGCCAAGGCCGATGTCGGCGGCAAGATCGCCCAGCTCGGCAGCCGGCTGATCGAATCGACCTCGAAAAAACTGGCTGGACAGTTTTTCTCGAAGTTCGGCGAGAAGGTAGGCGCGGCTTAGGCTGCTGCTTGAACAACGCTTGGCTTGTTCAGGGCTGGCGTTGCACCGGCGATCCTCCTCTCCCTGTTCTTCAAGGGTGAGGGGCAGCGCCTGCCGACGGAAAACCTACTCGAACACTATGCTCGGCACCGCGGCTGCCGCAGCACCGCGCTCTTCATTGACCCGATCCCAGACTTTTCCGGCGATGTCGCGATAGATCTTCGCTTCGGCGCCATCGGGCTTCGAGACAACCACCGGCGTGCCGGCATCCGAACTTTCGCGGATACCCATCTCGAGCGGCACTTCGCCGAGGAAGGTGACGCCGAGGCGCTCGGCCTCGCGCCGGGCGCCGCCATGGCCGAAGATGTCGTAGCGCTTGCCGGTATCGGGGGCGATGAAATAGCTCATGTTCTCGACGATGCCGAGCAGCGGCACGTCGACCTTCTTGAACATGTTGAGCCCCTTGCGGGCGTCGATGAGGGCCAGGTCCTGCGGCGTCGAGACGATGACGGCGCCAGCCAGTGGCACCTGCTGGGCCATGGTCAGCTGGGCGTCGCCGGTGCCGGGCGGCATGTCAACGACGAGCACGTCGAGCCGACCCCACTCGACCTCGCGCAGCATCTGCGTCAGCGCCGACATCACCATCGGCCCGCGCCAGATCATCGGCGTTTCCTCATCGACGAGGAAGCCCATCGACATGACCTTGAGGCCGTAATTCTCCATCGGCTTCAGGATCTTGCCGTCGACGGTCTGTGGCCGGCCATGGATGTTGAGCAGCCGCGGCATGGAGGGGCCGTAGATGTCGGCGTCAAGCACGCCGACGCGCAAGCCGTTGGCGGCGAGGCCAAGCGCGATGTTGACGGCTGTGGTCGACTTGCCGACGCCGCCCTTGCCTGAAGCCACCGCGATGATCGCCTCGATGCCGGGCACGCCGCGCTTGCCGTGGCTTTGCGATGCGGGGGCGTGGGGAACTGGCCGCGAAGCAGCTGGAGCGGCCGGCGGTGCCGGCCTGGGAGCAGGACGCGCCGGGACCGGAGCCTCCATGCCGCCGCCCTTCTTCTCGGCAGTCAGCGCGACGACGGCGCCGGCGACGCCGGGGATCGCCTTGACGACGCGTTCCGCGGCGGCGCGCAGCGGCTCCATTTCCTGGGCGCGGGCGGCAGGGACGGTGATCGAGAAGAAGACCTTGCCGTCGGCGATGAAAATCTCGGAAACCATGCCGAGGTCGACAATATTGCTGGTGAAGTCAGGCCCGTTGACCGTTTTCAGGCGTTCGATGACGGTATCTTTGGTGACGGGCATGATCTTTCCTCGGCGTTCGGCACCTCAGATAGTGTAGTTTTCGACCAGAACCAAGCAGCCGCCTCGACGCACCCCGGCTTCTGCGAGCGAGCGTTCCGTGGGACGCCGGTCGCCAAACGGGGCATGCGACCTATTTCAATGAGCAACATGAGGAGCGCCAACCAGGGAAGGAGACGATCATGCTTGCAAACAGCAACGCAACGGCCAATCTCGCGGTGAAGGACCTGGCGAGAGCAAAGGCCTTTTATGAGGGAACGCTGGGCCTCAAGCAGGTCGACGAAATGGGTGGCGAACTGATCGTCTACAAAAGCGGCGATACGGTCATCAATGTCTATCGTTCCCAGTTCGCCGGGACCAACAAGGCGACTGCGGTGACCTGGACGGTCGGCGGTCAGATCGAGACTGTCGTCAAATCGTTGAAATCGAAAGGCGTTGCGTTCGAGCACTACGAAATGCCCGGCCTGACGATCGAGGGCGACATCCATGTCGGCGACGGCATGAAGGTCGCATGGTTCAAGGACCCGGATGGCAACATCCTCAATCTTGTGAACCGATAGATCGTATCGCGTTTGCCGGCGGCACTCCACGCTCCGCAGAGCTCACGTCATCCCGCCAGGCCAACCGCGAGATAGGTGAGCGCCGAAATGGCGGCAGTGGCCGGCAAGGTAACAACCCAGGCAATGACGATGTTGCCGGCAATGCCCCAGCGCACGGCCGAGACACGGCGGGCGGCGCCGACGCCGATGATGGCGCCGGTGATGGTGTGCGTGGTCGACACGGGAACACCGAGCCAGGTGGCGGCGAACAGGGTGATCGCGCCGCCGGTCTCGGCGCAGAAGCCCTGCATCGGATTCAGCCGGGTAATCTTCGAGCCCATCGTGTGGACGATGCGCCAGCCGCCGAGCAACGTGCCCAGCGCCAGCGCCGACTGACAGGTGAGGACGACCCACAGCGGCACGTAGAAATTGGCGCCGAGCATGCCTTGCGAATAGAGCAGCACGGCAATGATGCCCATGGTTTTCTGGGCGTCGTTGCCGCCGTGCCCGAGCGAATAGAGCGAGGCGGAAAAGAACTGCATGACGCGGAAGGTGCTGTCGACGGCGAACGGCGTCTGTCGCACGAACAGCCACGAAACGACAAGGATCAGGACAAGCGCCAGGACAAAACCGGTCGCCGGCGACACGACGATCGCGGCGACCGTCTTGCCAAGCCCCGGCCAGACGATGGCACTCAGTCCAGCCTTTGCAAGGCCGGCGCCGACCAGCCCGCCGATCAGCGCATGCGAGCTGCTCGACGGGATGCCGGCCATCCAGGTGACGATGTTCCAGACGATGGCGCCGACAAGGGCTGCGAAGATCACCGCCGGGGTGACGATGCTGACGTCGACGATGCCCTTTCCCACGGTCTCGGCGACGTGAAGACCGAAGAACATGAAGGCGATGAAATTGAAGAAGGCCGCCCACAGCACCGCATATTGCGGCCTCAACACGCGGGTGGAGACGATGGTGGCGATGGAATTGGCCGCATCGTGCAGGCCGTTGAGAAAGTCGAAGAACAGCGCAACCGCGATGAGACCGGCGAGAACGGGAAAGGCTATGGTAGCTTCCATTACCTAGACATTCTCGATGACGATGCCGCTGATTTCGTTGGCGACGTCCTCGAAGCGATCGACCACCTTTTCCAGTTGGCCATAGATCTCGCTGCCGATCAGGTAGGCCATCGGGTCGCTGCGGCCATGCTTCCTGAACAGGTCCTTCAGCCCCTGCTCGTGCAGGTCGTCGGCCCGGCTTTCGACGCGCATGACCTCTTCGGCAATGGCGGTCAGGCGCGCCGTGTGCGTCCCGACCTTGGCAAGCAGCGGGATCGCCTCGGCCACCAGCTTGGCGGCGGCGACGATGACGCCACCCATTTCCTGCATCAGCGGGTCGAACTCCTTCTTTTCGAACAGCTTCACCGTCTTGACGGTCTTGTGCATCATGTCGATGGCGTCATCCATCGACTGGATCAGGTCCTTGATGTCGCCGCGATCGAAAGGCGTGATGAACGAGCGCCGCACGGCCAGCAGGACTTCGGCGGTGATGTGATCGGCCTCATCCTCGAGATCGATGA
Source organism: Mesorhizobium qingshengii (assembly GCF_900103325.1). GTDB lineage: Bacteria > Pseudomonadota > Alphaproteobacteria > Rhizobiales > Rhizobiaceae > Mesorhizobium > Mesorhizobium qingshengii. The sequence continues at coordinate 55,882 of NZ_FMXM01000021.1, read as the reverse complement.
TCTTCTGACACCAGCGATCGATATCCTTGCCCTGGAGAAGCTGCTGGAGCGCCTCGGCGCCGCCGACCACTGTGCGGGAATGGCGTTCGAACAGGTCGAAGAAACGATCTTCGCGCGGCAGCAGCTTGCGGAACCAGCCCAGCATGTCCGACCTCCCCCGTTTCTGTCCCACCACATAGCGCCACATTCCGCCGGGGGAAAACAGGTAGCCGGCTCAAAGATGTGGATGCAGGCCAATCGCGCATAGCGCTTGCGGCGAAACGCAATTTCCCCGACCTTGCACCCAAGGACCGGACAGGTGGCATGATCGACAAGCTGGAATTCTTCATCGCATTGGCCAGGGAAGAGCATTTCGGCCGCGCGGCGGAGCTGTGCGGTGTCACCCAACCGACACTTTCGGCAGGGATCAAGCAGCTGGAGGGCCAGCTCGGCGTGATGCTGGTTCTGCGCGGGTCGCGCTTCCAGGGGCTTACACCGGAAGGCAAGCAGGTGCTGATATGGGCGCGGCGCATCGTCGGCGACACCCGCGCCATGCGCGAGGAAATGCGGGCGGCGCGCCATGGCCTTTCCGGACGTATCCGCATCGCCGCCATCCCGACGGCCCTGGCCATGGTGGCGCGGCTGACGACACCCTTCCGGGCAAAGCATCCCGGCGTCACCTTTTCGGTGCTGTCGCGGACTTCGATCGAGGTGCTGTCGCTGCTTGGCAATTTCGACATCGATGCCGGCATTACCTATCTCGACAACGAGCCGCTGGGACGGGTAACCAGCGTGCCACTTTATGACGAGCGCTATCAGCTGATCACCGCTGTCGGAAATCCCTATTCCGACCGCGACAAAGTGACGTGGGCCGAGCTCAGCCAGTTGCCGCTCTGCCTGTTGACGCCGGACATGCAGAACCGCCGCATCATCGACCAGCATCTGGCCGAGGCCGGCGTACAGGTGCGGCCGACGCTGGAATCCAACTCGATGATCGTGCTGTTTTCCCACATCCGCACCGGTAAATGGTCGTCGATCATGCCGCTCAACCTTGCGGAAACATTCGGCTTTTCCGAACCGGTCCGGGCCATCCCGATCGTCGAACCGGATGCCAGCCACACCGTCGGGCTGGTGGCGACCCCGCGCGAGCCGCACACGCCGCTGGTCTCGGCGCTGTTGGACGAGGCGATGGCGCTGGCGGACGATTTCCACGCCCAGCGCTAGGCTAGACAATGCAGGCTGAACACGATCGATAGAAGATCTCTATCGATCGACGGGACAGCTATATTGATTTCGCGGGTTTCCTCTGATTTCGTAAAGACTTAGCGAAAAAAGCTATCGACCAGGGAGGGCGCTGCATGACCGTGCAGCCTGCAAGTACCGAGATCGCATCGCGCACGGCGGCGATCATCCAGGAGATGAGGGGGCTGGAAGGCCCACTGCTGCCGATCCTCCACGGCATCCAGGAAGAGTTCGGCCATGTGCCGCAGGATTCGCTGCCTGTCATCGCCGAGGCGCTGAACATTTCCAGGGCCGAGGTGCACGGCGTCGTCAGCTTCTACCATGATTACCGCCGCCATCCGGCCGGCCGGCATGTGCTGAAGCTCTGCCAGGCAGAATCCTGCCAGTCGATGGGTTCGGACGCCGTCGCCGCCAAGATCAAACAATTGCTAGGCATCGGTTTCCACGAGACCACCCGCGACGGATCGGTTACACTCGAGCCGGTCTATTGCCTCGGGCTTTGCGCCTGTTCGCCGGCGGCAATGCTGGACGGCGAGGTGATCGGGCGGCTCGATGACGAAAAGATCGAAGAGATCGTTACCGAGGTGCGCTCATGATCCCCCGCATCTACATTCCCGGCGATTCCGGCGCTCTGGCGCTGGGTGCCGAAAAAGTCGCCAAGGCAATCGCAAGTGAGCTCGCCGAGCGCGGCATCGAAGCCAAGATCGTGCGCAACGGCTCGCGCGGCGCCTATTTCCTCGAACCGATGGTCGAGGTCGCGACGGCAAATGGCCGCGTCGCCTACGGGCCGGTCAAGCCGTCCGACGTCAAAAGCCTGTTCGACTGCGGCTTCCTTACCGGCGGCCATCACAAACGCTGGCTGGGCGCGCCCGACAAGATTCCGTTCCTGGCCAAACAGACGCGGCTGACTTTCGCCCGCTGCGGCGTCACAGATCCGCTGTCGCTCGAATCCTACAAGAATCATGGCGGGTTGAATGGACTGACGAACGCGTTGAAACTGACGCCCGCCGCCATTGTTGCCCAAGTGACTGAATCCGGGCTGCGCGGGCGCGGTGGTGCGGGCTTCCCAACCGGTATCAAGTGGAAGACGGTGCTCGATACCGTTGGCGACCGCAAATACATCGTCTGCAACGCTGACGAAGGCGACTCGGGCACCTTCGCCGACCGCATGATCATGGAGGGCGATCCCTTCGTGCTGATCGAAGGCATGACGATCGCCGGCATCGCCACGGGTGCGACCAAAGGCTTTGTCTATATCCGCTCGGAATATCCGCATGCGGTGGCGGTGATGAACAAGGCCGTCGAGGTCGCCCGCAAGGCTGGTGTCCTTGGCGCCAGCGTGCTGGGCTCGTCCAACGCTTTCGACATGGAGATCCGCGTCGGCGCAGGCGCTTATGTCTGCGGCGAAGAGACGGCGCTGCTCGACTCACTCGAAGGCAAGCGCGGCATGGTGCGCGCAAAGCCGCCGCTACCGGCTCACAAGGGGCTGTTCGGCAAGCCGACGGTGATCAACAATGTCATCTCTCTGGCTTCCGTGCCTGTCATCATGGACAAGGGTGCTCCCTTCTACAAGGATTTCGGCATGGGCCGCTCGCGCGGCACGATCCCGATCCAGATCGCCGGCAATGTCAAATATGCGGGCCTGTTCGAGGCCGCCTTCGGCATGACGCTGGGCGAGATCGTCGACGATATCGGTGGTGGCACCGCGACTGGCCGGCCGGTGAAGGCGGTGCAGGTCGGCGGGCCGCTCGGCGCTTATTTTCCGCGCGCGCTGTTCGACACGCCATTCGATTATGAGGCCTTCGCGGCCAAGGACGGGCTGATCGGCCATGCCGGCATCGTGGTGTTCGACGACACTGCCGACATGCTGAAACAGGCGCGCTTCGCCATGGAGTTCTGCGCCATCGAAAGTTGCGGCAAGTGTACGCCCTGCCGCATCGGCTCGACGCGCGGCGTCGAGACCATCGACAGGCTCGCTGCCGGCATCGAACCGGAGAAGAACCTGGCTCTGGTCACCGACCTCTGCAACACGATGAAATTCGGCTCGCTCTGCGCGCTGGGCGGCTTCACGCCTTACCCTGTCATGAGCTCGATCACCCATTTCCCCGACGACTTCAAGCCTGCGCCCGTGCGCGTGGCTGCTGAATAGGAGCTGGCAGATGAACATCAAGGCCGACTTCCCATCCCTCGTCGAAGAGATCGACTACGGAACCCCGCAATCGAAGGCCGAGAAGCAGGTCACGCTGACCGTCGACGGCCGCAGCATCACCGTGCCGGAAGGCACGTCGATCATGCGTGCCGCGATGGAAGGCGGCGTCGAGATCCCGAAACTCTGCGCCACCGACATGCTGGACTCGTTCGGTTCGTGCCGCATCTGCCTCGTCGAAATCGAAGGACGCGGCGGTACGCCGGCGTCCTGCACGACACCTGTTGGCGAAGGCATGGTGGTGCGCACGCAGTCCGAGCGGCTCGACGCCATTCGTCGCGGCGTCATGGAACTCTATGTCTCCGACCATCCGACCGGCTGGAACGAGAAGGCCGGAACCGGCGCCAGCGAGTTCGATGCGGTGGCAAAGTCGGTCGGCCTGACCGAGAACCGCTACGGCATCGAGGGCCGCAACCACGTCAAGCAGGAGAACGGCGTGGCGCCCGGCCATGGCTCGCTGGCGGTCGACTACATCGCCCGCGATGAATCCAATCCCTATTTCACCTATGATCCGGCGCAATGCATCGTCTGCTCGCGTTGCGTGCGGGCCTGCGAGGAGGTGCAGGGCACCTTCGCGCTGACTATCGAAGGGCGTGGATTCGAATCCAGAGTTTCGGCGGGAATGCACGAGGCGTTCATCGATTCGGAATGCGTGTCCTGCGGCGCCTGCGTGCAGGCTTGTCCGACCGATGCGCTGCGCGAGAAATCGGTACTTGCCAAGGGCCTGCCGGAGCGTTCGGCCGTCACCACCTGCGCCTATTGCGGCGTCGGCTGCTCGTTCAAGGCCGAAGTGAAGGGTGACGAAGTCATTCGCATGATGCCCTACAAGGAGGGCAAGGCGAACCACGGGCATTCCTGCGTGAAGGGCCGTTTCGCTTATAGCTACGCCACCCACAAGGACCGCATCCTGTCGCCAATGATCCGGGAAAAAGTCACCGATCCCTGGCGCGAGGTGACCTGGGAAGAGGCGATCGCCCATACGGCCAAGGAATTCCGCCGCATCCAGTATCAGTACGGACGCACCGCGATAGGCGGCATTACCTCGTCGCGTTGCACCAACGAAGAAACCTACCTCGTCCAGAAGATGGTGCGGCAGGGCTTCCGCAACAACAATGTCGACACGTGCGCGCGCGTTTGCCACTCGCCGACGGGCTACGGGCTCGGCCAGACCTATGGCACCTCGGCCGGCACGCAGGATTTCGACTCTGTCGACTACACCGATGTCGCCGTCATCATCGGCGCCAACCCCGCTTCCGCCCATCCGGTGTTCGCCTCGCGGCTGAAGAAGCGGCTGCGCCAGGGCGCCAAGCTGATTGTGCTCGATCCGCGTCGCACCGAGATGGTCAAGTCGGCACATATCGAAGCGGACTATCACCTGCCGCTGAAGCCCGGCACCAATGTGGCCGTGCTGACGGCGCTGGCGCATGTCATCGTCACCGAAGGTCTTTTCAACGAAGCCTTTATCCGCGAACGTTGCGACTGGGCGGAGTTCCAGGACTGGGCGTCTTTCGTCGCCTTGCCGGAAAACAGCCCCGAAACCGTCGGCAAGTTGTCCGGCGTCGATCCCGAACTGATCCGCGGCGCCGCGCGTCTCTACGCCACCGGCGGCAACGGCGCGATCTACTATGGCCTCGGGGTGACGGAACACAGCCAGGGTTCAACCACGGTGATGGCGATTGCCAACCTCGCCATGGCCACCGGCAATATCGGCCGGCCGGGCGTCGGCGTGAATCCGTTGCGCGGCCAGAACAACGTGCAGGGCTCGTGCGACATGGGTTCGTTCCCGCATGAGCTTCCCGGTTATCGCCATATCTCAGGCGAAGCCGTGCGCGACATCTATGAGACCCTGTGGGGCGTGAAGCTGGACGACGAACCCGGCCTGCGCATTCCCAACATGCTGGATGCGGCCGTCGACGGCACCTTCAAGGGTATCTACATCCAGGGCGAGGACATTCTGCAGTCCGATCCGGACACCAAGCATGTCGCCGCCGGCCTCGCCGCCATGGAATGCGTCGTCGTGCACGACCTCTTCCTCAACGAGACCGCCAACTACGCGCATGTGTTCCTGCCGGGCTCGACCTTCCTCGAGAAGGACGGCACTTTCACCAATGCCGAGCGCCGCATCAACATGGTGCGCAAGGTTCTGGAGCCGAAGGCGCGCTACGCCGATTGGGAGGCGACGCAGGAGCTTGCCCGCGCGATCGGGCTGGACTGGAACTATCAGCATCCCTCGCAGATCATGGACGAGATCGCCAACACGACGCCGAGCTTCGCCGGTGTCTCCTTCGAGCTGCTCGACCGTGTCGGATCCGTGCAATGGCCCTGCAACGAGAAGGCGCCGCTCGGCACCCCGATCATGCATGTCGATGGTTTCGTGCGCGGCAAGGGCAAGTTCATCCGCACCGAATATGTGGCGACGGACGAGCGGACCGGACCACGCTTCCCGCTGCTGCTCACCACCGGGCGCATCCTGTCGCAGTATAATGTCGGCGCGCAGACCCGGCGCACCGACAACATCGTGTGGCACGCCGAGGACCGGCTGGAGATTCATCCGCACGATGCCGAGAACCGCGGACTGCGTGACGGCGACTGGGTGCGGCTGACCAGCCGCTCGGGCGAAACGACGCTGCGCGCGCTGATCACGGACCGGGTATCGCCGGGCGTCGTCTACACGACATTCCATCATCCCGACACGCAGGCCAACGTCATCACCACCGACTTCTCCGACTGGGCGACCAACTGTCCGGAATACAAGGTGACAGCCGTGCAGGTCGGCGCCTCCAACGGGCCGTCGGAATGGCAGCGCGACTATGACGAGCAAGCGCGCAACAGCCGTCGAATCGCGAAGTTGGAAGCGGCGGAGTAGTCTTGAGCGCGCGCCGCAAAGCCACGACGCAGGTATCGCGGTTGGCGCGCCGCGCCAGCGGCACCGCGACGGCCAACCGCATGGTGCCCGAGGAGACGCCGGTGGCGTTTTCCTTTGCCGGCACCACCCATGCGGTGATGATGGCAAGCCCGGCCGATTTCGAGGATTTCGCGCTCGGCTTCTCGCTGACCGAAGGCATCATTGCCGACCCGCAAGAAATCGAAGCCATCGAGGTCGAGGATCTCGGCGAGGGCATCGACATCCAGATCCGGCTGAAGGATCAGGCCAACACGCGCTTCGAGGCCCGACGCCGGCGGCTCGCCGGGCCGGTCGGCTGCGGGCTGTGCGGCATCGAATCGATCGAGGAAGCGATGCGCTCGGTCGATGCGGTTGGTGCGTCAAAGCTTACGCTTGGGGCCGACGATATCGTCCGCTCGGTCAAGCTCCTGTCGAAGGTGCAGCCGCTTCACACCGAGACCGGGGCCGTTCACGCCGCCGGTTTTTACGTTCCGGGCAAAGGCATCGTCATGGCGCGCGAGGATGTCGGCCGCCACAATGCGCTCGACAAGCTGGCCGGAGCGCTGGCCAGGGCCGGCATCGACGGCGCTTCCGGTGCCGTCGTGGTGACCAGTCGTGTCTCGGTCGAGATGGTGCAGAAGACGGCGGCGATCGGCGCCGCCTTCATCATCGCGGTCTCCGCGCCGACCGCCCTTGCCATCCGCACCGCGGAGGAAGCCGGCATGACGCTGGTGGCGCTGGTGCGTGGCGATGATTTCGATATTTTCACCCACCCCGACCGGGTGGCTTCCGGAGTTGCCAAGCATGTCGCATGACGAAGAACACATCATGAGCACCAGCGAGAAGCTGGTGCGAATGGCAAACCAGATCGCCGATTTTTTCCATTCCAAACCGCGCGAGGAAGGGATCGCGGGCGTTGCCGAGCATATCAACAAGTTCTGGGAGCCGAGGATGCGGCGGCAGCTGTTCGAGATGCTGGAGGGCGGCACCGAGAACTTCAACGAGTTGGTGGTGGCCGCCTCCGCCAAGATCAAGCGGCCGATCACGCCGGCCGAGGCAGACCTCAAACTCGGGCTCAAGCCCTTCCCGGCCGACGTCGCCGCCTCGCAAAAATAGCCACCGGGCCGCGCCGGCTTATATTCCCTGCCGCTAAAGTTTAAGCTGCCGCAATCGGCACTGTTCTGCTATGGTTGACGATCAGAAATCGTCAGGCCGGGGCGGAAAATCTGGTGAGGCCGATCGAGACCCGATACGCCCTTAGCGGCGACGTGCGGATCGCTTACCAGGTGGTAGGCCAGGGGTCGTTCGATCTCGTCTTCGTGCCGGGCTTCATTTCCAATCTCGACCTGCACTGGGAAGACGAAGGCTACAGCCGGCTCTTGAAGCGGCTTTCGGCGTTCTCGCGGCTGATCCTGTTCGACAAGCGCGGCACGGGTCTTTCCGACCGTGTCGACGCGCACCACCTGCCCAGTCTCGAAACGCGCATGGACGATGTGCGCGCGGTGATGGACGCCGCAGGCAGCGGCCGCGCGGCACTGCTTGGCGCCTCCGAAGGCGCGCCGATGGCGATGCTGTTCGCCGCCACCTATCCGGAACGGACGCGGGCGCTGGCACTCTATGGCGGCTATGCGCATTTCCACAAATGGGTGATGCCACCAGAGCGCCTCGAGGCGTTCATCGAGACGGCCGAGACAGCCTGGGGCACCGGCGCCACTTTGCCGAATTTCGCGCCAGGTCGGGTCGATGACGCGCATTTCGCCCAGTGGTGGGCGCGTTTCGAACGGTTGTCGGCGAGCCCGACGGCAGCGGCCGCGCTGGCGCGTATGAACGCGGAAATCGACGTGCGTGACGTGCTGGCGGCAATCAGCGCGCCAACGCTTTTGATCCATCGCCGCAACGATGTGCGGGTCGACCCCGACGCCAGCCGTTATCTGGCGAGAAAGATCCCAAACGCCAAGTTGGTCGAAGTGCCCGGGCGTGACCATCCGATCTGGACCGGCGACGTGGACCGGGTGGCCGACATTATCGAGGAGTTTCTGACCGGCGAACGCGCCGTGACCGAGGTGGACCGCGTTCTGGCCGCGCTTTTGGTGACGCGCATCTACGATACGGCGCGGATGGGCGACCGCATGTGGGGCGAACGCAGCCAGCGCTTCCAGGAAATCTGGCGCCAGCAGGTCGGGCGCCATGGCGGCCGCCTGGCAGGCACGCAGGGCGAGATGATGATGTCGCGCTTCGACGGACCGGCGCGTGCCATACGCTGCGCGGCGGCGCTGCGCGAGGCGGCGCAAGGCATCGGCGTGGCCAGTGCGCAAGGTGCGCATGTCGGCGAGATCGAACTGCGTGGGCCGCCGGTGGGGCTGACGGCGCGAGTGACGATGCAGCTTGCCTCGCATGCCGGCCGTGGCGATATCCTCGCCTCGCGACTGATCGCCGATCTGGCCGTCGGCTCTGGCCTGCATTTCGCTGATGCCGGAAGGATCACGCTGGACGACCTGGACGAGCCGCTGGCACTGGTCCATGCGATGTCCGAGCAGCATCTGGAGCCCGACTGCCGCGCCAGGACCCGAACGACCGAACCGGCCGTGCTGACGGCACGCGAAAGCGAGGTGGTGGGCCTGATTGCCGACGGCAAGAGCAATGCCGCGATTGCCGCCGAGCTCAGGCTGAGCGAACACACGGTCAAGCGCCACGTCGCCAACATACTGCTCAAGCTCGATCTGCCATCGCGAGCGGCGGCGGCGGCATTTTCCGTCAGGCACACTGGCCCGGACGGGCCATGAGAGCCATGGCGCTTTCGGGCGAAGCGGCCATGCCAACGTAAGCGCTATCAATTTCTCCCATGCAGGCTAGGCGGGTGTCGCCGGGAAAGGCGCTGCGAACGGAGGATGAAATGCTGAAGTCAAAGCTGAATATCAGATCACTTGTGATAGCGGCAGGCGTTGGCGCGCTGTTCGCCATCACTCCCGCAAAGGCCGAGGATGCATCGGCAACGGCCGCCTACAAGGACATCCAGGCGACGCTCGGCTCGGTGCCGGACATGTTCAAGACCTTGCCTGACGTCGCCATCGCCGGCGCCTGGGCCGAGATCAAAGGGGTGCAGCTCAACCCGAACACGGCGCTCGACGGCAAGACCAAGGAGCTGATGGGCCTCGCGGTCGCGTCGCAGATTCCTTGCCAGTACTGCATCTATTTCCACACCGAGGCGGCCAAGCTCAACGGTGCGAGCGACGAGGAGATCAAAGAGGCGATCGCGATGGCGGCGATCGTGCGCCACTGGTCGACGATTCTCAACGGCAGCCAGGTCGATCTCGCGACGTTCAAGAAGCAGACCGACGACGTGTTCGCTGCAGTCAAGGCAAAGTCGCAGTGAAAATCCCTGCCCGGCGATGAGCGCCGGACAGCACTCCTGATTATCAACCGCCCGATCGCGAAGACGGGCACATGGAGGATAAAATGCTGACCAAGACACAGGCCGTGGACGGCGCGGCGATCAAGAAGGCAATCGAAGGCCGTGACGGAAAACTCCTGTCGAGCTTCTATACCGACGACGCGCTGGTGCGGGTGATCGACCGCAACAACCCACCGAGCAAGCCGCGCGAAATCCGCGGGCGCGCAGCGATCAGCACGTTCTGGGACGACATCTGCAGCCGTGCGATGACCCACAAGGTCGATACCACGATCGCCGATGGCGACAGCCTGGCCTTCACCCAGGCCTGCGCCTACCCGGACGGCACGAAAGTGTTCGCCGCGGCGATGCTGGAGCTGAAGAACGGGCGGATCGCACGGCAGACCGTCGTGCAGGCCTGGGACGAGTAGATCAATCGCGGGCTCAACCGCAATCTCGGAGGAAACCAACATGTTCAGCGCCAGATGGCAGATCGACGCCAAGTTCGGGCACAAGCAGACCGTGCTTGACCTGTTGAAGAAATGGGAACGTGAGATCGGCTCGCAGGTCGGCATCGCCGACCTGAAGTTCCAGATCATGACCGGATCGATCGGCGCGCGGGAGGCGACAGTCGAGTCGCATCACCAGGTCGAGAATCTGGCCCAGTTGGAGGCGGTCTTCGCCAAGATCGGCAAGATCGACGCCCACGCCAAATGGGGCAAGGAGATGGAGCCCTATGTCGTGTCGGGCACCAGCATGTGGAATATCTATCGCATTGTGGAGTAGTGGCTGACGCCCTTCTCCCCGGCAACGGGGAGAAGGGAAGCAGGCGGCGCTGCTACATCAGGCCAAGCTGCTTGTAGAAGCCGAGCGCGTCGTAATAGTCGCTCTGGGTCGCGATCTTGCCGTCCTTGACCGAGAACATCGAGGCGCCGGTGAAGGAGAACTTCTTGCCGGTGGCGGCGGTGCCGTCGGCCCAGGCGCCGGTATTGGTGCCGGAAAACTCCCATTCGAACGAGACGCGATCGCCCTCCACGACGGGCGCACCCTTCATCGTCCAGACGGCATCTGGAACGGCCTTGAGGAAATTGTCGATGACGCCGGTCTTGGCGGCCTCCTTGCCCTTGACCGGTTTGCCGACCGAGGCGTCGTAATAGGTGACGTCGTCGGCGAAGTAGCCGGCGGCCTTGGCCGAGTCATGCGCATTCCAGGCGGCGAGATAGGCTTCGACCACCGATTGCGCAGTCTCGGCGGCTAAAGACGGCGCCGTGGCGAAAAGCGTCGCGGCGATGGCTGCGGTTGTCAGAAACTGGCGGCGATGCATGGTTATTTCCTCCCTGGTTGAATGCTTGTATTGCGCGTTCAAGCGCTAGCCGTGGGCTACCATCACATGCCGCACGGCGGTGTAGTCCTCCAGCGCATAGAGCGACATGTCCTTGCCGTAGCCTGATTGCTTCAATCCGCCATGCGGCATCTCGTTGGTCAGCATGAAATGGGTGTTGATCCAGGTGCAGCCATATTGCAGGCGGGCGGCCGTCGCCATGGCGCGTGATACGTCCTTGGTCCACACGGATGACGCCAGGCCGTAGTCGCTGTCATTGGCCCAGTTCACCGCTTCATCGACTTCCGTGAAACGCGTGATCGAGACGACCGGCCCGAACACTTCGCGGCGCACGATCTCGTCCTCCTGCAGCGCTCCTGCAACGACGGTCGGCTGGTAGTAGAAACCGGAGCCCTCGCCCGGCTTGCCGCCGGTGGTGATCTCGATGTGCTTCAGTTCAGAGGCGCGCTCGACGAAGCTCGAGACGCGGTCGCGCTGGCGGCGCGAGATCAGCGGTCCGATCTCGTTTTCCGTGTCGTCCGGACGATTGTACTTGATGGTCGAGACGGCCGACGAGAGGTCGGCGACGAGCTTGTCGTAGATTTTCTTGCCGGCATAGATGCGGCAGGCGGCGGTGCAGTCCTGGCCGGCATTGTAGTAGCCGAAGGCGCGCAGCCCGTTGACCACCGCACCGAGGTCGGCATCGTCGAAGACGATGACCGGCGCCTTGCCGCCAAGTTCGAGATGGGTGCGCTTGACCGACTTGGCCGCGGCCTGCAGCACCTTCTTGCCGGTGGCGACGTCACCGGTGATCGAGATCATGTTGACCTTGGGATGGTTGATCAGCGTGTTGCCGACGCTGTCGCCACGGCCGAGCACGACATTGACGACGCCTTCGGGCAGGATTTCGGCAAGGATCTTCGCCAGCTTGAGCGAAGTCAGCGGCGTCTGTTCCGACGGCTTGAAGACGACGGTGTTGCCGCCGGCGATCGCCGGCGCCAGCTTCCAGGCCATCATCATCAAAGGATAGTTCCACGGCGCGATCGAGGCGACGATGCCGATGGCGTCCCGGCGCACCATCGAGGTGTGGCCGGGAATGTATTCGCCTGCAACGACGCCCGGCATCGAGCGGACGGCGCCGGCAAAGAAGCGGTAGCAATCTACGATCGCCGGGATCTCGTCGTTGAGCACGGCATTGATCGGCTTGCCGCAGTTGAGCGCCTCGAGCGTAGCGAACTCCTTGGCATCGGCCTCGATGCGGTCGGCGATCTTCAGGAGATAGCCGGAGCGCTGAGCCGGCGTGGTGCGCGACCAGGTGACGAACGCCTTCTCGGCCGCGAACACCGCCGCCTCGATCTGCGCCTGGCTGGCTTCGGGCAGGTTGAGGATCGTCGCTCCGGTCTTCGGATTGAGGATCGGCTCCTCGGTTTCGGTACCCTTCTCGAATTTCGAGCCGATCAGCATCTGGGTATCCATGGAAGTCTCTCCCTTGGGAACTCTTGAAATCATTTGCCCGAACCGGCGATCTGGTCGCCGTCGCGGGTCAGGTAATAGGCGGCGAGGATGGGCAGCAGCGTCACCAGCACGACGACCATGGCCACGACATTGGTGACCGGGCGCTGGCGCGGCCGGATCAGTTCCTCCAGCATCCAGATCGGCAGCGTCTGCTGCTGGCCGGCGGTGAAGGTGGTGACGATGACCTCGTCGAACGACAGAGCAAAGGCCAGCATGCCACCGGCAAGCAAAGCGGTGGCAATGTTGGGCAGCACGACATGGCGGAAGGTCTGGAAGCCGTCGGCGCCAAGATCCATCGACGCTTCGATCATCGAACCGGAAGTGCGGCGGAAGCGGGCGACGGCATTGTTGTAGACAACGACGACGCAGAAGGTGGCGTGGCCGAGCACGATCGTCCAGAACGAGAACGGAATGTCGGCCAGCGAAAACGCCGAGCGCAGCGCGATGCCGGTGATGATACCGGGCAAGGCGATCGGCAGGATGACCAGCAGCGAGATGGTTTCGCGGCCGAAGAATTTTGTCCTGGAAACCGCCGCCGAACAGAGCGTGCCGAGGATCAGCGCGATCGCCGTCGAGATGGCCGCGACCCTGACCGACAGCGACAGCGCCTGCCAGACATCGGGGCGGTTCCAGGTGACGGCGAACCATTGCGTGGTCAGGCCGGGCGGCGGCCAGACGAAGCTCTTCTCCTCCGTCGTGAAGGCGTAGACGAAGATCAGCAGGAGCGGCAGGTGCAGGAACAGCAGGCCGCAAGCGGCGGCGACCTTCAGGCTGAGCGGAGCGGATTGACCACGATCAGAGCGCATCGAAGGCCCCCATGCGCTTGGCGCCCCAGAGATAGAAGCCCATGATGACGATCGGCACGACCGTGAAGGCGGCGGCGAGCGGGATGTTGCCGGCGGTGCCTTGCTGCGAGTAGACGGCCTGGCCGATGAACAGCCGCGAGGTGCCTATGATCTGAGGGATGATGTAGTCGCCGAGCGTCAGCGAAAAGGTGAAGATCGAGCCGGCGACGATGCCCGGCAGCGCCAGCGGGAACAGCACGTTGCGGAAGGTCTGGCCGGGCGAGGCGCCGAGATCGGACGAGGCCTCGACCAGATTGCCCGGCACACGCTCGAGGGCCGCCTGCACCGGCAGGATCATGAACGGCAGCCAGACATAGACGAAGACGATGAAGGTGCCCGTGAACGACACCGACAGCGAGTTGCCGCCGACGACCGGCAGCGACAGCCAGGCGTCAATCAGCCATTGCAGATGCAACTTGCCGAACAGCCAGGTGAGGATGCCTTCCTTGGCCAGGATCAGCTTCCAGGCGTAGATCTTGACCAGGTAGCTCGACCACAGCGGCAGCATGATGCCGAGATAAAACAGCGCCTTCCAGCGGCCGCGCGCATAGCGCGCCGCATAATAGGCAATCGGGAAAGCGATAATAGCCGAGGCCAGCGTGACCAGAGCCGCCATCGTCACCGTGCGCAGGATGATGTCGAGATTGGCCGCCTGCAACAGGTCGCCATAGGTTTTCAAGGTGAATTGGCGGTTGATCAGGCCGGAATACTCGTCGATCGAGAAAAAGCTCTGCGCCAGCAGCGCGAACAGCGAGCCGATATAGACGATGCCGAGCCACAGCACCGGCGGCAGCAGCATGAGCAACAGCAGGACTTTTGGCTTGCGCCAGAAAAGATCCGAGAGCGCGCCGCGCAGGCCGCCGCTGCCTGGCAGGATGGCGGGCGCCGAGGCGCGCGGCATGGCGGCGTCGAGGCTCATGCCGGCTCGTCCATCAGATGCAAGTGCTCGCGGTTGAAGGTGAGCACGACCGCTTCGCCTTCCACCGGCAAGGCCGTGCCGGCCGGCACGATGGCGTGCAGTCGCAGCCCGTCGGCGTCGAGCGCCAGCTTTGTCGTGGCGCCGAGATAGTTGGTCGAGACGAGGCGAGCGGAAACGCCTTCGCCGCTCGCCGCGCGACCGACACGAATGGATTCAGGGCGCAGACTGCCCCAGCGATGCTGGCCGGAATAGAGCTGGACGAAATCCGGCGGCAGCACGTTGGAGGAGCCGACGAAATCGGCAACGAAACGGGTCTTCGGCCGCTGGTAGATGTCCTCGGGCGTGCCGATCTGCATGATCTTGCCGTCGTTGAAGACGGCGACGCGGTCGGCCATCGACAGCGCCTCGCCCTGGTCGTGGGTGACGAAGACGAAGGTGATGCCGAGCGCCTTCTGCAGCGACTTCAGCTCCTCCTGCATGTTCTCACGCAGCTTGAGGTCAAGCGCGCCAAGCGGCTCGTCGAGCAACAGCACCTTGGGCTGATTGACCAGCGCGCGGGCGAGCGCGACGCGCTGGCGCTGGCCGCCGGAAAGCTGGCCGGGGCGGCGGGCGCCATAGCCGGGCAGCCGCACCAGCGACAGCGCTTCCTCTGCCGCCTTGTGCCGTTCCGGCTTGCCGACGCCCTTGACCATCAGCCCGTAGGCGACGTTGTCGAGCACGTTGAGATGCGGGAACAGCGCATAGTCCTGGAACACGGTGTTGACGTTGCGGCGATAGGGCGGCACGCCCTCGGCGCGTTCGCCGAAGATCGAGATCGAGCCCGAGGTCGGCTGCTCGAAGCCGGCGATGAGGCGCAGGCAGGTGGTCTTGCCGGAACCCGAAGGCCCGAGCATGGCGAAGAATTCCCCGGGCACGATGTCGAGATCTACCGCGTCGACAGCGCGAACGCTGCCGAAATGGCGCGAGACTTTCTGGAAGGAAACGGCAGATGTCATGGGTTGTCCTGATCTGTCAGGCTCGTCAAGTTCGGGCGCTGTGCTGCCCCTCATCCGCCTTCCGGCACCTTCTCCCCGTATAGTGACGGAGAGAAGGGACTTGGCGGAAACGCTGGCGACCCCCTCTCCCCGTTCTTCACGGGGAGAGGGTAAGGGTGAGGGGCAGCACTATGCTCTCAGCGAAGCGGAATCACCGCCCGCCGATGACGCCGATATAGTCCGACACCCAGCGATAGTAGGGCACGCACTGATCGTTCTGGGTGGCGCATTTCGACACCGGCGTCTTCCAGAACTTGATCTTTTCGAAATTGTCGTAGCCGTTGGTCTTGCAGCCTTCGTCGGTCAACAGCTCGTTGCCCTTGCAGGCCGCGGGCACCACCGGCAGCGAACCGAACCAGGCCGAGACATCGCCCTGCACCTTCGGCGACAGCGAGTGCTCGAGCCACATATAGGCGCAGTTGGGATTGGCCGAATCGGCTTCCATCATGGTTGTGTCGGCCCAGCCGGTGACGCCTTCTTCCGGCACGGTCGAGGCGACTGGCTTCTTGGCGGCGACCAGCGCGTTGACCTGATACGGCCACGATCCCGAGGCGACGACACCCTCGTTCTGGAAATCATCGACCTGGATGGCGGCGTCGTGCCAGTAGCGGCCGACCAGAGTGCGCTGGACGCGCAGCAGCTCGAGTGCCGCCTTGTACTGGTCCTCATTCAGTTCATAAGGGTCCTTGATGCCGAGTTCCGGCTTGTGGAACATCAGGTAATTGGCGGCATCCGCAATGTGGATCGGCCCGTCATAGGCCTGGACGCGGCCCTTGTTGGACTTTCCGTCCGGCAGCTTCATTTCCTCGAAGACGACGTTCCAGCTCTTGGGCGCTTCCTTGAACACCTCGGTGTTGTACATCAGGATGTTCGGGCCCCACTGATAGGGAACGCCGTAGTGAACGCCGCCCACGGTGAACCATGGGGCGTCCTTCAGCCGGTCGTCGACCGTCTTCCAGCTCGGGATGAGATCGGTGTTGATCGGCTGGACGCGCTTGCCGGCGACGAGGCGCAGCGAGGCATCACCTGAAGCGGTGACGAGGTCGAAGCCGCCCTCGTTCATCAGCGAGACCATCTCGTCGGAGGTGTTGGCGGTTTTGACGTTGACCTTGCAGCCGGTCTCCTTCTCGAAGGACGTCACCCAGTCATAGCCCTTGTCGGTCTCGCCGCGCTCGATATAGCCCGGCCAGGCCACGATGTTGACCTGGCCTTCGCCCTTGCCAAGTTCCTTGACCTGGGCGACGGCCTGACTCGAGAAGGTCAGCGCGACCGTCAAAGCAGTGCATGACTTCAGGAATGAATTCATCATCGATCTCCCATTTTGACGCCTGACCCCGAAAGCCGGTTTCGGTCTTCGCTAGGGGGCACGCGCGGACTGAAAAAGTGTCAGTTCTTCCTTCGGACGCATGTCGCTCTGGTGGCGGCTTTGGTCCCTGAACCGAAAAGTGCTTTGAAAACTCCGGTTTCGCAAATTCATTTATCAGAAAGGCGATATCGGTTTTTCCGATATATCAGCGACCAATCTTGTCGGGCCGCTGGCGGACCATACGCTGCGACTGGGCAAGGCCGATGAAATCGCGCGCCGCCTGCGGCAGGCCGGAGCCGCGCCGCCAGACCATGCCGACCTGGACCACTGGCAAGGAGCCGGAAATGTCGCGCGATTCAATGCGGTCGCCTTCCAGTGACCATGGCCGGTAGACAAGATCGGGCAGCAGCGCCACCCCGGCGCCGGTGGCAACCAGGCTGCGCACGGCTTCCACGGAACGCGTGCGGAAGGCGACATGCGGCTTGGCGCCGATCGCCGTCAGCAGCTTGCCGGTGTTCTCCTCGATCTCGTCGACGGTCAGCATGATCAGCGGCTCGGAGGCGATGTCGCCAATGCCGATAATGTCGGCGCCGGCCAGCGGGTGGCCGAGCGGCAGCCACAGCCGGTAGGCCGAGACCTCGAGGATTTCCGACTGCAGCGCGGTGCGGTCGCGCAGGTTCGAGGTGACCATGACGGCTATGTCGAGCTTGCCGCCGATCAACAGATGTTCGAGGTAGTCGCCATTGTCCTCGATGGCCGAGACCTCGACGCCCGGATAGGCGCGGCGGTAGCGGGCAAGCAAATCCGACAGCACATAACCGGCGACCAGCGAGGTGACGCCAAGTTGCAGCCGGCCGCCGGAAGCGGCCTGTTCACTAGAAAAAGAGCGGCGCGCGTCGGACACGTCGGCCAGGATCTTCGTCGCATGGCGCAGGAACTGGTGCCCCTTATGGGTGATGTTGAGGCCGCGCGGATGGCGTTCGAACAGTTCGACGCCGAGATCGCTTTCCAGCTCCTTGATCGCTTCGGTGACCGACGATTGCGAGATGGAGAGGTTCTGCGCGGCACCCGACACCGTGCCCTGCTCGGCGACGGCGATGAAGAACTGCAGCTGGCGGATGGTGAAAGCCATGGCCCGACTAAACACCGGCGCGGAAGGGAAGGAAAGCCGACGCAGAGCTTATCCCATGGCTGGAGAGCTGGCGTTCAGCCGAGCGCCAGCCTGATGCGCCGACGGCATGCAAGCATGAATGCCGTCTCCAGAGCCACGACAATGACAATGATGCGCAAGCCCACCGTGAGCGAATCCCGGCCGCTGCCACGCAACAGGTAGCCAGTGGTGAGAAAACCAGCATTCCACAGCGTGGCGCCGAGCAGCGTCGCGGCCGCGAAGGGCAGAGCGGGGAGACAGAGCGCGCCGGCCGCGATCGGCAGGTAATTGCGCACTGTCGGTATGAACTGCGCCAGCAACGAGACCCGGACGTGATTAAGGCGATAGGCGTGGCCGAGCTTGCGGTAGGTCGCATGGCGCAGGAAGACGTATCCGCCGAAACGTTCGACCAGCCTGTCGGCCCGGTCAAACCCTATCCGGCGGCCCACCGCGTACCAGACAAGACAGCCGGTGGAGGAGGCGAGCGTCGTCACCAGCAGCAGGATCGCCAGCGTCGCGGCATCGGGGGCTGCCGTCATGCCAAGGAACAGCAACAGCACGTGCGACGGCGGCACCGGCAGGATCTTTTCGGTGAAGGCGAGGCAGAAGACGCCGAACAGACCGAAGCCGAGAATGGCCGACAGCGGCCCGGTCATGCGAAGCGCCAATCATAGGAGTTTACCGTCTTGATCCTGGCGATGCGATAGACCGTTGCCGGCGGAAAATTGCGAAAGGTATGGCCGATCCGCGTGACCTCGAGATCGAGCCGATCGAGCAGCGATTGGTCGAACGGGCAGCGGCGGCCAAGCGTGAACTGATAGAGCGCGCCACCCGGGCGCAGATTTACGAAAACGCCTTCGAGAATGGCGAGCGTCTTGCGCGGCGAGATCAGGCGGAAGGGCAGCCCGCTGACGGCGGCACCGACAACCGGCCCCTGGAACAGCGACAGATGACGCAAACCGACTGCATCCATTTCGAAGATCCGGGCGGCGGGAAAACGCCGCTTGAGCAGCGCGGCGAAATCCGGATCGGATTCGATCAGCGTCAGATCCTCCTCCCGCACCCCGCGCGCCAGCAGCGCCCGTGTGAACGGGCCGGTTCCCGGGCCAAGCTCCAGCACGGGACCTGTCCCGGGACCGACGTCGCGCGTCATCAAGGCCGCCAGACTGGCGCTGGACGGCGTGACGGAGCCGATCCTGAACGGCGCCACGGTCCACGCCACGAGAAAAGACAGAGCATCATTTACAGGCATAACAACCTCAATCCCGAACAGCGGCACGCCAGACAGTTTGGCGCGGCCACTTGATTTCGCTTCAACGTCGGACCCGAACCTGTTGCATATTCGAGCCCGACGCCTTTGATGCCGGCATGGGCGGTTCGTGCCGACCGGCGCTGTTTGCCGCGACTGGATTGCATGGACATTGCGCAATATCGCGGACGCAAAGAAAGCGCTTGTCGACCTCGGGCCGTTCGGCTTTGCCATGCTCGCGCAATGTTGGCGCGGTAGCGCCCGAAGCCATGTCGTTACCTGAGGATAATGGATGCGTATCTTGCTGGTCGAAGACGAGCCCGAGATGGTCTCGGCGCTGCGTGCCGCGCTGAAGCGCCACGACATGGTGGTCGATCACGCCGGCACATTGCTGGAGGCGGAGGGCTTCATTGCCGTCGACGGTTACGACGCCATCCTGCTCGACCGCCAGTTGCCGGATGGCGACGGGCTGTCGCTGGTGCCGATGTTGCGCTCGGCAAAGAACACCACGCCCGTGCTGGTCCTGACGGCGAGGGGCGACACATCGGACAAGGTCGATGGGCTGGACATGGGCGCGGACGACTATCTGGCAAAGCCGTTCGCCTTCCAGGAACTGCTGGCCCGGTTGCGCGCGCTGCTGCGGCGCCCAGTGCCGATGCAGTCGCAATTCATCCGAGCCGGCCATCTGGTTCTGGATGTCGGACATCGCGAGGCTGCGATCCGCGGCGAGCCGCTCAGCCTGCCGCGGCGCGAACTGCTGGTGCTGGAGGCGCTGATGCGGCGGACCGGCCGCATGGTGCAGCGCGAGGCGCTGATGGAGGCGGTGTTCGGCCTCGACGACGAGATCCAGTCCAACGCGCTCGACACCCATGTCTCGCGCCTGCGCCGCAAGCTCGCCGACGCGAACAGCGGCGTGACGATCAACGGCATTCGCGGCGTCGGCTATCTCTTGCGTGAGACGGCATGAGCGTCAAGCGATGAGCATCAGCCGCCCGCGTTCGCTGAAATGGAGGCTGGTGCTGCGCATCGCGTTGCTGCAATGCGCGATGCTGACGCTAATCATCGTCGGCATCCTCGGCGCCATGCTGGCCACCGGCCTCATTCCACACGACTATGAAGACGGCACAATGGACGTGCTGGCGGATGCGGTGGCGCGCGATGCAGACGGCAAGCTTGCCCTCAACGAAACACCGGATCTGGCAAAACTGCGGTCTGGTGTCCCTGACCTCTGGTTCATCATTCGTGACAAGCAAGGGCAGCAGTTGCAGGAAGGAACAGTGCCGGCCATCTTCCAGCCTTTCGCCGGCCTGCTGGACACCATCAGCGACGCCCGTATCGACCATGCAATCGGGCAAGCCGCGCCGCCGGAGGCAAAGATCCGCTGGACCGACACTGCCGCCGGCAATGTCCAGATCTTCACTGGCACCAAGGGCGGGCTTTCGCTCCTGCGCCTGCTCGGGCAGGCGCCACAGTTTTTCCTGCAAGGGATATTGCCGCTTGCCGGGCTGATGGCGCTGGCCACGCTGTTCGCGACGCCCTGGGTGGTGCGCGGCGCGCTTTCGGGGCTTGGCCATGCGGCGGCCGAGGCCGAACGCATCGACATCGACCAGCGTGGCGTGCAACTGCCGCTGAAGGACGTGCCGAGGGAGGTGACGCCGCTGGTCAAGGCGGTGAATGCAGCACTTGCGCGCCTCGACAAGGGCTATGAGCGCCACAAGCGTTTCCTGACCGACGCAGCCCATGAACTGCGGACACCGGTCGCCATCCTCAACACCCGCCTCGCCTCGCTGCCGGCGACTCCGGAACGGGCACGGTTGCTGCAGGATGCGGCGCGGCTTTCGACGCTGACCGACCAATTGCTCGACCTTCAGCGCCTCGACCGGCAGGCCGCGCCCTTCGACAAGGTCAACCTGGTGGTGATCGCGCGCGGCGTCATTGTCGACCTCGCGCCGATGGCGTTTTCGGCCGGATACGAGATGTCGTTCGAACCGGAAAGAGAAACAGTCTTCGCCGCCGGCGACCGCACCGCGATCGAACGCGCCGTGACCAATCTCGTCCAGAATGCCATCGAGCATGGCGGCCGTGCCGGCAAGATCACCGTCAGCGTCACCACCCCCGCCGTCATCGAGGTGCGGGATGAAGGTGGCGGCGTGCCACAGAGCGAGCGGGAGCGCGTCTTCGAGCCCTTTTACCGGCTACGCCCGCAGGATCACGGCGCCGGGCTCGGCCTCAACCTGGTGCAGGAAATCATGCAGTTGCACGGCGGGCGAATCGAGATCCTCAACGGCAAGCCGAACGGCGCCTGCTTCAGGATGACTTTTCGCGCTTTGCCCGCATAGGCGCGACGAGCGAGCTGATGCAGCCGCGTAGACACCTCTCGTCTTTGGCTAGAACCCGGCACCGCCGGCAATGCTGAGCCGCGCGCCGGCCTGCGCGAGGGCGGCGGCAATGTCGCGCGGCGGCGACCGATCGGTGGCGAGCTCGGAAAAGCTGTCGAAGCCGCAGACCTGAACCAGACCAAGGCGGCCGAACTTGCTGTGGTCGGTGATGACGAGCGAACGCTGGCCGCGCGACAGCACCATGCGGGCGAACTCAGCCTCTTCCAGATCATAGTCCATGACGCCCATCACCGCATCGACGGCGCCGGTGGAGATGATGGCGTGGCTGACCGAGAAGCGGCTGACGAACTCGATGGCCGAGACCCCGAAGGCGGCGCCGGAATCGCTGCGCAATTCGCCGCCGGCCATATAGACTTTATTGCCATTGATGGTGGCCAGCGTGCGGGCGATGTCCGACGAGTTGGTAACGACCGTCAGGCGCCGGTGGGCGAGCAATTCACGGGCAAGGAACGAGGTCGTCGTGCCGGTGTCGAGCATGATCGATTCACCGTCGCGGATGGTGGCGGCGACCATGCGGGCAATGATGCGCTTGGCGTCGGCATTTTCGCGCATGCGCCGCTCGAACGGCGCTTCGCCGATCATCGACGGCAGGCCGATGGCGCCATGCATCTTGAGGACGGAGCCGTCGCTGGTGAGCGGCTTGACGTCGCGGCGCACAGTCTCGAGCGACACGCCCAACCGGT
Source organism: Mesorhizobium qingshengii (assembly GCF_900103325.1). GTDB lineage: Bacteria > Pseudomonadota > Alphaproteobacteria > Rhizobiales > Rhizobiaceae > Mesorhizobium > Mesorhizobium qingshengii. The sequence continues at coordinate 33,762 of NZ_FMXM01000021.1, read as the reverse complement.
CGGCCAGACTGGCGATGGTGACGGTTCCCTCTTCCTGCAGGAGCCGCAGGATCTCGCCGTGCCGTTTCGAGTGAGCCATAGGTCGTTTCCGGTCGCATCGTTGCACAATTGCCCGCTTCTAAGGCCAATTTGCCGGACATTACAAGAAATCTCGAAACAGATCGGTCATAAAAGCAGAAAAAGCCACAGAATCCGATTGACATCCGGTATTGCGCGGCGTGACACTTGTCTGGTGACAGGCTCGGACTGCCACGGGAGAACCATGGCAGAGCCTTATCCAAACTTGCATGCCCAAAGGTCTGAAAACTGTCTGGCGCGAGGGCGAAAGAAACTATCGAATCCGCGGGGGCGGATGCCGGCCTCGAAGAGCCCGGCACATGGGACTCGTCGGTGCGGCGCAGGATACCGATCCCGAATGCCGCGCCGACGAGATCTTTGCCAAAATGAGCATCCGTCGAAACGGCACGCCAGCACCGCGGCGCCGCCCTGTCGATGCCGTGTCGGACCAAGGGCCAACCCATGACCGCCGAAGACCGCATCCGCGCCCTGCCCTGCTGGAGCGGCGACATCGAGATCGCACCGCTGCCTGGCGGGTTGAGCAATGCAAACTATCTGGTCAAGGACGCGGCCGGAAAGCATGTCGTGCGCTTCGGCAAGGACTATCCGTTCCACCATGTCTTTCGCGAGCGCGAGGTGATGACCGCGCGGGCGGCTCATGCCGCCGGTTTCGCGCCAGCTGTCCGCCACGCCGAACCGGGCATCATGGTGACGGAGTTCCTTGGCGCGAAGACCTATCAGGCAGAAGATGTGCGCGCCAACTTGGGCCGTGTCGCGGCCCTGATGCGTGGCTTCCACCGGGAGATGCCCAACCATGTTTCCGGCGCCGGCTTCATGTTCTGGGTATTCCATGTCATTCGCGACTATGCACGCACTCTGGAAGAGGGCGGCAGCCGCAAGCGCGGCGAGTTGCCGCGCCTGCTGACGCTGGCTGACGAGCTGGAGCGCGCGCAGAAATTGCTGCCGATCGTCTTCGGCCACAATGATCTGTTGCCGGCCAATATTCTCGACGACGGCAACAGGCTGTGGCTGATCGACTTCGAATATGCCGGCTTCAACACCGCGATGTTCGACCTCGCCGGCGTCGCCTCGAACGCCGGCATGAGCGACGACGAATCCTTCGCCTTTCTGACCGCCTATTTCATGAAGGAACCGGATGAGGCGATCCGCCGCTCGCACGCGGCGATGCAGTGCGCCTCGCTGCTGCGCGAGGCGATGTGGAGCATGGTGTCCGAGCTCTATCTCGACGCGCCCGGCATCGACTACGTCGCCTATACCGAGGAAAACCTGACGCGGCTCGAAGCCGCGCTGGAAAACTACAGAACAAAATACGGGATACAAAAACCATGACATTGCCAACCCATGCTGGCGTCGTCGTCATCGGCGGCGGCATCATCGGCTGTTCGACGGCCTATCATCTGGCGCGCGATCACAAGGCCGATGTCGTGCTGCTGGAGCAGGGCAAGCTGACCTCGGGCTCGACCTGGCACGCCGCGGGCCTCGTCGGGCAATTGCGCTCATCAGCCTCGATCACCCGCGTGCTTAAATATTCCGTCGATCTCTACAAGGGACTGGAGGCCGAAACCGGTCTGGCCACCGGCTGGAAGATGACCGGTTGCCTGCGGCTGGCCACCAACGCCGACCGCTGGACGGAGTACAAGCGGCTGGCGACGACGGCGAAAAGCTTCGGCATGGACATGCAATTGCTGTCGCCGGCGGAGGTCAAGGCAATGTGGCCGCTGCTCGAGACCGGCGATCTTGTCGGCGCCTCCTGGCTGCCGACCGACGGGCAAGCAAGCCCCTCCGACATCACGCAATCGCTGGCCAAGGGGGCGCGCATGCATGGCGCGAAACTGTTCGAGGATGTCCGCGTCACCGGCTTCGAGATGAAGGACGGCCGCATCACCGCGGTCAAGACCAGCAAGGGTGACATCGCCTGCGAAAAGGTGGTCAACTGTGCCGGGCAATGGGCGCGGCAGGTGGGCGCGCTTGCCGGCATCAACGTGCCGCTGCAGCCGGTGAAACACCAGTATATAATCACCGAGAAGATCGACGGGCTGGCGACCGACGCGCCGACCATCCGCGACCCGGACCGGCGCACCTACTTCAAGGAGGAGGTCGGCGGGCTGGTGATGGGCGGCTACGAGCCGAACCCCCAGGCCTGGACGATGGGCGACGTGCCCAATGATTGGGAATTCCGGCTGTTCGACGACGACTACGACCATTTCGAGCAGCATATGACGCAAGCGATCGCGCGCGTGCCGGCGCTCGAAACCGTCGGCGTCAAGCAGATGATCAATGGGCCGGAGAGCTTTACGCCGGACGGCAATTTCATCCTCGGCACGGCCCCCGAATGCGCCAACATGTTCGTCGGCGCCGGCTTCAACGCCTTCGGCATCGCCTCGGGCGGCGGCGCCGGCTGGGTGCTGGCGCAGTGGGTGGTCGATGGCGAGGCGCCACTCGACCTGTGGGTCGTCGACATCCGGCGTTTTTCCAACCTGCACCGCGACCGGCAATGGGTCTGCGACCGCACGCTGGAGGCCTATGGCAAGCATTATACGATCGGCTTCCCGCACGAGGAGTACGCCAGCGGACGACCCCGTATCGTCTCGCCGCTCTACGAGCGGCTGAGACAGCAGCGCGCGGTGTTCGGCTCGAAGCTCGGCTGGGAACGGCCGAACTGGTTCGCACCGGAGGGCATCGAGCCGCAGGACGTCTATTCGATGGGCCGGCAGAACTGGTTCGCGGCAGTCGGCGACGAGCACCGCCATGTGCGCGAGAAGGTCGGCATCTTCGATCAGTCGTCCTTCGCCAAATACGAGCTGACCGGGTCCGACGCGTTGAAGGCGCTGGACTGGATCTGCGCCAACGACGTCAGCAAGCCGGTCGGCCGGCTGACCTACACGCAGCTTCTCAACACGCGCGGCGGCATCGAGGCCGATCTGACCGTAGCGCGGCTGGCCGAGGAGAAATTCTACATCGTCACCGGCACCGGCTTCCGCACGCACGATTTCTCGTGGATCAGCGACCATATCGGCGAAGGGCTCGACGCCACGCTCGCCGATGTCACCGAGGATTTCGGCACGCTGTCGCTGATGGGTCCTCGGGCGCGCGATGTGCTGGCTGATGTGACCGATGCGGATGTGTCGAACGCCGGCTTCCCGTTCGGCCATGTGCGCGAGATTGCCATCGCCGGCCACACCGTGCGGGCGCTGCGTGTCACCTATGTCGGCGAGCTCGGCTGGGAGCTGCATGTGCCGATCGCGGCCACGGGCGAAGTCTTCGACGCGCTGATGGCGGCCGGGAAGAAGCACGACATCCGCCCCGTCGGCTACCGGGCGCTGGAATCGCTGCGATTGGAAAAGGGTTATCGCGCCTGGGGCTCCGACATCACGCCCAACGACACGCCGCAGGAAGCCGGGCTCGGCTGGGCGGTCAAGTTGCGCAAGAATACGGATTTCGTCGGACGGCGCGCGCTCGAGAAGACCAACGGCACGGCATTGAAGAAACGCTTTGCCGGCTTCACGGTCGACGATCCGGAGATCGTGCTGCTCGGCCGCGAGACGATCCTGCGCAATGGCGAACCGGTCGGCTACCTCACCAGCGGCGGTTATGGCTACACGGTGGGCAGGAACATCGGCTACGGCTATGTGCGCAATGCCGACGGGGTCAGCGACGATTTTCTCGCCTCGGGCGACTACGAACTGGTTGTGGCGATGGAGCGAACGCCGGCCCAAATCCATCTTGGGCCGCTGTATGATCCGTCGATGAGCAAGATCAAGGCGTAACGGTGCAGCGATGAGTTTCCATGCGGATCGTCACGTCCATATCCTGATCATCGGTGGCGGCGCCATCGGCACCTCGGTGGCCTATCATCTCGCCCGCGACGGCGCCAAGGACGTGTTGCTGGTCGAGAAATCGCTGCTCACCCATGGTTGCACATGGCATGCCGCCGGACTGGTCGGACAGCTCCGGGGCAAACGGAACCTGACGCGACTGATGCAGAATTCGGTCGCCGTCTTCGACCGGCTGGAAGCCGAGACCGGGCAAGCGATATCATGGAAGAAAGTCGGCTCGCTGCGGCTGGCCGGAAGTTCCGCCCGCTGGAGCGAAATCCGCCGGTCGATGACGCAAGCCAAGAGCTTTGGTGTCGAATGTCACTCGCTGTCGGCCGATGAGGCAGCCAAGCACTTCCCCTACATTGTCAAGGAAGGCATCGAGGGCGCCGCCTACATTCCCGGTGACGGCTATATCGATCCCTATTCATTGACCATGGCCTATGCCAAGGGCGCGCGGCAGAATGGCGCCAGAATTGAGGAAGGCGTGACGGTTGAGGAGATCGTCATCGAGGGACGGCGCGCGGTCGGCGTCGTCACCAATGGCGGCTCGATCTCCTGCGACATTCTCGTCAACTGCGCCGGGCTGTGGGCAAAGCGCGTCGGCAAGATGGCCGGTGTGCCGCTGGCCGCAGGTGTCGTCGAACACCAGTATTTCCTCACCGAAAAGACGCTGACGCTCGATCCGAACCTGACCACGCTGCGCGACCCCGACCACAATTTCTACCTCAAGCCGGACACTGGCAGTTTTGCCATCGGCGGCTGGGAGGACGGCTCGAAAGGCTGCTGGCGCGGCATGCCGCCGCTCGATTTCGGCCGTGAGCTCTTCCCGCCCAACATGGAGCGACTGGAACTGTTCGCGCTGCCCGCGGCGGAGCGGCTGCCAGTGCTCAATGAGATCGGTATCCAGACTGTCATCAACGGGCCTATCCCGGTGTCCTTCGACGGCGAGCCGATCATGGGGCTGGCGCCGGAACTCGACAATTTCTTCGTCGCCTGCGGATTTACCGCCGGTATCGCGGCATCCGGCGGCGCCGGGCTGGCATTGTCCAACATGATCCTTCATGGCGATGCCGGCATGGATTTGTGGCCCTTCGACGTGCGCCGCTTCGGCGCGGTGCAGGCGCACGGCCGCTATCTTGAAGCGCGCGCCATCGAGGCCTATGGCGCCTACTACAAGATCCACTGGCCAGCGGAGGAATCCCACGCCGCGCGCGGTCTGCGCCTTTCGCCATTGCATGACACGCTGCGCGACAACGGCGCGGTTTTCGGCTCCAAATTCGGCTGGGAGCGGCCGAACTGGTTCTCTGTCGATGACGGTAAATCGGTCGAGCTGGGCAGCTTCGAAGGCAAGCCCGGCTGGTTCAACGCTGTCGGCGACGAGGTGCGCGCAATCCGCGAGCGCGCCGCCCTGATCGACCAGACCTCGTTCTCCAAGTTCGAGATTACGGGCAGTGGGGCACAGGCAGCACTGCAGCGCATCGCCGCCAACGACCTTTCCGGCGCGCCGGGTAGGGCCGTCTACACCCAACTCTGCAACGAGAAGGGCGGCATCGAAGCTGACGTGACCATCGTTCATACCGGCGAGGATCGCTTCCTGCTGGTCACCGGCTCCGGCTTCGGTGTGCATGACCGGCATTGGATATCGAGGCATCTGCCGGCCGGCGTGTCGCTGCGCGACGTGACCAATCAGTATGCCACAATCAATTTGTGCGGCCCCCGCGCCCGGGACATCCTGCAGTCGGTCAGCGATGATGATGTTTCCAACGACACTCTGCCCTTTCTGGCTGCGCGCGCCATCGAGGTCGGCAACGCCACCGCACTCGCGGTACGTGTCGGCTATGTCGGCGAACTTGGCTACGAGCTCTACGTGCCGGAGGACTATGCCGTGCATGTCTACGAAACACTGCGCGAGGCGGGCGAGCCGCATGGCATTGCCGATGCCGGTTATCGCGCCATCGACGCCTGCCGCATGGAGAAGGGCTATCTCTACTGGTCCGGCGACATCACCCCCGACTACAATCCCTATGAAGCCGGGCTCGGCTTTGCGGTGGCGTTGGACAAGGGTGAGTTCCTCGGTCGCGAGGCGCTGTCGCGGATCAAGGCCGAAGGCGTGACGCGAAAGCTGTGCTCCTTCACCGTCGACGGCTTCGCGCCGTTCCACGGCGGCGAGGCGATCCTGTTCGGCGGCAAGGTCGTCGGTTCGACCTCATCCACTGGCTATGGCTATACGCTCGGCAAGACCATTGCCTTCGGCTACCTTCCGGTGGAGCTGGCGGGCGAGGCCGCGTTCGAGATCGAGGCCTTCGGCAAGGCCTACAGGGCGACGCGAGGGCCGCGCACGCTTTATGATCCAAAGATGGAAAGGTTGCGAGCGTGAGTGACGATCTAGCCCTCGCCCGCCAGGCCATGGCAGCGATCCCGCTGTTCAAGGATTTCGCCGGCAGAGCGGAACGGCTTGGCGGCCTCACAAACCTCGTCTTCGGGGCTGGCGAGTTCTGCCTGCGCATTCCCGGCAAGGGCACCGAGGAGTACATCAACCGCGCCAACGAAGCGGTGGCGGCGCGCGAAGCGGCAAAGGCGGGGGTCAGTCCCGAGGTGCTGCATGTCGATCCCGGCACCGGCGTGATGGTGACGCGCTTCATCGCTGGCGCCGAGACCATGTCGCCGGAGAAATTCAAGGTTCGGTCGGGCAGTCCGGCGCGGGCCGGCGAGGCCTTCCGCAAGCTGCATGCTTCCGAGGCGGTGTTTCCCTTCCGCTTCGAGCTGTTTGCGATGATCGACGACTATCTCAAGGTGCTGGCGACGAAGGATGTCGCCCTGCCCGCCGGTTATCATGACGTGGTGCGTGAGGCCGGGAGCGTGCGGTCGGCGCTCGCCGCCCATTTGCTGCCCCTGGTCGCCTGCCATTGCGACCCGCTGTGCGAGAACTTCCTCGATACGGGGGACAGGATGTGGATCGTCGACTGGGAATATTCGGGCATGAACGACCCGCTGTGGGACCTTGGCGACCTCAGCGTGGAAGGAAAGTTCGACACGGCACAGGACGAAGAGATGATGCGCGCCTATTTCCGTGGCGAGGCGAGGCCAGCGGAGCGCGGCCGCATCGTCATTTACAAGGCGATGTGCGACCTCTTGTGGACGCTGTGGGGACTGATCCAGCTCGCCAACAACAACCCGGTCGACGATTTCCGTGCCTATGCCGACGGGCGGTTTGCCCGCTGCAAGGCACTGATGGAGACGCCGGAGTTTTCACGACACCTTGCCGCGATACGCCGGGGCTAGGGACCAGAAATCTGGACCCTGAAGCGCGGCGCGCTTTAGGTCAATCTTTGTGCATGTCGTTATCCCAAAACCGCGGCGCGCTTTTGGGCGACATGCATCAATTGACACCCTTCGGCACGTTTTCGGGCGGTACCGTGGTCTCGACCACCTTCTGGCGATGGAAGATGAACAGGCCCGCCACCACGACGATGCCCGAGCCGATCAGGATGCGCGGGCCTGGAACGTCGCCGAAGAACACCAGCCCGAACACCACCGCCCACAAGAGCAGCGTGTAATGCAGCGGCGCCAGCGTCGAGGCCGGCGCCAGCTTGAGCGCCCTGGTGATCATCAGATGCGCCCCGCAAGAAACGATGCCGAGAAGCAGCATGGCGCCGAAATCGAGCGCCGACGGTGTCTGCCAGGCGCCGACGGTCAGAACACCCCCGACGACCAGCGTGCCGATGGTCTGCCACGTCACCAGATTGGTGTCGCTGGTGCCGCGCAGCCGCCGGTTGAGGATGATGGCGAAAGCGAAGGCGATGCTGCCCGTCAGCGCGTAGGCGGACGACAGGGAGAACGCCGCCGAGGAGGGCTTGAGGATGATCAGCACACCGCAAAAGCCGAGCAGGATCGCCATCCAGCGGCGCCAGCCGACCTTTTCACCGAGCAAGAGGTGCGAGAGTGCCGCGACATAAATCGGCCCGGCCATGTAGAAGCTCATCACGTCGGCGAGCGGCAGATAGACGACGGCGGCATAGAAGAGCGCTGTGTCCAGCGTGGTCATGACGACGCGCAAGATCTGCAGTTCGAGCCTCTCCATGCGGAACAGCTTGGCCGTGCCCTGATGGGCGATCATCGGCCCAAGCACGAAGAAGGCGCCGATCGAACGGATCAGCACCACCTGGCCGACGGAGAAGCTGGCGACCAGCCATTTGCCCATCGCATCGTTCAGCGCAAACAGGAAGTCGCCCGCCAGCATCAGCAGAATGCCGGCCAGCAACACGTTCCTGATTGTAGAATTCTGCGCCACGGGCTGCGTCATGCCGATCCCGATTCCTCCCTTGCGTAGCCGCGTCGTAGACGGAAGCAGCCGCTTTGACGAGGAGAATTCGGGAAACCGGCGAGACCAGAACCGGAAATCGGCTGGGCCTACGTGGCCTTGTGCCTGCGGTTCACCGCCGCCGGCCTTCCATCGATCGAAAGCCGCGTATCCTGCCTTGTCCGCTCCGCCACCACCTTGCCCCTGGCGATGACGCAAATGCGCTCGGCGCGCAGGCGCAAGGCTTCGACGGGATTGCCGGCATCGAGAACGACCAGACTTGCGCGCTTGCCGACCGCGAGACCCAGATGATCGAGCCCCATGATCGATGCGTTGACATTGGTGACCATGTCGAAGCAGCGCGCCATGTCGGCCGGGCTCGACATCTGGGCAACGTGCAGCCCCATGAAGGCGACATCGAGCATGTCGGCCGTGCCCAGCGAATACCAGGGGTCGAGCACGCAATCCTGGCCCCAGCCGACGCGGATGCCTAGCGCCAGCATCTCCTTGACCCGGGTCAGGCCGCGGCGCTTCGGGAAGGTGTCGTGGCGGCCCTGCAGCATGATGTTGATCAGCGGGTTGGGAATCGCCGAAACACCGGCTTCGGCGATCAGCGGCAGCAGCTTCGAAACATAGTAGTTGTCCATCGAATGCATCGAGGTGAGGTGCGATCCGGCTACCCTGCCCTGCAGGCCAAGACGCTGCGTCTCGTAAGCCAACTGCTCGATATGACGCGACAGCGGATCGTCGGTCTCGTCGCAATGCAGGTCGACCATCAGGCCGCGACTGGCCGCGATCTCGCAGAGTTCTGTCACCGAGCGCGTGCCGTCGGCCATGGTACGCTCGAAATGCGGGATGCCGCCGACGATGTCGACGCCCAGGTCGAGCGCGCGGATGGTGTTTTCGCGCGCCGTCGGCGAGCGATAGAAGCCGTCCTGTGGAAAGGCCACCAATTGCAGATCGATGTAAGGGGCGATCGTTTTCTTTACGTCGAGCAGAGCCTCGACCGCCAGCAGCCTGTCGTCGCAGACATCGACATGGGTACGGATGGCGAGCAGGCCCATCGACACCGCCCAGTCGCAATAGGCAAGCGCGCGGTCGCGCACCGCCTCATGCGTCAGGAGCGGTTTCAACTCGCCCCAAAGCGAAATGCCTTCGAGCAGCGTGCCCGACGCATTGATGCGCGGGATGCCGTAGGACAGTGTCGCGTCCATGTGGAAATGCGGATCGACGAAGGGCGGCGAGACCAGATTGCCACGGGCGTCGACCTCGGTCCGCGCGGATCCCTGCAATGTCTGCTCGATCGCCACGATCGTCTCGCCGCTGATGCCGATGTCGGCAATGGCGCCATCAGGCAACGTGCCGCCGCGAACGATAAGGTCGAAATCCATCTGTCGTCATCCCGCTTGAAGAATCACCCGTTCCATCGTGTCGCAAAAGACAGCTTGCCGCAGCCGTTTCTTTGCAGACTCTGCCGACGGTTCCATCTCGCCGCAACTCCCTCTATAAGCCGCCTTCGTCGTCCCGTTTCAAGGATCAGCCGTTTGTTTCGTTTCTTCCGCTCGACGGAGAACCAGCGCCTCGTTGCGAGGTTGGTCAGGGAATCCTTCCGACAGCATATGTTCGGATACGGCGCCGCCATAGTGTCGATGCTGGTGGTGGCCGGCATGACGGGCGCCAGCGCCTGGATCCTGCGCGAAATCACCAATGAATTCGTGATCGACAAAAGGATCGATCGCGTCAACATGATTGCGATGGCGGTTGCCGCGATCTTCATCGTCAAGGGCATCGCCAATTACGTCCAGGCCTATTTCATGAGCCGGGTCGGCAACGCCATCATCGCCGAGCGGCAGCGCAAGATCTACGATCGGATCCTCGCGCAGGGCATCGAATTCTATCATTCCACCTCCTCGTCCGACCTGATCACCCGCATGACCAACAATGCCCAGGCGGCACGCAACGTGCTCGACCTCGTGGTCACGTCCTATGTGCGGGATCTGGTGACCTTGATCGTCCTCGTGCTGGTCATGGTGGTGCAGCAGCCGGCGCTATCGCTGATTTGCTTCGTCGTCGGACCCGTGGCCATCTACAGCGTCAACCGCATCCTGAAGCGTGTCCGCAAGTTCGCTGCAATGGAGTTCCGTTCGGTCGGCCAGATCGTGCAGGTGATGCAGGAAACCGCAATCGGCGTGCGCGTGGTCAAATCCTTCAACCTCGAAGGCTTGATGCGCAAGCGCATGTACAAGGCGGTGTCGGACGTCGAGGATCGGGCCAACAACATCGCTGCGCTGGAAGCGGTGACCAGCCCGGTGATGGAGACGCTGGCCGGGTTGGCGATCGCCGGCGCCGTCGTGGTCAGCGGCTTCCTGGTCCTGCAGGGCGGCCAGTTGCCTGGCAACATCATGGCCTTCATCGCCGCGCTGTTGCTTGCCTATGAACCGGCAAAGCGCCTTGCACGCGTCCGCATAGCGCTGGAAAGCGGTATTGTCGGCGTGCGCATGATGTTCCAGCTCGCCGACGAGCCGCTGACGCTGGCCGAGAAGCCGGATGCAAGACCGCTTCTGGCTGGGCCGGGCGAGATCAGGTTCGACACTGTCAGCTTCGCGTACCAGAACGGCCCGCCGGTGCTGGAGCGGTTCGACCTGACCTTCGCGCCCGGCAAGATGACGGCGCTGGTCGGACCTTCCGGCAGCGGCAAGTCGACGATCTTGAACCTGATCATGCGCATGTACGACCCGCAGAGCGGCAAGGTGATGTTCGACGGCCAGGACATCTCTCACGCGACGCTCGCGTCGCTGCGGGAAAAGATCGCCTATGTCAGCCAGGACACGTTCCTGTTCGCCGGCACGATCATGCATAACATCCGGCTTGGGCGTCAGGACGCGACCGACGCGGAAGTGATCACCGCCGCCAAGGCCGCCAACGCGCATGACTTCATCATGGCGCAGGCGAAGGGCTACGAGACGGATGTCGGGGAGAATGGCGGCCTGCTGTCCGGCGGCCAGCGCCAGCGCATTTCAATCGCGCGCGCCATGCTGCGCAATGCCGAGATCCTGCTTTTGGACGAAGCGACCAGTGCGCTCGACGCCGAATCCGAAGCGCTGTTTCGCGACGCGCTGCAGCAACTGACGGAGGGGCGCACGACAATCGTCATCGCGCATCGCCTGTCGACCGTGCATCAGGCCGACACGATCGTGGTGCTGGAAGCCGGCAAGGTGGTGGAGAGCGGCCCGCACCGGACCTTGCTCAAGCAGGGCGGGCTCTACCAGAAGCTTTATGAGTATCAGCTGATGCCTTAGGGGCAGGGCTTCTTCCTTCTCCCCCTGTGGGAGAAGGTGGCCGAGCGAAGCTCGGCCGGATGAGGGGTGTTCCAGCTTGGCAAAGCCCCACTCCGTCCAGCACCCCTCAACCGTCTTGGCGCTGCGCGCTAATCCACCTTCTCCCACAAGGGGAGAAGGAAAAAGACGCTACTCCGGCACGAACCTGACCGCGCCCTTGGCCGCGCTGGTGGCCATCGCGGCATAGGCGCGCAACGCCGTCGTCACCTTGCGCTTGCGTTTTTCCTCGGGCTTCCAGGCCAACGCGCCCTTGGCCTCCATTGCCGCACGGCGGGCAGCGAGTTCGGTATCATCCACAGCAAGGCGGATGGTGCGGTTGGGGATATCGATCTCGATCGTGTCACCCTCCTGCACCAGCCCGATCGTGCCGCCCTCGGCGGCTTCCGGCGACGCGTGGCCGATCGACAGGCCCGAAGTGCCGCCGGAGAAACGGCCATCGGTGACCAGCGCGCAGGCCTTGCCGAGGCCTTTCGACTTCAGATAGCTGGTCGGATAGAGCATTTCCTGCATGCCAGGGCCGCCGCGCGGACCCTCGTAGCGGATGACCACGACATCGCCGGCCTTGATCTCGTTGGACAGGATCGCCTTGACGCTGGCGTCCTGGCTTTCGAACACGCGGGCCGGGCCGGTGAACTTCAGGATCGATTCGTCGACGCCAGCGGTCTTCACGATGCAGCCGTCGAGCGCCAGATTGCCTTTCAACACGGCGAGGCCGCCGTCTTTCGAGAAAGGTGTTTTCGCCGAGCGGATGACGCCCTTTTCGCGGTCGAGGTCGAGCTCATCCCAGCGGCGATCCTGGCTGAAGGCGACCTGCGTCGGCACGCCGCCGGGAGCGGCGAGGAAGAAATCACGGACGTTCTGGCTGGTCGTGCGGGCAATGTCCCAATGGTCGAGCGCCTCACCCAGCGTTCGCGTATGCACCGTCGGCAGGTCGCGGTTGATCAAGCCGGCATTGTCGAGCTGGCCGAGGATTGCCATGATGCCGCCGGCGCGGTGGACGTCCTCCATGTGCACGTCCGCCTTGGCGGGTGCAACCTTGCACAGCACCGGCACCTTGCGTGACAACGCATCGATATCATCCTGATCGAAGTCGACCTCGCCCTCATGCGCCGCGGCCAGGATGTGCAGCACGGTGTTGGTCGAGCCGCCCATGGCGATGTCGAGCGTCATGGCGTTCTCGAAGGCACCCTTCGAGGCGATGTTGCGCGGCAGCGCCGTCTCGTCATCCTGCTCGTAATAGCGCTGGGCCAGATCGACGATCAGGTGGCCGGCCTCGACGAACAGCCGCTTGCGGTCGGCATGCGTCGCCAGCGTCGAGCCATTGCCGGGCAGCGACAGGCCAAGCGCCTCGGTCAGGCAGTTCATGGAATTGGCGGTGAACATGCCCGAGCAGGAACCACAGGTCGGGCAGGCCGAGCGCTCGATGACCTTGACGTCCTCGTCGGAGATCTTGTCATCGGCGGCCGCGACCATGGCATCGACCAAGTCGAGCGCCTGTGTCTTGCCGGCCAGCACCACCTTGCCGGCTTCCATCGGGCCGCCGGAAACGAAGACGGTCGGGATGTTGAGGCGCAGCGACGCCATCAGCATGCCGGGGGTGATCTTGTCGCAATTGGAGATGCAGACCATGGCGTCGGCGCAGTGGGCGTTGACCATGTATTCGACGGAATCGGCGATCAGCTCGCGCGACGGCAGCGAATAGAGCATGCCGTCATGACCCATGGCGATGCCGTCATCGACGGCGATGGTGTTGAATTCCTTGGCGACGCCGCCGGCCTTTTCGATCTCGCGCGCGACCAGCTGGCCGAGGTCCTTGAGATGGACATGGCCCGGCACGAACTGGGTGAAGGAGTTGACCACGGCGATGATCGGCTTGCCGAAATCGGAATCCTTCATGCCGGTGGCGCGCCAGAGGCCACGGGCGCCGGCCATGTTGCGGCCATGGGTGGTGGTGCGGGAGCGATAGGCGGGCATGAATTTTCCTTAGGTAGCTGGCCGCGCTCGATGGGAGCGTGACGGCGCTGAATTCGGACCGCAGGCGTTATAGACGTCCAAGCCTTCTCTGGCCACAATTTTGCAATGCGCCAGAGTCCCGCGAAAACGAGGCGCTGCAAAAAATTGCATGCCACTGTCGGATTGCATGCCTCACGACCGTCCTTGGGCAGATGGCAAAGAGCAAACGGAGGAGCACGACATGCAAAAGATAACCACCTGCCTGTGGTTCGACGACCAGGCCGAAGAGGCGATGAATTTCTATGTCTCCATCTTCAAGAATTCGAAGGTGCTGAGCGTGATGCGTTGGCCCGAAGGCCACGCCGATGAAGGCAAAGTGCTGGTGACCACGTTCGAACTTGACGGCGTGGCGTTTCAGGCGCTCAACGGCGGACCGCAATTCAGGTTCAACGAAGCGATGTCGCTGTCGATCGACTGCAAGACGCAGGAAGAGGTGGATTATTTCTGGGACAGGCTCATCGAAGGTGGCGGCGAACCGTCGCAATGCAGCTGGCTGAAGGACAAGTTCGGCATCTCCTGGCAAGTCGTGCCGGAGCAACTGCCGCGCCTGCTCGGGGATGCGGACCGGGCCAAGGCCGGCCGGGTGATGTCAGCGATGATGCAGATGAGCAAGATCGACATCGCCAAGATTGAAGAGGCGGCCGGAGGCTGAGAACTGCGCGATCTTCCCTTCTCCCTAGGTTGGGGAGAAGGGAAGGGCCACTAGGCTCAAGCCGCCCTGTCACGCACCTGATAGTCCTTGATCGTGGCGAAGCGGATCGCCTTCCAGCGTTCGGCTTCATAGTTCAGCGAGAAGGCGTGCTGGGCGAGGAACACCGGATCGTTGTCGAGGTCGCGGGCGATGTCGCCGCGATGCGCCTCGATGAAGCGAAGCACCTCGGCCTTGTCGTCGGCCGAGATCCAGCGGCAAACCGAAAAGCGCGACATCTCGAATTCGACCGGCAGCGTGTATTCGAAATTCAGCCGCTCCTTCAAGACATCGAGCTGCAGCGCGCCGACGACGCCGACAATGGCCGGCGAGCCGTCCTCGGGCGAGAACAGCTGCACGACGCCTTCCTCGGCCATCTGGTGCAGCGCTTCCTTGAGCTTCTTGGCCTTCATCGCATCGCCCAAACGGACACGGCGCAGGATTTCCGGCGCGAAATTCGGCACGCCGCGGAACAGGATTTCCTCGCCCTCGGTCAGCGTGTCGCCGATGCGCAACGTGCCGTGGTTGGGGATACCGACGACGTCGCCCGCAAACGCCTCGTCTGCGGTGACGCGGGTGCGGGCAAAGAAGAATTGCGGCGCCGACAGGGACATCGGCTTGCCGGTGCGCACCAGCTTGGCCTTCATGCCGCGCTCGAGCTTGCCCGAGCAGACGCGCACGAAGGCGATGCGGTCGCGATGGTTGGGATCCATGTTGGCCTGGATCTTGAAGACGAAGGAGGTCATCTTGTCCTCGGTCGCCTCGACCTTGCGGGTGTCGGCCTCCTGCGCGCGCGGCGGCGGCCCATAGGCGCCGAGCGCCTCGATCAGGTCGCGGACGCCGTAGTTGCGCAGCGCCGAGCCGAAATAGACCGGCGTCAGGTGGCCTTCGCGGAAGGCGTCGATGTCGAGCGGGCGGCAGGCTTCGCGCGCGAGCTCCAGTTCCTCGATGAAGGCCTCGCGCTCGTTTTCCGGCAAAAGGCCGGCGACGCGATTGGAATCGGGACCGTTGACCGGCGTGCGCTCCTTCTCGTCGTCGCCCTTGCGGACCGCGTTCAGCGCCAGGTGATAGGTGCCAGAGAACGTCTTGCCGCGGCCGATCGGCCAGGTGATGGGTGCGGTATCCAGCGCCAGCTTCTGCTCGATCTCCTCGAGGATCTCGAACGGATCGCGGCTTTCGCGGTCCATCTTGTTGACGAATGTGATGATCGGGATGTCGCGCAGCCGGCAGACCTCGAACAGTTTCAGCGTGCGCGGCTCGATACCCTTGGCGGCGTCGATGACCATGACGGCGCTGTCGACCGCCGACAGCGTGCGATAGGTGTCGTCGGCGAAATCCTCGTGGCCGGGCGTGTCGAGCAGGTTGAAGACATTGTCCTCATACTCGAAGGTCATCACCGACGTGACGACCGAAATGCCGCGCTCGCGCTCGATCTTCATCCAGTCGGACCGGGTCTGGATCTTGTCCTTCTTGGCCTTGACCTCGCCGGCAAGCTGGATGGCGCCGCCGAACAGCAGCAGCTTTTCGGTCAGCGTCGTCTTGCCGGCGTCCGGGTGCGCGATGATCGCGAAGGTGCGGCGGCGGGATACCGCCTGTTCGATGTCTTCAGCCAATTTTTGGAATCCTGTCTGTGGCGCGGGCTTCTAGCAGCGCATTTCAGGCCTGTCGAACAGATTTGGCCGGATTGGTCCGGGACCGCCTCTGTGACCAAGGAAAATTGGCAATGAAACCGCGACTTTCAAATCCACAGACGATCACGACCATCCTTGCTGCCGGAGCGGATGACTGAGGAGATTTCGGAGCGATCGATGCCAATGTCGCGCAACAGATAGTCCGGCAAGTCCTCAAACCATGCCCGATCTCCGCGAATGCGGATGATACGGGCCAGGGCACGAAGGCCACGGCGGTATATTGCGATGGCCAGTGCGAAGGAGCGCCCAGTGGCCGGCTGATCAACGATGAATTCCGGCGCTATACGAAGAACTGACATGGTCATGTTTCCTTTGTTTGATCGATGGATGATTGGGAGGGCCATGCAATGACCCTCCCAAAGGTGCAGCGCATCGCCTGCTTCAGGACTGGTCGTGTACGCAGCTCACATACGGGTTCCAGTCGGCGAACATGCCGGCCGGATTGTGCCGCCAATGCCAGACGTGAAGCTCATAGTAGGGGTCCACCGGATGGACACCCACCGTCGTCTTGCGCTGGAGGGTGCGGCCGAGGAACTCGGGAACGCCCTTGTCCTTCCAGTCCTTCTCGAAGACGATGTACTCCATGCCGACGAGCTGCATGGTGCCATCGGATTCCGGCTCGTAGGTCAGCACGTCCGGCTCGCCGAGCACCAGCTTGCCGTCACCAGCGCGGCCGGGATGGATGAAGTGAATGCCCATCGTGCCGTGCTCGTCATGCGTCGTGCATTCGAAGAGTTGCTGGTAGCCCTCGGCCTTGGCGACCTCGATATTGACGTACTTGGCCGCCATTTCCCGGGACCGGTTGAGCACCGGGTCGGGCGTATCATGGGCATCCGCGGAGCCGCAGGCGAGCGCGGAGGCCCAAATGCCGGCGGACAACGCGGTGCCGAGGATGAGATTTGCGAAGAGTTTCACGGCCGTCCCTCCGCGTCAGGCGCTGGCGTACGCCGTCGTCGGATCGAACAGGCGCTTCACCTGTGTGATCTTCGTCGCCGGGAATCCGCTCATCTTGGCGTGGCGCTGGATGATCGCTTCGTCCTTGGCGAGATAGACGCAGAACGTCTTGTCGTCGGCGACGAAGGATTCGACCCACTGAATTTCCGGGCCGAGTTCGGCGAGGACGGCGTTCGAGGCCTTGGACGCGTCGCGAAGCTGCGCGCGCTCGAAAGTGCCGACCTTGGGAATTTCCCTTTCGATGATGTACTTGTGCATTTCGTAGTCTCCTTGTCTGGGGTTCAAATGCCGTCGGACGGGCGACCATGTCGCTGCCGGTGACATCCCTGGGGCTGCTGCGTTAAAGTGCAGCTTGGCTCGCCAGGCAGACGGAGAATGACAGGAGGGGCGGCCGACAGTCCTTACGCCGCCCTTATCTTCTTCTGATCCTTTGCGTTGTCGCTGGAGGGAATTCTGCCGATGGGAGTTTATTGCTTCGGCAATTTCGTGCTGAACGAGGATTCTCGCGGCCTTCGTCTCGCCGACAGAGAGATCGACGTGCAGCCTCTGGTGTTCGATTTCCTTGCCATCCTTCTGCGTCATCAAAACCGGGCTTTGAGCAAGGACGAGTTGCTTGAAACGCTGTGGCCGGGCGTCACGGTGACCGAGGCCTCGCTGCAGCGCGTGGCCAGCCTTGCCCGCAGCGTTCTGCGCCAAGGCAGCATGGAAACGGCACTGCGCAACCTGCCGCGGTTCGGCTACCGGATCTGCCTCGATCCGCCGACCGTTTCCGATCGGAGCACGAGCCCGGTCGATCCGGGCGCCGCTCCTTCGAGTCCCGGGTCACAGATCTTGCGTGCAAGAACGGCAGCGACGGCCAGGAAATGGCAGGAAGCCGCGACCTTGTTCGCCGAAGCGGATGCCGCTCAGCAGCTTCTCACCTCCGATCTCGAGGAATGGGGACTGGCCCTGGAATGCATGGGACGACCGGCCGAAGCCATTCCGCTCCTGACGCGTGCGGTCGCGGCATACAACACTGCCGGACAACGTCTGCGGGCGGCTTCCCCGGCAATCACGCTTGCGAGAATCCACCTTGAGAGAGGGGAGCTCGCGGTGGCCAAAGGCTGGCACAAGCGCGCTGCCCAGTTGATCGATACGGCCACCGACAGCCGGGAACAGGGCCTCTGGTGCTGGATGGGGGCGCGCATCATGGGAGCGGAAGCCGAGCCCGAGCAGGCGCTGGCGCTGGCCGAGCAAGCCTTCGAAGTTGGCAAACAACTCGAAGATCCTGTCGTTGAATCGCTCGGTCTCATCTATCGCGGCTTCTTCAAGCTTTGCCTCGGTGAAACCAAGTCAGGTGAAGAAGACCAGGACTTCGCAGCCGCCCTCGGCCTGTCCAGCGACATCGATCCGATCGTTGGCGGTATCCTCTATTGCAACATTCTTTGGGCCTGCCGGAATTTCGGCGACTGGGCGAGAGCCAACCAGTGGACGCTCGGCTATGAAAGCTGGTGCAAGGGACATGGGCTCGAGGACCTGTCCGGCTCTTGCCGGCTGCATCGGGCCGAGGTGCTCGGGGTGCACGGCACGCTGAAGGAGGCCGAGGCACTGGTGCGCGCGGCTCTCGAACAGCTTGCTCTGGACGCACCCTGGGCGACGGGCGATGCATTGCGCGTTCTTGGCGACATTCATCTCTCCGCCGGAGATCTCGCCGAGGCGGAAGCGGCCTATCGCGCGTCCCATGCTGCAGGCTGGGACCCCCAGCCCGGCCTTGCACTCCTGCAACTGGAGCAGGGACAGGCCGAGGCTGCTTTCGCCTCTCTCGAGCGATCCCTTGTCGGGAACGGCTGGCCGACCCTGCAGCGCAAGGGTCTCATTCTCGCCACGCTGGCCAAGGTGGCGGCACGGACGGGTCGGCCGGAGCGCGCGAAGGAGGTCATCGCCGAGCTGGAGAAGCAGCCGCAACGCTGGCCGATGGCATCGATCCGGGCGCTCACGGCGGTGGCCAAGGCCGAGCTCTTTACACGAGAAGACCGATTGGCCGAAGCCGCCCGAGAACTGCAAGTCGCCTGCGCGCGCTGGAACGAGATCGGTTCGCCGATCAATGCCGCCGATGCCCGGCTGTCGCTAGCAGTTTTGCTTATTCAACTGGGCGATCACACGGGCGCCGAGCTGGAGCTTGGCACCGTCCTGGCGGTCGCAAGGAAAGTCGACTCGCCACGGCTGCTGAGGCGGTGCGACGAGCTGCGGACGCTGCTCGCTGGCGCGACGAAAGAAACGGCACAACCATTACCGAGAACGCATCCAGGTGGATGAGCCTTCCCCACTATTGAGATATGCCCGCCGTGATGTCATCAGAAGATGCCCATTCGGCAGAGGACCAGCATGAGCAAGAAAATCATCGTCATCGGCGCCGGCATCATCGGTGCCTCCATCGCGTGGCATCTAAGCAAGGCGGGCGCGCGGGTGACGGTGATCACCGACGGTGCTGCCGGCGGCGTCGCGACGCCGAATTCGTTTGCCTGGATCAATGCCAGCTGGGGCAATCCGGAGCCGTATTTCCGGCTGCGGACGCGCGCCATGGCCGAATGGTCGCGACTGGCGCTGGACCTGCCAGGCCTGCCGCTCGCCTGGTGCGGCGGCCTATGCTGGGATCTGTCGGCCGCCGATATGGTAACCTATGCCAGAGAGCATTCATCCTGGGGCTATGGCATCGAGCGCGTCGACCGCGCCAGGGCGGCGCGCATCGAGCCCAATCTCATGGAGCTTCCGGATGCCGCCTTGCATGTCGCCGAGGAGGGTGTTGCGGAGCCGGTCGCGGCCACGAAAGCGTTGCTGGCTGACGCCGAACGGCGCGGGGGGCGTATCATCGCCAGCACGGTCACGGCGCTGGTCCAGACCGAAGGCAGAATTACCGGCGTGGACACATCGCACGGCCTGGTTGCCGCCGACGAGGTGGTGATCGCGGCCGGCGTCGGCTCGCCGGATATTGCCGCGACAGCCGGCATCAACTTGCCGATCGAGACACCGCCCGGGCTGATCGTCCATTCGCGGCCTTACGAAAAACTGCTCAACGGGCTTGTGCTGGCCGACCGGCTGCACATGCGCCAGACGGCGGAGGGCCGCATCATCGCCGGCTCGGATTTCGGCGGCGCCGATCCCGGCATGGATCCGCAAGCCACCGCCCGCGAGCTGTTCGCGGCTATGAAAACCATGCTGCGCGGCGGCGACGGGCTGGAACTGGATTTCCACACCGTCGGCTACCGGCCGACGCCGATCGACGGCTTTCCGATCATAGGCCGCGCCGAGGGCATGGACGGGCTCTATGTCGCGGTCATGCATTCGGGCATCACACTGGCGCCGGCCGTCGGCCTGTTCGCCACCCGGGAAATCCTCGACGGCGAGCGCGACCCGCTGCTTGCCCCATACGGGTTGTCGCGCTTCGCTCAATAGGCTGGCGGACGGCGAAAACCGCCGGTGAGCGGCTCGATCGCCGCCGCAATGCCGAGCAGCCGCGACTCCGACCAGCGTTTGCCGACCAGTTGCAGTCCGATCGGCAGGCCGTCGCTGTCCTGCCCGCACGGCAGCGAAAGCGCGGGATGGCCGCTGTAGTTGAAGACCGCGCCATAGGCGGGCAGCAGCCAGTAGCTCTGCTCCTTGCCGTCGACCTTGATCGGCGTGCCCGGCTCGCAATGCGGGAAGGCCGTGGTCATGGCGACCGGGCAGAGCAAGGCGTCCCAGCTTTCGAAAAACCGGTCCCAGGCGAGAGTGGATCTGTCACGGCGGGCGAGCGCCTCGAACCAGCGCGATACCGGCGTCGGTTGCTCCGGCGGCTGCGCGGCTTCCATCATCATGCCGATCAACGCGCCGCCCTGCTCCAGATCGTCGTGCAGATCGAGCTTGGGCGGTTTCGCTTCCTCGACGATCGCACCTGCCGATTGCAGCTGCTTTGCGAGACTTTCGAGCGCGGCACTGATATCGCCGGCCACCGGGAAGCCTGGAAAGGGCGGCGCGACGGCAATGCGCAAGGTCTTGAGGTCGAGCTTTGGCATGGCTTCGACCGGCACCGGCGCAAGATCGGTATCGCTCCCGTCCGGCCCGGCGATGATTTGATAGATCAACGACAAATCTTCCACGCTGCGCGCCAGCGGGCCGAGGCAGGACATCAGCCGCACGCTGCGCGCGGCACCACCTGGATCGGGGAAGGCGCCGGCCAGCGAGACACGATGCTCCGTCGGTTTGAGCCCATAGACGCCGCAGAAAGCAGCCGGCAGGCGGATCGAATCCTGCATGTCGGTGCCGACATCGAACGGCGTCATCCCGGCGCAAAGCGCCGCCGCCGCACCACCGCTGGAACCGCCGGCGGTGCGCTGGGGGTCCCACGGATTGCCGGTGCGGCCGAACAGCGGATTGTTCGACTGCCAGTCCGACAGCATGGTCGCGACATTGGTCTTGGCCATCAGCACGCCGCCGGCCGCCTTCAGCCGGGCGACGACCGGACTGTCGTGCCTCGCGACATAGTCGGCGAAGGGCGGAAAGCCGACCGTGGTTTTCATGCCAGATGTCTGGTGCATGTCCTTCAGCGTGAACGGCACGCCATGCAGCGGCCCGAGCGCCTCGCTGCGCGCCAGCGCCGCGTCCGCCTTCTTTGCGCGCTCGCGAGCCCCTTGCCTGTCGAGCGAAATGACGGCGTTGACCGCCCCATTGTGCCTGTCGATCTGCGCCAGATGCGCGTCAAGTACTTCCACGGCGGAGATTTTCCGCGCGGCGATCGCGGCGGCGAGATCGACGGTTGAGGAAAAGACGATGTCCATGCTCAAGGCTCCGCCTTGGCCGCACTCGCCCTGATCAAGATGGCGGACGGCGGCGCGACTTCAAGCCAAGTTGAGCATTCGAGCATCGGCCGCGCTTGATCGGAATTGTGCAGCTGGAACTGTCGAAGTCCGCGCGCTACGTCGCCCCCCTCTGTCCTGCCGGACATCTCCCCCACGGGTGGGGAGATTGCCGTCATCCCGGCTTTCGCCAATCTCCAACGTTGCAAGACTGGCGAAGCTTCGAAGCTGCTAATCTCCCTCCTTGTGGGGGAGATGTCCGGCAGGACAGAGGGGGGCGCGAAGGAACGCGACGTTGCCGCAAAATAAAAAAGCTGAAAGACTATCCGACCAGCGCCAGCTTCGCCGCGGAAGGGGCAAAGGGGCGAATGGTGATGCCATCCCTGGTCATGGTGACGAAGCTCGACGGCGGGATCGCCTGCCAGTCGCCACCCTCGCGATCGAAGGGTTCGGAAACGATGCAGCGGCCGCCCCGGCGCAAGACGGAGGTGTAGAGCGTCGGCGCATGAGCGTCGGTGGCGTAACGCACCGCATGCAGTGCTTGCCCATCCGAGAAGGCGGCAGTGAGTTTCAGCGCCGGCTCGAGCCCGGCTCGGCGCGAGGCTTCGAGCACCCGGCTGGTGGCACGGGACACGGCGCCTTGCGGATCGGTGGCCAATCCTTCGTCGATCAGCAGCAGGAAGAACAATTCGGAATCGGTGGTGCCTTCGCGCTGGTCGAAAACGGCGTCGCAGAGCGAGTTCTCCAGCGCCCGGCGGATCTTTTCAAAGCCGCCGATCTGACCATTGTGCATGAACGACCAGCGGCCTGAGATGAAGGGATGGCAGTTCATGCGGCTGGTGGCGCCACCCGTCGACGCCCGCACATGGGCAAGGAACAGGCCGGACTTGATCTGCCGGCACAGGCTTTTCAGATTGGGGTCCGACCAGGCGGGCAGGATGTCGCGATAGTGACCCGGTTCGGGCCGGTCGCCATACCAGGCAAGGCCAAAACCGTCGCCATTGGTCGGCGATTTTGCTTCCTGAGCGCAATGGCTCTGGGCGATCAGCGAGTGACAGGGCGCCGTGAGGATGTCTTCGAGAAAGACCGCTTCACCAAGATAGGCCGCCCACCGGCACATCGCATCAACCGTTCTCTAGGCGCGATCCATGAGAGCCGCAGGCTCCTTGATCGCGTGTTTGCCTCTGTTGTGCGTCCGCTCGTAAAGCTCGCGAACGATTCGGCTGGCGGTAGTCTCAAACAGAAATGGCAAGAAAGCGTGAACGAGCGCGGCACCCGCCGCCATCAGCAACCGCGACGAGAACCAGGCGGCAAAGGCCATGTGGCCGAAATAGGTTTCGCCGACCTTGGCCGGATGAGAGGTGAAAATCCTTGCGAGCCCTGCCGACATGCTGATTCCCCTTCAGCGCTTGGGTTCCTGATGGTAAGTATCCTGACATGCTTCGCAGGTTCATTGGTCTCAAAATGTCCTTGTATTCGGCCATTTCATGGGACAAACATCCCACATGGCGCTGGAAATCGACGAAATCGACCGAAAATTGCTGACCGAATTGCAACGCGACGGCACACTCTCCGTCGACCAGCTGTCGGAACGGGTGGCCTTGTCGCGCAATGCCTGCTGGCGCCGGGTCAAGCGGTTGGAGGAGGATGGCGTCATCACCGGGCGGGTGGCGCTGGTCGATGCCGACAAGCTCGGGCTTGGCCTTTCGGTGTTCATCCTGATCCGCACGTCCAACCACGATCCGGACTGGTTGCAGAAATTCCGGGCGGCGGTGACCGGCCTTCCCGAGATCACCGGCGTCTATCGCATGTCCGGTGACCTCGACTATGTGCTGCGCGCCCGCGTCGCCGACGTAAAGGCCTATGACCGGCTCTACCAGCGACTGATCGCCAAGGTGGCGCTGTCGGACGTTTCCGCCTCCTTCGTGATGGAGGAGATCAAGGAAACAACTGTCGTTCCGATGGAACTACGCTAGATCACGGTGATGCCACAAAGAAAGCCGTTGATAGCATTGCGGTTGAGTTGACCGAATCGCGGTTCGCGCCGATAGGATCGATTTTATGCGCGCAGCCCTCCACACTCCCTCCGTCATCGGTCCGTCCGTCGGCTTCGTCAGGTTGCCGCACGGTGAAGGGCTTCCTCTCCCCGCCTATGAAAGCACCGGCGCCGCCGGCATGGATTTGCGGGCCGCGGTGCCCGACGACCGGCCGCTGCTGATCCTGCCGGGCAAACGTGCTTTGGTGCCGACCGGGCTGATCCTGGAAATTCCGGAAGGCATGGAAGGCCAGGTGCGGCCACGTTCGGGGCTTGCTTTCAAGCATGGCCTTACCGTTCTCAACACGCCCGGCACCATCGACAGCGACTATCGCGGCGAGGTGAAGGTGCTGCTGATCAATCTCGGCGACGAGGATTTCGCGGTGACGCGCGGCATGCGCATCGCCCAGATCGTTTTCGCGGCGGTGACGCAAGCAGCGGTGGAAGAACGCACCTTGGCCGGCGGAACGGCACGTGGCTCGGGCGGGTTCGGATCGACCGGCACCGCCTGATGCATGGGGCCCTGCCAAAACTCGTTATCTTCGACTGCGACGGGATCCTGGTCGATACGGAGAACCTCGCCAATCGACGCCTCGCCGAATGGCTGACCGCCGCCGGTTATCCGACAAGCTTCGAATATTGCCGCAAGAACTTCTCCGGCCGCAGCATGGCATCGGTGCAAAAGGAGATCGAGGCAGAGACCGGCGTCAGGCTCGGCGCCGATTTCGTTGATCGCTGGAATGCCGGCCTGCCCGACCTGTTCGCCCACGGGGTCGAGACCATCCCTTACGTCCACGACTTCATCGAAGTGGTGCGCGCGGCCGGCATCGCTTATTGCGTCGCCACATCGGCCAGGGTGTCGAAGATGCACATCACGCTTGGTCAGACCGGGCTGTTGCCGCTGTTCGAACACGCGCTGTTCAGTTCGACCATGGTTGGGCGCGGCAAGCCATTTCCCGACCTGTTCCTGCATGCGGCGAAGACGATGGGCTTTCCGCCCGCCGACTGCATCGTCATCGAGGATAGCGTCGCCGGAACGCAGGCCGGCAT
This sequence comes from Mesorhizobium qingshengii, assembly GCF_900103325.1. GTDB lineage: Bacteria > Pseudomonadota > Alphaproteobacteria > Rhizobiales > Rhizobiaceae > Mesorhizobium > Mesorhizobium qingshengii. The sequence continues at coordinate 8,986 of NZ_FMXM01000021.1, read as the reverse complement.
CGCCGCCGGCATGCGGGTATTTTCCTATCATGGCGATCCCTATTCCGACCGCGATGGGCTGGTGAAGGCCGGCGGCATCCTGTTCGACGACATGCGCGAGCTCGCCGGACTGGTGCCGATCCACTGATCTGATCGTCAGCTCGCGGCTGTACGCCTCGATTGTCCGTGCTAGCTTGGCGCTGCCAATTCGAGGCCCCGCATGAAACCCACCCTGCTTCGCTTCGTTCTCGCTCTTGTGCTGCTGCCGTTTCTATGGACGGCAGCCGGCGCGCAAGCCGTCAGCTTCCCGGAACTCGGCAGCGCGCTGCCCCGCCACCAGGACGTCACCTATCTCGACCTGGCCAGGATGGTCATCCCTGACCTGAGCGCGGACAAGGACGGCTTCTACAAGGGTGGGTCGCCGATCGACATGCGCCACATCGAGGGACCCGATAGCGGCGGTTCGCCGCCCGAGGCGTCGAGCCTCCCCAATGCAGCGCTGCTCGACATCAGGGCCGGCGGCAAGGATCGGCTGGCGATGCTGTTCGACCTCGGCGATTCTCCGGACAGCGCCGAGGGCTATGCGGTGCTGGCGCTCTACGACATCACGGCCAAGCCGAGGCTGCTCGACGCCGTCAATGTCGCCGTAGACCGCAGCACCTATTTCCGTGATCCGGGCAAGCTTTCCGTCAGCCCCAACGACGATTTGCTCATCACCATGAGCACGCATTTCAATTCGAATCAGGGCTATGTGAGCACGCCGCTGATCATGGTTCGCAACGACCGGTTCGAGCTGATCGACATGATCTACACGTTCGACGAGAACCTGTGCGCCTACAAGCGCACGCAGGATATCGCCTTCCAGCCAATCGCCGACAAGCCTTATGCCGCGATCAAGGCGACGGTGACCGACGCCACCATGCCGAGCGGTGAAAGCTGCGACGAGGCACCGCCAAAGGCTTCATCGCACAAGATTTCCGTCACCTATCACTGGGACAAGAAGACATCGCGCTACGTCAAGGATTCCGACGCGTTCGAACGTTTGTCAGCAGAGAACGCGAAACGCTTCTAAACCAATCGCATTCGTTTGCCCGACCGAGGACGGCAGGATAAATTCCGCTCCACCACACCGCACATGATGGGGAACTACCATGGACAAGGGCAAGATCTTTCGTGACCTGCATGCCTCGACCTTCGTTATGCCCAATCCCTGGGACGTCGGCACGACGAAGTTGCTGGGCTCGTTCGGCTTCAAGGCGCTGGCGACGACCAGCGCCGGCTTTGCCTTTTCGCGCGGCCTGCCGGACGGCGCCGTCACCTTCGAGGCGATGATCCATCATTGCCGCGAGGTGACGGCGGCGACCAGCCTGCCGGTCTCGGCGGACCTCGAACGCGGCAAGGGCGACAGTGCCGAGCAGGCCGCCGAAACCATCTTCGCGGCGGAAGCCGCCGGCCTTGCCGGCTGCTCGATCGAGGACCACACCGGTGACCCGGACAAGCCGATCTATGATTTCTCGCACGCGGTCGAGCGCGTCGCGGCGGCGGTGGAGGCGGCACGGGCGCTGAAGCGCGATTTCGTCTTCACGGCGCGCGCCGAGAATTTCCTGTGGGGCAAGTCCGACCTCGACGACACCATCAAGCGGCTGCAAGCCTTCGAGAAGGCCGGCGCCGACGTGCTCTATGCGCCAGGCATCGGCGACGTCGAGATGGTCCGCACGGTCTGCTCGGCTGTCGGCAAGCCGCTCAACGTCATGGCGAGACCGGGCTTCACCATCGCCGATCTTGCCATGGCCGGGGTCAAGCGCATTTCGCTCGGGCCATGGCTGACCAATTTCGCCTATGGCATGCTGGAGACGGCGGCGCGCGAGATCCAGCAGGACGGCACGTTCGGCTTCACCCGCGCCGCCATGCCGTTCGGCAAATTGCAGGCGCTTTTCGCTAAACCCGTCGCGTGACGCTTGCGGTCACAGGCGGCTTGCGCGGGCCGAAATCGCCTTGTGCAGATGCACCATCATGGCGGCGGCGAACAGTGGCGTCACTAGGTTGAGCAGCGGCACGGCGAGGAAGGCCGATATGACCAGCCCGGCGAGAAACACCGTGCCGGCATAGTGCCTGCGCAAGGCCCTGGCCTCTGCCTCCGGGCGAAAGCGCATGGCGGCGAATTCGAAGAACTCACGCCCGAGCAGATAGCCGTTGACGATGAAGAAGGCGGCGATGTTGATGCCCGGCACCAGCAGAAGCAGCAGGGCGACGATGTTGCCGAGGATGACGACGCCGAGGAATCTCATCGACAGCCCCAGCGACCGCAGGGCCGGCATGGCGCGTCCCGGCCGATCGTCGGGATAGTCGGTGCGCTCGACTACTTCGGCGACATCGTCGAGAAACAGGCCGGCGACAATCGCCGTCACCGGCGCGATGAGCAACGCCATGCCGAAGGCAAGGGCGATGGCGGCGATGATGCCACCCAGCCAGCCGGCCCAGGAGGGCATGCCGGGCAACAGCGCGTGGAGCCATGGCAGGGCCAGCCAGTCGACGAGGCTGGTCAGGCCGAGCCACAAGGCGACCAGCGCCAGCAGGGTCAAGCCCAAAGTCTTGAAGAACACGGCACGAAACGGAGGCGAGAGCAGCTCAAGGGCCGCAGTGCGGGCAGCGTCGAAAATCACCGTGCTTGAACCCCAGGTCAACGGACACCGCCGAGCCGGCGGACGCTCCCGAGATAGGCAGCGCAGGGCGCGAGCACAAGCCAATGGCTATCGAGCGAGCGCCGGCTTTCGCACCGGGATGGTCATGGCGGCGACGCCTGCGACAACAAAGGCCATTCCCAGCCACGCCGTCGAACCCAGGCTTTCGCCGAGGAAGAGGGCGCCGATGCCGACGCCGATCGGCACGCGCAGATAGGCTTGCGACGTCGTGCCGACCGAGCCCAGCGTGTGGATCAGGCGGAAATAGATGACAAAGGCCAATGCGGTCGAGAAGACGGACAGGCCAAGCAAGGCCAGGATCGACACCGCCGACGGTGCCAGCGTCCATGGCTGGTCAACCACAAGGCTGAGCGGCACGAGCATGATTGCGCCGCAGAGCATCGAGCCGGCCGCCGGGAGCATCGGATCGAGGCCCTTGAAGCCGCGGCCGAAGATCGCCGCACCGGCATAGCAGATCGTTGCCGCGACGATGGCAAGCTGCGCCCAGAGCTGGTGACCGAGACCACCCAGCGCCTCGGTGCCGATGATGAGGCAGATGCCGGCTATGCCGGCGCCGACGCCAAGCAGCTTGCGCAACGTCACCGGCTCATGGCGGGTGATGAGCGCGGTCAACAGGAAGGTGAAGATCGGCGAGGTCGCATTCAGGATGGTGGCAAGGCCGGCGTCAACCGAGCGCTCGGCCGCGGCGATCAGCGTGAACGGCACCACACTGTTGAGGCAGGCCTGGAAGGCGAAACGGCGCCAGCTTGCGGCATCGCGCGGCATGGCGAGCCCACGCCAGCGGATGATGGCGAACAGGATACCACCCGCGATCAAGGTGCGCGCGGCAATGAACGTGACCGGCGGGATCGTCTCGACGCCGATCTTGATGAAGGTATACGAGGCGCCCCAGAGCACCGCCAGCACGGCAAGCAGCGCCAGCTCGGTCGTCATATCGTTCTTTGTCGGCCCGTTGTTTGCAGACATGGGGGCTGGTTCGCCTTGGGACGTGATCGGCTGAACCAGGCTTGTAAGCGACGCGGCGATGAAATGTTTCGGCCACGGTCGAATTGTCGTAGCGCCTGGCGTGTCGCGCTCCCGAGGGCCGCCGTTCGCGGACCGGCATCACCTGAATATCAGCGCACCCTAGGCAAACCCGTTACGAATCGCTACACCCGCGCCCGGCCGGTGTGGCAAGAAGCCGGCTCGGGTTCTTGGCGGAGACTTTGATGCCGGATTATGACGTGCTTTGCATCGGCAATGCCATTGTCGACATCATCGCCCAGTGCGACGAGGAATTCCTCGAGACCAACGGCATCATCAAGGGCGCGATGAACCTCATCGACACCGAGCGCGCCGAACTGCTCTACAGCCGCATGGGCCCGGCGATCGAAGCGTCCGGCGGCAGCGCCGGCAACACGGCGGCCGGCGTCGCCAGCTTCGGCGGACGCGCCGCCTTCTTCGGCAAGGTCTCGAGCGACGCGCTCGGCGAAATCTACGCCCATGACATCCATGCGCAGGGCGTTGCCTTCGACACCAGGCCGCTCAAGGGCGAGCCGCCGACGGCGCGCTCGATGATCTTCGTCACCCCCGACGGCGAACGCTCGATGAACACCTATCTCGGCGCCTGCGTCGAACTCGGGCCGGAGGATGTCGAGGCCGACAAGGCCTCAGGCGCCAAGGTCACCTATTTCGAGGGCTATCTGTGGGACCCGCCGCGCGCCAAGGAAGCGATCCGACAGACGGCGAAACTGGCGCACGCGGCCGGCCGCGAAGTATCGATGACGCTGTCGGATTCGTTCTGCGTCGATCGCTACCGCGACGAGTTCCTCGACCTGATGCGCTCCGGCACCGTCGACATTGTTTTCGCCAACAGCCACGAGATCAAGTCGCTCTACCAGACATCGTCGTTCGACGAGGCGCTGGCGCAGATCCGCAAGGACTGCAAGATCGCCGCCGTGACGCGCTCTGAAAAGGGCTCGGTGATCGTGCGCGGCGACGAGACCGTCGTCATCAGGGCGACCGCCATCAGGGAGCTGGTCGACACGACAGGCGCCGGCGACCTCTACGCCGCCGGTTTCCTGCACGGCTACACGCAAGGCCGCGACCTCAAGACCTGCGGCGACCTTGGCTCACTGGCGGCCGGACTGGTGATCCAGCAGATCGGCCCAAGGCCACGGCAGAATTTGCGCCGCGAGGCGGAACAGGCGGGGTTGTTGTAGCGACCGTCAAGCTGCCGATCTCCCCCCTCGTGGGGGAGATGGCCGGCAGGCCAGGGGGGGCGCTGTCCCGCCGGCATCTCGAAGGTTTTACCCTCGAAATGGCCGGCATGACCTCCCTGGATCCGAGGTGCGACGCCGGCCAAAGAGCGCGGGGAGCGGACACAAGTATCGCCGCGTAGCGATCCTTCGCGCCCCCCTCTGCCCTGCCGGGCATCTCCCCCACAAGGGGGGAGATCGGCAGCTCGGCCGTCCCGCTGCTCACCGTCGCGCAGCTGTCACACATCGCACCTACACGCAATCGAGGCCCCCGCGACTGACATTTCGGGGCGTCCATAGCCAGTTGGGGTGTCAAAAAAATGCAAGACAGCAAGCTGTCGGGCCGCTGCATTCGTTGCCGCTGCGATTTCCGCTTTCCGCACTAGACGTTCAACATTCGGCCGCGGCTGAGGGAGGAGCGCGCGCGGCCCAAAAAGACAGATGCATGAACAGATTTCAGACCCAGACGACCGGCATCAGGCAGGACGAATTCGCGGAGATGGTCGCGGAAAGAGTCGAACGCGCGCTTGCCCACTATGACGAGGCCATCAACAAGCCCACCATGGTCTCGGTCGGCAAGATCGCCGGCAGCATAGCTTCCGCCGTCACCCTGCTGTCGCCGAAGCATCAGCGTGCCATCGACGCCATCCATGCCGACCTTCCCGGCCTGGCATCGAAGTTCGTGCGCGCGCTGGCGGCGGAAGCCGCGCGCCGCAGCGAAGCCGGCACCGCGACAAGCCTGCCGGCGGCATCGCTGGCGGATATCGATGGACCTGTTTCTTCATCCCCGCGCAGCCAGTCCGACGACCTCGAATCGATGCTGATCGAGGACTGGGCCGGGCGGGTCGCCGGCTCGACCTATCTGGAGGAGAACCTGCGCATCGCGCGATCGACCCTGCATCGCTGGCAAAGGCGGGGCGAGGTCGTCGCCCTGCGCAAGGGCGGCCGCAAGCATGTCTTCCCGCTGGCGCAGTTCGTCGACGGCAGGCCGGTGGCGGGTATCCGCGAGGTGCTATCCCTGATTAGCAATCCGAGGCTCGCATGGCTGTGGCTGACCCGCCCCTCGGCGCAGCTCGACGGCCGCATCCCGATCGACCTGCTGCGACAGGACCAGATCGACGATGTGGTGCTGGCCGCGCGTGCATTCGCGCCAGATTGAGTGCCTTGAGGCCTGGGCAGACACCAAATCGGGCCCGGCCGGCATCAAGCGGTTCCGCGAGTGGCTGCCGGGGTAATCGCCGAGCACAGGCAGGCGGTGAGGCTGGTTCAGGGCCTTTTGTGCACGCCCTTGATGGCGCTAGGCTGTCTTGCGAATCGGGTGGCGAGGCCCGCACGATGGCAGTTGCGGCGCCATTTCCTCGGCGGTGACCAGACGGTTGCGGCCACTCTTTTTCCCGATGTACATCAGGCGGTCGGCGAGCGCGATCAGCGCTTCGGAATCGGCGGCTTCCGCCGGATACATGGCCACGCCAACGGTGCAGCCGACCTGGATGGCGCCATTCGGCGTCGGAACCTTGATCCGCAATCTTTCCAGGATGCGTTCGGCGACGCGCACGGCCTTCTGCTGTGCCAGATCGGCGTCGCCCGAGAACAGGAAGGCGAACTCATCGCCGCCGAGCCGGGCCACGAAATCGGCGCTGCGCAGGATCGAGCGAAGCTGGCTCGACACGCGCTGCAGCAGCGCATCGCCGGCCTCGTGGCCGAGCGTGTCATTGACTTCCTTGAACCGGTCGAGGTCGATGAACAGGAGACCGGCCGCCTCGCCGGTGGCCCCGCAGCGGGCGACCACCGATTTGAGTTCGTCATGGAAGGCGCGCCGGTTGGGCAGGTCGGTCAAGGCATCGTGGTTGGCCGAATGGTCGCTCTGCTGCTTCGCAACCTCGATCTCGCGCTTTTGCGCCGAAAGCTCCTCGTTGGCTGCCTTCAGATCCAGGAGCAGCTGGGCGTTGAGGTCCTCGACAACCTTACGATCGCTGATGTCGACGACGAAGCCTTCCAGGAATTCGAGTTGGCCGGTATCGTCCCAGACACCGCCGCCAATCTCGCGAACCCAGAGCGGTTCGCCGACCCTCGGCACGATGCGGTAGTCGACGTTCCAGTTGCAACGCGCCTCGAGCGCGGCGTCGACGGCGGCATAGACCGCGGCGAGGTCGTCCGGGTGGATGGCCGAGACATAGTCGCGCACGGCGTTGTGCACGAAATCCGTTGGCGGAAAGCCGCTGACCGTGAGAACGCCGTCGCTGATATAGAGCATGGTGTAGGATGCATCGTTGCGGCAGCGGTAGAGATAACCGTCCATGCGGCCGGTGATGCTGAGCAGGGCGTCCAGCCGCTCGTCGTGGTCGGCTCCCAGGCCGACCGCGGATACAGGAATTCCGTCATGCTTCATGGCCGCACCCCCGTTTGGCGGTCTGAGCGCGCCGAAGATGCCGTTACGGCAAGTCGGCAAGAGGTTCCCTATATCAGTTGAATCTTATCAATCCCTTATGAGGCGACGCGAACAGGGTGGTCCCGCGCCGCGGCGCGAGCGGGGCAAGCGTTCAGTGACTCGAGCGCAGTCAAACGCCGGCGGCCGCGAAAAGTTGGTCAGTAGCGAGGGCCACCCCGGCGGCCCTCTGTGTAGGCCGCGATCGCCGGAATGCTGGAGATGTCTCTGTCCTTAGCGGTCAGCGAGCCGATCCGAACCGATTGTTGCACCAGTCATCACGGCCACAAGCTCCGCTGGCCAAGAGCCTATACAGACCGTAGGCTCGCAACTTCGCCGACATAGCGCTGACATCCAAACTAAGCGCAAGAAGACGGCGTTGAACAGTTCTCCCATACCGACAAGGAAGATCCTAGCTGCGACCTCAATCGTTGCTTAACGATCGCTCCGGGCCACAGATCGTCGCCGAAGCCGGCAATTCCAACGTCTGTAACTTGGGCACCCTAGGCGGCGGCGTCACTTCCTGTGTTCAATCTGATCGGCCTTACCAACCTAACTAGAAGGGCGCACGGCATTCGTCTCGGACGATGGTGTCACCGAGTCGCAGACATTCCCTGGCTAGACGACAGGCGACCCGCTAGTTGTGATGAACCTCTGACTAAGCCTGGCTAGAGCAAATCGCCACCCTTTCTGGCACAACGTCAGTTGGCGAAGGAGGGCACATGCCGTTTTACGTATAAAAAAAGATGAACTCCCGCTCCAGAATGCTATAGGTCTCTAATGGCCTACGATTTCTCGCGATTCTCTACACAATCTTTTGAGCGATTTGTCCAAGCTCTGGCTGCAGCCACGGTTGGGGCACGCATTCAAGTATATGGTAGCGGCAAAGATGGCGCCCGCGAAGCAACCTATACGGGACATTGCAGAATCGCAAATGAGGATTGGCGTGGCTATGTGGTCTTTCAAGCCAAGTATCACGAAATCACTGAGACACCAGCCAAGAATACCGCATAGCTAATTAATCAGATCGATCTTGAGATGTCGAAATTTGAGGACTCGAAGAGGTCATTGGAAATTCCTGACTACTATGTCTTGGCCTCTAACGTTCGACTGAGCGCTAGCGCCGCCAATTCCTCTGGCAAAGGGAAGGGAGGCATCGACAGAGTCACTGAACATTTACAAAGTTGGGCGGCGAAGCTCGGGATAAAGGGCATTCATCTATGGCATGCCGACACATTGGGAGCACTGCTCGATGTTCACAATAACGTAAGAGCGCTTTTTGACTTTTGGGTGCAACCCGGTGACGTTCTGGCTGCTACCTTAGAGTCGGACTCGAAAAGAGGTCAATGATAGCAATATCTTGAGAGACGGCGCGTGATGAGGCGTATGTGGGCGATCATGATCCACGCCTCGGCGGAAGCGACGGATTTCTCGAAGTCCTTCGCCAGCCTTCTGCATCTGCCGAGCCATGCGAAGGTCCGTTCAACGACCCATCTGCGCGGTAGAACCTCGAAGCCCTTTGCCTTGTCGGATCGCTTGATGATTTCCAGTGTCCAGTGCCCGATTTTCCGCAGTCGCCTTTTCAGCTTGTCACCCGCGTAGCCGCCATCGGCAAAGACATGCAGCAGCCAAGGCCATCTTTG
>NZ_FMXM01000094.1 GCF_900103325.1 Mesorhizobium qingshengii | reverse complement strand
TGTTGATTTCCGCCGAGAACTGACCCGGGATTTTCGCCGAGAAGTGACCCGCCTTCATGTATGGTTTGGGTCTCAGGCTTTGGTCAAGGTGGGTGCTTTCTCCTTCTTTGTGGCAGGGGTCTGGGCCGAGCTGTTCTTGAAGCGGAAGCTGTCGTTTCCAGTCTCCAGGATATGGCAATGATGGGTGAGGCGATCGAGCAGCGCCGTCGTCATCTTGGCATCGCCGAAGACGGTAGCCCATTCGCTGAAGCTTAGATTGGTGGTGATGACGACGCTGGTGCGCTCGTAGAGCGTGCTCAGCAGATGGAACAGCAGCGCACCGCCTGAGGCGCTGAAGGGCAGGTATCCGAGTTCGTCGAGGATGACGAGATCGGAATGGGCGAGCCGGTTGGCGATCTGGCCTGGCTTTCCCTGGGCCTTCTCCTGCTCGAGCGCGTTGACGAGTTCGATGGTTGAGAAGAAGCGCACGCGCTTGCGATGGTGCTCGACAGCCTGCACGCCGAGGGCGGTGGCGATGTGGGTCTTTCCGGTGCCGGGGCCGCCGACAAGCACGACGTTGTTGGCCTGGTCCATGAACTCGCATCGATGGAGCTGGCGCACGAGGGCCTCGTTGATCTCGCTGCTGGCAAAGTCGAAGCCGGCCAGATCGCGGTAGACGGGGAAGCGAGCAGTCTTGAGCTGATAGGCTGTGGACCTAACCTCCCGCTCGGCCATCTCGGCCTTCAACAGTTGCGACAGGATTGGGATGGCGGCCTCGAAGGCGGGAGAGGCCTGCTCGGTGAGTTCGGCCACGGCTTGCGCCATGCCGTGCATCTTCAGGCTCCTGAGCATGATGACGATGGCGCCGCTGGCGGGATCATGACGCATGACGCACCTCCCTGGCTTGGCGCAGCGCATCGTAGCGCTCGACATTGGCCTGCGGCTCCTTGGCCAGGCTCAGCGCCTGCGGGGCATCCACAACGGGCGCCGCGATCGGCTTGCCGTCGACCAGCCTGTGCAGGAGATTGAGGATGTGGACTTTGGTCGGGACACCGGCCTGGAGCGCCATCTCCACTGCCGTCAGCACGGCCTGCTCATCATGCTGCAGGACGAGCGACAGGATCTCGACCATCTCCCGATCGCCGCCAGGCTTCCTGAGCAGATGCTGCTGCAGTCGCTTGAAGGCTTCGGGCAGCTCGGTGAAGGGCGCACCGTTGCGCAAGGCTCCGGGCTTGCGCTGGATGACCGCCAGATAGTGACGCCAGTCGTAGACGGTCTGGCCAAGCCGGTCATGCGACCGCTCGATGATGCGGCGGTGTTCGCACACGATCTGCCCTTCGGCGGCAACCACGATCCGCTCCGGATAGACCCTGAGGCTGACTGGCCGGTTGGCGAAGGATGCCGGCACGCTGTAGCGGTTGCGCTCCAGATGGACCAGGCAGGTCGGAGAGACCCGTTTGGTGTATTCGACGAAGCCATCAAAGAGGCGCGGCATCGGCATCAGGAACCGAGTTTCCTCGGCACGGATGTCTTCGATCGTTCCGGGCCTGAGGCCATGGGGAATCCCTTGCCAAAGCTCCCGACACCGCTGCTCCAGCCATGCGTTCAGGGCCTCCAGCGAAGGGAAGCGCGGCATCGGTTGCCATAGCCGGTGGCGGGCATCCTGGACGTTCTTCTCGACCTGCCCCTTCTCCCAGCCCGAGGCTGGATTGCAGAACTCGACCTCGAACAGATAGTGGCTGGCCATGGCCGAGAAGCGGGCATTGACCTGGCGTTCCTTGCCGCGGCCGATCCTGTCGACCGCCGTGCGCATGTTGTCGTAGATCCCGCGCCGGGGAACGCC
>NZ_FMXM01000112.1 GCF_900103325.1 Mesorhizobium qingshengii | reverse complement strand
AACCCCAAATACCCCGCAGGATCGCATCCAGATCAGCAAAGCCTATTCCATTCAACAACATAGACAGATGGGTGTTATGAAACAGGATTGTAGTCGGCGCGCCACAGGGCGATGGCTACGCGCGCCTGAGCCAGCGAGGTAAACAGCGTCTCGTTGAGCAGTTCATCGCGCAGTCGGCCGTTGAAGCTCTCGATGAAGCCATTCTGCATCGGCTTGCCGGGCGCAATGTAATGCCATTCGACGCGGTTCTGATCCGCCCAGGCGAGGATGGCGTTCGAGGTGAACTCGCTGCCATTGTCGCTGACGATCATCCTCGGCCGGCCGCGCTCGGTGATGAGCCGGTCCAATTCGCGGGCAACCCGCATGCCCGAGAGAGACGTATCAACGATGAGTGCCAAGGCACTCTCTCGTGCAGTCGTCGACGACGGCCAGGATGCGGAAGCGGCGCCCGTCGGTGAGCTGGTCCGATACGAAGTCAAGCGACCAGCGCTCGTCGGGCCACAGCGGCACCAGCATTGGCGCCCTGGTCCCGATCGCCCGCTTGCGGCCGCCACGGCGGCGAACGGCGAGCTTCTCCTCCCGATAGAGCCGAAACAGCTTCTTGTGGTTCACGACCAGGCCCTCCCGCCTCAGCATCACGAGAAGACGCCGGTAGCCGAACCGGCGACGCTTCTGCGCGATCGCCTTCATCCGCTCGCGAACCTCGCGGTCGTCCGGCCTGCTGGTCTCGTAGCGAAGCGTCATGCGGCAACAGCCGATGGCTTTACACGCCCGCCGTTCGCTCATCCCGAAGCCTTCCTTCAGGCGAGCGACAGCTTTCCGCTTGGCCGCGGGCGTCACCACTTCTTTCCCACGAGATCCTTCAGCGCGGCATTGTCGAGCATGGCGTCGGCCAGAAGCCGCTTCAGCCGCGTGTTCTCGTCCTCCGGCGCCTTCAATCGCCGAGCCTCGGAGACATCCATCCCGCCGAAGCGGGCCTTCCAGTTGTAGATCGAAGCATCGCTGACCCCGTGCTTGCGGCACAGATCGGCAACCGATACCCCGGCCTCATGTTCCTTCAAAATTCCGATGATCTGCTTCTATATTCGGTGTCCTCCAGTCAAGGCGTCACGTTCGATGCAGGTTCTTTGCTTCTGTTCGCGGTCGGCGTGCGGCGCGACAATGAAGGTGCGAGCGTTGCGTCAATCAAGATGAGAATGCTGGCGGGTTGGATCGCAGGGAGGGCGTAGCCCGACTGGAGTTT
>NZ_FMXM01000080.1 GCF_900103325.1 Mesorhizobium qingshengii | reverse complement strand
ATGAACTGCCGATTGCCAAGCAGGCGGCCGAACTGGGGATCAGCCGCGGCAGCGTCTACTCCCTACCCAAGCCGACATCGGCGGCAGACCTGAAGTGGAAGCCGCCTGGTTCGATGACTTGACCAACGTCACGCAGCAAGAGCATGCTGACGAACAGAGAGACCTTGACTGCAGGCTCCATTTCCTTCCGCGCTTAGGACGTTATCAGATAGATGTTCTATTGCATGCGGGGCGCTGGTTGCGCCGAAGCGCTTTTCGACGGCTTCCAACATCATGTCTCGAATGTCGGAACCGGATAACCCGGCATTGGCGACGGCTGCCCATGAGATGATCTCCCGGTCGAACGCATCGATGATGAACGCGAGACGGACCACCTCGCCATTCCAGCAGGTGAACTCAAGTCCGTCGGAGCACCAGCGAAGGTTGGACCGCATCACCATGACCTTGCCGTCGTGGACAGGTCCTATTCGCACGGCCGTATGTTTCTCAAGGATCATGGCGTGATTGGCCATGATGCGGTGAACCCGCTTGCGATTGACGACGGGCAGATCGGCGGCTCGCCGCTGCCTGTTGAGAAGAGCATCCACAAGTCTGCGAATGGCAGGCAGCAGCTCGGCATCGTCTGTAGCGCGACGATTAGGGAGACCGGTCGGCGGCGATTATGATGGCCGGTGGGAGGGCGGCGCCGAGTGGTGTGATTTGGGTATCACCGGGTCGGCTGTCTGGCAACTGGCCGGCGACAATTATCGGAGTTGTAATTGTCGCTGAGGCATTGTGGCCGGCGGGAGGCGCCTGCGAATCTGCGCCGAGTAATTGTCGTCAGCGGCAATTACGATGACCGGTTGGGCGGGTCCTCTGGTTCGTCGTTGACGTTTTGCGTGCCGGAGCCGCGGGCGACGGCGGCTCGCTTACGATAGCTCTCACCGTTCATCTCGATGATAGTGGAGTGGTGCACGAGGCGGTCTATGGCTGCGACTGTCATGGCGGGACCTGGAAAAACGTCCGACCATCCGGAGAAAGGCTCGTTGGCGGTGATGGCGATGGAGTGTCGTTCGTACCGGTGAGCAATGAGGTAGAACAGGGCACTGGTCCTTTCGCACATAAGACAGCTCATCGAGTACGATGAGGTCGTACTTGTCGAGTTTGTCGAGCATCGAGGGGAGACTGAGCTCGCGGCGAGCGGCCTGAAGCTTCTGCACCATCTCGGTGGTTGTGGAAAACAGGACGCGGCGACCGGCATCGATGAGGGCGTGGCCGATGGCGGCAATCACGTGAGTCTTGCCGGTGCCGCTCTGACCAAAAATGAGGATGTTGCCGCCGCTTTCGATCCAGCCTTCGCCCGTCGCCAGGGAAAGCAAATGGGGCTTTCGAATTCCGGAAGGGAAGTCGAAATCGAAAGTGGCGAAGGTCTTGCCGGCAGGCAAGCCGGACTGTTCGCGATGGCGCTGGATGCGTCGAGAGGCGCGCTCGGCCATCTCGATCTCGAGCAGGCAGGAGAGAAGGTTGGCCGCGGGCCAGCCATCGCGATCGGCGGTGTCGGTGAGATGCTTCCAGTTGCGGCTGATGCTGGGTAGGCGCAGTGCCGACGGCAGGGTGGGCAACACGGCGGCGGCCTGATCCTTGGTCCTGCTCATCACAGCACCTGTGCGTTGGCGAGCAAATGGTTGTACCCGGCGAAATCGGGCGGCGGGATGGTGACGTCGACACGGCTTCTGACCGTGGGCAGGAACTCGCTCTTCAGCTTGGCGACATTGGGGAGTTTGCCTCTATCGAGCGCGGCCTCGATACGCAGGGCCAGAGCATCGACGCAGTTGCCGTTGGCGGCAATATCGAGGAGAGCGACCATGTCGCGGCAGGCCTGCCGGGCATCGAGAGCGGCATCGAGCGCCTGCCATGCCCGAGCATAGGCATGGGTGGGAATAAGGCATTGCGGTAGACTAGATAGCGCAGGGCCTGGGGCTTGCGCTTCAGGTTGCCGATGAAGTGCCGGAAATCGATATTGTGTCCTCGCTCCGCATGTTTGACGCGGACTCGGTCGGCAGTCATCACCTGGTCCGGCCCGAGGAAGAACTCAACCCTGTCATCATAGAGATGGGCATGGAGGCGGTAGCCGATGAGGCGCGAGGGTACCGAGTGATACGGTCGACGCTGATGGTGCTGTTGCGCGTGACGTCTGCGCTGACCAGGGTAAAATCCGTGGTTCGCTTCGGCGGCAGCGACTTGAGTACGCGGCGCTCATCATCCACGAGCCTGGCCCGGGGTCGGTTCTGCTTGGCCACCTCCTGATCGACGAAGCGGCGTAGTGCTCGATGCTGGGGAAATCGCGGCTGCTCCGGCGGCGCAGGGCCTGATCGAGCCGTCGCTTCAGGTGGCCATTGGGAGCTTCGATTGAACCGTTCTCATGAGCGACACCTTTGTTGTTGCGCGTCGGCGTCATGCCAAAATGTCGGCACAGCGCTTCATAGTTGCGGGTGAAATCGCGCTGGGCGTCGGCGTCGAGGTTCTTGTAGGCGGCCGATAAGGAGTCGCTGCGGAGCTCGGCGGGTGCGCCTCCGGGACTTTCAGGAATTCCGTGTGCGGGCGGGCATAATGGGTAAAAAGGATTGAACTAAACCGCTGCCGCGGTAGCTGATGCGCGGGTCTGGCCTGAGGAGGCCCCTGTCTGAGAAGATTTGGTGTCGAGCCAACCTTCCAGA
>NZ_FMXM01000010.1 GCF_900103325.1 Mesorhizobium qingshengii | reverse complement strand
CTGACGGCAAGCTACGTCTACAACGCGGCCACCGGCGCCGGCACCATCAGCTACTCCTATACGCTGCTCGACAACACCTCCGGCGACAACACCAACGCCAGCTTCGCGGTGGTCGTCACCGACGCCGACGGCGACAGCGCACCGGCCGGCAACCTGGTCATCAACATCGTCGACGACGTGCCGACGGCGCATACTGATATGGGCAACGTCAACGAAGGCGCACTGCTGAGCGTGACTGCGGTGGCGGGCGTGCTGGCCAACGACGTGGCCGGCGCCGACGGCGCCACGATCGACGGCGTGCGCGCGGCCGGCGGCAATACGACGACGGCGGTATCGGGCGGCGTCAACACCGACATTGTCGGCCAGCACGGCACGCTGCATCTCAACGCCGACGGCTCCTACACCTATCAGTCGACAGCCAACAGCATCACTTCGAACACCACGGACGTGTTCGTCTACACCCTCAAGGACGGCGACGGCGACCTGTCGACGACCACGCTCACCATCAACCTGGCCGACGTCAATGCTGCCCCTGTTGTTGCCGACACCCAGAACTGGATGTCGAGCGATCCGGGGCAGCAGACGCTCAGCACGCCAACCTATCCCGACGGATATCCCTTGCTGGTTACAATCCCGACGGACGCAGATGGCGACAATCTCACCGTCACCGCGACAGGGACGATCCCTACGGGTGTATTCTATCTCGAAGGCGGGACGTATCATGCCCTGACAACCGGCACGGTGCTCTACAATCCGTCCGCCGGCATCAACCTGCTGGATGACTTGGTCTACAGGCCCACCGCGACGGTAACCGATACGGTCAACAAGAACCTGTCGCTGGACGTCTATGACGGCACTACCCATGTCACGCAGACCGTCGGCATCCACGAAGTGCCGCCGACCAGCTTGCCCAGCGACACTGCGCAGGTGGGCGATGGCAGTAGCCCACTTACCTCGGGAAATGATCAGGTCACGACCCTGACTCTGTCTCAAGCAACGGTAAATGCCATAACGGCCGACCCGCATGGCTCAACTGTGGTGGTCTATACCGACTTTCAACAGTCGCCGTTCGACACGCCAATTCCCTCCAACGAACAGAATCCGACGACTTTCAACGCCAACAACGCGGGATCGCATCGGGAGCAGGAGGTCCAGGTCGAGATCGTCATAGGCACCAACCACTTTGCGGTTGTCGAAGACGATCTGACTGCCGGCACTTTCGAGCAGAGTTGGTTCTACGATCCGGCCACCGGTCTGATGAAGGCGACGGTCGACTATGACCATATCTTCCTTCTGGACGGCAGCGGCAACGCCACCACCACGACGCTTGCCAGCTATTTGGTCGCGAACCCACCAACATCCGGCGACACATGGACTCTGTCCTATCTCGACAACAACGGCGGCAACTACCAGGCACGCTTGGTCAAATTCTCCTTCTTCTCGCATGACCCCGGTGATCCCGGGATCACGGTGAATGGCGATGCGACGCTCGCCGACCAGATCTACGGAACGTCCGGAATTGACCATCTGTTGGGTGGCGGCGGAAACGACATCATTGTTGGCCGCGGAGGCAACGATTTTCTCAACGGCGGAGGCGGAAACGACACCATTTTGGCAGGCGACGGCGATGACACCATCATCGCCGACCAGAACGACCTGGTCATCGACGGCGGTGTCGGCACTGGTGACACGCTTCAGGTCGGCGCAAACTTCACCAGCGCAAGCGACAGCCAGATCACAGGTATCGAGAATGTACTGCTGACAGCGGCGGCGACGCTCAATCTGTCCAACCAGGCAGAAGGCTTCGTCATTACGGGTTCATCCGGCGCCGACTCGATCACCGGCGGTTCCGGCAACGACACCATTGTCGGCACCCAGAACGATACGCTGCTTGCTGGTGGTGGAGGCACGGATACGCTGCAGATCGGCACCGCTTTCACAAGCACAAGCGATGCCCAGATCACCGGTATCGAGACGATACAGCTAACCTCAGCGGCGACGCTCAATCTGTCTAACCAGACAGAGGGCTTCAAAATCATCGGCTCGTCGGGCATCGATACCATTACCGGCGGCTCTGGTGCCGACACGATCAATGCTGGCGCCGGCAATGACACCGTGACTGGTGGCGGCGGGGCAGACCAGTTCCGCCTGTCCACGAGCAGTGGCCTTGATAAAATCAACGATTATACGGACGGCACCGACAAAATTGGCCTTCTCGATACCGGTGCAACCGGCAGCGGGAGCGTCAATTTCGCCAATACGACCGGGACATCTGCAGGTGTGGCGCTCAATGGCAGCGATTTCGTAAGCCGCACCAGCATAGGCAACATCAACACCGCCGACGACAATCATGTCATCTCAATCTCAGCGGCGCAGACTGCGACTCAGATTGCCGCATCCACCAATCAAGCCACCGACGCTTATGTCCTCGTTTTCAATTCAACGACAGGTCGCGGCGAATTGTGGTTCGATAGCGATTGGAGCAGCACAGGCGGCCGCACACAGATTGCGACCTTCGACAACATCACCACACTCGGCGGTCTTACCGCGATCACAGCGGCTGACATAGTCGTCTATAACAGCGCCACCGACCCGATCATCCTCGACCTCAACCATGATGGCTTTGCCTTCTCCGACGTCAGTCACGGTGTACAGTTCGACATCAACGGCGACGGGACGAAGGACCAGGTCGCCTGGAACACATCGAATGACGGCATGCTGGCGGTGGACCTCAACCATGACGGCAAGATCGACGACGGCACCGAGCTGTTCACGCCGACCTTCGGCGGTGGCAACTTTGCCAGCGGTGCTGCTGCGCTGGCTTCGCTCGACAGCAACCATGACGGCGTCATCGACCACGATGACGCGGCGTTCAGCAGCCTGCTGATCTGGAAGGACGCCAATGCCAACGGCACCAGCGACGCCGGGGAATTGTCACATCTCGCCGATAACGGTATCGTTTCCATCAGCCTGGCGGCTACTGCGACCGTCGGCGAAATCGACGGACAGACCGTGACAGGCAACGGAACCTTCCAGATGGCCGATGGTACGACCGGCAACTATGTCGAGGTCGAACTCGACACCTCGCTTGTTGCACAGGCGCAGCCGTCCGTCGCCACAGACGGCTCAAAGACGTTCACCGTCGCCTCTCTCGAGGTTACCGACCTGATCGCCGACTTCCATGACGGTGCGAACGGCGACAAGATCGATCTTACGGCGTTGCTCAAGGGCCTGGCGGGCGTGACCGACCTCGAAGCCGGCGGCTTCGTGCAGATCGAACAGTCCTCGGCCAATGCAGCGAACGCCGAAGTCAAGGTCGATACGGATGGCGGCGGCGACAATTACCATACGGTCGCCGTGCTGGAGAACTATACGTTCCACAGCGCCACCGAAGCAGTCAAAATACTCTATGATGACAGCCATGGCACCAAGCAGGACGTGGCCTAAGGGCGAAAGGGACGGGGTGAGCAACATGAACAGAATTTTGCGGGTGGCTTTCGGGGCCGGTCTGCTGTCGATCTTGTCGACGGGCCTCAACGCAGCCGACATCATCGGCGAGCCGACGGGCGACTATTGCCGCACCGTCGGCACTTCCAACCTCGTGCTGAACGACAACATCGTCGACCTCAAGGACCAGGTGGTGAAGCTGATGGACGAGTCGGTCGCGGTCGCCAACAGCTCTGAGTGGATCAATTCGTCCCGGCCGGTCTTCGTCTGGGCATCGGAAGCCAAGGTCGCCTGCGGCATGGCCTATGGCTACCTGAAGACGAACTATAAAGACGAAGACACGCTCAACAAATGCGAGTGTTTCCACGATCGCATGGTCGAGTACATGCACTGACCCGGATAGGCGACCCCGCCTGTTGGCCATCATGATAGCCGACGGATCATTCTTGAGGGCGGTCGCCGCAACGATCGCCCTGGTCGGTTTTGGCCAAACTGCCACCTTGGCGCGTGCCAACTGGCTTGAACGACCTTATGGGGAACAACGCCAGTTGTTGGACTTGGCGCGGCCGGTGCGCTGTGACGCCGCGCCTGAATGGACGCGGGAGACGTTCAAGGTGTTCGCGGCCTGCCAGGCGTCGATCTACGGTCTGGAGCCGATGCTGGCGCACGCCGTCATGGAGATCGAAAGCGGGTTCGATCCTGACGTGAAGGGCGCCGACGGCGAAGTCGGCCTTATGCAGGTGATGCCGGCCACGGCGAGGATGCTCGGCTTCCAAGGCTCCCTCGACGATCTGAGCGCGCCAGCGACGAACATCGCAATCGGAGTCAAATATCTTGCGCAGGCGAACAGGCTCGCCGCCGGCGACCTGTGCACCACCGTCATGAAGTATCGCGCCGGGCACAATGAAAGCCGGTTCTCGACCCTTTCCGTTCGCTATTGCCAGCGCGCGCGTGCGATCCTGGCGAGGGAAGGGTTCGAGGTGACCGGGCCGTTGCCGTTGGCGACTTTCGGCTCTTCCGCATTTTCAGCAGGAGGAGAAAACCCCCCCCGCCGAAGGAAAAAACGTGTGCGTGCGACGGGTGTTCGTGCCCGGGCCGCGGTACATGAGATGCGCCGACTACCGAAATGCGGGGCAAGCCAAGCATATCAAGGCTCTCAGAGCTCGGCTTTTCGAGGGCTAAAGAACCACAAGACGGCGAAGCAAGTCCGCCGTAACATGAGTTGAAGACCAGACCGGGAAAATACCCGGCGGCACATAGGGTGGAGCAATCATGGAAGCTGGCCGACAGGGCCACCGTCTGCGGACATGGGCAATCGCGGTTGCGCTCGCCGTGACATTGTCAGGCTGCCAGTCGAACGACGGCGTTTCCGAAGCGCTCGATCCGGCCGCGATTGCCGCGCCCGCCGGCCAGAATGGCGCCGCTGGTGCCGGTCCGGCCCAAGCGAGCCAGTCGCTGGGCACTGGTTCGGCCAAAATCACGATGCTGCTGCCTTTGTCCGCTCCTGGCACGGCCGGGGAAAACGGCAGGAAGATGCGCGACGCCGCCAAGCTGGCGATGACGGATATTGGCAATGGGTTGCTGACGCTGACCATCGAGGACACCAAAGGCGACAGCGCACAGGCCAGCAAACTGGCGATACAGGCCATAACGACGGGATCCAAAGTCGTGATCGGCCCAACCGAACTGCCGGCGGCCCAGCATATCGCCACGCTGTCGGGATCGAAGCGGCCACCGGTTCTGGCGCTTGCCGACAATTTCGCGGGCGGCTCCGGGGTCTATGCCGTGCGCCTCAGCGAAGCGGACAGCGCGGCGGCGGGCGCCGCAGGACTCGCTGCCAAGGGTGGCAGGAAGTTCGTATTGCTTGTCGCGGAAGGTTCAAACGCCAGCGTCGTGGAGAAGCGGGTCGCCAACGGCCTCAGCATCTATGGCGCGACGCTCGCGGTCACTGTCCCGTATTCGGCCGGCGACGGTGGCGCAAAGGCGGTCGACCAAATGGGCTCCCTCGTGGATGCTCCCGACGCCGTAATAGTTGCCAGCGGCGATGGCAGCCCCTCGGCTGTGCTGGCGGCCCTCAAATCAAAGGGCATTCCGGGAAAAGCAACCTCTGTCGTCGGCACGAACCGCTGGCTGGAGCACTCTATGGATCCGCTGTTCGAGGGGGCCTATATCGCCACGCTCGATCCGAGCGAAACCGGTCCTATCGCCGACCGCTTCAAGACGACATACAACTACCCGGCCGACGTCAACGCGGCCTACGCTTATGATATGGTTGCCCTGACAGCAGGGATCGCCAGCGCGGTCGGGCCCGATGGCTTCAGCAAGCAGGTGCTCGAAAACCCGAGCGGATTTCGCGGATCGACAGGCTTGTTCCGCTTTCGCGCTGACGGATCCAGCCAAAGATCGATGCCGTTCTATCGGATTCAAAAGGGTGCGCTCAAACTGGTTGCCAAATCGACGTCGGGCTTCTGAACCGCCGGTGGCGGGAACTTGCTCGAACACCGCGCTGGCCTGATGGGCATGCCGGGGCATGCCCGCCTGGTGATCGCGGCCGGGGGTCTCGAACTCCTGGTTGGAATTGTCCTGATCATGCAGGCCGGATCATTGCTGGCTGTCGACCGCCCCGCCCTTGCGGTTGCCGGCAGTCAAGCAACCGAGGCGGATGCGGTCATTGCCGATGGACGGCGGCGAGAACCGGCACGCAGGATTGCCGAGGGCCTGATTGCGCCGCCGCCGGTCGACGCATCGGAAATCGAGCGGGTCGAAGCGCGGCCGCCGCTCGGCGAGCTCGGCCTGGCCGTGCCTCCGAAAACGCCGATGCCGCAAGACTGGCGCGAAACCCTGCTCTACCGTCCGATTGCAACGTCGTCGGCGACTTTCGAATCCATGGGACGCAAGGTGGTCATCAGTGGTGTCGGGAGCATCGAGCCGGACCGGACCTGCTCGTTTGGCGATATCACCTGGCCTTGCGGCCAGCGCGCACGTGCCGCCTTCAATTCCTGGCTGCGGGGGCGCGCGCTGAAATGTCTCGTGCCGCCGGAAGTCGAGCGCTTTGCCGTCGCCGCACCGTGCACGCTGGGCAGGCAAGATGTCGGCGCATGGCTTGTGTCCAACGGCTGGGCGATGGCGTTGCCGAGCGGCATCTACGGCAAGGCGCAGGCGACTGCCCAGGGTGCGGAGATGGGCATCTTCGGTCCGCCGCGATAGGCTCAAGAACCGGAATAGCCCCCGCTCACCGAAGCCGCGGCGAGATGGAGGTTCCGTGGCCCGCCGCTGCCCATTTATTAACCGTTACGGCGCAGTTTCCCTTGGCAAACCTGTTGCACGAACAATGATTAGGTCTCATCGATCAAATTGTATGATTCGTCGAAACTGAAAATGCGGTACGCCAGCTCTATACAAGCTGATCTGACGGGAGATTGGCCAATGGCAAAAACAGTAGCGACCGCCTCCGCACAGGCATGGAGAAGCGTCGCGTGGCTCACCTTTCTGGGGACAGCCGCAAGCCTTGGCCTTTCCGTGGGCCTCAACTATCTGCTTTTGTTCAGCGACGCGTTTACGCCGTTCGGGCGCAGCATGGTCACCGCTGTGCTGCTGCCGTTGATTATTGGCGTGCCGCTTTTCATGCTGATCGGCTGGAAGCAGACGCAAATCCGCGGCTATAGGCAGGAACTCAACAGGTCGGGAACTTATGACAAATTGACGGGCTGCCTGAATGGGCCGGTTTTCACGTCAATGATTGAACGACGAGCAGCCAGGCCATCAGCGCCAGGACCACGCTCGGGCGCCTTCCTGGTCATTCATTCGGAGCACCTACGGTCCATCAACCTGCGCTTTGGTCTTGAATGGGGCGACGAGGCCTTGCGGCTCATAGCCTCAACCATACAATCATCGGTGCGCGCGGAGGATCTGGTTGGACGCATCGGGACTTCGATGTTCGGGGTTTTCCTCTCAGGCGCGACCGAAGCAGAAGCCAAGGATATCGGCGAGCGTATCCGGATGCGTGTCGCGCAAGTCTATTTCGCACCAAAAGGGACCGAGGATGCCCTGACCATCAAAGTCGGCGGCGTGATGTTTGAAAACGAGATGGAGTTCGCGGACATGTTCCGGTCCGCCGAACAGCACCTGTCCGGTGGCCAGGATGGAACCGCGTTCGAATTGACGCATCTCCACAGCTGATAACCGCCGGGGCGCCAATGCACGAGCCAATCCACGGAACCAGGCCTACTGGTGCTGCGAGAAGGGATTTGAAAGCCATCGCTTAGGGCCTGCAGCGAGAACCGGCAACGGCACTCGACCAGCTATCCGCCTCTCTTATTCGGTGCCGGCGAGCCACCGCACCATGTTCGCCATCAGCTTGCCGTAGAGCGGCCATTGGAGAAAATCCTGCGAGAGCCAATGCGGACCGATGTCGGTCGCCCAGGCGACCGTGCGGCCGCGGCCATGACTGCGAACGGCGAGGAGCGGCCAGTCGGTGCCGCGATGGTGGCAGGTCGCGAGCAGCCGGGACGAACCGTCGCGCCTGAAATCCAGCTTGTTCATGCCGAGGATCGGCGGCAAAGGTCCCTCCACCCCGGCAAAGATCGGGTGTGAAGACTGCAGGATGGACGCTTGCAGGCCTTGGGGCACCTCCATGCCGTCGCAAAACGGCAAACAGCGCACGGCCAGCACGTCTTCGACCGGGGTGTCGTGGAACCGCGCCGTCCCGAACATGCCCTGAAAGCCCATATAGCCGCCGGCCAGCATCAGCCCGCCGCCGTTTTCGACATAGGCTTTCAGCACTTCGAGGCGGTTGACGCCGACACGCCCGGCGCGGGCATCAGGCGTGACCAGCAATGTCAGAGCGCCCACATCGGAGATCACCACCGCCTGATATTGCGCTAGCGCATCGAGGTCATAGGGAAACTCCGCTGCGCAGCGCTCGCCGCCGATCTGGGTGACAGCAATGTCCTCCATGGCCAGTGCGGCGTTGAACGCCGTCGCGCCATTTGTCGAGGTCGCACTTGTCAACACATCGCCGCCGACGGCGACCGAGGTCGTAGCCGCGAAGGTTTCACCTGCAAGCAACACGTTCATCGTCGCACCTGCGCCAATCGGTTGATCAAAGAGACGCAGGGACGCCAATCAAGTTGGCGCCCCCACCGCGGCTTCCGTCGGCAGGATCAGAACTTGAACTCGGCCAGATTTTCGGGGGTCACAATTTTCGCCGGTCCAAGGATCAATTCGCCGCCGGCGCCAATCGTGTATTCGCCGAGCCTGCCTGCCTTGAACTTCTCACCTTCCTTGCCGGTGATCTTGCACTGCGCAAGCGCCTGGGCAGTCTGATAGGCCAGATAGCCAAGATCGGTGACATTCCACCAGATATCCTGCGCGGCGCCGTCCTTGATGTATTTCGAGATCAGAGTGGCCGGCGCCAGGCCGGTCAGCTTGACCTTGCCGATCATGCCCGCCTCCTCGAGTGCACGCGCGGCCGCCGGAAGGCCTATGCCTGCTGGAACGATGATCACCTTGAGATCCGGAAACGCCTGCACCAGCGCCAGCGCCTGTTGCTGGTTGATCTGCTCGCTTTCTTCGCCATAAGCGACCTGCACCAGCTTCATCTTGGAGAACTTCGGCTCGGCAGCCATTTTCGCCTTCATGAAGTCGATCCAGGCGTTCTGGTTGGTCGCCGTGGGCGTCGAAGACAGGATCGCGAATTCGCCTTCACCGCCGCTGAGATTGAATGCACTTTCCAGCATCATTTCGGCGAGACTGTCGCCCTTCACTTGATTCACGAATACCGCGCGGGCGTCGGCCGCCACATCGGAGTCATACGAAATCACCCGGACGCCCTGCTGGACGGCGCGCTTCAGCGCAGGCGCAACCGCATTGGCGTCGTTGCCGGCAATTGCGATGACCCCGACCTTCTGCGACACGAGGCTGTTGATGAATTCGATCTGCGCCTCAGCCGTAGCCTGCGATGGGGCGACCTGGGTAGCAGTGCCGCCAATTTCCTTCGCCGCCTCTTCGGCGCCTCCAAAAGCCACCTTGAAGTAGGGGTCGGTGTCGAGCTTGGGCAGGAAACCAACCGTTACAGGTTCCTTGGCGCACTCCTGGCTGAGGGCCAGCGACGTCGGCGCGAGCAGAACCGCGGATGCGAGCAGGGCTAATCCAAACGCTTTCATTGTAACTCCTCCGTCAAAAAATTCGGGCTTGAAGGAAGGGGCCCGAGATCACCCCTTGGTCTCGCGCATGGCGCGCGATCTGCTGAGCATCTCCTGTGTGGAGCGCCAGTAATTGCCGACCAGCAGCGAGCCGATCAGAAGCAGGCCGATGATCATGCCCTGCGCGTCGCCGCCAATCTGGTTGAGCGCCAGTACGTTGCGGATGATGGCGATCAGGACCAGCGCCAGCATCACGCCGGTCAGGCGGCCCTTGCCGCCAAAGACGCTGACGCCGCCGAGCAGCACGATGGTGATAACGTCGAGTTCCATGCCGAGCGCATTGTTGGCGCGGGCATTGGAGAGGCGTGCCGTATAGACGATGCCGGCAATGGCGGCGATGGCGCCTGAAACCACGAACAGGTTCAGGACCATCCGGCGCGTGTTGATGCCGGAATAGCGCGCCACTTCCGGGCTGCCGCCAAGCGCGTAGATGCGCTTGCCGGTCGGCGTCTTCTGCAGGATGACGGCAAACACCGGCGCCAGCACCAGGAACGGCACGATGGTCCACGGTATCTCGGTGCTCGGCAGGTTGTTGATGCCGAAATCGACGACCGCGGGCGGCAGGATGTTGACCGAACCGGTGCCGAGCAGGATGTAGCCAATACCTCGATAGAGCGCCATGGTGCCGAGCGTCACCACCAGCGACTGCAGTCCCAAGCCCGAGACCAGATAGCCGTTGAAGGCGCCGAGCAGGCCGCCGGCGACGAGCGTCAGCGGGATTGCCGCCAGCGTCGGCACGCCGGCCTGGACGAGCAGGCCAAAGACCACGGATGTCAGCGCCAACACCGAGGCGATCGACAGGTCGATTTCGCGGGTGATGATGAGCAGCGTCATCGGCAGGATCAGCAACGCCTTCTCCGAGGCGCTCGCAGCCAGTTGCGAGAGATTGAAGCCGGAAACGAAGTTCGGCACGAACATCGCCGCGTAGAGGAATATGACCAGGCAGGAGATCGCCAGCAGCAGATCCCAGAAGTCGATCGAACGGAGGAACTTTCTCATCTCGCCCTCGCCTGTCTTGTCTGCTCCGCGCGCCGCACGATGAAGGTGTCGATGCCGATGGCGACCAGGATCACCAGGCCGTAGACGCCCTGCAGCCACAGCGGGTCGACGCGCACCAGCGTCAGCCCGTTCTTGATGACCAGCAGGGTGAGCGCGCCAAGGATGATGCCGAGCAGTGTGCCCGAACCGCCGCGGATGGCGACGCCGCCGACCACCGCCGAAGCGATCACGGTGAGTTCGAAGCCGAGCGCGACACGCGCATCGATGGTGGCGTAGCGGGATGCCCAGAGCGCGCCGCACAGACCGCCGAGCAGGCCGGCCATGCCGAAGGCCAGCAGGATGCGCCGATCGACGGGGATGCCGATGAGACGCGCGCCGTCCGGGTTGGAGCCGGTGGCGAACAGTTCGCGCCCGGTGGCCGTGCGATAGAGCAGCACGTAGCCGGCACACAGGATGACGATGGCGATGACGACGATCAGCGGCACGCCGGCGATCTTCAGACCGGTCATGTCGAGCCAGGCCTGCGTGACCTCGTCGGCGCTGATCTGGTCGCCCGCCGCCCAGATCGAGTTGAAGCCGCGAAAGATCGACATCGAGGCCAGGGTGACGACGATGGCCGGGATCTTTCCCCTGGTGACGACGAGGCCGTTGATCAGGCCAGCGACACCGCCGACCGCGCATGCGGTCGCCAGGCCGATGCCGATGTCGAGTCCCGGATAGGCCTGAACCATACTGGCCGCCATGTAAGCTGAAAGACCGATCACCGCGGCGATCGAAAGGTCGATATTGCGGGTGATCAGCACCAGCATCTGTGCGAGTGCCGCAACAACCAGCAAGGCAGCATCCATCGACACGGCGGTCAGGTTTGCCGCGCTCACCATGCGCGGGTTGATAATGGTGACCGGAATGGCGACCGCCAATATCGCGGCGAGCAGCCCGAACTCTCGCCGCTTCAGGAAATCGAGCGGTCCTTTTTTCTTCTCGTCGAAGGCGGTACGCTCCGCCTGCGCCGCCGGATCGACGCGCTCGTCGGTCTTCGTCGCCGCTTCCAGCACCTTTTCCTGGGTGGCTTCGCCCCTGGCGAATTCGGCCATCCGATGACCTTCGCGCAGAACGACGATGCGATCGCACATGCCGATGAGTTCGGGCATCTCGGAAGAGATCAAGATGATCGCCATGCCCTGCGCCGCAAGGTTGGCGATCATCGCGTGCACTTCCGCCTTGGTGCCGACATCGATGCCTTGCGTCGGCTCGTCGAGGATGAGGACGCGCGGTTCGGTGCGCAGCCATTTGGCCAGCACCACCTTCTGCTGATTGCCGCCGGACAGTTCCCTGACCGGCTGTCCGTAGCCGGAAAAGCGAAGCTTCATGCGCTTCAGCCAGTCCGCAACCAGATCGATCGCGCGATCCGTGCCGTAGAGGCCTGCCGGGGCGGCCTTGTCGAGTATCGGCAGCACGGCATTGTCGAGGATGGAGAAATCCATCACCAGGCTCTGGCCCATGCGGTCTTCCGAGACATAGGCGATGCGCGCATCCATGGCGTCGCGCGCCGTTGCGAAGCGCACGGCTTCGCCGTCGATCAGGATTTCGCCGGTGTCCGGCTGGTCGATGCCGAACAGCACGCGCGCGATCTCGGTCCGCCCACTGCCGACCAGGCCGCCAAGCCCGAGCACCTCTCCAGCATGGAGCTTGAGATCGATGCCGGAAATGCCGCCGGCGCGCGACAGCCCCCTCGCCTCCAGCACAAGCGCGCCGGTGGCGTGGCGCCGTTCGGGATAGAGGTCGGTCAGTTCGCGGCCGACCATCATGCCGATGGCGGCGGCACGGCCAAGCTCTGCCCTCGGCTTGACGCCGACAAGGCGTCCGTCGCGCAGCACCGCGATGCGGTCGGCGATGCGGAAGATCTCGTCCATGCGGTGGCCGACGAACATCATGGCCACGCCATGCAGCCGGAGATCGGCAACGACGGTAAACAGCCGCTCGACCTCGCGCTGCGACAAGGCTGCCGTGGGCTCGTCCATGATCAGCACACGCGCGTCGAGCGAGAGCGCGCGGGCGATCTCGACCAATTGCTGTTCAGACGTGCGCAACGTTCCCAGCCGCGTTTCGGCCGGCACGTCGAGGCCGACCGTCGCCAGAACCTTGCGCGCGCCAGCCAGGATGGCTGCGTTATCGATGCCGCCGAAGCGGTCGCGCGGCATGTGACCGAGATAGATGTTTTCTGCAACTGAAAGGTCCGGGAACAGGCCGGGATGCTGGTGCATGACCGCAATGCCGGCGGCCTGGGCGTCGTGCGGCGAATGGAAGACCACATGCTTGCCGTCGACCTCGACATGGCCGCTGGTCGGAGAATGCACCCCGGCCAGCAACTTCACGCAAGTGCTCTTGCCGGCGCCGTTTTCGCCAAGGAGTGCAAGCACCTCCCCGGAGCGCAATTCGAAGGACGCGTCCTTAAGGGCGATCGTGCCACCGAAGGCCTTTGTCGCCTGAACCAGGGCAACGGGGACAGCCACGTTCCTTGTCACCGCGGCATCGGCTCCGCCATGTGCGCCTGAGTGCAGCACCTCTCCTCCCTAGTATGATCCAGTCATTGTTATTTTTTCAATTTGCTATATTAAATGGGCCAAGGCCGCAACAGGAAAATTGACTTCCATTGTCCCGGCGGGCACTGTCGTGTCGCGCACAAGCGCGGTCGGAATGGCTCGACCGCAGCAGCTTCACAGCTGTGGGCGGCCAGGCTGGCTTGGTGAGAAAATGAATGGAGGCGCCGGTTTTGTCTGGAAAAGGCAGCAATTCTGTCAAGGTTCGGCATTACAATGAGCGTTTCGTGCTCGATGCCATCCGCCGACTGAAGGAGGCTTCCAAGTCTGACCTGGCGCGCGCCGCAAATCTGACACCGGCCGCTGTCGCAACCATTGTTGACGGGCTGGAGTCCTCTGGTTTCGTAAAGCAAGTGGGAAAAAGGTTCGGGCAACGCGGATCTCCTTCCACACTTTACAGGCTCACGCCGGAGCGGATCTACAGCGTCGGCATCAAGATCGGCCGGCGTGCGCTGGAAGCCGTGCTGGTAGACTTCGCCGGCGAGGTGCGTGCCCGCGAGTCGCACGAATACCGGTTTCCGGACCCCGATCTGGTGCTCAGGGCCGGAAATATGTCGCTTGCCAATTTCGACAAGGTGGTCGCCGGACTTGGCGATGCCAGCATCGTCGGCGTCGGCATTGCTTCGCCCTATTTCCTCGGTGGCTGGAGCGAAGAGCTCGGCTTCCCCGATGATCTTGGCAGCCGCTGGGATGCGATCGACCTGACGACATTCTTCACCACCCGGCCGAAGACCCCGGTCTTCGTGGAGAACGACGCGTCATCGGCGGCGTTGGCCGAACTCATCCAGGGGGCCGGCGCACGGTTCCGCGACTTCATGCATATCTCGATCGACACTTTCGTCGGCGGCGGGCTGGTGCAAGGCGGCAAGGTTCATACCGGTCCGCATGGCAACAGCGCCGCGCTCGGCCCGCTGCCGGTCTCGCCTTCAAGCCTCGATTCGGTGGCAGCCAAGCCGGCACGCTACCA
This sequence comes from Mesorhizobium qingshengii, assembly GCF_900103325.1. Classification (GTDB taxonomy): domain Bacteria; phylum Pseudomonadota; class Alphaproteobacteria; order Rhizobiales; family Rhizobiaceae; genus Mesorhizobium; species Mesorhizobium qingshengii. Next base: position 240,329 of record NZ_FMXM01000010.1, on the reverse strand, counting down.
GAGCCTGCTGCATCGCGCCTCGATCTACGTGCTGGTCAATCATCTCAAGTCGCGCGGCATCGAGATCAATCGTGTTCGGGAACTGGATCCGCTGCCGCCAGGAGCGCGCGAGCCACTGTTCGAATGGATCGATGATTGCGCCAACGCGCTGGTCGAGGCGATCATCGCCATCACCTCTGTCATCGACATCGAGGCGATCGTTCTCGACAGCATCCTGCCGCGGCCTATTCATCTCGAGCTGTTGGCAAGGGTGCAGACCCAGTTCAACCGGACCAGCGCCATCGGCATCGTGGCGCCGGAAATCGTTTCTGGGCAATTCGGCCCTGAGGCGTCGCCGATCGGCGCGGCGATGTTGCCGTTCTCCGCGCTGCTGGCCCCTGACAGCGGCGTGCTGATGATCGGCAAAGACAGAACAATGTTGCTGGGTAGCCTCTCGAGGCTTGCCGGCCAAAGGTAACGAGCAGGAGGCTCACTATCTGTATGCAGTGAGATGCGCTGCAATTGAAAAGAGTATGAGCGGTTCAAGGGAAACGATGGTGCTGCGAGAGAGGTCCCAATCATGTCGGAAGGGCCTCTGCCCTGCGCCTCCTGATCGCTTCTGCGATAAACACCCGCGACAATGCGTGATAGAGCGGCTCGTGCGAGATCATGCGTGCGGTGCCGTAGCCCAACATCGACGCGAGCATAAGCGCGATGACGTTGTCGTGGTTGCCGGTCATCTCCAGGATGATGACGAAGGCCGTCATCGGTGCCTGAACCACGCCGGCGAAATAGCCGGCCATGCCTAGCAGCGCGGCCGCGCCTGTGCTGGCGCCGAGGATCAGGCCAAGCGAACTGCCGATGCCGGCGCCAACCGCCAGCGAAGGCGCGAAGATGCCACCGGGAATGCCCGAGACCATCGACAGCAGGCCGGCCAGGAACTTTTCGGCAAAGAAGAACCCTGGCAGTGGCGTGCCTTCGACCGCGCCGCGTGCCTGCACGTAACCTGTGCCGAAGGTCAGTCCGCCCGACGCGATGCCGATCACCGCCACGGCAAGCCCGCACAAGGCGGCCACCAGCAAAGCGCGTCGCAACGGCTGGTGCGTGTGCCAGCGCCGGATCCGCCGCGTCGCCTTCAAAGCCAGCAGCGAAAATAAAGCACCGAAACCACCGCCAATGACACCGCAGGCAATCACCAGCGGCCACTCGGCTGCAAACGAGATCGTTTCCTTCGAGACACCGAAATAGGTGTAGTTGCCAAGCAGGCCGAGCGAGGCGAGACCGGCCAGGATCACAGCTGTCAGCACCAGCCCGTTGGTGCGCGCCTCGTAGGTGCGGCCCATCTCCTCGATGGCAAAGACGATGCCTGCCAGCGGTGTGTTGAAGGCGGCAGCGATGCCCGCGGCCGAGCCTGCCAGGATCAATCCGCGCGCCTGCACCATGCCGCCCCAGCGCGCCGCCTGCAGCATCAGCGATGCGCCAACCTGCACGGTCGGCCCCTCGCGGCCGATGGAAGCGCCGCAGAACAGGCCGATGACGGTGAGCGCGATCTTGCCCATCACGAGCCGCAGCGACAGGATATGGCTCCGGTCGTCATCGTCGCGCAGGTGGCGGGCGGCGATAGCCTGCGGAATGCCGCTGCCTTGCGAGCCGGGAAAGAAGGCGTGGGCCAGCCAGGCGCATAGCACGAAGCCGAGCGGCGTGACGATGAGCGGCAGGTAGAAGCGCCGGCCGCCATCATCGCCGATCATGACGTGGAACAGCGCCTGCGCCTTGTCGGCCAGCACCGCGAACAGCACGCTGATGACGCCGATCGAGACCGCACCGGCCCAGAACACCAGCCGCGGCTGCCAGACGCGCCGCGAGCCCCACATGGCGCGCGAACGCCGCAGCATGGGATATTTTCGCGATCTGCCGGCCATGTCTGTCCTCATGCAGGGGATCCCGTCGACCTAACACAAGCATTAGATCGATCAAGGCTGCCTTCAGGCTTTTCGACGGGCCTGGTTTAGCATCACGACAACGTGTGCATGCATCGCGACCCGAGTGATCTTCTTCACGGGCTACCGCGCCCGTGGCTAAGTCAGTGAGGTTTTCCAATCATAGTCCCGGACTGCATTGGCAAACGCATCAATCGCCGGCGAGTGTGATCGCCCTGCGACGGTAACCAACGACACTTCGCGGACGATTTCAGGATCGACTACTGGCCGGTGGCAGACGCCTGGCTGGCTGGCCGAGAATTCAGCCATGAAGCAGACCCCCATTCCCGCCGCGACCATCGCCAGAATCCAATCCTCGCGCTCACTGCGATATGCACTTTCGATCTCTATGCCGAGGCTCCTGCAAAGCTCGTCGATGTGATTGCTGTATTCGCAGTTGATGCGGTCGAGGTAGGCCTGCCCCCGGACGTCGGAAAGGTGGAGCGTGTTGCGCAGTTCAAATGGATGGCCTGTCGAAAACGCGAGGCCAAAACGCTCGGTATAAACCGGTTCCGTTTTCAACTTTCGATCGAACGGCTCAGGCCGCGCGACCAACGCAAGGTCCAGCTTGCCGTCAAGCAAAAGGTCCGCCAGATGGTTCGCCGCGCCTTCGATCACCGTCACTTCGATGCCCGGGTGAAGGTCCCGGAAGGCATTCAGAAAGCCTACGAAGCGCATGGGTCCGATCGTGCACATGACGCCGAGTGTCAGAGGCGCTTCCTCAAGAGTGAGAAAGCTTCTTGCCGTGCGCTTTGCGCTTTCTGACCGCTTGAATACGTCCTCAAGGTGGGTTCGCATGAGGCACCCGAAATCAGTTAGCTGGACGTGGCCTTTCTCGCGACGGAAGAGATAGCCGCCGAGATCGCCTTCCAACTTCTGAATGGCCCGGGTCAAGGCTGGTTGGCCGACATGCACCAGCTCGGCCGCACGATGAAAATTCAGCGTCTGGCAAGCGGCCAGAAAGTATCGGATTTCGTGCATCTCCATGACATGCCCCCGTCGATGCCTGGTTTTGATCGTTGCGATGAAAACTCGGCATTATCGGCCACTCCTATCCTTAGGTAAACTTGCATAACTGTCCACTGTGATGTGACCACGGATGGCATCGGTGCCGTCAGGATATCGTCGTCACAGCTTGTATTTGGAGTGCTCTAGCCCAAGCGGAGATTCCGATGTCAGAACCCAATCAAGAGAAGCTGGACGCGCTTTTGGGAAAAATGGTCGGCGATCTCGGCGCGATCACGACCGGGGCGGCGGTGCTGCTAGGCGACAGGCTGGGCCTGTTTTCAGCGATGAGCGAGGGCGGGAGAATGACCGCCGCGCAGCTCGCCGCCAGGACTGACACGCAGGAACGCCTCGTGAGGGAATGGCTCTCGGCGCAAGCCGCTGCCGGTTACATCGAGTATGACGAAGCCACCGACAGCTTTTATCTCAGTCCCGAACAGGAACAGGTCTTCGTCAATGAAGACAGCCCCGCTTTCATGGCTGGCGCATTCGAGGTTGTATCGACTTTATGGCTGGACGAAGAGAAGGTCAGGCAAGCCTTCCGTTCGGGCAAGGGATTGGGCTGGCACGATCATAGCACCTGCCTGTTCCGCGGCACCGAGCGATTTTTCCGACCGGGTTACAACGCCAATCTGATCGGGTCCTGGCTCCCCGCTCTCGACGGTGTCGTCGAGAAGCTGGAGCAAGGGGCCGACGTCGCCGATGCCGGATGTGGCCATGGCGCATCCACGGTGCTGATGGCCAAGGCATTCCCAAATTCACGCTTTGTCGGCTTCGACTACCATGCTCCTTCAATCGAGCGGGCGCGGACGGCGGCCAAAGAGGCCGGCGTTGCCGGCAATGCCCGGTTCGAGGTGGCGACGGCAAAGGACTTTCCCGGCACCTACGATCTCATCGCGTTCTTCGACTGCCTGCATGATATGGGCGATCCAGCGGGCGCGGCCAAACATGTGCGTCACGCCCTAAAGCCGGATGGCACGTGGATGATCGTCGAACCCTTCGCTAACGATCAGCTATCGGCAAATCTCAATCCGGTCGGCCGCATCTACTACGCCGCCTCAACCTTCATCTGCACGCCTGCATCCCTTTCGCAGGAGGTCGGGCTCGGCCTCGGTGCGCAGGCCGGCGAGGCAAAGCTACGCAAGGTCGTGACCAATGGAGGGTTCACCCGTTTCCGCCGCGCCACAGAGACGCCTTTCAATATGGTCCTGGAAGCTCGGCCATAAAGCCGGCTCATCACTGATTGAACTGATCGGAGGAAATCATGACCGCCTACAATGTCGTTCGCTTTCGAACCAAGCCCGGCAAAGAAAAGGCTTTCGTCGAAGCGCATGAGAGGGTCTCCCTCAAGGCCAAGGGATTTATCAAGGGCGCCTTGATCAAGACTGGCGAGCGCACTTTCTGCGTGATCGGTGAGTGGAAAGACATGGACAGTCTCGCGGCGGCTCGTCCGCAGATGATCGGCCTTCTGGATACAATGCGCGATCTGCTTGAAGATCTTGGCGGCGAGCTTGGTCTCACGGACCCCGTTTCAGGGCCGGTCGTTGCGGAGGTGAAGTGACGACGCACTGCACGCCATAGATCGGGGAGCGACGGTTGACCTCAATTCGAAGCCCGCTCAAAGCTCATTGGTGAACTGGTGCCGGCAGAACACGGATCTTGACGAAGCCTGAACCAGCATTCGAACTTTTTCGCCGGTTGATGCATCTTCAATCCATGGGCTACGAAACTCATATCCCGCCGAACGATGCCGAACTGGCCCTTGCTGCTCAAGGTGGCGATTGTCGTTGCCTCGGCCTGCTGCTGGAACGCCATCGCGCGCGGCTCTACGCGACAGCGCTGAACATGCTCGGTTATGGATCGGACGCCGAAGATGCCGTGCATGAGACTTTCCTGATCGCCCTAAGGCGCATCGGTGAACTCAAGGATCCGCAAGCCGTCGGTGGCTGGCTTCGAACCGTGCTGCAACGCTGTTGCCTGCAACAATTGCGTCGAAGACGACGCGAGATCTTGACCGCCGACATTCCCGACCGCCCGGACGAACGCGCGAGCATCGAGGAAAAGCTGGAGAAGACCGCGCTTCGCGAATGGGTTTGGGACGCCTTGCGCAAACTTCCGGAGCCGCTGCAGGCTACCGCCATGTTGCGCTATTTCGGCAGCTATCAGTCCTATGAGGAACTGGCCGCCATTCTGGCCGTCCCGATCGGGACGGTTCGCAGCCGCTTGTCAGAAGCCAAACGCAAGCTGGCCGAGATGCTGCTCGAAACGGCAGGCCTGGTCGACGCAGACGCTCGCTCGCAGTCCCGCTCGCGCCAACAATTTTATTTCGAAATCTTCAACGGACTCAACCGGCATGGCGAGCGCGACCGCTTCCTCGGGCACTTTGCGGAAGACCTTCACCTGGTGCGTGGATCAAGCGAACCTGTGTTGGGTCGCTCATTCCTTGCTGGGGAAGTCGACTCCGACACGGAAGCCGGCGTCCGCCTCGAACCACAGCGCATTCTCAGCGCCAGCCACGTCACCGTCATCGAGGGACGGTTCATCAATCCGCCCGAAGACCCATTCCACTGCCCGCCGGGCATCGTCCTGGTGATCTTTCAGCGAGACGGCAAGGCCCGACGCTTGCATCTTCATCTTTCGCCGCGTCCGCCCAGAAACGAGGACGATTGATCGAACTTTTTCTCCCGTCCGTGACTCCTTAGAGCACGCGGCCTTCACAGGGCGCCAACTCGAATGGTTCCACAGAGGAGAGAGATCATGTCCGCCTTCGTAGTCCCCCATGTTGCTTCCAACGCACACCACGGCAAGCTCGGACGGCGCCGGTCGCGATGCTTCCTTCAAACGGCGTTCGCATCGACGCTCGTCTGCGCCACATTGTTGTCATCGGGCTCAGGCTGGGCCGGTCAAGCCGAGGTCGACGCCACCTACAAGGACGTCGAGCGGACGCTCGGCTCGGTGCCCAGCTTTCTCCATCAGGTTTCGAAAGCAGCGCTGCCGGGCGCCTGGGCCGAGGTGAAGGCCCTGCAGTTCTCGAGCGAAACCGCCCTGCCGCCGAAGGTCAAGGCTTTGATCTCGCTCGCCGTCTCCGCCCAGATTCCTTGCCAATATTGCATCTGGGAAGACACCGAGAGCGCAAAACAGGCGGGCGCAACGCAGGACGAGATCGAGGAGGCCGTCGCTATCGCCGCTCTATCACGCCACTGGAGCACCATCTTCAACGGCATGCAGGTCGATTTCGAAACGTTCAAGAAAGATCTCGGCGGCGAAGCCCAGGCGGCCGCGCCCGCCAAATAGGGCGAAGCCGATCGGCACATTATCGGGATTGCCGTCAGATGGCCGCAACTATCGTCGGCACCTGCGGGACCGACACAGTGCGTGGAATTCTCATTTTATAGGGAGGTAAAGATGCCAATAGTCTTCGGAGAACCGGTCAGCACGGTCAAAGATATCGTATCCGTTCTAAAGAAACACGGTGACGCGGTGCGGGGCACCTATCGCGCCCGCTACCGCTTCGATCCGCAATCGAGCGACCCTTACACGACGCCGCTCCTGGAGCGACCGGCAAGCCTCAAGGACAATTCGCCGACCGCCGTCTTTCCCTGGGAGCAGATCTTTGCCGCGGCGGCCGTGTGTGCCGGCTCGGACTATCCGATGCTGGCAGCGCATGCGGGGGTCGATCTGCGTTCAGTCGATTTCGTCGCGGAAGGCGTGTTCGACCCGCGCGGCGAGTTCGACGGGCTCGACGGGCTCAAGGCGCCTACCGACGCGCGCCATTGCTATGTGTCCCTGCACCTCAGCGCGACCGTGTGTTCTTCGGCGCCGCGCGCCGATCTGGAGAAGATTCATGAGCGCGCAATCTCCCACAACATGGTGCTTGGCGCCCTCAGGGGAATCCCCATGACAAGCGAACTGGTGGTTCGGCAGGCGTGATAGGGCGGTGAAACCCGCGGCCAGCTAGCTGGATCGAGTCCTGCTTGGCGCGTTGGCGGTCACGTGTTCGTGATGGCGTAACGATATAGCCAGAATTTGCGAACCCAAAAAAGGGCGTTTGTGCCCAAAATGGGAGTAAGTGAATGAACTCGATCAAGCTCGTTGCCATTGTCGGCCTCCTCGGTCTTTCCGCCTCGCAAGCTCTTGCCGAAGACGCGATGGGCAAAATGTCGATGATGAAGGGCGGCGAAGTGACGGCAATCATGCCCGATGGGCACATGGGAACGATGATGCCGGATGCAAAGATGAGCGCTGAAATGATGAAGATGGCCAAGCCAATAAAGCACTGCATGATGATGATGACTGACGCCAAAGGCAAAGCCTACATGATCGATACGTCCACCAAGAAGGCTCAGGCTGAATGTGAAAAAATGGCTATGTGATAGTAGCGGCACCGACGAACCCGCCGGTTGAAGCCGGCGGGCATCGCGAGGGCCTCGTGCCCCGGTTCTGTGCTGCCACCACCCTTCCGCCTTTGCCTAGGCCTCCTCTTGCGTTAGCATACGCACAAATTAGCTATGCCTGACGAATCGGATTTCGCTGAGGGGGCGAAAATTCATGGAAATGCAGCAGGTCCGCTATTTTCTGGCCCTGTCCAGCACGCTGAACTTCACAAGGGCGGCCGAAGAGTGCAACGTCACTCAACCTGCCCTGACGCGCGCAATCAAGACGCTCGAGGAAGAGTTGGGTGGAGAGCTCCTTCGCCGCGAACGCCAGCACTCACACCTGACCGAACTCGGGCGGCGCATGCTGCCCTTGCTGCAGCAATGCTACGATGCCGCCACTTCCGCCAAGTCACTCGCCAAGGCCGTGCAGAGCAGCGACGTGGCTCCTCTCAATGTCACCATCTCCAACAGCGTCAACATAGCGCTGCTGGTTTCGCCGTTTACGGAGCTTTTCCGGGCCTATCCCGGGGTACATCTCAAGATCAACCGAGGATCGCCGACCGCAGTCGTTGAAGCCCTCAAGAATGGCGAGGTTGAGCTGGCCGTTGCAGGTCCACTGGGGCAAGCTTGGGATCGGCTCGATACATGGCCGCTCTTCCAGGAGGGCATCGAGCTGGTCGTGAATAACGATCATCCGCTCGCCCGTCGTAACGAGGCCGATGTCGCGCTGAGCCAGTTGGCCGCGGAACCCGTGCTAAGCAGGATCGATTGGGAAACGAGCGAAGAACTGTCGCGTTGTCTTTCCGCGAAAGGCCTGACGCCCCGGACCGCGCATGAGGTTGAGACCGACCAGGATCTCCTCGCGTTGCTGGAAGCCAACGCCGGAGTTGGCTTCGTCTCGCTGACGGCGCCTCGGTCGCAAAACACGCGCCGGCTCAAGCTTCGTGATCTGGAAGTTTCGCGGATCGTCTCCGTCTATGCGGTAGCAGGTCGGCATCGGTCGCCCGTCGCTACGACCTTGCTCAACCTGTTGCGATCGACCGACTGGTCTTCTTTCGGCGTCAGCGAGCCCGCTTGAGCGCCGAGATCAGGTCGTCGATGTCCATGCGCCGACGGTAGTCCGGGTCGACGAAGCGATCCGTGATGATCCCGTCGGTGCCAACGATGAAGGTCGCGGGGATCGGCAGAAACCAGCTGGCGTTGCCTTGGTAGTTGGGAAGATCATAGGCAACGCCCATCAACCGCTCCATCTCGGCCCCGATCCAGATCGCAAGGTTGAGGGACAGGGCGTAGCCATTGTCCATGTCGGTCAGGAAGGGGAACTTCGCACCGACCGCGGCCTTCATCGCCTTCGCGTATCTACGCCGCTCGGGCATGATCGCCACGACGTGGCCGCCCAACACGGCAATTTCCTGCTGCGCCTCGACAATGCCAATCGCATTCAAGCGGCAATAGGGACACCAATGCCCGCGCTGAAAGGTGATCACGGCCGGGCCTTTCAGAAGGATCTCGGCCAAGCTGACCAGCCTGCCCTCGTCGTCTGGCAACAGGAATGCCGGCATGACATCACCGGGAGCCGGCGCCATGGCTCCGGCCCCTTGTTTCTCGAGGCGTGCGACCAGCCGGTCTACCGCATCGGCGAAGTCCGCGTTCAGGCGGCGCACTGCCACTGCAATAACCGCCAGCCGCTCATTGAGCGGCGCATCAAGTTCTATGGCAGCCTGGACAGACTGTTCAAATGTCATTGCCTGGTCGTCGGCGGCCATCTCTGCACTTTCATGGGCTGCGTGCACCCTACCATTGGAGCCCCTCGGATAGGGCCATGCTTTCCTTGCATCGTTTCGATGCCCAAGATGCATCAAAGCGCGCGGGGTTCGTATTCTGTTCGCAGCCTCCCCTCAATTCGTTACATCATGTTCCTGATATCCGATGAGAAGGTCGGGAAGCCGTATACCATGTCGGACAGCTGCGATGCCGTGATGCCGTGTTTCATGGCAAGCGTGAACAGATGGATCAGCTCTTCGCCGGCATGGCCCACCATATGGGCGCCAACGATCCTGTCGGTCGCTTCCTCGACGAGGATCTTCGACCACGCCACTGTCTCGGCATAAGTCCTGGCGGACAGCCAGCCCAGCATGTCGTTCACATGGACCTTTACGCCGACGCCTTGCTCTTTCGCCTTGGCCTCGGTCAGCCCGACGCTGGCCAAGGCGGGGACCGTGTAGAGCGCCGCTGGTATCTGGCCATAGTCCGGTCGGTGTCTCGGTCCGTCGACGATATTGCGGCCAACGATGCCGCCCTCGTAAGTCGCGACAGGTGAAAGCTGCGGAGAATTCCACACCGCGTCACCGCAGACATAGACGTCCGGGTTCGACCGCGATCGTAGATGATCGTCGATCTCTATGCGGCCTTCGCGATGCACGACAACGCCGGCACCAAGATCAAGCCCCTCGACATTGGCCACTCGCCCGGCGCAATTCACAACCCTGTCCGCGTCCACAGCATACTCGACGCCCTCCGCCACAAAGGTGACGCGCAATCGTCCGTCGGCCTTGTCGATCCTTTTGATCCACGCCAGGGTGCGGACCCGAATGCCAATGCGTTCGCTCTCGCCACGGATCCGAGCAACGGCATCGGCGTCGAACGCTCCGAGCAGATGCGGCAGCGCTTCGAGGATCGTCACGTCAACGCCGGCGCGCGCATAAACGTGGCCCAGTTCGAAGGCGATGACGCCGCCGCCGACGAAGACGACCGCGCGAGGGAGCACCGGGTCATTCAGGACATCGTCGGAAACAGTCAGGTGCTCGGCACCAGGAATTGATAGTGATCGCGGCTTCGAACCGGTTGCGATGACAATGTTCCTGGCTTCAAGCTCGCGGCCGTCGACACTGATGGCATTGCTGCCGATGAAAGCGGCCTCGCCGACGATGACATCGACACCGCGCTTGGCCATCAATCCAGACAGCCGGGACGGAATGTCATTGATAATGTCTTTTTCGCGCTCGATCAGGGCTCGCCAGTCGAGCCTCGGCTTGCCGATCGTGATCCCGTGCCGATCAGCCCGTTCGATCTCGTGGAGCGCATGGGCCGCCGCGACGAGCACCTTCTTCGGCGTGCATCCACGATTGGGGCAAGTGCCCCCGAGGTCGCGTGCCTCAATCATGGCCACCGACAGCCCCGCAGCGCGAGTAGCCACCGTCACGCCCATCCCGGCATTGCCGCCGCCGATGATCACGACATCATATTTTTCCATGGCGCCACCTGCACATGTTCAATGAAGCTTGATCCGAGGCCTGGTTCGCCTCGCGACCATCTCGCCAATCGAGTCCAGGGCGGTTTTCACCAGGCCGTGCACCGCCTTGAGATGCAACTTGTAGAGAGAGCGATACATCAGCCGGGCGAGCAGACCTTCGATCTTCAGACCGCCGATCAGGCTGCCAAACGAGCCGTAATCGGCGAGTGAAACAAGAGATCCGTAGTCGCGGTAACGGAAAGCCGGTGCGGCCCGTCCCACGAGACGCGCTGCTACCACCTTGACGAGGTGATCAGCCTGCTGGTGAGCCGTCTGGGCGCGCGGTGGCAATGGGTTGTCATAGCCGGGCAGAACACAGCTTGCGCAGTCGGCGATCGCAAACACGTTTTCGTCCCCTCTGGCTTGCAGTGTCTCATCCACGACCAGGCGGTTGATGCGGTCCGTTTCGAGGCCATCAAGCTTTTTCAGGAAATCCGGGGCCTTGATCCCAGCGGACCAGACAACGAGCTCGGCAGGCACAAACAATTTCTCACCAAGCCTGATGCCTTCCTCGGTCACTTCGGTGACCCTGATCCCGCACCGTATCTGGACGCCCAGATCAACAAGCAGACGCGCTGAAGCGCGTGCGAGGTGTTCCGGCAGAGCCGGCAAGATGCGCGGCCCGGCCTCGATGAGGGTGATGCGGATCAGCCTTTCGAAATCGATGTTGTCGAGGTTGTGCGATGCGATCTCCCGCATCGACTTGTGCAGTTCCGCAGCCAGTTCGACGCCGGTGGCGCCCGCGCCAACGATGACACAATGGAGTTGGCCTGGCGATAGTTGCTCGTATTGCGCATTGGCGCGCAGGCATGCGTCCATCATGCGCTTGTTGAAGCGGGCGGCCTGTTCGGCCGTATCGAGCGCGATCGCGTGGCGAGCCGCCCCTGGAGTGCCGAAGTCGTTGCTGACGCTGCCGACGGCCAGCACCAGCGTGTCATAGCCCAGCACACGCGGCGGTATGATCTGCCTGCCATCGTCGTCGAAGCTGGGTGCGACAAAGACCTGGCGCCTGGAGCGATCAATACCGACAACTTCACCGATGCGATATCGATAGTGGTGCCGGCTGGCATGAGCGATGTATTCCACCGAATCGATCGACGCGCTCAGGGCGCCGGATGCCACCTCGTGCAGAAGCGGCTTCCAGATGTGGGTGCGATTGCGGTCGACAAGCGTGACGGAAAGTCGCCGTTTGCCGAACTTGCGACCAAGGCGCGTTGCCAATTCCAGTCCGCCCGCGCCGCCACCGACAATGATCACGCGATGAAGCGAGCTGTCCGCATGGGCTGGTGTCTCGGGTATCGTGCGGAAAAGCGCGGCGTCGTTGGCGAGCACGGCTTCTGGAACCAGCCGCATCCCCGGAGTGATGATCTGCATCGGTAGTCTCCGTCTGTTTGCTCGGCCTCGCCGCGCTCGAACAATTCACTCTTGCGATTCGTGGATGACGATGCCCTGCAGCATGTCGACGTCGCATTCCCAGGGCTTCTCCGCGAGGACGCGCTGCCCATGCTCGTATCCCGCCTGCCAGCGTGTGCGGATGCCTGAGCGGGTGAAGTCGATGTCCTTGGTGTGGTCCTCGCCGTCGAGGCGTGGTGAAAGCAGCCGAACAAGGTGCATGACCGAGGGACAGCCATAGGACGCCAGTTCCTTGAACATCGGATCCTCGCGCCGCTCCTCGGGAACCAGCCTTCCCATTTCGCGCACGACGTGGCGCAGACGATGCAGTTGCTCCTGCCGCGCCACGTGGCTCCGGCCCCGGCTGGCGTATTGAAGGTCCTTCTGCCGCCCCATGACCTGCCAGATTGATTTCGGCTCGGTGGCGCGGGGCTGCCACATGTTCACGGCAAAGATCAGCGCGTCGCGCCGCGGACGCGCGTCAAGCACGACCTCGATCGGCGTGTTCGAGTAGATGCCGCCATCCCAATAAGGCTCGCCATCGATACAGACCGCCGGAAACGCCGGCGGCAAGGCGCCTGATGCCATGATATGCGCCGCTGACAGCGTCATCTCACGGGTGTCGAAGTATTTCAGTTCGCTGGTGTTGACGTTGACCGCCCCGACCGTCAGCCGCGTATGGCGCCGGTTGAGATAGTCGAAGTCGATCAGCTCATTCAGCATCCTCTTGAGAGGATCGGTGGTGTAGTAGGAGGCGTTCTCGACACCCACTTCGCGGTTCACCCCAAACATGGCACTTGGGTTCGGCTCAAAGAAGCCGGGTATGCCGCGCATCACCGTGCCCATGTTGGCAAAGATGTTGCTTGGAACCATCATCCGGAAGAACTCGTCTAGGGGACTGCTCCGGCTGACGCCGTCCCAGAATTTCTGAAGCCTCGGCAACCGATCCTTCGGCTCGTTTCCCGCGATCAGCGCGGCGTTGATGGCGCCGATCGACGTGCCGATGACCCAATCCGGTTCAATCCCACCTTCGACGAGCGCCTGGTAGACACCTGCCTGGTAGGCTCCGAGGGCGCCACCACCTTGCAGCACCAATACGGTCTGGCGATGGACCAAACCATCAGCCTGATGGCCGATCTCTGGCACAGGGTCCGAAGCTGAGGGATTTCGGGTGATCTTGTTCATAGCCTTTGGCTCCTCGTTGGCGGATTCAATGGGCTGTCCAGCCGCCTTCGATCGGCATGATGGCGCCGGTGATCGATGCCGCATCGTCTGAAGCCAGGAACAGGCAGAGCGCCGCAACCTGGGCAACTGTCACGAACTGCTTGGTCGGCTGGGCAGCCAGGAGCACATCCTTGATCACCTGCTGTTCGGTGATTCCACGGGCCTTGGCCGTGTCAGGTATCTGCTTCTCGACAAGCGGGGTCAGCACATATCCGGGACAAACCGCATTGACGGTGATGCCCTGCTCGGCAACCTCCAGCGCGACTGTCTTAGTCAAGCCGGCAACCCCGTGCTTGGCGGCGACGTAGGCGGATTTGTATGGCGAGGCGACAAGGGCGTGGGCCGAGGCGACGTTGATGATGCGACCCCATTTGCGCGCTTTCATCGCCTGCAGGGCGCGCCGGGTCGTGTAGAACGACGACATCAGATCGATCGCCACGACCGCCTCCCATTTCTCGATCGGGAAATCGTCGATCGGCGCGACATGCTGAATGCCTGCATTGTTGACGAGGATGTCGACAGCGCCGAACTCGGCAATAGCCTTGTCCATCATCGCGGTGATCGCGCCGCCCTTGCTCATGTCCGCATCGTCGTAGCGAACAGTGACTCCATGGTCGGCGGCAAGCTTCGCGCGCAGGAGCTCAATCTCATCGGCATCGCCGAAACCGTTCAGGACGATGTTGCAACCCTCGGCCGCGAATGCTTCGGCGATGCCTTGACCGATGCCACTGGTCGATCCTGTGATGAGTGCCGTCTTTCCTCTGAGCATCGTTGTTTCCTTCGGTTGGAGCGTGGCCGGAATGGCCGACAAACGGCTGCGAGCGACGGGCTTCGCGCCCAGGTCGCGAGTTCTGGCCAAGTATGGCGAGCGGCTCGAAGCAGCGGAAATGCCGTTGAGACATGGATTCGATAGCCGACGGTCAGATTCATCGGTTCGGGGCCGGCGACACCTTCGAACCGGCCGCCCTGGCTTGTTTGACGTTGGGGCAACCAGTAAGATCACGCCGCAACACGGGTTGTGCCGTATGCATGCCCGCTGGGGGAGCGTGCAGTGGAAATCAGCCAGGTCAGATATTTCTTGGCCGTCGCAAAGGAATTGACTTTCACCCGGGCGGCGGAGGAGTGCAACGTCACGCAGCCTGCGCTTTCACGCGCCATCAAGCTGCTCGAGGACGAATTTGGCGGTGCGCTTTTTCATCGTGAGCGACGCTTCACCCACCTCACGGAACTCGGCCGCATGGTCGAAACCTATCTCGAGGGTGTTTTCGAGAACTCTCGCCAGGCAAAGCAGATAGCCGAGCAGTATGTGCATATGAAGAAGACCCCGCTCAGGGTCGGCATCATGAGCACCATAGCTCCGGACGAGCTCATCTCGTCCGTCCGCGCCCATCACCCGGGCGTGGAGCTTCATCTTTGTGACGCCGACGCGCCGAGTTTGCGGCGGCGACTGCTCGAGGGTGATCTCGAGGCCGCCATCTACGCATTGCCGTCGAACGTGCCCGACGAAGAGGTCCATTCCCTGCCGCTCTTTCGCGAGCAGATGGTGATGGCCGTCCATCTGACACACCGCCTCGCCAACCAGCGCAGTGTGCGAGTGAAGGACATGAGCAATGAAAGCTACATCCATCGCAACAACTGTGAATTTGCCGGCTATGCCGATGCCATTCTTTCCGAGCAGGGCGTCACCGTCAGCCCTGTTTACTGGAGCGATCGGGACGATTGGACGCTCGCGATGATCGCTGCCGGACTTGGTTTCGGTTTCATGCCCGAGCATACCGCCAAGCATCCAGGAGTGGTGGCCTTGCCGATCACCGACCCGGAGTTCTGGCGCGAGGTCAATCTCGTCACCGTGCGCGGCCGCAGGCATTCGCCAGCGGTTGGTGCGCTGGTGCGCGAAGCTACGCAGAAAAGGTGGTTCGGCGAGCGTGCGAAGGCCTTGTCCGCCGCCGAGTAGGCTTGCCGTGACAAGTGACCGGCGTCGCACACATCATTCGTGCTCAGTTCTTTTTGATCGTCGAGGTGACGGATTGGATGACTTCGGTCGCCATCTTGAACTGCGCCTCGCGGTCGGTAATTCCATGCCGTTTGGCGATCCAGTCGAAATCGCTATAGGCGGCAAAAACCGCACCATCCGCGGTCTGGTAGACCAGCACACGCACCGGCCAATCAAGCCCGGCTTCCGGATTTGACGTGATGAAGGTCGTGCCCAGTGCCGGATTGCCAAACATCACCAGCCGCGACGGCCTGACATCGTTGCCTGCATCCTTACCAAGCTTTGCCTGGTCGATGACGCCAAAGAACTTGATGCCTTTCTTCAGAACATCCTTCTTGATGCGGGCGACGGTTTCGGCGACGGAATAGTCGCTCTTCACAGTGACGACACCGTCCGAAGCGACGGCTGGGAAAACGATCGCCATCAATATGGCACCGCTGGCGATCAATGTTTTCAGGGTGTTGGTCATCTCAGTCTCCTTTGTTGGATAGTTAAATTCTCGGTCGTTAGGTCTCATGCCTTTGGAGTTTGCAGCACACGGGCGATCACGATCGCGCCGGCGAGGATCGCCACGAGCACTGCCACACAGGCGGTCCAGCCGATCCGGTCGTAGACCTGTCCGATGACGAAGCTGCCGGCGAGCCCGCCCGCATAATAGGACGCAAGGTAGATGCCGCTTGCGGCGGCGCGGTCTCGCGAGGCAGTTCGGCTGACGTGCCCTGTCGCTATCGCCTGCGCCAAGAAGGTGCCAATGGCGACCAGGGCCATCCCGCCGAGAACAATGGGAAGGCGGGTGGTGAGCAGCAAAAGCAAACCAAGGATCGCGAACGCAAGCGTTGCGCCAATGCCTATCCTTGGGCCGAGGCCCGTAGCGACGCGCCCAGCGAGCGGCGTGGTCAGCATGGAAGGCAAGAACACGAAATACACCAGCCCCAGCGCCATCGGCGACAGTGATAGCGGAGTGGCGACGAGCTGGAAGTTCACATAGGTGAAAGTGCCGATGAAGACGAAAAGGATCAGGAAGCCTATCGCGAAACAGGCGCGCAGCTCGGCGTTAGCCAGCGGGCCCTTCCAGGCCGCACGGGCAGACTCGCCTACCGCATCGACGCGCATCATTGCGGATGTCTTCTGCAGCGTGAACCAGACAAGAGCAGCACCAATCAGATTGAGGGCGGCGAAGGTCAGGAAGTTGGTGGAGATGCCGAACGTATCGGCGACGGCTGCCGACATAAGCCGCCCGAAAAAATTGCTGGCGACATTGCCTGTCACATAGGCCGCAAGCGCGCTCGTCGTCTGCCGCGTGGAAAAATGCTCGGCGAGGTAGGCCATCGTCAGCGTGAATGCCGTCGACATGCACAAGCCTTGGGCAACACGCAGCAAGGCGAAGACCGAGATATTGTCGGTCTGCGATAAGAGCGTCGTCGGGATCGCCAGCACCGCAAGGCTGATCCAGATGCCATTGCGGCGATCGAGGTTTCTGCCAAAGAGCGCAACCGCGATCCCCGCCACCGCCATGCCGAAGGTGCTGGCGTTGACGGCAAAGCCCATTGTCGCGCGGCTCACGCCGAATTTGATCACCAGCGAAGGCAGGATGGCCTGGGTGGCGAACAGATCGACAAGTGTGAGAAAGGCGATCAGGGCAATCAGGCCGAAGCGCCAGCTGTCTGCGGCAACCATGCGGAGCCGCTTCGGTTCAGTGTGATCACTGGTCGTCATGACAGGGTTCCGTGTCACACGTCCCCAGGCGATCGCCTGAGGACGCACTTTCAGTTTCTGATGCTGGACTGCTCACCGCGAAGCGCGGGCTACATCATGTGGTCGTCGTGCATTGCCGGCGGTAGGACGTCGGCCGAATAGAGCACCGCAGGCACCTTGCCGTTGTTCTTCCACCAATGGGCGAGCTGGCCGAACTCGGCGGTGACGTCGCCTGCCGGATGCTCGATGCCGACCTTGCAGGTGCTGCGATATTCGGTGATCGATCCTTCGACGATCAGGATATTGGCCGGGCGAACGTTGTGTTCATGCCACGGCACGACACCGCCGGGCTGAACGACGAGCTTGCGAAGACGCAGCATGTTGCCTTTCCACGCTTCGCCCTTGCTGCTCAGATCGATCGCGGAGAGAACCGTGTCGACAACGCCAACCGGCTTGCTGGGGTGTTCCTGGATGTCGGTCGTTGCCGCCTGACCGGCAGGGCAGTCGCCTGCGAAGGCCGGAGCAGCCGAAAATGCGGCAGTTGCGGCCAGCAGCCCGACTGCAAACGCGAGGTTGAGTTTCTTGGTAGCCATCTTGTATTTCTCCTTTGTCGGTGCCCAAACGCGGGAGGCGGGGCATGGGAAGGAGAGTGATCGGAGCAGCAGGAAAAGAGAAATGCTGACTGGCTCTCAAATCGATACCTGAAAACTATCGTGGATCACTGCAGCTGTGCGAGGGCGCGTGACACTATATGTCTCGCGGCACCGGATTTTCTTCGATTTTGCTTCAGGCCGCGGTCCTGCGGATCGCTTGAGGGATGGCGCTTTCCGGCCAGCCATGCGCCTTGACGCTGTTGACGAAGGCCGATGCCGCTGGCGAGAACCTGCGCCCCGCGACGACGACCAGGGACACTTCCCGCCAGACTTCGGGATCGATGACGGGCCGGACCTGCAAGCCCGGGATCACGGCGCTGAATTCCGGGATGAAGCAGATTCCCAATCCGCCTGAAACCATGTTCTGGATCCAGTCTTCCCGTTCGCTGGCGTAGGAGATCCTGAGCTTCACGCCGCGGTCGGTGCACAGTCCGGCGAGGTGATCGCGATACTCACAGTTGAGCCGCCTGAGATAGTTTTCACCGTCGAGTTCGGAGATGGCGACATTGTCGTTGCGAGCCAGCCGATGGCCGTTCGGAAAGGCCAGGACAAAGCGTTCGCGATAAAGCGGGGTCACATCGAACCGGTCTGGAAAGCTGTTGCTCGACGCCATGATGGCGACGTCGATTTCCCCTGATTCAAGCAGTTGGGACAGCGACGCCGGCACACCCTCGACCAGTTGAAGCTGGATACCCTGCTGACGTCGGTTGAAGTCGGCCAGCAGGCCCGTAAAGCGGCGCGGACCAATGGTGCACATGACGCCAACTTTGAGGTTGGCGTTTTCCAGGCACAAGAACCTCGACGCTTCCTGTCGCACACCGGTCAGCTCTTCTAGTATCTGTTGGAAACGCGGTCGCAGCAGCACGCCCAAGTCGGTCAGATGCGTCAGGTTTCGTTCACGACGAAACAGCAGGCCGCCAACCTCGTCCTCGAGTTGCTGGATGGCGCGCGACAGTGCCGGTTGGGTGACATTGCACTTTTCGCCAGCGCGCGTGAAGTTGCGCGTCTCGCACACGGCAAGGAAGTAGCGGATGTGATGAATGTCCATGCCGATTTGTCCCAAAGTCCGAGGCTTTTCGTTGCTTCGGAGCCTGCCGCAACGCTTGTCTCGGCGCCAATGCACAGCGGCTATAAAGTCGATAGCGGTCCGTCATGGTCACGAGGATCGCGCATTGTGGACATTGTGTGCAGCGTGGCACTGGGACGTCGCCAAGGACATGATGGCGAGCAAGCTGCTCGCCATCACGTTTCTGCCGGTGTTGTCCGGGGCGACGGGGCGGTTTAGTTGGCGCCGCCGAGCGCCTGCAGATTGGCGCAGAATTCGGCGTGCGGCTTGCTCATCGCCGCATCCTGGCATTCCTTCATCATTGCGCCCTGCTTGTCCTTCGCCATCGCGTCCCAGGCGGCCTTGAATTCAGCCTTGGGCTTCATCGTCTTCATGCTGGCGTCTGTGAAGAATGGCTGCATGTTGGACGGCTCGTCCAGCGCGCCGGCGAACGCAACGCCGCCGAGAACGGAAAGTGCAAAGGCGCCGAGGCAGATAGCTTTGATATTCATGGTATGATCCTTCTCTGGAGTTGAGCAATCGTCCCATCGACGACTGCAGTAATTATCGGCAGCAATTTAAAACTTTGCGGTTCCTCCTTGCCGGGATGGACTTTGCTGCAATCGGTGTGGGAGTTGCCAATGCCATCTGCGTATGGAGTTTATGCCGGTTCTGCATCCAGCCCCTGGTGGCCTGGACTTGCGGCTAGTTGGCGCCACCGAGCGCCAGCACGTTTGCGCAGAACGGCGCATATGCCTTGCTCATCGCAGGGTCGTTGCACGCCTTCCTCATTGCAGCCCGATCTTTCTTTGGCGTGGCACGCCAGGCCTTCTTGAACTCGGCCATCGGCTTCATCGTTTTCATCCCGGGATCTGCGTAGAACGACGGGAAAGATGCCAGATTGCTTAGGGGGTCGGCGGATGCGCCTCCTACAAGAAAGCCGAGAGCAATCGCCCCCAGATACAAGGTTCGTATTCTCATGGTGCGTTCCTTTGTCTGTTGAAGGATTGCCCAGACGACAGTCATGGTGGCTGGTCACAGCGACCAACCACGTGGTTCACCTGGCTGGCAAAACCTTGCGGCGCACACGCGATAGCGGCCAATGCAATCTGCCTATGGAGTTCATGCCACCTTGGCATTTCGCCAACAGTGGATGATGCGGCAGTCTCTTCATCAAACGCCTGGCTGGCGTTTTGGGATGGAGACCAAGAAGATGCAGATCCAGACCGCAATCGAAACCGAAAGACCCGTCATTGCCGACGCAAGACCTGCGATGGACGACCGGCAAATCGTCGATATTGTCCTGGCAAGCGACGCACACGGCGCGTTCGTTTGGGGCGTGCTCGACCGTATGCTGGATGAGCCCGGCCTCAGCTTCGGCAACATCACAGCGTCCGGGTTCGGCGCGATGGAGGCAGCGGTTCTGGCCTATGGCATGGCCCTGGGTGGGCGGCGTGGCGCGCGCACGGCGCTCGCCAATTTCTGGCGACGTGTCAGTCACGCATCAATGTTTGCAGCCGATACAGCCAGTCTCCTAAGATCGATACTGGAACAGTCAATAGACATTGCGGAGATCCGCAAGAAAACCTGCCCTGTGAAACTCAGCATCCTTGTTTCGAATGCGCGCACCGATGCTGTCAAGATTTTCACCGGCGATCAATTGTCGATCGAAGCGGTCCTGGCGGCGGCGACAATCCCGTTCCTCTTCCCGGCCGTGGAGATCGACGGCGACACCTATTGGGGCGACGGCGACCTTTCGGCTTTGCCTCCGGCCCAGCCGGTTGAAGCTGCCCATCGGCTGGCCGTCACCGGCAAGCCCGCATTGTTCATGACGCCGTGCGCGGATCGCCGCCTCCCCGCCAGTCATCGTGCGATCAAGTGCACGCCGATCCACACCATCTTCGACAGCCTGCACCGGGCCGGCGCTTCGCTGTTCACCAGGCCCTGGACCGACTGGGGTGAACTGACCGACATGCGCGACAGAGGGCGGCAACGGGCAGCGGACTGGCTTCTGACCGATCATCTCTGCCTGGACGAACGCTCCTCCGCCGACTGCAAAAACAGATACTTCTAGGCGCCTCCCTCCCGCCTAGCCGCGCCTGCTTCGCCACGCTCACGACTGCAGGCGCCAAGCCCTCCGGTTCCCCGCCGGAGCGCTTTTGCTTGGGAGGGGCTTCAACATAGTGACCGCGTATCAAATCCATGCCGAGACAGCATTTCAGCTCGGGCGTCTGATCAGGGACACTGCTTGCAGACAGGCCGCAAGGTCAGTCTTTCCTTCGAAACCTAACCAGGAGACACGCCCGTGATCAACACCAGAACCCTCATCGGATCGGCCCTCGCGGCCGCCACTTCGCTGGCCGCGACAGCGGCCTATAGCGGCCCGGCCGCCCAGCCCAACTTCGCCTTCGAGAAGTGCTACGGCGTCGTCAAGGCTGGCCAGAACGACTGCCAGACCGCGACGCATTCATGCGCCGGCACCTCCACCGCCGACAACCAGCCGGATTCGTGGCTCTACGTGCCCGCAGGCAGCTGCGCGAAGATCGCCGGCGGCAGCGACAAGCCGAAAGCCTGAGCAATCCTGACTTCGAGCCAACCGCTAGATGGAGCAGACCGATGACCCGTGCGTTTCAGTCCCTCGCGATTCCAGCTACCGCTGGCATTGGTCTTCGCTCGCCGCATATCAAGGAAATGCTCTCGCGGCGGCCTTCCGCAGGTTGGCTCGAAGTTCATGCCGAGAACTACATGGGGGACGGCGCCGGCGTCGATGCGTTGGAAAAGCTGCGCGAAACCTACCCACTGTCGGTTCACGGCGTTGGCCTGTCCCTTGGCAGTGCAAGAGGCGTGGATCACGACCATCTCCAAAGGCTGCGCAAAGTCTGCGAGCGCTTCCAGCCGGATCTGGTTTCGGAGCATCTCGCCTGGAGCGTCGCTGACGGCGCCTACCTGAACGATCTGCTGCCGCTGCGTTACGATGAGGAGGCATTGGCGATCGTCGCGCGCAATGTCGAGACTGTCCAGGACACGCTGAAGCGCCGTGTGCTGATCGAAAATCTCTCCGCCTATATCGCCTTTGCGGACTCCTCGATGAACGAGGCAGAATTCCTGGCCGAACTCGTCGAACGGACCGGCTGTGGCTTGCTGCTGGATGTCAACAATGTCCAGGTCTCCGCGCACAACCTCCAATATGATGCAGAAGCCTTCATCGACACGTTGCCAGGTGATTCCATTGGCGAAATCCACCTTGCCGGACATGCCACCAATCAGGTCGGAGCCGACACCGTGCTCATCGACGATCATGGCTCACGCGTGCCACCAGTCGTCTGGACGCTCTACCAGCATGCCATAAGCCGGCTCGGACCGCGCCCTACCCTGATCGAATGGGACACCGATGTTCCGGTTCTCGATGTGCTGCTCGGCGAAGCGATGTGGGCCGACATGCTCTCAGCTTCGATCATGTTCAACCGCAAGCAGGCCGCGAGACAAACGGCGGCAGCCAGGCCCCGGCCGAAGCCCCCACTGGTTTCCTTCGAAAACGAGGCGGGCACAGGCATGCCGGTGCTTGCGGCATTTGCCGCCGCCAAGGCTGGTCCGGCCATGCCATTAGCGTTGCCTCCAATACAGGGAGAATATCATGCTGCCGCTTGAACTCCTGCAGACCAGCATGGCGCGCTCGGTGCTGGCCATCGAGCCATTGGTCGCCGCAAAAATGTTGACCGCCGGCAAGGCCGATCCTTTGGCCCGCCTGCGTATCTATCAGAACAACACTCGCAGTTCGCTCACTGCGGTGCTGATGGCGGTGTTCCCCGTCACGGTTCGCCTTGTCGACGAACGATTCTTCCGTTTCGTGGCCAGCGAGTTCATTCGACGGCATCCGCCGGCGGAGTCGCGGCTGGCACGGTATGGCGCCGGCTTCCCGCGCTTCCTGAAGACGATCGACACGCTTTCCGACATGCCGATCGTGGCCGAAACGGCACGTCTCGAATGGACCATTGCCGAAGCGCTCGACGCGGCTTGCCTGCCGCCGCGGATCCTCGCTGAATATGACAGCACCAATCTCGGACCTTCGCCCGATATCCTGCTGCAGCCATCGCTGCGGCTGATCGTTTCGCACTGGTCGATCCTGTCCGTTTGGACGGCGCACCAGCAAGAGGCGGCGATCGACCAGCACAGTGCCTGGACAAGGCGCCCTCAACGCGTGGCGTTGTGGCGGGCCGGGGACAGCGTTCGTCTGGTTCTTCTCGACCGTGCCAATTTCGCCTTCCGGCATTCACTCAAGCACGGCCTCGGCCTGGAACACGCCACAGGCCGTGCCCTCGCTCTCGATCCGGCGTTCGATCTCCTGGCCGCGCTCGTGCGTCTGTTCGGCGACGGGCTCGTTACGGATGTGCGGATCCCGAGGCATCCCCTCTCAAACTGATGGAGACAGTCATGACCGCGATACCAGAATATTCCTCGTCCGCCCGGGCAGGCCTTGTCGGCCTCTACAGGCGCGTCATCAAGCTACCCGAACGCATTCCGTTTTCACTGATCCAGTTCGCCGCTCGCATCGCGATATCGCATGTCTTCTGGCAGTCCGCGCAGACGAAGCTGGCATCCTGGCCAGTGACGCTGCAGCTGTTTGCCAACGAATACAATCTGCCCTTCATCGATCCGTCGATCGCGGCGCCGCTGGCTACGACCGCCGAAATCACGGGGTCGGTCCTGCTTTTCCTGGGGCTTTTCTCTCGCCTCGCCGCGCTGATGCTGCTCGGTGTCGTATCGGTAATCCAGATCTTCGTTTTTCCGGAGAACTGGGCCGAGCATCTGCTGTGGGCCTCGCTGCTGCTGCTCGTGCTGACCCGGGGCGCCGGCGTCTTCTCGCTCGACTATGTCGCCGAGCGGACCTTTTCGGCGTCTGGAAAATGAACATCTCGACCAGTAGGAAAGCACGGTGCGCATTTTCATCGTTCATGCCCACCCGGAGCCCAATAGCTTCAACGGCGCCCTAACCCGCGCGGCGCAGGATGCACCATCAGCGGCGGGGCACGAGGTCGTTATCTCCGATCTCTATGCCATGAGTTTCAATCCGGTATCAGATCGGCGCAACTTCACGACCATTCGAGACGCGAACTACTATCGCCAGTCCCGCTCTTATGCGTCAAACCATCCTGGGGCCGGCTGGCCGGGACGCCCGCGGCTCCGCTTTTGGGCGCGGCGCTCCGACAAATGCATCGGAGCGCCCCTTATTTCGGGAACCGCCAACAGGACATGACGGTACCCCTGCGAAGTCGATCAATTGATCTTTGGCAATCGCGACAGGAACTCAAGCGAGGTCGCGGCGATCTCGTCACCATAGGTTTCGAGCGCGAAATGGCCGGCGTCGTAAAGATGGACCTCTGCACCCGGGACCAGCCCCTTGAGATAGTCCACGCCCTTCAGCGTGAAATACGGGTCGTTCCTGCCCCAGACGATGAGGAGTGGCGGCTGTGCCGATTTCAGAAACTTACCCCACTCAGGATAGAGGGCGACGTTGGTCTGGTAGTCGTGGAAATACTGGAGTTGGATGTCGACATTGCCCGGCCGGTCGAGGCCCGCCTGATCGACGGTCCAAGCATCTGGCGACAGTTTGTCCGGTCGCGTGGTGCCGTGCGTGTATTCGAATTTCGTGGCGTCAGGGGTGAGAATGTCGCGGATTGGCTTTTCCGTCTCTGCGTTGCGTTCCACCCAAAAAGGCGAAAGCTGCTTCACCACGTCAGGGTTCCAGCCTTCGACGTTTGCCACTGCGTTCTGTATGATCAGGCCACGCAGACGCTCCGGATGCTTGACTGCCAGGCGGAAGCCGACGGGGCCACCATAGTCCTGCATGAAGAGCACATAGTTCTTAGCTCCGACAGTCTGGGTAAAGTGGTCGACGATGTCGGTCACCGCACCAAACGTATAGGCGAAATGGTCAAGTGTTGGCGCTGAACTATAGCCAAAACCTGGATAGTCCGGCGCGATGACCCGGTAGTGTGCCGCGAGCCTGGGGATCAGGTTGCGATACATGTGCGAGGAAGAGGGAAAACCGTGCAGCAGCAAGACGACTGGCGCGTCCTTTGGCCCGGCCTCGCGATAGAAGATGTCGAGCCCATCCACCTTCACCGTCTTCGAAAGTGTCTCGACGTTGGCCGCTTGGCCCGCAAAGACGGATGGAATCGAAGCCACAGCAGCGAGTAGCGCCCCGATCAAGCCGCCGCGCCAGGAGCGGGAAAGGGCGGAACTGCCCGGGAGAGATGACGTCTGGAACATGTTGCGAACCTTGTAACCGTTAATTTCACGTTTTAATGGTTTCGAACTTATCGAAACCTGTCAACGGTATTTTTAATGGTTACAGAAGGAGACGCCTCACGATACCGTGACGCGGCACCCGGTGCGCGATTGCCCGTTTGTTTCTCGGATGGCTCTGACGGAGCCAGCTCACAGCTCAATGGGAGTCGATTGGGTGCCTAGTCGCAGACGAGCTTCCTCGCGCGGTGCGTCTTGACCTTGTGGCGGTTGCCACACAGGGCCATGGAACACCAGCGCCGGGTCGCGTTGCGGGCGGTGTCGTAGAAAGCCAGCGTGCAGTCCGGCCCGCTGCAGTGACGCAGGCGATGTGGTTCGAAATCAGCGGCAAAGTCGGCAAAATCCTGCGCGATAGCCGCCAGGACATCATTGCCACCCGTGGTCGCGGCACCGATGACCAGCACGCCGTCGCGAATCTGGAGTTGCTTGCGGACCGCAACCTCTCCCAGATGCCGGTTGACGGCGTCGATGGCTTGCTGGGGCGGTCTGGTTTGCCGGATCAGATGCGCCAACAGGGTCGCCAGGGCCGTGCGCAGGTCACGCGCCGGTCCGACGTCCGGCACTTCCCCTGTTGCCGCTGGCGGCAAGTCCGCGGCCGCAATCCAACGGCGCCACCCGTCGGGCGTTTCGAGGAAATCGCCCATTGTTGCGGTCGCCGAATTGACGAAGTCGATCCAGAGCCTGCCTCCAACGAAGGGCATTCCGTCCCGCAGCTCGCCGGTCACTTGCACACCCATCTTCGGCTCTTTTCCAATCATTTCAGCAATGGCAATTGTAACCCTTTAATAGGCGTTAGAATGGTGTCGAACAAGGCCACGCTGGACTTATCAGCCACGTCCGCGGTTCGAACGCGGAGCTTTCACCCCAAGGCGATTACCTTGTGCATCAATGACGGATTGGCCATCCGTCATGCTTCGGCGGCAGAAGGGCTTTGCGCAAACGCGGGGCCACAAAATCAAGAAAGGATCGCATCTTGAGGGGCAAAAGCCCCTGACCTGCATGGAGAAGGCTGACCGGCATGGGTTCCGGCTCGAACTCTTCAAGAACGGCCACCAGCTTTCCTTGCTCGATCGCCTTTGCCGCTTGATAGGAGAGAACCCTGGTGACGCCTACACCTGCCACGGCCGCGTCGATCGCGGCTTCCGCGGTATTCACTGAAAGGCGTGAGCGGATGGCTACGGTCTGGTCAGCATTCGAGCCTGGCGTGGCAAAACTCCAGGATGTGGCGGACGCCAGGACATCGAAGGTGACGCAAGAGACCGCGGAAAGATCGGCCGGCGCCGTCGGCACGCCATGGTCAGCAAAGTAGGCCGGACTGCCGCAGACAACACGACGCACGGATCCTACCCGCGTCGCCACCATGCTGCTGTCTGGCAAAGGGCCAATTCGAACCGCCATATCGACATGGTCGTCGATGAGATTCACATTGCGGTCTGACAGCACCAACCGAACGTTGATGTCGGGAAAGTACGACAGGAAATCATTTATCGCCGGTAGCACATGCAGTCGTCCGAATACGACGGGAGCCGTAATGATCAGATCGCCCTTTGGCGCGTTGTATTCGCCGGATGCGGCTCGCTCCGCCTCGCCCACCTGCTCCAGGATTCGCTTGCAGGCGGCGACATAGGCGGCTCCGCTGTCGGTCAGGACAAGTCGGCGTGTCGATCGGACGAGCAAGCGGGTGTGGAGATAGGCCTCCAACTCCGCGACCTTGCGGCTGATGGTTGGAAGGGGTGTTCCGAGTTTGCGCCCTGCCGCCGACAGACTGCCGGTTTCGACGGCGGCAATCAAAATTGACATGGCTTCGAGACGGTCCACGAGTCATCACCTTCCGAATATTGAGAGGTTATATCTTATAAGTATCCGATACTCTCGCCATTTGGAAGATAATAGACAGCTCCCTGTCGCACCGACATCATCGAACAGGAGAGATATGAATGTCCCGCATCGCCATCCCAACCCGCGAAGCAGCGCCGGTCGCCTCGCAACCCATTCTCGACGCCGTGAACAAGCAGCTTGGCGTCGTTCCCGGCCTCTTCCGCCTCGTTTCGATAAGCCCTGCAGCTCTGGCGGGCATGACCAGCTTGTCCGGTGCTCTCACCAGAGCATTGGACGTAAAGACCCGCGAGCGCATTGCATTGGCCGTTGCCCAAGTGAACGGCTGCGATTACTGCCTGTCTGCTCATACCTATCTCGGCCTCAACCTGGCAAAGATCAGCGCCGAGGAGATCGCGCTCAACCGCAAGGGCGCGTCGGGCGATGCGAAGGCTGACGCGGCGGTGCGTTTCGCGGCCAGGGTGGCGGAGACCCGCGGCAAGGTAAAGGACGCCGACATTGCCGCCGTGAAACTGGCTGGCTTCACCGAGGCTCAAGTCATCGAGATTGTCGCCGTCGTGGCCGAAAACTTCCTGACCAACCTCATCAACAATGTTGCCGAGACCGATATCGACTTTCCCGTCGTTCGCGCCGCCGAAGCCGCCTGATCGGCCGCGCTTCCACCGCTACGCCCGGTCTACCGCGTGAGGTTGGCCGGGCGATTTCGGTTCTGCTCTCGCCGAGCCATCCCCAAGCGGCGGTAACGTTGCCGTGAGGTCGTAACGGGCAGTCACAATGGACGAATAACAGACTGTCGCTCGGTCCGTCATGTCGGGCTTTTTCAGGTGGTGCCCAACTTCAGGCACACCGCACAAAGAAGAGGGTATGCCGGCAATGCATTTCCGTAGACTTGTCTGGAGAACCACACTCTCCTCATCCAGCGCTGCCGCCGGATGGGCGCCATTGCCGATAAGGTTGATCGTGGGCTTTGGCTTTCTGGCCCATGGTTACGCCAAACTCAGCAGGGGACCGGAAAGCTTTGGCGTCGTGCTTCAGACGCTGGGAGTGCCCGAGCCACAATTGCTGGCATGGCTGACGACGCTGGTTGAACTCGTCGGCGGCGGTGCCGTACTGGCGGGCGTATTTATTCCGCTCGTCAGCGTGCCGATGGCGATCGTGCTTTTGACGGCATTGTTCACGGTCCATTCCCAATATGGATTCTTCTCGGTGAAGTTTGCCGAAGTGACGTCGGCAGGAATCCGATTCGGGCCCGTCGGCTACGAGATCATCCTGCTTTACCTGGCCGGCCTTGCAACGCTTGCGGTCGGCGGTCCTGGCCGTTTATCGCTTGAGACGGTCTTGCCTCGACCCAAGGGAATCGAGCGATCGAGATGACTACCCTTGCCCAACCCAAGCACGATCTTTCGGCGATTGAAATCGACGCCATCGAAGACAGGATCTACGCCTACAACCGGGATGCGGTAGGGCGCGATGACGCCCAGGGCCTTGGCTTTGTGATCCGCGACGAGGTGGGACGCATCGTCGGCGTTGCGACAGGATATTCCTGGGCGGGCACATCCGAACTCAAACAGATGTGGATCGATGAGGCGTATCGGGGACGCGGCTATGCGCGAGAGTTGTTGAACGCCTTCGCCGCCGAGGCTGCCATTCGAGGCGTTCGGCGGATTTGGGTGCAGAGCCATGACTTCCAGGCGCCAGGAATGTATGAAAAAGCGGGTTTCGTGCGTGTAGCCGAATTTGCGGATTGGCCCGAGGGACACTCCAACGTCATTCTCTGCAGAACCTTGGAAGCCACGACGGCAACTCCATGACCACCATTCGAATGGCGCAAGAAGGTGACGCGGAAGCACTACCCGATATCGAACAGTCGGCTGGTGAGGCTTACCGTGAAATTGCAGAGCTTGCCTGGATCACCGATGACGACAACCAGACCGTCGAGCGCCATTGTGAACTCATCGCCAAGGGCAAGTGCTGGGTTGCGGTGGAGCACGACGACCAGCCGGTCGCGTTCCTTAGCGCGGAGATCCACGACGACACATTACACATCTGGGAACTTGCCGTGCGCCTTGATCGCCAGCGCTCGGGTATCGGACGCGCCTTGCTCGATAAAGCAATCGCGGATGCGAGGGAGCGCCGCCTTGCCGCGCTCACCCTGACGACGTTCCGGGATGTCATCTGGAACGCTCCGTTCTACCACAAGCTGGGGTTTCTGATGCTGGACGATGCGCAAGCAGGAGAGCGGCTTCGCCAAGTGCTACGTCGAGAGGTCGAACACGGAATGCCAGCAAGCCGACGTTGCGCCATGCGCCTCGTTCTGAACCAAGAATAAGAAAGCGACCGCGGCAATCGGCCGGCAAAATCGAAGTGGTGGAAACACAGGTCAACACTTTCGATTTTCTGTTTTGGGCTGCTCCTGCCAATGCTGGGGTCACGCAATCTGTCCGGAGCCGAACTTGTGACCGCACGACGCAGCCAAGCGATGCCCGGATAGAGCAGGCAATTCCCATCACTGCCAAGACGTGGGTCAGGCCGCTTCCCAGGCATTCACCGCTGTCGCGTGGAATGTGTCAGGCCAATTGTGCCTCGACACGGTCGATGGCCATGTCGAGGGCGAGTTCGAGGGCACGAGTGGAACGGGTGGTCTGGGCGAGCAGCAGGCCGCCCTGCAGCGCCGCCAGCACCACGGTGGCAAGTTCGGTCAGGTCGCAGTCCCGGCTCGTTCCCGATCGCACTTGTATTGCCCTGAACCCCGCCACCAGAAGCGCTTCCCACCGTGCGAAGCTTTCAGCGAGCAGTTCGCGAGGGCGCGGTGACTCGGCTAGTTCGGAAACCAACGAACCGAGCGGACAGCCACCCGCGCAGTCGGTCTGCCGAGACAACTCGACCACTGCATCCCGCCAGCGGCGCAATCCCGCCAATGAGTGCAACTTGCGCAGATGAGACTCGTGCGTTGCGAGAACACACTCGGTCTGACGCTGGATGACCGCGAGCACGAGATCGTCCTTATCCGCGAAGTAGTGATAGAGTTGCGACTTGCTGGTGTCACTTGCCGCCAGCACCGCGTCGAGGCTGGTGTTGGCGACACCGTGGGCACGCACCAGTTCGGTCGCTGCCTCGACGATGCGAGCGCGCGTCGCTTTCCCCCGTGCGGTCAGAGGCTGTCCGATTTCGATGCTTGCCATGACCAGGATCCTAATTGACAGGCCGCGATTTAGCAACTATGACTGGACTGATTAGTCCACTTTTAGGAGAACCCATGCCCGTGCTGTCCAACGGCGACATCTTCCCCGCTCTCGCGATTAATGCCGTCGGCGGCGGCACGATCTCTTTGCCCGGCGATCTTGCGGGGTCTTTCGGAGTCGTGCTGTTCTACCGCGGTTCTTGGTGCCCATATTGCAACGCGCAACTCGCGGCGTTTTCGCGCGCGGCCAACACGCTCGCCGAACTCGGCGTCAAGGTCGTTGCCCTGTCGGTCGATGACGAGGCGGACTCTCTTGTCCTGGTCGAAAAGCACCGCCTTGGATTTCCGATCGGATACGGGGCGGATGCGGACGAAATCGCCGCGGCGACCGGTGCATACACCAATGACAGTCCGCGCTACCTGCAGTCCACCGGTTTCGTCCTGGATCCAGGCGGCAAGGTTCTCACCGCAGTGTATTCCAGCGGAGCCATTGGCAGGCTTGTCGCCGACGATGTCGCGGGCTTCGTTCGCTACGTCAAATCCCACAAATGACCGTTCTTGCCGTCGAAGGGAGAGGATCGATGACCGACAGAGAAGTCGCCATTGTGGTTGGAGCCGGGCCGGGACTTGGGAACGCTTTGGTCCGGCGCTTTGCCGAAGCGGGCATGAGCGTGGCCGCGGTCTCCCGCAAGGGCAGCACCCCTGAGGCGCCGGAATACCGCGACCTTGTTCACGGCTACGCATGTGACGCCACGATCGGCGACCAGGTCACGGCGATGTTCGCGCAGGTGACGAAAGACCTCGGTCAACCCGATCTCGTGGCGTTCAATGTCGGAACGTGGGATCGTGCCGGCATTCTCGACATCTCCGACAAGCTCTTCGAAGAGGCATGGCGCACCGGTTGCTTTGGCGGATTCCTGGTCGGCCGGGCGGCAACAGCGTCGATGTTGCCGTTTGGCCGAGGCACGATCATTTTTACCGGTGCCACCGGGTCTATCCGTGGCGGCGCTGGTTTTGCAGCCTTCGCGGTGCCCAAGTTCGGCCTTCGCGCCCTGGCCCAGAGCATGGCGCGTGAACTCGGCCCAAAAGGCGTTCACGTAGCCCATGTCATCATCGATGGCATGATCAACGAGGATGGCGAAGCAGGATCGGGAGACGGCATGGCGCCGACGGCCATCTCGGAAGCTTACTATCAGCTCCACCGCCAGCAGCGCAGTGCCTGGACACACGAGCTTGACCTGCGGCCGGCCGGTGAGAAATTCTGATCGCGTCTTCCTGCGCCACCATCTTCCAAGCGCTCATCGGTAGGCTGATCTCCAATATGTAGGAATCGACAAGCATGGTTGCTCAAAGCGCCGAAGCGAGCGGCATCGGCCATCGCTGGCTCCTGGTTTTGCTTGTCTTGACCTGGGCCATAAGTTGGCCTGTCATCAAGGTCGGGGTCACGACCGTCCCGCCGATCTGGTATGGCTGTTTTCGTTACATCATCGCAGCCTGCTGTCTCTTTGGCCTCCTGGCCGCGCGGCGTGAACTTGTCTTTCCGCCACGACCAGATTGGCTGCTCGTCGTTGTTTCCGGGGCTTTGCAGATGGCCGCCTATTCAGCCCTGACCGGTCTTGCCTTGACGGTTCTCCCGCCCGGCCGTGCTTCCGTCCTGGCCTTTTCGACCCCAATCTGGGTCGTCCCGCTCGCGGGGTGGTGGCTTCATGAGCGTGTTTCAAGGCTGGCCATGTTTGGCGTTGGTCTTGGGCTTTTAGGTGTGTTGGCGATCGCTCTCCCCTCACTTCATCCGGATCAAGCAGGGCAGGTTTTGGCTTACGTCATGCTGATGGGTGCGGCTGCCGCATGGGCGATTTCGATCGTCTTCGTGCGCTCGCATCGCTTCACGGTGTCCGCTCTTGCACTGGCCCCTTGGCAGACACTCGTCGCAGCGGGGTTGCTTTTTCCGCTGGCAATCCTTGTCGAGGGTTCCCCACGGACGATCGGAGAGAGCGGGGTTGCGTCGCTTGTCTATGTTGGTCCAGTTGCGACGGCATTCGCTTATTGGGCGGTCGTGGAAGCCGGTCGTCATTTTCGGGCGAGCACAATGTCGATGACGCTGCTGGCGGCTCCGAGTCTCGGCATCCTGATCTCTGCCTTGACTCTCGGCGAGCCAATCGGCGCTTCGCTGATTGCAGGGGTCGTTTTGACCGGTGCCGGGATCCGACTGGCGACAAGTGCTCCCCAAGACGGGCGCATTGTGCAATCAGCCGTGAGGGAAAATTGAAACAACCGACCGGCGGCCCACCCGCTGCGCGCCCAGCGAGAGCTGTCAGGCCGCGTCTGGTCGGATCGGATAGGGGGCCGGGCTGCAGCTTAAGTGAGGAGATTGAGAATGACCCGATGGGTAGTGATCTTCGATGACAACCCGGAAATGCTCGATGTCAGGCGGAAGTCCGGGGCGCAGCACCTCGACTACCTGCGGGCCAATTCGACCAAGATCCTGATCGGTGGCGGCTTGAGAAACGCTCCGGGGGAGCCGTTCGTAGGCGGGCTGTGGGTTGTTGAGGCTGACGGCCGAGACGAGATTGTCAAGCTGGTCGAGAACGACCCCTACTACCACCCCGAATTTCGGAGTTTCAAGATTCTGACGTGGGGCAAGGCGTTGGAGGACAGGACCACCACGTTGTGATCGACCCGTAAACTCCGCCACCGACAGGCTACCGACGGCGTTGTGGCTTCTATCGACAGCAACGGCCTATTCCTTGTTCTCACGCCAAATAGAGCGCCGGCGGTTATCAGGAAGGTCGGATGGCACGAAGGCTCGTTCCATTGCTGCCCGAGCAGATAACCGTTTTGCTTTCAAAAAAGATCTTGAAGGTGTCCGTCGGGCTTCGACGCGACCCCCTTCTGGCACTTGAGAATCTTGCCGGAGCCAGAGGTAGGTGTAGAG
Source organism: Mesorhizobium qingshengii (assembly GCF_900103325.1). Classification (GTDB taxonomy): domain Bacteria; phylum Pseudomonadota; class Alphaproteobacteria; order Rhizobiales; family Rhizobiaceae; genus Mesorhizobium; species Mesorhizobium qingshengii. The sequence goes on along the minus strand of NZ_FMXM01000010.1, from coordinate 207,441 downwards.
GTTAATCTGACAGTGGTTTTCAGCATAAGAAATTGCTAATGTAACGAAAACGTGCCAGCTTCATGCTCCGCGTCGCGTATGGGAGGATACCATGGCCGATGGTGGAATGACCGTCACGAAATTTGAATCCAAGTCTCACAATAACCCGGATGAAGTCCGCTCACCCGACAAGACACGTGTCGAAGTGGTGCGGCTTCCCGGTTTCACACTCGGGCGGCTCAACATGGAGCCAGGATGGAAATGGTCCGAATGCGTGAAGCCTGTCGTCAAGACCGATAGCTGTCAGGTGTCGCATGTCGGCTACGTCGTGTCGGGAACCCTGACCGTCAAGATGAATGACGGAACCCAGAAGACCTTCGAGCCAGGCACGTCCTACACCATTCCGCCTGGCCACGACGCTTGGGTGGAAGGCAACGAACGCTTCGTTTGTATCGAGGTCATGAGCGCCGAGCAGTTTGCCAAACCGGCGTAGACGGCAAACCCGCTGGCAAGAGGTTTCCGTGGCGACGGGCCTGCTGTCGCGCGATCAAATTTTTGACGCGGAACATGATGTGGCGGTAGCTCCGCCCAACCCCATTTGTTTGAGATTTTACGGACTGAGTGGCGGCATATTATACGACAAATCAACGGTTACGAGCGCACCCGTTCGCGGGGTTGTCTGATATGGTGGATTTCCTGATTATTATCGACGGCCCGTGCACTTAGATACCGTTGGGCAAGCATCGATTCATTGTATTGGAGGCCCCATGGCTGCAGAACAGCGCTCCGCTCGCCTGGCCGTCTTGATCGACGCAGACAATGCTTCGGCAAAGATTGCCGATGGACTGTTCGAGGAGATCGCCAAAATAGGCGAGGCGAGCGTCCGGCGAATATATGGTGACTTCTCCAGTCCGCGCTCCAAGGCCTGGGCCGACATCCTGTCCAAGCATGCCATCATCCCTCAGCAGCAGTTCGCATACACGACTGGCAAGAATGCCTCGGACATCACACTCGTCATCGACGCAATGGACCTTCTGCATAGTGGTCGCTTCGACGGCTTTTGCCTGGTTTCGTCCGACAGCGACTTCACGCGCCTCGCAGCACGAATTCGCGAGCATGGCGTGGACGTGTTCGGGTTCGGTGAGCAGAAGACGCCTGAGAGCTTCCGGCAGGCTTGCCGGCGATTTATCTACACAGAGAACCTGCTTCCAGAGACGGCCACAACTGACGCCAAGGCCAAGAAGCCACTGGAACCGATGGCTCATGCATCCCGTATCCTCAAGAGGATCATGGCAGAAAATGAAAGCGACGACGGCTGGGTAAGCCTCGGACAGCTTGGCAACTTGCTTGCCAACCTCGCACCTGATTTCGACCCGCGGACCTATGGATTCAGGAAGCTCAGTGATCTTGTGCGCAAGATAGAGGCGCTGGATGTTGGGCCGTCTGATACAGGCCATATCCGCGTGCGCCTGAAGCCCACCACTGGCGTTTCTCGACCGACAAAATAGCGACTCGTCTAGACCGCCATCCGCAGTTGGGCAGGATCCAGGTTGCGATGAGCGACGCGCACTCAGGCAGGCCCGCTGGCTCGAACGCCAGTTTGCTGGAACCGTTCGCGCTTTTCAAGTCAAACACTTCAGCGATTTCAAAGGGATAGGAGCGGGTTTCGGCTCCGCCAGCAGAAAGGACGGTGTAGGCATTCAGCCTTATCGCACATCACGCTCCGCTATGGTCATGCCGTCCGAGACTCTATCACTCGGGTGGAGCACCACGCGATCGCCTGCGGCAAGGCCTGACAGAACCTCCGCGGTCCGATTGTTTCGCTGACCGACCTTTATGGTGGCCGTCCGCGCACGGCCATCACGAAGCGTGAATACCGCCCAGTCGTCCCCTTGTCGGAACAGGGCGCCTACCGGCACCGTCAGGACGCCTTCGGCTTTCCAGATCGTGACATGCACGGTCACCCGATAATCGTGTCCCAGCGCCGACCAATTCGCGGGAGGGTCGGTGAAGTCGATGGTCGTGTGGACGCGTTGTTCCTCGATGCCAAGTGCGGAAACCTTGGTAAAGCCGGCGGGATCAACGCGGGAGACACGGCCCTGGAGCGGGGGGCCACCCCAGTTGTCGATCCACACGGGCGCGCCTTGTTTGATCCTGACAGCATCGGTCGACAGAAGATCAGCGACGATTTCGAGATCGAGCGGGTCACCGATTTCGATCAGCGATGCACCGGCCTGAACCACTCCCTCGCTCTCCTGGACGATCTTCAGCACGCTGCCTGTCACGGGAGCGCGCAACTGTATGCAGCAGGCCCGATCCGGCTCCGGGGCGGCTCCCGATTGTTCACCCAGCCGTGCTGCAACGCTGTCGCGCTCGTTTCGGCGAACCTCCAGCTGAGCCTTCGCACTGGCCAGGGCCGCTTCATTGGTCTCGACGTCGAACTTGGCGCCGTCGAGGACCTTCAGGGAGATCGCCTCTGTGCGCGCAAGTGCTTCGGCCCGCACAAGTTCCGTTCGCGAAAATGCAAGCGCGGCCTCGATACGGCGCATTTCGGCTGCCGCAAGACTTACCGCCGCATCGGCCGCAGCCAGTGCCGACCGCAACTCCTCGTGGGTGCGCGCATCGTGAAAGCTCGGCAGCGTCGGCTGCATCACCGCCACGACGGTTTCGTCCTTTGTAACCTGGTCCCCGAGGTGGAGAGGTGGAGAGATGCGCAGGACGTCGCCAGAGATGGGGGCGGACACCGTATAGACGTGACGCACGCGCGTTTTCGCCTCGTCGTCGATCGTGACTTGCATGGGACCTTTCGTCAGTGTTGCCAGATCCACTGCAGTCGGCCGCGGCCATGCGAACCAGACAGCGCCGGCGGCCAACGCCACCAAGGCCGCAATGCCCAACGTTCGCTTCATCCAGATCGTGCGCATGGTTCAGTCTCGTGTCTTGAGAACGGTGACAAGGTCCAGCTCATTGAGCCTTCGGCGAACGACGAGCGCGGAAAGGACGGCTGCAGCGACTACGATCGCGCTAGCAAAGACGTAGGTGGATTGCTCGACGATCAGGCGCACCCGCATCAGTTCGCCGGCCAGGTTCTTCTGCATGATCCAGGCAAGGCCATAGCCAATGAGCCATCCAGGCGGCTGCGCGATCAATGTGAGCAGGGCGAGTTCCAACAGGAGGATGCTCAACACCTCGCCCCGGGTGAAGCCAAGGACGCGCAAGCTCGCCAACTCTCGCGCCCGTTCGGAAAGCGAGATACGGGCGCTGTTGTAGACGACACCGAACGCGATGACCGCAGCCAGCCCGGTGTAGATGCTGGCCATTGTCGTGATCAGCAAGGCAACCAGCTTTCGGAAATTCGCAAGCGAGACGCGCTGGAGAGCCAGGCCCCCGACAACAGGGATGTCCTTGATGGCAGCATAGAACGACTCCTGGCTGTTCTGGTCGAGGCTGACATTGATGCTGTTCACCGACGGCGCTTCGCGCATCAGGCGCGCGAGCGTCTCCGAATCCATCATCCCGCGGATGCCGAAGTAATCTTCGACCAGGGCTGTCACAGGGACGACAACGGTCCGCCGCGCTCCTTCGAGCAAGTCGACCTCAACGGAATCGCCGACTCCCACTCCGAGAATCCTGGCAAGCATGCTCGAAATCGCCAGGCCCGCTTCCGGCAGCACGACCGGCCGCAGGTCGACATCAATGATGCGGTTTAGATCGGCGTCGCGCGGCCTGCCGCTGATCATGATCCGACGCTCGACGTTTCCGTTCCTTATGCGGACGGGAACCTCACGGTAAGGCTCGGCCGCGAGAACGCCCGGAAGCCGCGCGATCTGCAGAACGACATCCAGCGGGCGTTTTTCCACGAAACTCACAGTGGCGTCCTGACGGTCGGTCAGGAAATACGTCACGTCGATAAGCTGCTCCATCGCATCGCCAGTGAAAAGTGAAACGATCAGGATGGCTGTCGCCAGTGCAATCCCAAGCGAGGTGAATAACGATCTGAGTGGATGGCGTGTGATGTTGCGCAACATCATCGTGGTCGGCTGCGAGATGAACCTGTTGAGTGTGAAGCTCGCAGGCAGAAGTCTGCGATAGCGCGCAGGCGCCGGCGCCTGCATCGCGACGGCGGGCGCCAATCGCACGACCTCGCGAAGCGCGCGCACCGCCCCGATGATTGCAGCGACGAGGCTGAGCGCGGCGGCAATGACGTAGAGGTCCGGGCTCCTGGTGAAGACAAGGAACGGAAAATGGAAAAAGTCGCCGAACAGGCTGGTGATGCGCATGCCCAGCCAGGTGCCCGCCGCACTGCCGATCACGATGCCGATCATCACGATGACGACGACAAACTTGAGGTAGTGCATGACGATGCTGGCGTTGCCGTATCCCAGCGCCTTCATGAGCCCGATCTGCTCGCGTTCCAGAGCAACGAGCCGGCTGAGCGTGAGATTGACCAGAAATGCCGACACCAGAAGGAAAATCGGCGGCAGCGTTCGGCTCATGTTATTGAGCATGTCCAGTTCGTGGTTCAGCCAGGCATGCGAAGTCTGGTCTTTTCGGCCATAGGCCGCTCGCCCACCGTAGCGCTCGAGTATCGCGTCGAGGCGCATCATGACCTCGCTCTCGGACACGCCACGCAGCAGCTTCAACGAAACGGACGAAAACGCATCATTGAGGTCATAGGCGCTGGCGAGCGCTCTCTCCGACATCCAGATCAGGCCGAAGCGGCGGTCGTCCGGCATGATATCGCCAGGCCCGACCGCGTAGATGAACTCGGGAGACAGCGCGATCCCGACAATCGTCAATTCCCGCTTTCGGCCGTTCAATATTGCGGAGAAGCGGGCCCCGGGCTGAAAGCCGTGGGAGAAGGCAAAGCCTTCGTTCACCACGACCTCTTCGGGTCGTCCAGGCTCCGGCATGCGGCCAACGCGCATGTAGAGCTGGTTGAGCGACGCCTCCCCGATCTCGGGCAGGGAGATAACTTCGCCCGTGGCCGGCTCCAGATAGTCCGGTATGTCAAGCAGCGCGAGCTTGGCTATTCGCGCGTCGACCGAAGCAACCCCGGGAATCTCGGCAATCTGGTCGACAAGCGTCCTTGGCGCGCGGCTGACAGTGGCAAAGACGTCTGCGAACCGGTAGCGTTCGTAGTATGCGGTGCGCGTCTCGTCCAGGGAGCGGTAGGATCCGACCGCGAGAATGAGCGTCGCCACGCCTCCGGCAATGACGAGTGCAATCGCCAGCGCCTGCGCCCAGAGCCTGCCGAAGTCGCGAAGAAGCTTGATGTCCAGCGCACGCATCCGGATCACCAAACAAGCTCGGCGGCAGTCCGGCGCACCTCGTTCTTGCGAATTCTGGAGATTTGGCCATCGGCGAAAAACAGCACGCGGTCAGCGACATCCTGGATGCTGGCGTTGTGCGTGATGATAAGTGTGGTGGTGCCAAGCTGCTCGTTGATGCCGAGCAGTGCCTCGATCACCCGGATGCCCGTTTTGGAATCCAGCGCGCCGGTCGGCTCGTCGCAAAGCAACACATCCGGGCGCTTTGCGATGGCGCGGGCAATGGCCACGCGCTGCTGTTCGCCACCTGAGAGCTGAGCCGGGAAATGGTGCATCCTCGGTTCAAGTCCGACCAGCGCCAAGGCCTCGTCCGGGCGCATCGGATGATCGGAAATCTCCGTGACCAGGGCGACATTCTCGTAAGCCGTCAGGCTGGGGATCAGATTGTAGAACTGAAAAACGAACCCGACGTGTTGCCGTCGATAAGCGGTCAACCCCCGATCGTCGAGGTTGGTCAGTTCCTGATCCCTGAAGAACAATTGGCCGCTCGTGGAATGGTCTAGTCCGCCCATGATATTGAGCAGGGTCGACTTCCCGCTGCCCGACGGGCCAAGCAGGACGACCATCTCTCCCGCGAAAATCTCAAGGTCCAGTTTACGCAATGCGAGCACTTGCGTCTCACCTGAGGTGTAGGTTTTGGTCAGCGCTCTGGCGCTGAAGACGGTGTCGGCCATGGTCGCTTAGGGTCGCATGTTCGAGACTTTTGTCGCGCCGGTTCCAAGATGAATCCGCGAGGGAGCTGGACTAGGAGGGAGCGGCTAGCCTCGTCGTGTCTCCGCGCCACGATCATTCCTGCGGGTGAGCACGGCATTGACGCAAATCAAAACGCGGTCCGAAGGACACTACGTGTGCCAGCGCCGCAACCAACAAGGACCGGGAACGACCGTTCAAGTCGCCGGGTCCGACACTTCGGCGCCGGTATTGATTTGACTCAACGAGGTCAGCAGCGGCCAAGCTACGATATCGGCGATTGGCTTGGGCGCCTGTTCACTTGAACTGAGCTGGCATGAAGGCGGATGAAAGCAATAGGTATAATGAGCTGCGGGTTTCGGAAGACATAGCGATGCGATCATATTCTCCGGAAACCGATCGCATCGTGAACACCACCGCCATGCAGGACGATCTGGCGACGCTGCAGCGGGAGACATTCGACTACTTCATCCAAGAAGCGAACCCTGCCAACGGTCTCGTTCTGGACAAGACTGAAGCGAATTCACCTGCAAGCATTGCAGCCACCGGCCTTGCGCTCGCGTGCTACCCAGTGGGAGTCGACCGTGGATTCATGACGCGAAGCGCGGCTACGGAACGCACCTTGGCAACGCTGCGTTTTTTCTGGAACAGTCCGCAGGGGCCGGAGCCGGACGCCACGGGATATCGCGGCTTCTACTATCACTTCCTGGACATGCAAACCGGCCGGCGGGTCTGGCAATGCGAGCTATCGACCATCGACAGCACGCTCCTCCTGGCGGGTGCGCTGGCTGCAGGGCAGTATTTCGATGCCGACACCGCGGCTGAAACCGAGATTCGCACTTTGGCAGATGCGCTCTATCACAGAGCCGACTGGTGCTGGGCGCAGGACCAGCGAGAAACCGTCACCCATGGGTGGACACCCGAGCAAGGGTTCCTGAAGTATCGATGGGAAGGTTATGACGAAGCGCTCTTGCTCTATGTCCTGGGATTGGGTTCGCCGACACATCCCTTGCCCAAGACCAGCTACACTGCTTGGACCGCAACATTCCGATGGGAGCACTGTTACGGCTACGAATACCTCTATGCGGGACCGCTGTTCATCCACCAGCTCTCGCACGTCTGGATCGATCTTCGGGGCGTGCAGGACGCCTTCATGCGGAGCAAGGGAAGCGACTATTTCGAGAACAGCCGGCGAGCCACACTGGTTCAGCACCGCTACGCCATCGAGAACCCGCGAGGTTTTGATGGCTATGGCGAACATTGCTGGGGCATTACCGCGAGTGATGGCCCCGGCCCCTGCACACTCAAGTTGAAGGGCATCGAACGTAGATTCCTCTCCTATGCGGCACGTGGCGTTCCCTACGGTCCCGACGATGGCACGCTCGCTCCGTGGGCAGTCGCTGCGTCCTTGCCGTTCGCTCCGGAAATCGTGCGGCCGACGATCAGCTTCTGCATTCACCAGGCCAAGCTCAAGGCCGCCAAAGCCTATGGTTTCAAGGCGGCATTCAATCCGACGCATCCGGGAACGGCCGGCAGTGCCTTTGATTGGTGGATATCGCCCTGGCATTTCGGCCTCGATGAAGGCCCGGTTGTCCTGATGATCGAGAACGAACGCAGCGGCTTCCTGTGGCGGTTGATGCGCTCGTGCCCCTACATCCGTTGCGGCCTGCAACGGGCGGGATTCGAAGGTGGCTGGTTGAGAGAGTTTGAACCAGGGCGAACGCCAGCGCCTTGATCGGCTTGGACGTGCTAAGGAATGAAACCAAGGGCCGTGAAACAGCCGAGCGTTATGGACGCGACCGTTCCTTTGGCGAAACGTTCCGGAACAATTCGGCGCTGGCCTCAGCAAACAAGCCGGCGAAGGAAATTGCATTCGGCGGATACGGAATGGAGTCCGTGCTCACGACCCTTTCAGCGCCGGCCGCCAACAGCTGCGCGTAGGCTGGAAACAGCCTATTCACTTGCTTCTCGGCCACTCACCTCTTCTATGAGGATCCGGAAGAAAACGTGCGGCAAGCTATCTGACACGGGAGGCATGACAGGCTTGAGCGCACCGGGCTCCCACCAGTCCGCGTGCTTGCTCAACACTGACCATGCGTGATCGCGCTGAAGTTTGTGGCCGATCTGGTCAGGCAGTTCTTCAAAGCGGCCGTCGACAATCACGCTTCTCCATCCGCGTCCCTGGGTGTGTTCGACGATATGGGCGCATACCAGGGAGTTGGCGCGCATCCAGTCGATCTTCTTGCCCGGCAATGAGAACGCGTAGAGGTGACTGTCGGCGTAGGCATAGTTCAAGCAGACGACGTAGGGATGTCCGTCCCTGGCGCAGGCCAAGTGACCGACGCGATTGGCAGCCAGCAATTTCTCGTATTCCAAAGTGGAGAGCGTGCGGATCAGCATCGGTGCTACCTTCTTGGTTACATTTTACACCTTGGCAGCTGAACTCGCTACGGCTTGGATCAAACTGCCGCATCCATATGGTCAGCAGGGGGCGGCCGCGCTTCGTGACGCGCGGGCGCCGACGGCAGCGGCAGCTTAAGGCTTGCGATCGCGGCGAGACCCATCGCCGCGGCAGCGACGAGAAAGGCGGCACAAGGCTTTGAGCGATTTCAAGGGGATAGACTGGTGCTGCGAGAGAGGATTGAACTCTCGACCTCTCCCTTACCAAGGGAGTGCTCTACCACTGAGCTACCGCAGCCGCCGATGGCGGGGCTTCTGCCATATCGAACCGGCAAGCGCAAGGCCAAGAACCACGCATCTGTGAAAGCCTTTGCCGGATATCCTTTAATGACATGGCCGTGCCACAATGTTGGGTATGCCTGAATGGCAGGCTGGCCGTTCGCCGGCCAGGGCGGGACGATGAGCGACAAGACAATTCCACCGAAAAAGGGCGGCACGGACCGCAAGGACCGGCTCGCCGAGCAATTGCGCGCCAATCTGCAGAAGCGCAAGGCGCAATCGCGCTCGCGCCGCACCGGGGACGCCGACAAGCGCCGCACCGGTGAAACCGACCAGCGGCCGGATGGGCTGGGCGCATCGAAGGAAATGCAAAAAGATTAACTCAAATCAGCCACGCTTGGCCGAGGGTGGCCGAAATCCTAATTCTTGAACCAGACCGGCCAATGGTCTAGACGGGCCGATACTCAAACGATTGAACCGGCCTTTCTTGGCCGAGAGGGACGTTCTTCCATGGATCGCATTAGAATTGTCGGCGGCAACAAGCTCGCCGGAAGCATTCCGATCTCGGGCGCAAAAAATGCTGCCCTGCCCCTGATGATCGCCTCGCTTCTGACCGACGACACGCTAACGCTGGAAAACGTGCCGCATCTGGCCGATGTCGAGCAGTTGATCCGCATTCTCGGCAATCACGGCGTCGACTATTCGGTCAATGGCCGCCGCGAGAAACAGAATGAGGGCTATTCGCGCACCATCAATTTCTCCGCCCGCAACATCGTCGACACGACAGCGCCCTACGAGCTGGTGTCAAAAATGCGCGCGTCGTTCTGGGTGATCGGCCCGCTGCTTGCCCGCATGGGCGAGGCCAAGGTGTCGCTGCCCGGCGGTTGCGCCATCGGCACGCGCCCGGTCGATCTGTTCCTCGAAGGCCTGCAGGCGCTGGGCGCCGACATCGACGTCGACACCGGCTATGTCATCGCCAAGACCAGGAATGGCCGGCTCGTCGGCAATCGCTACGTGTTCCCGAAAGTCTCGGTCGGCGCCACCCATGTGCTGATGATGGCGGCGTCGCTGGCCAAGGGCGAGACGGTGCTGGAAAACGCCGCCTGCGAGCCCGAGATCGTCAACCTTGCCGAGTGCCTCAACGCCATGGGCGCGAAGATTTATGGCGCTGGCACGCCGACCATCACCATCGACGGTGTCGAATCACTGTCGGGCGCCCGCGTCCGGGTGATCCCCGACCGCATCGAGACCGGCACCTATGCCATGGCGGTGGCGATGACCGGGGGCGACGTCGTGCTCGAAGGCGCGCGGCCAGAGCTGTTGCAGACCGCGCTGGACGTGATTTCGCAGACCGGCGCCGAGATCACGCAGACCAATTCCGGCATTCGTGTGAAGCGCAACGGCGCCGGTATTTCGCCGGTGGACGTGACGACGGCGCCGTTCCCGGGCTTTCCGACCGACCTGCAGGCGCAGTTCATGGGCCTGATGACCATGGCCAAGGGCAAGTCGCGCATCACCGAAACGATCTTCGAGAACCGCTTCATGCATGTGCAGGAGCTCGCACGGCTCGGCGCTCACATCACGTTGTCCGGCCAGACGGCGATCGTCGACGGCGTGCCGAAGCTCAAGGGCGCGCCAGTCATGGCGACCGATCTTCGCGCCTCGGTGTCGCTGGTCATCGCCGGCTTGGCGGCGGAAGGCGAGACCACGGTCAACCGGGTCTACCATCTCGACCGCGGCTTCGAACGGCTGGAAGAAAAGCTGTCCAACTGCGGTGCGGTGATCGAGCGGATTTCGGCTTAACAATCGCTTCCGACAAGGACCAATCGTCGAAGTCAGCGCTGAGAAGGGGTGCCCGCAACGTCGGCTCGCTTTCTGCAACGTCCGGATATTGGCGAAATCCTTAGTGAGGGCGCACTTCTCCCCGTCACTATACGGGGAGAAGTGCCCGGCAGGGCGATGAGGGGCAGCGCAAACGAAGTTATTGGCGCGGTTGCAGCGAGCGACAAGACCGGCAAATTTCCTGCCCGAGCATGATCTTTTCCGAAAACCGGTTTCCACTTTTCGGGATCATGCTCTAACAGAAGGCTGAACAGTCAACTTTCAGGTGCGAAATCCGCATGAATGCCCTCAAGCTTATCGCGCTCGACGATCAGGACCTGAGCATCGTCTCGGCCCATGTCCAGGACGCCGTGATGAAGGTCTCGGACCTCGAATACCTGCCTGCGGCCAAGCGTTTCGTGCTGACCATGAACCGCTTCGTCTGGGAGGCCAAGACCGGCCTGTTTCGCCGGCATAACGAACGGCGGCAGGCCGTGCTGCATTTCGACCGCGTGCTTGGCGTCAAGACCAACGGCATCGCCCGCGACAAGCCGGGCGAGATCCTGTCCCTGCTGGCGATCAGCTTCATCGAGATCAGCAAGCCGGCCGGCATTGTCGAGCTGATCTTTTCGGGCGGCGGCACCATCATGCTCGATGTGGAGTGCATCGAGGCCCGCCTCGCCGATATCGGCGGCGCCTGGGAAGCCACGTCGCGTCCCGTCCACAAGGCTTGAGCGTCCGATGGCCATTACGCTTCGTCAGTCCGACGCCGATTTCGAGCAGCGTTTCACCGCCTTCCTCCTGACCAAGAGGGAAGTGTCGGCCGATGTCGACGCCGCGGTGCGCGACATCATCGCGCGTGTGCGCGCCGAGGGCGACGCGGCGCTGATCGACTACTCCAGGAGATTCGACCGCGTTGACCTGGAAAACGTCGGGATCGCCGTATCGAAGGACGAGATCGCCAACGCCTATGATGGCGCCGACGCGCTGACCATCGAAGCGCTCAAATTCGCGCGCGACCGTATCCGCGCCCACCATGAACGGCAGCGACCCAAGGACGATCGCTACACCGATGCCGCCGGGGTGGAGCTTGGCTGGCGCTGGACGGCGATCGAGGCCGTCGGGCTCTACGTGCCCGGCGGCACGGCAAGCTATCCGAGTTCGGTGTTGATGAACGCCATACCGGCCAAGGTTGCCGGCGTCGAACGCATCGCGATATGCGTGCCGGCCTCGGGCGGCGCCATCCCGCCGCTGGTGCTGGTCGCGGCCGACATCGCGGGCGTTTCCGAGATCTATCGCGTCGGCGGCGCGCAGGCGATCGCCGCCCTTGCCTATGGCACCGGAACGATCAGGCCGGTGGCCAAGATCGTCGGCCCCGGCAATGCCTATGTCGCGGCGGCCAAACGGCAGGTGTTCGGCACGGTCGGCATCGACATGATCGCCGGGCCATCGGAAGTGCTTGTCGTGGCCGACGGCAACAACGATCCGGACTGGATCGCCGCCGACCTGCTGGCCCAGGCCGAGCACGATGCGTCGGCGCAGTCGATCCTGATCACCGACGATCCGGCTTTCGGCTCGGCGGTTGAACAAGCCGTCGAGCGTCAGCTGCAAAGCCTGTCGCGCGGCGAGACGGCAGCCCGGAGCTGGCGCGATTTCGGCGCGGTCATCCTGGTGCCGACGATCGAGGCGTCGCTGCAGCTGGTCGACCGCATCGCCGCCGAGCATGTCGAACTCGCCATCGACGATGCAGAGGGCTTCCTGTCGCGGATGCGCAATGCCGGTGCCGTCTTTCTCGGCCGCCATACGCCGGAAGCCATCGGCGACTATGTCGGCGGCTCCAACCACGTGCTGCCGACGGCACGCTCGGCGCGCTTCTCGTCGGGCTTGTCCGTCCTCGACTTCGTCAAGCGCACCTCCATCCTCAAGCTTGGACCGGAGCAGCTGCGAATTCTGGCGCCGGCGGCCATCGCGCTGGCCAAGGCGGAAGGCCTTGACGCGCACGGACGCTCCGTCGCCATACGGTTGAACATGTAGGCCATTATGTCGGACTACGATCGAACCCGCGCCAGGCTGATCGATGTCGAACTCGACGAATCGATCGGCCGCTCGACACCCGATGTCGAGCATGAACGCGCGGTGGCGATCTTCGACCTGATCGAGGAGAACAGCTTCCAGCCCGTCAATGACAGTGGCGCCGGGCCCTACCGGCTGAAACTGTCGCTGGCCGAGCAGCGCCTTGTCTTTGCCGTGTCGCGCGAGGACGGCACTCCGGTCGTCACCCACATCCTGTCGCTGACGCCGCTGCGGCGCATCGTGAAGGACTACTACATGATCTGCGAAAGCTACTATGACGCCATCCGCTCCTCGACGCCGAGCCACATCGAGGCGATCGACATGGGGCGCCGCGGTTTGCACAATGAGGGCTCGCAGACACTGATGGACCGGCTGGCCGGCAAGATCGACATCGACTTCGACACGGCGCGCCGGCTGTTCACGCTGGTCTGCGTGCTGCATTGGCGGGGCTAGTCCTGGCACCCGGCGCCCTGCCTCGTTCTATCCTGTTCGTGTGCGGCATGAATGCCGTGCGCTCCCCGATGGCGGAGCAGTTGGCGCGCCGGATGCTGCCCGCCACCATCTTCGTCGCCTCGGCCGGCGTTCGCGCCGGCGAGCGCGACCCGTTCGTCGATGCGGTGCTCGCCGAGGAGGGCCTGTCGCTGGGCGAGCGTCACCCAAGGACGATGGACGATCTCGAGGACGACTATTTCGACCTCATCGTCACGCTGGCGCCGGAAGCGCACCACGCCGCGCTCGAGCTCACCCGCTCGCTCGCCGTCGAAGTCGAATACTGGCCAACGCCGGACCCGACCAATGCCGGCGGCACGCGCGAACAGATCATGGCTAGCTATCGCGACGTGCGCGAGCGGCTGAAGTTGCGCATAGGTCGACGTTTTTTGCTTCCAGAGGCAAAAAACGCGACGGATTAAGCGTGTTCACAAGCGCACGATTATCATATAGGTTCCGCCGAAATTCCGGCTAGAGTCGGATGATTTCAGGTCTGTTCGACCTGAAATCTGAATCCGCCTCTAAACCAAGAAGTAGAGCATGATGTCGTCCGAAAACCGCTTCACACTTTTCGGCATCATGCTCTAGGCGCTGGAACTGCCATCCAAGCAAAGGTATCGAATGCCGAAGGAAGAAGTCCTCGAGTTTCCGGGTGTCGTGACGGAATTGCTGCCCAACGCGATGTTCCGGGTCAAGCTCGAAAACGAACACGAAATCATCGCCCATACGGCCGGCCGCATGCGCAAGAACCGCATCCGCGTGCTGACCGGCGACAAGGTTCTGGTCGAGATGACGCCATACGACCTGACCAAGGGCCGCATCACCTATCGTTTCAAGTAAGCGAAGCCCGGCCGGAGCCCGATGAGCATTTTGCAGAAGCTCGTGCTTGCCTCGGGTTCGCCGCGCCGGATCGAACTGCTGCAGCAGGCCGGCATCGAGCCCGATCGCGTGCTGCCGGCCGATGTCGACGAGACGCCGCTGCGCGCCGAGCATCCCCGCTCGCTGGCCAAGCGGCTGTCGAAGGAAAAGGCCGAGAAGGCGTTCGCGTCGCTGAAGGCCGAAGCCGACTATGCGCCAAGCTTCGTGCTGGCCGCCGACACGGTGGTCGCGGTCGGGCGGCGCATCCTGCCCAAGGCCGAAACCCTCGACGATGCCGCCAACTGCCTCGGGCTGTTGTCCGGCCGCTCGCACCGGGTCTATTCCGGCATCTGCCTGATCACGCCGGGTGGCAGATTGCGCCAGCGGCTGGTCGAGACGCGGGTGCGCTTCAAGCGGCTGCCGCGCGAGGAGATCGACGCCTATGTCGCCTCGGGTGAATGGCGCGGCAAGGCCGGCGGCTACGCCGTCCAGGGTCTCGCGGGCTCGTTCGTCGTCAAGCTGGTCGGCTCCTACACCAACATCGTCGGCCTGCCGCTCTATGAGACAGTGGCGCTGTTGAGCGGCGAGGGCTTCAAGGTGCATGGCGGCTGGCTGGCGGGAATCCGGCCATGAGTTCCGACCCCAAGGTCACGCCCCTGCGCCCAAAGCGCCCCTGCCCCGAATGCGGCAAGCCGTCGGCGCGCGACACCTTTCCGTTCTGCTCGACACGCTGCAAGGACATCGATCTCAACCGCTGGCTGAAGGGCGCCTATGTCATCAGCGCCCGCGACGACGAGGAAGAGCCGGACAACGACGGTCCGAAGTAGGCCACGGTCAAGCGGCCTCGTTCTTCCGGTTGACCCGCGCCCAGGCCGGCACCCAGTCGCCATGAGCGGCGAGAAGCTCGTCGACCAATGACCAGATCTGGTCGAGATCAAGCTCGGCGGCGGTGTGCGGATCCATCATCGCCGCATGGTAGATGTGCTCGCGGTTCTCGGTCATCAGCGCCCGCACAGTCAGTTCCTGTACGTTGATGTTGGTGCGGATCAGCGCGGTCAATTGCGGCGGCAGCTCGCCGATATAGGTCGGCTGGATGCCGGAGGCATCGACCAGACACGGGACTTCGGCGGCGCAATCGCGGGGTAGCGAGGTGATGCAGCCATTGTTGCGGACATTGCCGTAGATCACCGAGGGTTCGCCGGTCCAGACCGAGTTCATGATCGAGGAGGCATATTCCTTCGACTGCTCGACCTCGATGCGGTCGGCCGAGCGATAGGCCTGCGCCTGCCCCTTCCAGCGCTCGATCTGTTCGATGCAGCGCTTGGGATATTCATCGAGCGGGATGCCGTATTTCTCGATCAGGTCCGGGCGCCCCTCCTTGATGAAATAGGGCGTGTATTCAGCGAAATGCTCCGAGCTTTCGGTGACGAAATAGCCCAGCCGCGTCAGCATCTCGTAGCGCACCTTGTTGGGGCAGCGCGGGTTCCAGCCGGGTTTGGGCGCGCGGCCTTCGCGATAGGCGCGCACGAGATCGGGATAGAGGTCACGGTAGGAACCGTCAGGCTGGCGATGCTCGAACTTCAGATAGAAGGCCATGTGGTTGATGCCGGCCGAGCGGTAGCGGATCTCCTCGAAGGGAAGGTCGAGGTCGTGCGCCAGTTCCATCGCCGTGCCCTGGACCGAATGGCAGAGGCCGACCTGCCTGATCGCAGGATATTTCTCTGATATTGCCCAGGTGTTGATCGCCATCGGGTTGACATATTGCAGCATGATCGCCTGCGGGCAGACGGCGAGCATGTCCTCGCAGATCTTCCACAGATGCGGCACGGTCCTCAGGCCCCGCATGATGCCGCCGACGCCGAGCGTGTCGGCGATTGTCTGGCGCAGGTCGTATTTCTTTGGCACTTCGAAGTCGGTGACGGTGCAGGGCTCATAGCCGCCGATCTGGAAGGCGACGACGACGAAGTCGGCGCCCGCCAGAGCCTTGCGCTGGTCGGAGTAGGTCTCGGCCTTCGCCTTGACGCCGAGCGTCGCGATCAGCTTGTTGACGACGATGGCGCTCTCTTCCAGCCGCTGCGGATTGATGTCCATCAGCGCGATCGTCGCGCCCGAAAGCGACGGCCGCTGCAGCACGTCGCCGACAATGTTCTTCATGAACACCGTCGAGCCGGCGCCTATGAAAGTGATCCTTGGATTTCTTGCCATGCTAACCTCCGGCATATGGTCAGGCCACGTCGAAAGCGGCCCTGACGAGCCGTTCGGTGTAGGCGGTCTTGGGATGGGACAGGACGTCGTCGACGGGGCCTTGCTCGACGATCTTGCCGTTCTGCATGACGATGACGCGGTGGCACAGCGCGCGCACCACCTTGAGATCGTGCGAGATGAAGAGATAGCTCAAGCCCCGCTCGTCCTGCAGTTTACGCAGGAGGTCGATGATCTGCGCCTGGACGGAAAGGTCCAGCGCCGATGTCGGTTCGTCGAGCAGGATGAATTCGGGTTCGAGCGCTATGGCGCGGGCGATCGCAATACGTTGGCGCTGGCCGCCGGAGAATTCGTGCGGAAAGCGCGACAGTATATCGCCGGGCATGCCGGCGCTGACCAGCGCGTCGCGCACCCGTTCGACCCGCTCGCGCCGCGTCGCCCCGATGCTGTTGACGATCAGCCCTTCCTCGATGATCTGGCCGATCGTCATGCGCGGGTTGAGCGAGGAGAACGGATCCTGGAAGACGATCTGCATGCGCGAACGCAGCGGCCGCATCTCGGCCCGCGACAGGCCGTGGATCGGCTTGCCGTCGAAACGGATCTCGCCGCGCTTGGCATCGACCAATCTAAGCAGGGTCTGGCCGAAGGTGGTCTTGCCCGAGCCGGACTCGCCGACAAGCCCCAGCGTCTCATGGCGGCGCAGGCTGAGGTCGAGGTCGTCAACGGCGACCAGCTCGCGCCAGTCCGGTTTCAGGAAAGTGCCGTGGCGCAGCATGAAGCAGACGCGCACGCCGCTCGCCTCGAGAATGGTGCCGCAACCTTCCGGCAGCGGTTGCGGCCGTCCGCGCGGCTCCGAGGCCAAAAGCCGCCGCGTATAGGCATGCTGCGGATCGGCGAACAGCCGTTCGGTGACGTTGTGCTCGCACATTTCGCCGTGCTGCATGACATAAACGTAGTCGGAGAATTTGCGCACCACGGTCAGGTCGTGGGTGATCAGGATCACCGCCATGCGCAGCTCTTTCTGCAGGCTGCGGATCAGGTTCAGGATCTGCGCCTGGACGGTGACGTCGAGGGCCGTGGTCGGCTCGTCGGCGATCAGCACATCGGGATTGTTGGCCAGCGCCATGGCGATCATCACCCGCTGGCGCTGACCGCCCGAGAGCTGGTGCGGGTATTGCCTGAGCCGCGCGACGGGGTCGGGAATCTGCACGTGCTGCAAGAGTTCGAGCGCCCGCGCCTGCGCCTGCCTGCGGCCGATCTTGCGATGCACCCTGATCGCCTCGACGATCTGACTGCCGACAGTGTAGATCGGGTTGAGCGAGCTCATCGGCTCCTGGAAGATCATCGAGATGCGGTTGCCGCGCAGCTTGCGCCGCTCGCGCTCGGGGAATTTCAGGATGTTCTGGCCGTCATAACAGATGCTCGACCGGGGCGACACCGTGGCCCGCCGGGACAGCAGCCCCATGACGGCGCGTGCCGTCACCGACTTGCCGGAACCGGATTCGCCGACGATCGCGATCGTTTCGCCACGATAGAGCTGGAACGAGATGTCCTTGACCGCTTCGACGACGCCGTGCTCGACCTTGAAGGCGACTTCGATGTTGCGGGCGTCGATGATGGGCTGGCCCTGGCGTCCGTCATGGTCGTGACGGACGGTTGGCGCGAAGGATTCGGCGAGCGCGACGGTCATTCCTGCCACCTCAATAGGGGTCGACGGCGTCGCGCAGGCCATCGCCGAGCGCGTTGAAGGCAAAGACGGTGACGAGCACGAAACCGACCGGCGACAGGATCCAGGGATAGGTGCCGATGACGGAGTAGGTCGCCGTGTCCTGCAGCATCAGCCCCCACGAGATCAGCGGCGGCTTGACGGCGAAGCCGAGGAACCCGAGGAAGGATTCCAGCAACACCACCGTCGGGATCGCCAGCGTCACCGCGACGATCACATGGCTCATCACATTGGGGAAGATGTGCTGCATGATGATGCGGCGGTCGGTGGCGCCGACCGCCATGGCGGCGCGCACATACTCGATCCGCGCCAGCGCCAGCGTCTTGCCGCGCACCTCGCGCGACATCTGCGCCCAGCCCAATGCCGACATGACGATGATTACGAAGGCGAGGAAGACGTTGGTGGGAGCGGTGACCGGGATCAGCGTCGTCAGCGCCAGATAGAGCGGCAGCTGCGGAAAGGCGAGCACCAGTTCGACGAAGCGCTGCATCCAGACATCGAACCTGCCGCCGAAATAGCCGGAAACCATGCCGACGGTGGTGCCGATGACGGTGATGATGAAGACGACCGTCAGCGCGATCATCAGCGAGACGCGCGAGCCGTGGATGGCGCGCGACAGCACGTCGCGGCCGAACTTGTCGGTGCCGAGGAAATGCACCGGCTCGCCGTCCAATGAGCCGAAGAAGTGCCGATCCGCCGGGACGAGCCCGAACAGCTTGTAGGGCGCGCCATGCACGAAGAAGCCAAGCAGCCTCGGGTGGTCATAGTCGGGGCCGACGACGGGCTGGAAGGTGACCGGATCGAGGTCCGCCGAATCGGACAGCGCATAGACCCGCGGCCGCGCGACGAAATTGCCGTCCTTGTCGTGGAAACTTGGCATTTGCGGCGGCGCGAAGCCGACATCGGTGGCCTTCGGGTCCATCGGTGCCATGAACTCGGCGAACACGGCCATCACCAGCAAAAGCACGACGAGCCAGAGCCCGGCCATGCCGGTCCAGGAGCGCTTCAGCCGGCGCCAGACAAGCGCCATATAGCTCTCATTGCCGCGCGCCGGTTTGATCACGGCGGTTCCCTCGGCGGGCGGTGGCGGCAGCGTTGTGTCGCGGGCCAGCATCTAGCCCTCTCCATACTGGCGGATGCGCGGATCGAGCAGGACGAGCAGCATGTCGGCGACGATGTTGCCGACGATCAGCGTCGCCGACAGCACCATCATGAAGGTGGCGGTGACATAGACGTCGCCGACTGCCATCGAGCCGACGATCGCCGGACCTACGGTCGGCAGCGCGAAGATGATCGCCGTCTCGATCTCGCCGGTGAGCATATAGGGCAGCACGACGCCCTGATACATGACCAGCGGGTGCAGCGCATTGGGCACGGCGTGGCGCATGACGACGGCGGCGCCGGTCAGGCCCTTGGCCCTGGCCGTTTCGACATATTGGGCGTTCAGCGTGTCGAGCAGATTGCCGCGCATGACGCGCATGTTGTAGGCGAGGCCGCCAAAGGTGGCGATCGCCACCACCGGCCAGACATGCTTGACCAGGTCGACGAACTTGGCCCAGGACCATGGCGCGCCGCCATATTGCGGCGAGAAGAAGCTGCCGATCTCCGAGACGTTGAACTGGAAGACCAGGAGATAGACGATGATCAGCGCCATCAGGAAGCGCGGCACCGTCATGCCGAGGAAGGAGATGGCCGACAGCGTCGAGTCAATCCAGGTGTATTGCCGCGTCGCGGCCCATATGCCGAAAGTGATCCCGAGCACCGAGGCTAGCAGATGGCACACCAGCGCCAGAATGAGCGTGCGCGGCAGGCGCTCGCCGACCACGTCGGCGACCGGCTTGTTGTAGTAGAGGCTGTAGCCGAAATCGCCGCGGGTGATGATGCCGCCGATCCAGTTGAGGTACTGGACGGGCAGCGGCTTATCGAGGCCGTGCTCGACGCGATAGGCCTGGGCCTGGGCATCGGCCTCGGCGAAGGAAGCGCCGCCCTGGTTGATCAACTGCGAACGGATGTAGTCGGCATAGTCGCCCGGCGGCGCCTGGATGATGCCAAAGGTGACGAGGCTCAGGATGGCGAGGACCGGTATTGCCGACGCTATGCGCATGAGCAGGAATCGCAACATGGACAGTCCGCTTCCTCATCTCGCCGATCGCGCCCCTTTGGTGCGGCCGGAGGTTGGCTTTGACCGGCCGCGCCAGCGGCGCGACCGGAATTGTCTTGGTCAGGGGAGGTAAACCTTAGTCCATCGGGCCTTTGTCTCCCGGCTTGCCGGGAAGCTCTTGCGGGAACAGTTCGTACTTCGCCTGCCTATCGGCCGCCACAAAGACCCGTTCGCGGATGATCGAATCCTCGGCCCAGTTGAACATGAAGATCGGTGTGCCCTGCGGAATGTTCGAGAAGCGCTTGTTGACGATCAGCGCGCCAGGATATTCCGTCAGGCCGACATTGTAGATGTGTTCCGTCGAGATCTTCTGGAACTGTTTCATCAGACTGGCGCGCTCGTCATTGTCCTCCGACGCGACAAACTTGTTGACGATGTCGACCAAATCTTTCTCGAAGGGCATCAGGTCGACCTCGCCGCTTTCAGGAGCGCGGTGGTTCCAGCTGGTCTTCGGGCCAACGGGAGCAAGCTGTTCGGTGTTCTGCACGACGGAGGTCAGTTCCTGGTCGTTGCGCCGGATCAGCCAGTCGAAGCGGCCGGAATACTGGGAGGCATCGCGCTGGGTGCCGTTGAGGCCGTTGAGCACGACCCGAAGCCCGAGCTTTTCCATTTGGGCAACGACGCCTTCGGCGAGGCTCTTGTCCGTGCCGTAGTCGTTGTTGACCAGCATCACGATCTCGACGTTCTTGCCGCCGGCGGTGCCGGCCGGGAAGTTCACGAAGCCGTCGCCGTCCGTATCCTTGAGGCCGGCCTTGGCGAGTTCCGCCTTGGCGCCCGCGAGGTCGAACGGATAATAGACGGTCGACTTGCGGTCATAGAAGCTGGTGCCCGAGGAGAAGCCGCCGGGATAGATGGCGGTGAACGGCCCCTTGACCAGCGAGTCGCCGAGCGCCTTGCGGTCGAGCGCCATGGTAACGGCCTTGCGGAAGTCCTCGTTGCGGTTGAGCTCACGGATCGCCTGTCCGCGCTCGTCCGGGTTGCCCCAGCCATTGGCGGAGAAATTCATGCGCAGATTGTAGCCGATGAGCCGCGGGCCGAAGGCAAGGCGCGCGGGGGCATTCGCTTCCGCCGCACGCTTCAGCGAGGCGACGAAGTTTTCCGGCTGCTCCAGGTTCGAGAAATCGCCCGAGCCGGCGACCGCCTGGACGTCGCGGTCGGCCCAGGTCGACAGCTTGTACTGCAGTTCGTTGAGGTAAGGCAGCTGGTTGCCCTTCTCGTCGACCTTCCAGTAGTAGGGGTTGCGGCGCATGACGATGATGTCGTCAGGCCGATACTCGACCGGCACCCAGGCTCCCATGACAGGCATGTTCATATATTCCGGCGGGAAGGCGTTCTTGAACTGCTCGTAGGTGTTCTTCGAATATTTCGGGTGCTGCGGCTTCAATATGTGCGCGGGGCCGGGACAGAAGGTGCCGTAGGCCATCGCATAGAGATATTGTTTGGGGAACGCTTCCTTGAAGGTCCACTCGACGGTGTAGTCGTCGATCTTCTTCAGCGTCGTGCCGACGCCGAAGGTCTCCTGCGTCGCGCCGTTCAGCGGCGAAACATTCGGGTCGACCACCTCGTCGTCCCAGTAGAACATGACATCGTCGGCGTTGAAGGGGACGCCGTCCGACCATTTCGCACCCTCGACCAGGTGCATCGTCAGTGTGTGGCCGTCCTTCGACCAGTCCCAGCCCCTGGCCAGGTTCGGCAGCGGCTCGGTGTCCTTGGCTTCGACCTGGAACAGCGGCGCCGTGCGTGTCAGGCATTCGGAAAGGCCGATATCGATGCCACCCCAGCCTTGAGTCTGGCCGGCGCCATAGTTCCAGCCTTCCGGCCGCCCGCCAATGACATGACGCATCGTATCGCCATAGACGCCGATGCCGTCAGGCATGTTGGCCGTCTTGAAGACCAGCGGCTCTTTCGGCAGCCTGTCTTTCACCGGCGGCAGCTTTCCGGTCTTGACGTATTTCTCGGTGACCCAGTCCGGCTCGTGATATTGCGGCAGCGCCTTGAACTCCAGGATGGAGTCGCGCGCCACATAGTGGATCTTGCCCTCCGCCGGAAAGGTTGCCGGCGCCGGCGGGACCGTGGGCTCGGAAGCGTATGCGTTCAGTGCCGCAGCCGAGGCGCCCAGCGCCAGTCCGGCAGCAAGGCCGATATTGCGTACATTCCTCACTGTCTCTCTCCCTCTTGTTTGTTCCGGAGCGTTTGCACCTGCTCCGCTTCTCCTCGAATTCGAAACGGCTTCGTCGCGGCGAACCTGCCTCCCGCAGGTCCGTCGCCGCGCATGAGGTTTCAGCTGGCCTGTTTCAGTGCGGCCTTTTCGGCGCGCAATTCCTCGATCGAGCGGACGCTGCGCCGTGCGGCGCCCGCCCAATCACGGGTCTTCACCCCCGATGTCGACAGCCGTTCCCTGGCGGCCGGAAGCGCATGGGCGTATTGCGGCAGCCAGGCCGCCTGGGCGACGACCATTTCGTCGACCATCTGCCAGACCTCCTCCGGGGTCGAAACCGCGCCGACCAGCGGGTCATGCAGCACGGCGAGCTTCAAGAGATCGATGTCGCCAGCGATCGCGGCGTGCACCGACATGCGCTGGACATTGATAGACGCGATGCAGGTGGCGGCGCAGGCTTCTGGCAGCGTGATACCGGCGGCCATGTTGATACCGAAGCGATCGACGAAGCCGGGCGACTCGATGATGGCGTCCTGCGGCAGATTGGTGATCACGCCATTGTTCCTGACGTTGAAGTGGCCGCGATAGACGCGGTTGGTCTCCAGCGCCTCCAATATGTGGCTGGCATGCTCGTTGGAGCGCTTCGAAGGATCGATCGGCTTCGATGCCGCTTCGAGGAACTGCGGATATTCCGTTTCGAACCAGTTGCGAGTTTCCGTGGAGTAGCGGAGATAGCCGCCGGTCTCGCCATGGATCCAGTCGGACATGTCGATCCAGCGCGTGATCTCGTCGGGGCGCTTGCGGTACCAGGGCAGATACTCGGACAGATGGCCGTTGCTTTCGGTCGAATAGACGCCGAAGCGCTTCAAGACATCGATGCGCAGCTTTTCCTGCTGCGAATAGACCGGATGCGCCTCGAAGGCGGCAACCAGCTCGTCCTTGCCGATCTTGCGGCCGTTGAGCCGCAGATCGATGAACCAGGTCTGATGGTTTATGCCGGAACAGACATAGTCGAGCTCCTGCCTGGACTTCGCACCCAGCACCTCGGCGATCTGCTCGGCGCCGTGCTGGACGCCATGGCAGAGGCCCACCGTGTCGACCTTGCCGTATTCGATCGCCGCCCAGGTGTTCATCGCCATCGGGTTGGCATAATTTAAGAATTTGGCGTTCGTCTCGGCGACCTCGCGTATGTCCTTGCAGAAATCCAGGATCACCGGAATGTTGCGCTGGCCATAGAGAATGCCGCCGGCGCAGATCGTGTCGCCGACGCATTGGTCGATGCCATACTTGAGGGGAATGCGGATGTCGTCGGCATAGGCTTCGAGGCCGCCGACCCGCACGCAGCTGATGACATAGCGTGCGCCTTCGAGCGCCTTGCGGCGCTCAGTCGTCGCCGTCACCCTGGTCGGCAATCCGTTGGCCTCGACGATCCTGTCGAGGATCGCCTTGATCATCTGAAGATTGTGCTCGCTGACGTCGGTCAGCGCGAATTCGATATCCTTGAATTCGGACACGCACAGAATGTCGGTGAACAGCTTCTTGGTGAAGCCGACGCTGCCGGCACCGATGATAGCGATTTTGAAACTCATCAGCCGCACCTCATTTTATTCGAATGACAGACAGGAAATGACAGCAGTGGATTGCAGCCACATGCGATGACATGTGTGGGGGACAAGCCGGATTCCGGCCTGCCAACCACCCTATCCGCTCCTCGCCTGCGGATCTCTCTCGCTTTTCGTGGGCGATTATGCGCTTATTCGTGAGCGCGACCAGAGAAGGATTATGCTTTCAAGGGTAATTTTGTGCTGCAGGATTTGATCGCCAACGGACAATCGATGCGAACGATCTCGCTGCCACGCGGCGGCCAGCGCCTGCACGCCATGCCGACAAGCACGGGCTATGAAGTGCGCGAGGATGAAACCTATGACTGGGACGGGCGCAGGCGCGGCCAGACACCGTTCACCGTGCTCCAGCACACGATCAGCGGAACCGGCCAGTTGCGCTACGAGAACCGCAACTACCGTCTGCAAAAGGGTGACACGTTGCTGGTGCTGGTGCCGCACAACCACCGCTACTGGCTGGCCAGGGACGAGCGCTGGGAATATTTCTGGATCTCGATGAACGGCGAGGAGGCGCTGCGCATCCACAAATCGATCCTCGGCACCTCGAGCCCGGTGTTTCGGCTGCAGCCGGCGACGATCGATCATCTTGCCGATTGCAGCCTGCGCCTCATCAAGGGGGCCGCTTCGCCGGGTGCTGCCTCCGCCGTCGCCTACGAGGCCGCGATGGCGCTCTATGACGATGTGTTCGGCTCACATGCCTTTGCTGAGAAACAGAGCGCCATGCAGCCGGTCATCGATCACATCAATGCCAATCTCGACGGGCCGCTGCCGGTGGCGGACCTCGTCCAGATCAGTGGCCTGAGCCGTGCCCATTTCTCACGTTGTTTCGCCGAGAGCGAGGGTCTGCCGCCGGCTGAGTTCGTGCTGCAGCAGCGCCTGCAGCGCGCGGCGAAGCTGCTGACCAGGGCCGATTTCCTACCGGTGAAGGAAGTCGCCATCCTGTGCGGGTTCGAGGACGCGAACTATTTTTCGAAGGTCTTCCGCCGCTGCTACGGCATCACGCCCAGCCAGTTCCGCACCACCGGCATGTACGCCAGCATGAGAAGCCCGGCCCGACGCGGCGTCAGCGTGCCTGACGAAGAGACCTGACGCCGCCGCTTTGGGTCCTTGTTTTATGCATGTCTTTATCCCAAACCGCTGCGCACTTTTGGGCGACATGCATTAGGCCGCGTGCCGGCTGCCGCCGTCCAGCCACTCGAGATCGGCCGGCGAAAGCGTGATGTCGAGTGCGCGCAGGCTGTCGTCCAGTTCGCCCAGCGTACGGGGCCCGATCAATGGAACCGACGGGAAAGACTGATTGAGCACATAGGCCAGCGCGATATGGATCGGGCTCTTGCCCAGTCGCGCGGCAAGCTCGATCGCCCTGTCGCGGCGACCGAAATTCCGCTCCGAATACCAGACCCGCACCAGTTCCTCGCTGTCGCGCCTGTCGCGCCCGGCGCGATCGGTGAAGAAGCCACGGCCCTGGCTCGACCAGGCGAAATTCGGCATCTGCCGAGATGTCAGCCAGGCCTTCCACGCATCGGTGGAGGAGGTGACGCAGCCGGCCCAGATCGGCTCCAGCATTTCGGCCAGCGAGAAATTGTTGGAAAGCGCGCAGGGCTTCTGCTTGCCGGTGCGTTCGGCATAGGCGATCGCCTCGTCCATGCGTTCCATCGTCCAGTTCGAGCCGCCGAACGGACCACGGATGCGGCCCGCCTTGACCTCGCGATCCATGGCATCGACGAATTCGCCGACCGGCACGTCCGGATTGTCGCGATGCATGAAGTAGATATCGACATGATCGGTTTGCAGCCGGTCGAGCGACTGGGCAAGCTGCTTGCCGATCACGTCGGGATAGCAGAGCGGCGAGTGCGCGCCCTTGGCGATGATCACCGATTGCTCGCGCACGCCACGGTTTTTCAGCCACTGGCCAAGCAGCGTCTCGGTATAACCGGCGCCATAGACATAGCCGGTATCGAAAAGATTGCCGCCGGCTTCGAAAAAGGCATCGAGCAGGATCGACCCCGAGGAGAATGTGCGGAAATCCTCGAAGCCGAGCGCTACGACCGACGCCGGCTTCGACAGGCCCGGTATCATGCGCTTGCCGATCGCCGTGCCGCCGGACCGCAAAGGCCGGCCGGAGATGGTGTTGGTGCGCAGCGGGGCCTTCTCGATCTCATACTCCAGCCCCACCGCCGCGCGCCATCTGTCGAGGACTCGCAAGGTGCCGAGACTGTCGGCCCACGCCATGCCCGGCCAGGCGAACTCCTGCCGCCCGGCGAGGATGGCGTCACCGGCAGCGTCGACCTCGAAAGAATAGACATGGCGCTTCTCGTTGACGCTGATGGTCTCGCGCGAGCCGTCCGATCCGATCACGTCGATCCGGCCGAGGCCGACATCGCGGTCGCCGCCGGCGAACCAGAAGTCCGGTACCTCGATACGGCCTTTGGTGCCGAAGATCCTGAGCACATTGTCCTGATTGAGCGAGATGCTGCAGGACACCTCGGCAATGATGCCGCCCGGAAAGTGCAGCAGCGCCGAGGCCCATTCGTCGACGCCGGACTGGCCGAGATGGGCCGCGCCAACCACCTTGTCCGGCTCGGCGAAGGGGAGGCCCGCCGCCGCCCCGGCAATCAGCCGCGCCATCGACACCGGATAGCCGCCGACATCCAGGATGCCGCCGCCGGCGAGATCGTTGGCATAGAGCCGGTGCTCCGGCATGAAGCCCGGCATGGCAAAGCCGAAGCTCGACTTGATCATCCTGATGTCGCCGATGATGCCGGACCTGATCAATTCCACCAGCTTCAGCGTCTGCGGATGCAGCCGGTACATGAAGGCTTCGCCGAGAAAGGTGCCGGCCTTGCGCGCGGCATGGATCATGGCGTCGGCCTCGAAGGCGGTCAGCCCAAGCGGCTTTTCGCACAGCACATGCTTTCCCGCTTCCGCCGCCCTGATCGCCCATTGCGCGTGACCGGGATGCGGTATCGAGATGTAGACGGCATCGATGGCGGGATCGGCGAGCAGCGCATCATAACCGTCAAGGATGCGGGCGCCGGGAAAGGTCTCGGCGAGGCCCGATTTGCCGGGATTGCGCGCGCCGATGGCGGCGAGCACACCGTTGCGCGAGCCGGCGACGCCGCCGGCGAAGGCCTTGGCGATGCCGCCCGGTCCGAGAATACCCCAGCGGATTTTTCCTGGTTCGGAATTCATTTGGATCTCCCTGAATCGCCACGACGCATTGCGACCGGGCAAAGAAAAGTTTGAGTTTCATACATGTCGTTGCCCCAAAACCGCTGCGCACTTTTGGGCGACATGCATCCTGGTTCATACATGTCGTTGCCCCAAAACCGCTGCGCACTTTTGGGCGACATGCATCAGCGTATCCGTGCGCCTGAGGTGTCGAAGAGAAGCGACCGGCCGGCCTTGATCGAGACCACCAGATGATCGCCGCTCGCCCGCTGCCGCGAGGCCTCGCGCTCGATGATCAGTTCCTCCGGCCCGGCATTGGCATAGACATAGCTCACCGAGCCGAGATGCTCGGCAACGTCGGCCCGGACCGGTATGTCGCAGTCGCCCTCGCCGGCCTCGCCGAAATGCTCCGGCCGCACGCCAAGAACGACATCCGCGCCGACAGCAGGCGGCGCGCCCGAAAGCGATTTGCGCAGCCGGGCTCCGCTGTGGTTGAGAAGCTCGACCACCGCCACGTCCTTCTCCGTTGCGACGACCTTAGCCGCCATGAAATTCATCTTCGGCGAGCCGACAAAGCCGGCGACGAAGCGATTGGCCGGATCGTCGTAGAGATCGAGCGGCGCGCCGATCTGCTCGATATTGCCGGCATTGAGCACGACGATCCTGTCGGCCAGCGTCATCGCTTCGGTCTGGTCGTGCGTGACATAGATCATCGTGACGCCGAGCTCCTTGTGCAGCCGCGCGATCTCGATCCGCATCTGCACCCTCAGCTCGGCGTCGAGATTGGAGAGCGGCTCATCGAAGAGGAATACCTGCGGTTCGCGCACGATGGCGCGGCCGATGGCGACACGCTGGCGCTGACCGCCGGAGAGTTTGCGCGGACGCCGGTCCATCAGTTCGCTGATGCGCAGGATCCCGGCCGCCCGCTTCACCCGCCGTTCGGTGTCAGCCTTGGGATTGCCGGTCATGCGCAGCCCGAAAGAGAGGTTCTGCTCGACGGTCATGTGCGGATAGAGCGCGTAGGATTGGAAGACCATGGCGATGCCGCGGTCGGCCGGCTCGACATCGTTCACCACCTTGCCGCCGATGGCGATCTCGCCGCCGCTGATATCCTCGAGCCCGGCGATCATCCTGAGCAGCGTGGACTTGCCGCAACCGGAGGGGCCGACGAAGACAACGAATTCGCCGTCCTTGACGTCGATGTTGGCGCCATGGACGACCTCGAAGGCGCCGAAGCGCTTGACGACATTGTTGAGCGTGACGGTCGCCATGCTTGTCCTGTCTATTTGATGGCGCCGGCGGCGATGCCGGCGATGAAATGACGCTGCAGGAGCACGAAGACGATGAGCATCGGCACCGTCAGCATCACCGCACCGGCCATGATGCCGCCCCACGACACCTTGGTGAGGCCGATCAGGGTGCCGAGCGCCACCGGCGCCGTCATCGAACCCGGCTGGCTGTTGATCAAAAGCGGCCACAGGTAATTGTTCCAGGAAGCGAGGAAGAGGATAATGGCGAGCGCCGCCAGCATCGGCCGCGCCAACGGCAGCGCGACGAAAAGGAAGATACGCCACTCCTTCACCCCCTCGACGCGCGCCGCGTCGAACAGATCGTCCGGCATCATCGAGAAGCTCTGCCGCATGAACAGCACGCCGAGCGAATTGAACAGCGGCGGCACGATCAGCGCCACCCAGGTGTTGGCGAGCTTGAAGTCGCGCGCCACCATGATGAATTGCGGGATCAGCACCACCGCGTAGGGAAGCGTGATGGTGCCGAGGATGATGGCAACAACCACGCCCTTGCCGAAGAACTGGTAACGAGCCAGCGCCCAGCCGGCCATCGACGTCAGCAGCACCGACAGGAAGGTATAGGTCACCGCCACCGAGACCGAAATGCCGATGGCGCCGACGAAGTCGGTGTCACGCTGCAGATTGTTGAAATTGTCGATGAAATTGCCGTGCGGCAAAAGCTCGATACCGGGGCTGAAGATGCCATTGTCCGGCATGGTGGAGAACACCACCATCATCCACAGCGGAAACAGCCAGATCAGCGCCAGCGGCGTGAGGAAGAGATGCAGCGCGATGCTGCGTCTTAGCCTGGCGGCGGACAGCGAACTCATTGCTTTTCCCTCGTCAGCCACAGTTGTACCAGCGTGATTGCGATCGCCAGGCCGGCCATTGTGTAGGCAACGGCGGAGGCGTAGCCGAAATTGAGCGACCGAAAACCCTGGCGGTAGAGCAGCAGGCCGAGCGTTTCGGTGCCGCCGCCCGGTCCGCCGCGCTCGGTGATCAGGAACGGCTCGGTGAACAGCTGCATGGTGCCGATGATCGACAGCACGAGGCAGAACACGACGACCGGCTTCAAGAGCGGCAAGGTGATGAAGAAGAATTGTTTGAGCTTGCTGACGCGGTCGAGTGTTGCCGCCTCGTAGACATCCTCGGGAATGGACTGCATGCCGGCGAGCAGGATGATGGCATTATAGCCGGCCCAGCGCCAGGTGACCGCGATCATGATCAGTGCCATCGCCGGCGTGACGTTGGAAAACCAGTCGACGCTGGGCAGGCCGACACTGTTCAGCAATTTGTTGATGATGCCGAAATTGAGGTTGAACATCAGCCGGAACACCGCCGAATAGGCGACCTCGCCGACCACGACCGGGGCAAAAAAGGCGAAGCGGAACAGGCCCCTCGCCTTCAGGAGCGGCGAGTTCAAGAGCACCGCCATCACCATGGCCAGGGTGATCATCACCGGAACCTGGATGACGAGGATGAGCAGCGTGTTCTTCAGCGCGTTGAAGAAAGCCGGATCTCCGATCAGCCGGCCCCAGTTGAAGGCGGGCGCGAACCGCCATGGCACGGTGCGCGTCGCCTGGAATGAGATCAGGAACGAGCTGATGATCGGCCATACCCAGAAAACGGCAAAGATCAGCAGATAGGGCGTGAGGAAGCGATAGGCCGTGGCATTGCGGTTGCGCATCTTCCTCCTCCTTCTCTCGTCGGCGTTTCCAGCTGTGGCCCCCACGGCAGCGAGAGCCGGCCTGTCAGAAAATGCAAGCCATCACAGGTTACGCGAGGCGAAACCCACAGGGCTGCGGTCGGGTCCGGGCGGCACGGCTGCCCTCCGGACCCGACTTGGGAGCTCATGACTTGACTGGCAGCCCGGTCGCCGCGGCGATCTGGTTGGCGGCATCGTCGAGCGCGGCCTTGGCGTCGGCATAGCCACCGGCAAGATATTTGGTCTGCACCGCGCGAACGATGATTTCGGCATCGCTCTGGAACTGCGTGCCACGGCTGGGGACGACCTTGGGCAAGGTGCCGAGAATGTCCTTCCACACCGCCTGGCCACCCCAGTAGGGCAGGCCTTGCGAGACGTAGGGGTCATTGAGCGCCGACACCAGCGAGGGCACCAGGCCGAATTCCTTCAGCATGGTGATCTGGCCTTCATTGGTTCCGAGCGTGTATTTCAAATAGGCGTAGGCGGCTTCCTTGTTCTTCGACGCCGACGTGATGGCCAGCGAGGACCCGCCGAGATTGGCCGCGCGCGGCCCGTCGGCGGTGAGGCTTGGCATCAGATAGACGCCCCATTTGCCGTTCTCTCCGGCCGATTCGGTGCGAATGGTGCCTTCGTACCAGCCACCATAGATCTGGGTGGCGACGGTGCCGGCGGTGTTGTTGGTGATCTTGGTGCCCCAGTCGGCGGAGGAAACGATGCCCGCATCCTTCATCTCCTTGACCTTGGTCATGGCATCGACGCATTTGGGCTGGTTGACCGTGATCGTTTGTCCATCGGCGGCGAAATAGGCGCAGCCCTGTTCATTGGAGATCATGCGGAAGAATTCCGAGTCGCCGTTGAAATCGGCGTTGGTCATCGAGACGCCCGGATTGGCGGCCTGGATCTTCTTGCCGGCGGCGATGAAATCATCCCAGGTCTTGATCGAGGCCGGGTCGACGCCGGCCTTTTCGTAGAAGTCGCGGCGATAGAACGCGGCAACCGGCCCCGAATCCCACGGCATCGCATAGGCCTTGTCGCCGACTTCGAGCTCGGTGCGCTTGAAGTCTGGGAATTTCGCCTGATCCTCAGCGCTATAGCCCAGCGTATGAAGGTCGACAAAGCAGTCTGGGAACTGGCTCCAGTAATTCTCGGCCTCGCCGTTCTCGATGGTGACGATGTCAGGCAGGCCGACACCGCCGGCGGCGCAGCCGGCGATCGACTTGTCGTAGGTCGGCTGGTTGCCGAGGTCCTGGACCGTCACCTTGATGTCGGGGAATTGCTTGTTGAAGCCGGCAACGGTCGCCTTCAACGATGACGCGGCGATGTTCCAGCTCCAGATGGTGATTTCGCCGGATTGCGCAAAGGCCGGGGCTGAGCCCAGGGCAAGCGCGAGCGCGGCGCAGGTCATTGTGATGCGCATTGAAATCCTCCCATTTCATTTGCTCTCTCACTGTGAGCATGGCTAGACTATGCAGTGGGCAGGGCCTGTCGCCGTCAAAGGGAATATGAAATTGGCGGAAAGTAAGATGCCGGAGCGGCCGTTTTACCAGCCAGGCGCCAGCAGCGTGGAAGGCCTGCCGCTATTGCTGCAGATGTTTCACACCAATCCTCTGGTGATGCTCAAACCGCACTGGCACGCCCAGGTCGAGGTGAACTTCATTGTGCGCGGCAGCGTGCATTACCGCATGAATGACCACGAGATTTCGCTTTCAGCCGGCGAGATGTGCCTGTTCTGGGGCGGTCTACCCCACCAGATGGACGACCTGTCCGACGACGCCATCTATGCCGGAGCGCATCTGCCGCTGGTGCATTTCTTCCGGCTCCACCTGCCCACGGATATAAGGCATCGGTTGATGACAGGTGCAACGCTGGTGAGCGGCGCCACCGACCAATCCGACCACCATAATTTCGAGCGCTGGAACCGCTACGCTCGGTCTGGTGACCATGCCAAGGCAGAACACGCCGTCAACGAATTGCTGCTGCGGCTGGAGCGGGTGCGGTTCGAGCCTTATCGGCTGGTGCCTGAAACCGCGGCGGGGCAGGAAACGGGCAGCCCCTTCGATCAGCAGTCGTCGCGCAATGTCGGGCGCATGTGCGATTTCATCGCCGAGAACTTCCTCTACGACATTGATTGCGTGAACATAGCGGCCGCCGCCGACATCCATCCCAAATACGCGATGAGCCTGTTCAAGAAATCGACCGGCATGACGCTCAACGAATATGTCAACCTGTTGCGGCTGAGCTACGCGCAGGCGCTGCTGATGCATCAGGATGCCAATGTGCTGCGCGTCGCCATGGACTCGGGCTTCGGCTCGCTCAGCGCCTTCAACAAATCGTTCCGCAAGCTGGCCGGCATGTCGCCGTCCGATTTTCGCAGGGGCGTGTCCGGCGCCAGATAGGCTCGACGACCAGGCGCTTGTCCGGCACCGCGAACGGGGCGCCTCAATGGTCGGCCAAGAGACCGGCCACGTCATTGCGGGCCGCGATGGCGACATGGAAAAGGACGCCGATGGCCGAAACACGACCAAGCCGCGCGCCATTCCGGCTGGAGAACCAGCATGGAACCGACCCACTACAGGGCATCTCTTTTCCTGTCTGAAATCGCCACCTAAGCGCTGGACAGGCCGAATTCCCGTGCTATAACCCACGCGCTTTCAAGGGGCGCCGTCGGCGCTTCCGCGAAATCCGGTGCACGAGATTTCGTTTGCCGGAACAGGCCCAGATAGCTCAGTTGGTAGAGCAGCGGATTGAAAATCCGCGTGTCGGTGGTTCGAATCCGCCTCTGGGCACCATCATTTTCCAAAACGAAATCAGACACTTAAGCAAGCGCCAAATTGTCGTTTGCAGGCGCGTCGTGTTGCAAACGGCTAGCGTTGATTGCAAAGGGTTTCCGGCAATTGTCGGCAGATCCATGCGACATGAACGCCACATGAAAGCCCGCCACCGTGAGGCAGCGGGTCCGAAAGCGATGGCAGCAGCGAACCTGCGGCATGTCGGCGCGTTCTCTCGTGTGGCCAGACATTCCCGATCATTGCCTGGAGCGGGTTGAGGCGAGCAAGCTCACGATCGCAATGACAGCCCGTCTCCAGGGAGCCCTCCCGTGGGACGGCGGGCTCCCTGGAGACGCCAAGTTGGCGACACCAATGAAGTGCTATCCCTGGGTGCGAGTGGTGCCATTCTCCCAGCTACCAAAATGGTGTGCCGGCGGCGGCCGATCGGTGCTTCGCCCTTGGTCTGATCCACAACCCATCTCAATGATTCCAACGAGCGCGTGGACAAACTCGACCATATCGTTTGCGGTGATGGCTGCCTTGTCGGGACTTTGCCCAATGTGCTCGGCGGCTGCGCAACATGAGCGGCGAATGAGATCGTAGTGCAAATCCCTTTCATCCTCCGGCAACGCCGCCAATTTCATGGCTCGGCGATGAATCAATCGCAGCAATTGTTCAAGAGCTGCTCCGGCACTCATGCGTTTGCTCCGCATTGGTCGAGCGTCCCGGCGCTCCAAGGGCGCGCGTCGGAACGTCGATGAGGAGGTGTTTCCCGCCCCCGCGGGAAAGCCTGCATCACAGCCGTTAATATATCGTTTCTTGCTAATATAAGACACTTCGCTGAAGCCGCCCTTGCACAGAGCAGCGCAAGGCGCCTCCTGAGAAATCGTTGATGTCATCTCTATGTGAGCAGCGGCGACAAAAAGGCCCGCCACCGTGAGGCACGCCTCGAGCGCAAATCGCCTCTGGGCGCCATCCCTTTCCAAAACGAATTGCAAACCGGCCCTGCCGTTGATTTCCGGACGTTTCCTGCGACTATCGGCAAGTCCATGCAACCCGAACGCAGTCCGCGCGCGCGGAGGTCGAAACAATGTCCCCCGAGCATTCAGATCACGTCTTCATCGACCTCGTGCCGGAGCAGTTTGGCCCGTCGGAAACAGTCATCGCACGATATGCCGGACTCGTCGCCAAGGCCTTTCGCTTCCGGTCTGGCGTCGCCGGTCTTCGGATCAGCGGCGAAAAGGGCGAAATCGTCATGCTGCCGTTCCAGGGCCAGCAAATCTGGGACGCGACATTCCTCAGCCGCTCCTTGACCATGCGCTCGATGTTCGACGAGCCGGTTGGCACCCGCGACTATCTCTCCAACTACGGCGCGTTCTTGCTTCACTGCGGCGCAACCGCGATGGGTAACCCGGGGCCGAATGACAGCCACCCGCTTCACGGCGACCTGCCCAATGCGCCCTACAGAGATGTGCAACTCATAGTCGGGAATAATTCGGAAGGGCCTTTCATGGCCCTGACCGGCCGCTGCCGCCAGACCGTCGCCTTCAGCCACGACTATGTGATGAAGCCGACCGTGCTGCTGCAACGCGATGCCACCAGTGTGGCCGTCGACATCGTCATCGAGAACCGGAAGCACTCGCCCATGGAACTGATGTATCTGGCGCACATCAATTTCAGGCCGGCGGATGGCGGGCGTCTGGTCGACAGCGTGGCCGACGATCGCGCCGACATCGTCGTGCGCCAGGTGCTTCCGCCATTTTTCACGCCGAGCGAAAGCTACCTTGCCTACCGCGACGCGATTGTCGCTGATCCCTCGCGCCATCGCAAATTGACCAAGGGCGAGCCGATCGACCCTGAACTCGTGCTGACGATGAAGGCAAAGGCGGATACCGAGGGCTGGGCGCACGCCTTGCAGGTCCATCCGGACCAGACGGCGGATTTCGTCAGCTTTCGTCCTGCCGAGCTCAACTATGCCGTGCGCTGGATCACGCGCGGCGCCGACCAGGATGCGCTTGGGCTGGTACTGCCGGCGACCGCCGAACCCGACGGCTATCTCGCGGCGAAGGAAAGAGGCCGCCTGGTTCACGTCGCGCCGGGGGGAATATTTCGCTGTGCCCTGCGCTTTGGCGCGATGAACAGGGACGCAGCCGCAAAACAAGAGCAGGCCATTGCGAAGATGAGGGGCTGAAGGCACCTGGCCGGTGCCGGAACGGGCCCAGAGAGCTCAGCCTGCAAGACAGCGGCTTGAAAATCCGCATGGCGGTGGTTCGAATCGCCTCTTATCCCATCCCCATCGAGATGATGGCGATCGCTCCCGACACCTCACAGATCGCCGAGCGAAACGACTTTGCTCGCATCGGGTCGCCAGCGGATTTGATTTGCTTGGTGATCCCCCAACCTTAGGGCAAACTGCCTGCCGGGGCTGCAGGAGGAGAAATGAGAGCACGCGCAGCAACGCTTGGGGATCTGGAGGATGTCTTTCGTGATCTGTCCAAGCGGATGTCGGACGAGTACGCGGCGGCCGGCAAGGACAGCAAGATCGCTTACGACAATCTGATGATGAACTTGAAGGAAGGCCGCGCTCACGCGCTTGTCGAGGGCGAGAAAGCCGTGGCGATCATCGCCTGGCACGAGAACGGCGACGCCGCCGATACGTTGTTCGCCGCGCAGGAGGATTTCTTCCGGGCCTCGACCGTCCGCTTCTGCAAGCGGCACATCCGCCACATCCAGGCGCTCGCCGGCAACCTCCCCATTCACTCGCGCAGTTGGCTGCAGGGACCTGACGTCGCCAGATGGTTCCGCGTGATCGGTTACATCGAGCAGGGTCGGGAGAATGGAGCCACTCTCTTCGAACTGCCGCCGGCTCGCCCCAGCTAAGGAACCCCGGCTGGTAGAGGTCTTCCTCCTTGCCGCAAACGCGGCCTGCACCTCGCCATCGCCCGCGCAAATTCATCGATACGGGTCACCGTCTTCGGCTCCAGGCTAGGCGGCCTTATGGACTGCTCAGCAAGCTGCTTGCGCCAAGCGTCGATTGGCGGGATGTTATAGGAGGGCAACCGGGGGCAAACCGGCACGCCGAGATCGATATGGCTGCTGGAAAATGTCGCGAGCTTGCTTCGCCTTTATTGCCTTTGTTACCTTGGTGAAGCCGGTAGAGGCAGGCGAGCGGATGTCTCATCTGCTTGACCGCTCCAGCCTGACGACCGCCTATTTTCTCCAAGCGGATCTCGTGACCGCATACACGACCGCAATGGCGCGCTTCCGTCTGCAGCTCGCAGGGCGTACTGGCGAAACCAACCTTGCGGTCCCTCTCGAACCACTGCTTTTGCGGGCGGAATTCCGTGCGCGGACATGGCGCTCGGCGGACGGCAGCCTATTGCAAGGCTTCGCCGGCAAGGGCGGCTTCCGGCTGACTATCGGGAACTGCCTGGCGCGCATCTGTGCTGCCAGCGAATGCAGCGATGCCGGTTGGCCGGTTTACGCCTGCAGCGACGGAAGCAAGCGCAAGATGTCCGTCACGGATTTTGTGACGGCAAGCTTCGGCGGCGTCTCTTACCGTCGATTGAGCGCCTCCCCTTCACAGGAATGATGGCGCGAGGCGCCGACCATCTTACTGAGTCAGGCTTTCAGCAAAGAGCGGTATCCTTTTCCCTCGCCGCAAACGCTGCCTGCACCGCACAGTTGACCGTCACCGGCAGCATAGACATGCGGTCTCGCCGGCATGCAGCTCTGGCCTGCACGCCAGGGAAGGTTCCAAGGCGCTCCGCCATTGCCCGCGCTGATTCGTCAGTGCGTGTCAGAGCAATGGCCGTGGAGCGTGGCGACGAGACCGGCCGGAATCTGGCGCGGAAAGATCGCGACCGCGCAACTCGTTGACGCTGGCGGCAAGGCGATTCGGCCCGTCACGACAGCCCAGTGCGGCGTCACGCCCCATCGAGAATCATCCTCCGCGCGGCGGAATCCATGTCCGACATCATCTTTCCTCCACGAACGCATCCCATGATTGGATGGTCCATGGCCGCCTTCGGGCAGATCAGCCCTGGATTGCCTGGGGCTGCGAGACGACCGGGGCAAATCAAAAGCAGGCGGCAAGCCGCCGTCGGAACATGTTGAAGACCGTGCCGAACGCATCAAGCGCAGTGCGATCGGGTTGCGCTCGGCAAGGCTTGATGATTTGTTGCCGCTATACGGAGAACGAATGATGCGAGAGCCTGTCGGTCAAGACGAATATGGGTCGACCAGCCCCTTCGACCCGGACGACCTTTCGACGTTGAACGCGATCGGTCCAAGCATGGGAAGCGGCAACGATTTCGAGAAGTACGCGGTCGCGGTGATCATCGTGTTCGGCGCGCTGATCATCGGCGGGCTGATGGCGGCGTCGATGACCTTCGGGCACCGCAACGGCTTCCTCTACGCGCTTGGCGGCGCCACATCAGCCTGGATATCCGGAAACGCGCTGCTGCTCGACCGGCCGCGCATCTATGCGCTGTTCGTCGGCATCGCGGCCCTGATGCTGATTGCGTCGACCATCACGCTGGTCTTGTGACGATCCACGGGAGCAGCAGGCGAGCAGCCCGAATCGCCGCGCTCCAGCTTTTCCGATCCTAGTATCCCAGCGCCTCGCCGGAGGCGGCGCGGCTGTCGATGGCGCCGTTGTAGCGGGCGCCGCCACCCTTCTCGATTTCCGCCAGACTCTTGCCGCCGACCAGTATGCCGGCGGCCTGGCCCCAGGTCGCGTCGCTTAGATCGAGGTGGTAGCCCATGCCGGCGAGCAGCTTTTCGGTGTCCGGCGAGAGTCCAAACGGCTCGATGTAAACCGTGTCGGGCAGCCACTGGTGGTGGATGCGCGGCGCGTCGATCGCCTCCTGGATGTTCATGCCGTGGTCGATGACGTTGACGATGGCTTCCAGCGTGATGGTGATGATGCGCGAGCCACCCGGGCTGCCGATGACCATGAACGGCTTGCCATCCTTGGCCACGACTGTCGGGCTCATCGATGACAGGGGCGTCTTTTTCGGCTGGATGGCGTTGGCCTCGCCCTGGACCAGACCGTAGAGATTGGGCACGCCGGGCTTCTGGGTGAAATCGTCCATCTCGTTGTTGAGCAGGATGCCGGTGCCATCGGCGACGACGCCGGCGCCGAAGGAACCGTTCAGCGTATAGGTGACGGCGACCGCGTTGCCGTCATTGTCGATGATCGAATAATGCGTAGTCTCCTTGCTCTCGCCAAAGCCCTTCGGCATCAGATCCTGCGAGACGCCAGCCCGGAAAGGGTCGATCTTTTCCCGGATGTCCTTGGCATAGGTCTTGTCCAGGAGTTTCGAGAGCGGATTGTCGACGAAATCGGGATCGCCGAGCGCCGAATTGCGGTCGACATAGGCATGACGCATCGCCTCGACCATGACATGGACGGTCTCGGCCGAACCGGCGCCGAGATAAGACAACGGATAGCCCTCCAGCA
Organism: Mesorhizobium qingshengii; assembly: GCF_900103325.1. GTDB lineage: Bacteria > Pseudomonadota > Alphaproteobacteria > Rhizobiales > Rhizobiaceae > Mesorhizobium > Mesorhizobium qingshengii. The sequence continues at coordinate 169,256 of NZ_FMXM01000010.1, read as the reverse complement.
CGTTGAGGATTTCGCAGATGATGACGCCGCCGGAGCTCGGCGGCGGCGAGGATGTGATCTCGTAGCCGCGATAGAAGCAGGTCACGGGTTTCAGTTCGCGCACCGCGTATTGCTCGAAATCCTGCCTGGCCAGGATACCGCCCTTGGCGCCGCTCGCCTTGACGATGGCATCGGCAATGGCGCCCTTGTAGAACGCATCAGGGCCTTCTTCGGAAATGGCGGCGAGCGAGGCGGCGAGGTCGGGCTGGATGAGCCGATCGCCAGTGGCGTAGGTTTTCCCGTCAGGCTTCAGGAAAATGGCGGCAGCGGCGGGATCCTTAGCCAGCCGAGCGGCGCTGCTAGCAAAGGAGGCTGCGTCACCCTGATTGAGGATGAACCCGTCCTTGGCATAGCTGATTGCCGGCGCCATCAGGTCTTGTCTGGACAAGGTGCCGTATTTTTCGCGCGCCATCTCGAAACCAGCCACCGAACCAGGCACGCCAACGGCGAGATAGCCGTCCAGGCTCGCGCCCTTCACCGGGTTGCCGTCCTTGTCGAGATACATGGTTTTGGTCGCCGCCAGTGGCGCGCGCTCGCGGAAATCGAGGAAGGTCGATTTGCCGTCCTTGAAGCGGATGGTCATGAAGCCGCCGCCGCCGATATTGCCGGCATTGGGGTAGACGACGGCGAGCGCATAGCCGACGGCGACCGCCGCATCGACGGCATTGCCGCCCTTCTTCAGGACCTCGACGCCCACTTCCGACGCCAGATGCTGGGCCGTCACCACCATTCCGTGCTCGCCCTTGGCCGGCGCGGGTGATGCGGCGAAGACGCTCGTTAATGGCGCGAAGGCAAAGGTGATGGAAAGACTGGCGGCGATCAATGTTCGGCGGGTGAGATACATGGCGGGTTCTCCGGGCGGGGGACGCCTAGAAGACCCTCTCGGACCAATCGAGTCCATTCACAAAATGGCCACCCCAAGAAGCAAACCGGTGAGGCAATATCGGCTCAGAGTTCGCCTACACAATGCCACCGGAGCCGCCGGCGACCGCTGGGCGTTCGCCCGCGACCTTGGCGCGGTAGCCCGCCGCCCGGTAAGCTGAGACGGGATCGATGGCGCCGCCGGTTTTCAGCCGCGCCATGGCAAGGATCGGCTCGACATCGGTGCGGTAGGCGGCTTTCAGCGTCTGCGTCGCCATCAGCGCGTCATTGCCGTCCTGGAAGCCTTCCAGCGCCTTGCGGTCGACCAGCAGTGCCTGTGCATAGGCGCGCTGCACCTCGACCGCCGACAGCATCAAGCTTTCGATCGGATCGGTGACGTTGTGGCTCTGGTCGAGCATGTGTGCCGGATCAAAGCCCTCGGCGCCTGACAGTTCGGCATCGACCAGTTCGTTGAAAACGAGGAACAGCCGGTAAGGATCGATCGAACCGGCATCGAGATCGTCGTCGCCATATTTCGAATCGTTGAAATGGAAGCCGCCGAGTTTCTTGAACTGGATCAGCCGCGACACGATCATCTCGATGTTGACGTTGGGGGCATGGTGGCCAAGGTCGACCAGGCAGAACGCCTTGTCGCCCAGCTCCTTCGCAATCAGGTAATTGGTGCCCCAGTCCTGCACGACAGTGGAATAGAAGGCCGGCTCGTACATCTTGTGCTCGGTGAACAGCTTCCAGTCCGCGGGCAGTCCGGCGTAGATCTCCTTCATGGCGTCGAGATAGCGCTCGAACGCCTTGGCGAAATTGACCTGGCCGGGGAAGTTCGAGCCGTCGCCGATCCACACCGTCAGCGCCTTGGAGCCCAGCGTCCTGCCGATCTCGATGCATTCGAGATTGTGCTCGACCGCTTGCCTGCGCGTGCCAGCGTCGGCATGCGACAGCGAGCCGAATTTGTAGGAGAGCTTCTGGTCCCTGGCGTCCGAGAAGGTGTTGGAGTTCATGGCGTCGAAGCCGAGACCGAAGCGCGAGGCCGCCTGCTTCAGCCGGTTCGGATCGGCCTTGTCCCACGGAATGTGCAACGAGACGGTCGGCGTCGCCTGCGTCAGTTGCTGGATGACGGCACAGTCCTCGATCTTGTCGAAGATGTCGCGCGGCTCGCCGGCGCCGGGAAAGCGGGCAAAGCGGGTGCCGCCGGTGCCGACGCCCCAGGAGGGAATAGCCACCGCGAATTTTTCGACCTTGTCGCGGATGGCATCGATGGTGATGCCGCGACGGTCGAGCCGTTCGCCGAGCGAGGCGTAATCGCGCTCGAGGTCAGCCTTGCGCGCGGCATTGTCCTTGTCGACGAGGTCGGCGGAAATGATGGTTTCGGACACGGCGATTTCCTCCCAAATGCGTTCGGCCGGCGCTGCCCCTCATCCGCCTGCCGGCACCTTCTCCCCGTATTGGGACGGGGAGAAGGGAAGCGCTCCGGTGTGGGCGTCCCCCTCTCCCCGTCCTTACGGGGAGAGGGTAAGGGTGAGGGGCAGCGCCGCCTTCAAATGATTATCGCGTAAAGCTCTGCGCGTTGCCCGCGTCGACATTGATGATGTTGCCGGTGGACTTGGCCGACATGTCCGAGGCGAAGAAATAGATCGCTTCGGCGATGTCTTCGGGAAACACCGAACGCTTCAGCATCGAGCGTGAGCGGTAATGCTCCTCCAGATCGTCGGTCGACATCTTGTAGGCAGCGGCGCGCTGTTCCTTCCATTCGCCGGTCCAGATCTTCGAGCCGCGCAGGACGGCGTCCGGATTGACGACATTGACCCTGATCTGTGCCTCAGCACCCTCCAGCGCCAGGCAGCGCGCCAGATGGATCTCGGCGGCCTTGGCCGTGCAATAGGCGGCGGCGTTGGGCGATGCGGCGAGGCCGTTCTTGGAGGCGACGAAGACGACGTTGCCGCCGATCTTCTGCACCCGGAACAGCCTGAACGCCTCCCTGGAGACCAGGAAATAGCCGGTCGACAGGATGTCCATGTTCTTGTTCCACAGCGCCAGCGTCGTCTCCTCGATCGGCGCCGAGGAGGCGAGACCTGCATTCGACACCAGAATGTCGATGCCGCCGAACTCGACCGCCATCTCGGCGAAGCCGGAGATGACCTGGTCCTCCGATGTGACGTTGATCACCACCGGCCGGACGAAATCCTTGCCGTAGGTCTTGGCCAGTTCGTCATTGGCGCTGGCGAGCGCGGCCTCGTCGATATCGGCCAGCACGACGCAGGCGCCCTCGCGCAGCAGCCGGTTGGCGGTCGCGCGGCCGATGCCGCCGGCGCCACCGGTGACCAGCGCGATCTGGCCGGCGAGCGCCTTCGGCTTCGGCATGCGCTGCAGCTTCAAATCCTCGAGCTGCCAGTATTCGATGTCGAAAGCTTCCTGCGCGGGCAGGCCGACATAAGACGAAACGGTCGAGGCGCCGCGCATGACGTTGATAGCGTTGACGTAGAACTCACCCGAAATGCGCGCCGTCGCCTTGTCGCCGGCGAAGGTGAACATGCCAACGCCGGGCATCAGATAGACCACGGCATTGGGATCGCGGATGGCCGGCGAGTCGGCATGCTTGCAGCTGTCGTAATAGGCCTGGTAGCCAACACGATAGGCGGCAATATCGTCGGCGAGGCGGGCAATGACCGCATCGACGTCGGGCTTTGCCGGATCGAATTCGATGACCAGCGGCCGGATCTTGGTACGCAGGAAATGGTCCGGGCACGACGTGCCGAGTGCGGCCAGCGGGCGCAAATCCCTGGAGTTGACGAATTCGAGCACGGCGTGCTGGTCGTCGAAATGACCGAGCTTGTGACTCTTCTCCGAGATCAGGCCGCGAATCCTGGGCATCAGCTTGGCAGCGATGGCCCGGCGCGCCGCGACATCGAGCGACTTGACCACCTCGCCGCCAAAAATGGGGAGGCCCTCTGACCGGCGCTCGAACCATTCGATCGCCTGATTGATCACCGAGATCGTCGTCTCGTAGCATTCCCGAGGGGTATCGCCCCAGGTGAACAGGCCATGGCTTTCGAGAATGACACCCTTCGCGGTGGGATGTTCGAGACAGAATTTCTCCAGCCACAGGCCGAGCTCGAAGCCCGGACGCTTCCAGGGCAGCCAGCCAATGGCGTCGCCGAAGATCTCCCTGGTCAGCGCCTTCGAATCCTTGGCGGCTGCAATGGCGATGATGGCGTCGGGATGCATGTGGTCGACAAAAGGCTTCGGCACGAAGGCATGCAGCGGCGTGTCGATCGAGGCCGCGCGCGGATTGAGGTTGAAGGTGCAGTGCGGCAGGAAGCCGACCATCTCGTCTTCATGCGCAAGGCCGCGATAAAGCCCCTTCAGCGCCCGCAATTTGTCCATGTAGAGCGTGGCAAAGCCGTCGAGCTTGATCGAGGCGCTGTCGCCGCCCGAGCCCTTGACCCAAAGCACTTCGACGTTCTCGCCGCTGAGCGGGTCTTTCTGCCAGATCTTCGAGGACGTGTTGCCGCCGCCATAATTGGTGACGCGCTTGTCGGACCCAAGCACATTCGAGCGGTAGACGAGCCGTTCCGGCTCGCTCATCGCCTGAGCCTTGGCCTCGTCCCACAGATTGGCGAGGCGCGCGCCGGTGCGCTTGTCGAGCATAGATATCCTCCCTGGGACGCAAAAACCCGCAGTCCATTTTGCCGGGAATGTCTACGCAAGCTGGCCGCTTGTCAATCACAAACGATCAAGATCAATCATATTGCACTGCACAATGAAATTATATGATCGGAAATGATTGACACTGCGCGTTTTGGGTGCCTAGATACTCAGGCAGGGAGGAACCATGCACGAAAAAGAGCGCCACAGGATCATTCTGTCCGCCGTCCAGGAAAAGCCTGTGGTGACGGTGCAGGAGATGGTCGACCTGACGGAGTCCTCCGAGGCGACGATCCGGCGCGACATCGCGGCTCTCCACGTCCAGAAGCGCCTGCGCCGGGTGCGCGGTGGCGCCGAAGCAATATCGCCGCCGCAGTTCATCGGCCTCGCCGGCCGGCCCTTTTCCGTCAACGAGACAATCAATGCTTCGCAGAAGCGGGCAATCGCGCGTGAAGCGGTGGAGCTTTGCAAGGACGGCGAGCCGATCATCATCAATGGCGGCACCACCACGTTCCAGATGGTGCATTTCCTGACCGGCCGCCGCATGCCAATCTTCACCAATTCGTTCCCGATCGCCGAGCACCTGCTCAAGCATTCCAAGAACACGGTGATGCTGTCGGGCGGCACGATCTACCGCGAGCAGAACATCATCCTGTCGCCCTTCGACAACGACGTAACGCGCAATTTCTACGCACGCCGCATGTTCATGGGTGCGCAGGGGCTCGGGCCGCTCGGCCTGATGGAAGGCGACCCGCTGCTGATCCAGGCGGAGCAGAAACTGATCGACCAGGCCGACGAGCTGGTGGTGCTGGTCGATTCCTCGAAATTCCGCAAACGCTCCAGCCTGATCCTGTGCGGCCTGTCGCGCATCGCCACCGTCATCACCGATGACGGCATCGAAGATCGCGAAGCCAAGATGTTAGAGACCGCGGGCGTGACTCTGATCGTCGCCCGCAAGTCGGCAACCAACGAGGAAGAATCTTCACTGCAGGCCTGAGGCCAACTCGCGCCCGCAGCGGCGATGGAATGCAACGCTCAAGGGAGGATATTCGATGAGCTTCTTGAAGAAATTGATGGTTACGGCGGCTTTTTCAGCCGCCATGTTCGTAAATGCTGCCTATGCCGAGAACGTCAAGATCGCGCTGGTGGTGAAGTCGCTCGGCAACGGCTTCTTCGATGCCGCCAACAAGGGCGCCGAAGAGGCGGCCAAGGAACTCGGCGATGTCGACATCATCTACACCGGCCCGACCAAGGCGACCGCAGAAGCGCAGATCGAAGTGGTCAACTCGCTGATCGCCCAGAAGGTCAATGCCATCGCCATTTCGGCCAATGACGCCGACGCGCTGGTGCCGGTGCTGAAGAAGGCCATGGAGCGTGGCATCACCGTCATCTCCTGGGATTCGGGTGTCGCCAAGGAAGGCCGGCAGCTGCATCTCAACCCGTCCGACACCGGCCTGATCGGCGAGACCATCATCAAGCTCGCCGCCGACTATCTGCCGGAAGGCGGCGACGTCGCCATCCTGTCGGCCTCCTCGACCGCGACCAACCAGAACGCCTGGATCGACGCGGCCAAGAAAATCCTGCCGGAGAAATTCCCCAAGATCAAACTGGTCGCCACCGTCTATGGCGATGACGATTCGGCCAAGAGCACGGACGAAGCCAAGGGCCTGTTGAAGTCCTATCCGAACCTCAAGGCGATCATCGCGCCGACCACCGTCGGCGTCGTTGCCGCGGCCCAGGTCGTCACCGACGAGAACCTGATCGGCAAGGTCAATGTCACCGGCCTGGCGCTGCCGTCCGAGTTCAAGAAGTTCATCGACAACGGCGCCAGCCAGGCCGTGGCGCTGTGGAACCCGATCGACCTCGGTTATTCCGCCGTCTACCTCGCCCATGATCTGGCGGTGAAGAAGGAAGAGGCCAAGCCTGGTGCGACGCTGTCGATCGGCCGCGTCGGCAAGGTCACGCTCGACGACACCAACTCGGCTGCGATGGCTCCGCCCTTCCAGTTCGACAAGACCAACATCGAGAAGTTCTCCAAGATCTATTAATCTGGAGCCTTTCAAGCTGACGCGGCGGGACTCACGTCCCGCCGCGACTTTAAACCGACCTGTCTCAGGGCTTGATACGACCATGGACACGACAGCCCAACACGGCGCGGCAAAGGAGGGGCCTCTGGCCTCCGCCCCACGCCTGACGCTGTCCGGCATCTCGAAGAGCTTTCCCGGCGTGCGCGCACTGCACGATGTCAGCCTGTCGCTCTATCCGGGGCAGGTGACCGCGCTGATCGGTGAAAATGGCGCCGGCAAGTCGACACTGGTCAAGATCATGACCGGCATCTATCAGCCCGACGCGGGCACCATCAGCATCGACGGCCAGGCCGTCACTCTACCCAGCGCCCACGCCGCCTTCGGCCATGGCGTCACCGCCATCCATCAGGAAACCGTGCTGTTCGATGATTTGACGGTCGCCGAAAACATCTTTCTCGGCCACGCGCCGCGCACGCGCTTCGGTACCATCGACTGGCGCACGATGCGCAAAAATGCGCGCGAAGTTCTCGACACCATGCATGCCGGTCATATCGGTGCCGACACGCGGCTGAAGGACCTCGGCATCGCCAACAAGCATCTCGTTGCCGTCGCCCGCGCCATGTCTATCGACGCGCAGATCGTCATCATGGACGAGCCGACCGCGGCGCTGTCGATGAAGGAGATCGAGGAGCTGTTCCTGCTCATCGAATTCCTCAAGGGCGAAGGCAAGGCGATCCTGTTCATCAGCCACAAGTTCGACGAGATCTACCGCATCGCCGACCGCTACACGGTGTTCCGCGATGGCGAGATGGTCGGCGAGGGCCTGATCAAGGATGCCGGCCAGAGCCAGATCGTACGCATGATGGTCGGCCGCGCGGTCGACCATATCTTTCCGCAGCGCAAGGCCGAGATCGGCGCGCCGGTGCTCACTGTCTCCGGCCTGTCGCATCCGACCGAGTTCAACGACATCGGTTTCGAACTGCACAAGGGCGAAATCCTTGGCTTTTATGGCCTTGTCGGCGCCGGGCGCAGCGAGGTCATGCAGGCGATATCGGGCATCACCCGCACCACAGGCGGCACGATCACGCTGGAAGGCAAGACGATCGTGCCGAAATCGGCGGCGGATTCCATCGATGCCGGCATCGTCTATGTGCCGGAAGAACGCGGCAAGCAAGGCGTGGTGATCGGCCTGCCGATCTTCCAGAATGTCTCTCTGCCCTCGCTCAAGCGCACCTCCAGATCGGGCCTGTTGCGGCTGGCGGAAGAGTTCACGCTGGCCCGCTCCTACACGGAACGGCTCGATCTGCGCGCCTCTTCGCTCAGCCAGGATGTCGGAACGCTGTCGGGCGGCAACCAGCAGAAGATCGTCATCGCCAAATGGCTGGCGACCGCGCCCAAGGTGATCATCCTCGACGAGCCGACCAAGGGCATCGACATCGGCTCCAAGGCCGCCGTGCACGGCTTCATGGCCGAGTTGGTGGCGCAAGGCCTGTCGGTGATCATGGTGTCGTCGGAACTGCCTGAGATTCTCGGCATGTCCGACCGCGTCGTCGTCATGCGCGAAGGTCTCGTCGCGGCGGTCTTCGACAACAAGGGACTGGATGCCGAGACCCTGGTCAGGACGGCAGCAGGGATCGCGGCATGAAGACTTTCTTGAAATACCGCGAAATCTGGCTGCTCGCGGCCATCGTCGTGCTGATCGGCCTGATCTCGACGCGTTTCCCGGCCTTTGCCGATCCCGGTAATCTGCGGCAGGTGTTCAACGACACCTCGATCCTGATGATCCTGGCGCTCGGCCAGATGGTTGTCATCCTGACCCGCTCGATCGACCTGTCGATGGCGTCCAACCTCTGCTTCACCGGAATGGTGGTGGCGATGCTCAACGCGGCGCACCCGGCAATCCCGATCCCGCTGCTGATCGTCATTGCGCTGGTCGTCGGCCTGGTGCTCGGCGCCATCAACGGCCTGCTGGTGTGGCGGCTGAACATCCCTTCGATCGTGGTGACATTGGGCACGCTCACCATCTACCGCGGCGCCACCTTCGTCATCTCAGGCGGCGCCTGGGTCAATGCCGACAAGATGAGCCCCGACTTCATCGGCTTTCAGCGCGCGGCCTTCCTCGGTATTCCGGTGCTGTCGTGGATCGCCGTCCTGGTCATCGCGCTGTTCTTCGTGTTGATGACACGCACCGCGCTCGGCCGCTCCATCTACGCCATCGGCGTCAATCCGACGGCGTCGGTCTATGCGGGTATCGATGTCGGCCGGACAAAATTCATCGTCTTCTGCATCTCCGGCATGATCGGCGGCCTCTCGGGCTATCTCTGGATCTCGCGTTATGTGATCGCCTCGGTCGAGGTCGCCAATGGCTATGAGCTCAACATCATCGCCGCCTGCGTCATCGGCGGCATCTCGATCGCTGGCGGTATCGGCTCGGTCGGCGGCGCGGTGCTCGGCGCGCTGTTCCTCGGCATCATTTCCAACGCGTTGCCGGTTATCAACATCTCGCCCTTCTGGCAGATGGCGATTTCGGGCAGCGCCATCATCCTGGCCGTGGTCCTCAACGCGCGCGGCGAACGCCAGCAAGGCCGTATCATCCTCAGAAAGGTGGAGGCGGCATGACCGACGTCCCTGCGCCGCGCCACATTCCCGACCGGCTCGACAAGCCGTTCAGTTCGGCGGTCTTTTCCTGGGAAGCGCTGCTGGTCGTGGTGGCGGTTGCCATCTTCGCCATCAACAGCTTCGCCTCGCCGTACTTCCTCGACCCCTATTCGCTGTCCGATCTCACCTTCAATTTCACCGAGAAGGGTCTGATCGCCTTCGCCATGGCGCTGCTGATCATTTCGGGCGAGATCGACCTGTCGGTCGCCGCGATCATCGCGCTTGCCTCGACCATGATGGGCATGGCGGTGCAGGCCGGTGCCGGCACACCGGTGCTGGTGCTGATCGGCATCGTCGTCGGGCTCGGCTGCGGCGCCTTCAACGGGCTGCTGGTCACGAGGCTCGGCCTGCCATCCATCGTCGTCACCATCGGCACGATGAGCCTGTTTCGCGGCATCGCCTTCATCATCCTCGGCGACCAGGCCTACAAGGGCTATCCCGAAAGCTTCGCTTTCTTTGGCCAAGGCTACGTATGGTGGGTGGTGTCGTTCGAACTGGTGCTCTTCCTGATCGCGGCTGTCGTCTACTGGTTCGTGCTGCACCGGACGAGTTTCGGGCGTCGCGTCTTTGCCATCGGCAACAATCCGGTCGCGGCGCAGTTTTCCGGCGTGCGCGTCGGCCGCATCAAGTTCATCCTGTTCTGCCTGACCGGGCTGATGTCAGGCATCGCCTCGGTGCTGATCACCTCGCGGCTCGGCTCGACACGGCCGTCAATCGCGCAAGGCTATGAGCTCGAAGTCATCACCATGGTGGTGCTCGGCGGTGTCAGCATTCTCGGCGGCGCCGGCAGCATCCTTGGCGTCGTGCTTGCCGCCTTCATCATGGGGTTGGTGACTTTCGGGCTGGGCCTGCTCAACGTACCCGGCATCGTCATGTCGATCTTCATCGGCCTGCTCCTGATCATCGTCATCGCGCTGCCGATCGTCTGGCGGCGGCTGCGCGGAGGGCGCTGATGCCTGAGAAATACGCGTTCAAGATGAAGCTCAAGCCCGGCATGAAGGCCGAGTACAAGAAGCGTCACGATGAGATCTGGCCGTCACTGGTCGCATTGCTGAAGCAGGCCGGCGTCTCCGATTACTCCATCCATCTCGACGAAGAGACCGGCACTCTGTTCGGCGTGCTGTGGCGGCGTGAGGACCATGACATGGACGATCTGCCCAAGCATCCGGTGATGCAGCGCTGGTGGGGACACATGGCCGACCTCATGGAGACCAAGCCGGACAACGAGCCGGTGGCCGTACCGCTGGAAACCGTGTTCCATATGGCATGAGCGCGATGCGCCACATCGCCGTCATCGACATCGGCAAGACCAACGCCAAGGTGGCGCTGGTCGACCTCACGACGTTGAGCGAGGTGGCGCTGCGCCGCATGGCGAATGCGCCGGTTCGGCAAGCACCTTACCCGCATCACGATGTCGAGGCCTTGTGGACATTCATCCTCGACAGCCTTGCCGGTCTCAACCGCGAACAGTGCATCGACGCGATATCGATCACCACCCATGGCGCGACGGGGGCGCTGGTCGATGCCTCGGGCGATTTGGTGCTGCCGGTCCTCGACTACGAATTCGATGGCCCCGACAGGCTGGTGGCTGACTATGACGCCATCCGTCCGCCTTTTGCCGAGACCGGCACGCCGCGCTTGCCGCTCGGCCTCAATCTCGGCGCGCAATTCTTCTGGCAGCAGAGAAGCTTCCCGGCGGAGTTCGCCATGGCCACGGCGATGCTTATGTACCCGCAATACTGGGCCTTGCGGCTGACCGGCGTCGCCGCCAACGAGGTGACATCGCTTGGCTGCCACACCGATCTGTGGAACCCATGGACAGCGGATTTTTCATCATTGGTCGACAGGCTGGAGTGGCGCCGTCTGATGGCGCCGGTACGGCCAGCCAGGGACCAGCTCGGCCCGATCCTGCCCGCGATTGCCGCGCGAACCGGCCTCGATCCGCTGACACCGGTGTTCTGCGGCCTGCACGATTCCAATGCCTCGCTGCTGCCGCATCTCCTGTCCGACACGCCGCCCTTCTCTGTGGTCTCGACCGGCACCTGGGTGGTGTCTATGGCTGTCGGCGGCAATCAGATTGTCCTGGATGCCGCGCGCGACACGCTGGTCAATGTCAACGCACGCGGCAATCCCGTCCCCTCGGCCCGCTTCATGGGCGGCCGCGAGTTCTCAGTGCTGACGGGAGGCCAGCCGGAGACGTGGACCGAAGATGATGTCGGCGCCGTGTTGGCGCGAAAGACATTGCTGCTGCCATCGACCCAGCAAGGCTCCGGGCCGTTCCCACATCGGGCCGCGACTTGGCTCAACGCTGACGACATAAACAGCGGCCAGCGCTTTGCCGCCATCTCGTTCTATCTGGCGCTGATGACGGCGACCTGCCTTGACCTGATCGGCGCCGACGGCCCGACCATTGTCGAAGGTCCCTTTGCCCGCAACCGGCTCTTTGTCGGCATGCTGGCGGCAGCGACAGTGCGCGCCGTTGTCGCTTCGGAAGCCGCCACGGGCACCAGCATCGGTGCCGCGCTGCTCGCATCAGGCCCGGTAACGGCGCAAGGCAAGGGCGAAAGAATGCAGCCGCCAACTGACAGGGCCTGGGCCGAATATGCCGGCGCATGGCGCGCCGCGCTCGAGACGCAGGACTGACTACAAGATCCGCTTGCCGAAGGCCGACATGACGAAGTTGATCGCGTCGGTGCCAATCCGTGGCTCGAGATCCGCGGTAAGGCCTGAAACATCCATCGACAGGAGACCGCCGGAGAGCGCGATCGCCTCCATCGCCTGGTGCGTTTCGCGCACCGTCAGCCCACCGGAGCCCGCGGCCCAGCCGGCGAATTCGGTCGCCGTCGGCGAATAGCTGACATGGAAGCCCTGCGTGCCAGAGGTGGCGATGCGGATCGCCTCATGCATCAGATCGCGCATGCCCATGGCGTCGATATCGGTCATGGTGAAGGCCGAAACGCGCGAATCCTTCAGCACCCTCGCCTCGGCCGGGTCGACGTGGCGCAGGCCGACGATGACGACATTTTCCGGCGACAGCTGCGGCTGCAGCGCGCCTGGCTTGTGATCGAGGCCGAGCGTGCGCGCCAGCACCGAGCCTTCCGGCAGGTCGATGCCGTCCTCGTCCTCGGGCATGAGGGCCGCGATGGAATCGATCCAGATCAGACCAAAGGAATGAGTCGCACGTGCCGTTGCGGTCAGCGCCTTGTGGGCGATGCGGCGATCGGCACCGGCGCTCAGCCGAATCAGCCCCGAGGGCGGCCGTTCGACATCGGCGAGTTCAACCACGTCGAAATTCATCGCTTCCAGCCGCGCGCCGGTGCCCTCCCGAGCCAGGATGCCGGCGGCTTCCTGCTCGGCGGATATCGACACCATCTTGCGGCCCGAAAAATCCTCGACGTCGTGCATCGGGGCCTTCTCGACATATTCCGAAGTCATCGCCAGCAGCATGGCGCCATAGCTCATGCGGAAGGCGACGCGGTCGCCGACGGCGGGCGGCGGGTCGGCATCCTGCACATCCAGCAGCAGATGATCGCTGGAGGCGCCGAGCACCCTTATGCCCTTGGCAATCGGCGTCAGCCCTTCGACCAGCACGTCCTCGCGGCCGATATTGGCGATGGCGCGCAGCCTGTCACCCTCGTCGGGGAAGACCGGCTGGTTGCCGAAGGCGTCGTAGCCGGACTGGCCGATCGGCCGTGACGGCTTCAGCTTGACCTCGATAATGTCGCTGGTCAGCCGGCAGGCATCGGGTTCGAGTTCCGCCCATGGCGTTCCGCGAAAGGTCTCGACGCCGCCTTGCAGGATCGCCTCGCCGACGCGCAGATTGTTGATGCCGGCCGGCAGCTTGCCTTCGAGCAGCAGCGGCAGCGACGACGAGGCGCCGCCCGATATCCAGTCAAGGCTTTTGCCGGACAGGCGTTCGGTCTTGTAGGCATGGGCGACCAATTGCCCGAGGTTTTCCTCGGTCGGCATGATGGCGCCGAAACAGCCGAGATTGGTGCCGATGCCGGCGATGCGCACACCCTTCAGCTGCAGTATCTGCTCGACCGTCGGGATGAGGTCGCTCGGCCAGATGCCTTCGCGGAGATCGCCAAGATCGATCATCAGCATGATGTCGTGGACGCGGCTCATGCGCTCGGCGATGCGCGAGATCTCGCGGATGGTGCTCAATTCCGACTGCAGGCTGATGTCGACGGTGCGCACCACCTCTTCGACGCGCGCCATCGGTGGGCTGCGCAGCAGCATGATCGGCGCGTTGATGCCGCTATCGCGCAACCGGCGGATGTTTTCGAAACGCGATTCGGCGATGCCGGCGACGCCGCCGCGCAGCATGGCACGCGCCACTTGCGGCATGCCGCAGGTGCCCTTGGTGACGCCGAACACCTTGATGCCCGACAGGGCGCAACGTTCGACGATGGTGCGGGCGTTGCGCTCGATGCGACCAAGGTCGATAGCGACTTGCGGTCCCGACATCCTACCCCCCGTAGACCAGCCCTTGCGGGTCGATCTCCGGCTTGCGGCCGGCGACGAGATCGACAAGGAACTTCCCCGAGCCGCAAGCCATGGTCCAGCCGACATGGCCATGGCCGGTGTCGAGATAGAGGTTCTTGTAGCGGGCCTGGCCGATGACCGGCACCGAGTTCGGCATCATCGGCCGCAGGCCCGCCCACAGCTCGGCCTTCTTCTCGTCGAAGGCGCCTGGGAACAGGTCCTTGCCGGTCCTGAACATGGCTGCGAAATCGCTCGGCCGGAAGGTACGGTCGAAACCGGTGAACTCGGCGGTCGAAGCAAGCCGCAGCCGGTTGCCCAGCCTGGAATAGGCGATGAGCTGGTCTTCGTCGGCGCCGCCCATGGTCGGCCCCTTGCTCTCGTCCTCCAAGGGAATCGTCGCGGTATAACCCTTCACCGGGTAGACAGGCAGGTCGATGCCGTAGCGGCGCCCGAGCAGGCCGCTTTCCGGCCCCATCGAGATGACCACGGCATCGCCGAGAACCGGTCCGGCCGAGGTCATCACCGCGCGCACCCGGTCACCCTCGATGTCGAGGCCCTCGACCGTCGTGCCGTAGAGAAAGGTCACGCCGAGTTTCTCGGCTGCGTAGGCGGCGAGGTTTTCAGTGAACTGCCGGGAATCGCCGGTCTGGTCGATCGGCGAATAGACGCCGCCGGCGATCTTCTCCTTCACGCCGGCAAGACCCGGCTCGAGCTCGATCAGCCGGTCGCGGCCGACGATCTCGATCGGCAGGCCATGCTCGGCCAAATAGCGGTAGTTGTCGGTGCCGGTGTCGAGACTGTGCTGCGAGCGAAAGAAATAAAGAATGCCCTTCTTGCGCTCGTCATAGCCGATGCCGGTGTCGGCGGAGATGGCGTTGATGCAGTCGCGGGAATAGAGCGCCAGGCGCAGCTTGACCCGGCTGTTGGCGCGCAGTCGCTCTTTTGTGCACTGTCGCAGGAAGCGCAGGCTCCAGGCGAGGAAATAGGGATCGAAGCGCAGCCGCACCTTGATGCCGAGATCATGGTTGTAGAGCGCGCGCAGGAACGTCTTCAGCGCCGCCGGTGAAGCCCAGGCGGTAGCATCGCCGGGTGACACCAGGCCCGCATTCGACTGGCTGGTGCCCCGCGCCGGCGCCGGATGGCGCTCGATCACGGTGACCTCGTGGCCGTCGCTGGCCAGGTAGTAAGCGGCCGCCGTACCGACAACGCCGGCTCCGAGCACCGTGATTTTCATGCCATCCCCCAAGAATTCCTCGCGTCGCGGCGCCTCCACGCCTTGCGAATGCCTTCAATAGCGCTTCACTGAGCGCCTTGCGAGCCCTAGGGAGAAAAGCCGCCGGCTCAGCTCCGTACGGAGTTCTTGCCGGTCAGGATACGCTCCCAGGCGAGCGCATCGGCAACGATCTGATCGAGATCGTCGCGTTGCGGGGTCCATCCGAGTTCCGCGCGGGCGAGATCCGAATTGGCAACCACCGCAGCGGCGTCACCTGGGCGCCGATCGCCCATCTTCACCTCGAAATCATGGCCGAAGGCGCGGCGCACGCTGTCGATAACTTCGAGCACCGAATAGCCATGGCTGTAACCGCAATTGGCGACGAGGCTTGCGGCCCCGTCGCGCAGCCGCTGCAGGGCCAGGCGATGAGCCGCCGCCAGATCGCTGACATGGATATAGTCGCGCATGCAGGTGCCGTCCGGCGTCGGATAGTCGGCGCCGAACACCTGCATGAAGGGACGCTTGCCGAGCGCCGTCTCGCAGGCGACCTTGATCAGATGGGTGGCGCCTGGCGTCGACTGGCCGGTGCGACCCTTCGGGTCGGCGCCCGCGACGTTGAAGTAGCGCAACACGGTATAGCGCAGACCGTGCGCGATCGCCGCGTCGCGCAGCATCCATTCGCTCATCAGCTTGGACAGGCCATAGGGCGATTCCGGCGCCAGGCGGGCATCCTCGCGCACCGGCTCCAGTCCGGCGCCGCCATAGACGGCGGCGGTCGAGGAAAAGATGAAGTTGGGCACGCCTTCGCGCACCGCGGTTTCGATCAGCGTGCGCGTCTTCGAGGTGTTGTTCTCGTAATAGCCGAGCGGGTCGGCGACCGATTCCGGGACCACGATGGAACCAGCGAAATGGATGATCGCATCGACCTTGTTGTCCCTGATGATCGAACCGACCAATTCCTTGTCGGCGACATCGCCGACGACCAGCCTTGCCTCCGGCGCCACCGCCCATTCGAAGCCGGTCGAAAGACGGTCGAGCACGACCACACTCTCGCCGGCATCCAGCAACTCCCAGACCATGTGGCTGCCGATGTAACCGGCACCGCCTGTCACCAAAACCGTCATCCGCTTCCTCGCATCTCAAGATTTATCGGAAACTGTCTCAACCACCGCCTTACTGGAAAGCCTGCCGGATGGCCACTACAAGCCGTGGTAACCGGCATGGTCGGCATGTGGCATCATCCTGAAACAAAGTTGATCCACATCAAGGGAATAGGCCACGATCCGTGGTCGTTAGGAACAGGTCTGGGGCGTGGCATTTTGACCAAAAAGGCCCGGTGGACGACCAGTAGGGCAATGACTATGATCCCGCGCAAAAATTGGGAAGCCGACATGAACTATCAACGGTTCTTCGAAGAAGCGATCGACCAGCTCCATGCAGAGCGTCGCTATCGCGTCTTCGCCGACCTGGAGCGTATCGCAGGCAAGTTTCCGCGCGCCATCTGGCGTGCCAATGGCCGCGCCGAGGAAATCACCGTCTGGTGCTCCAACGACTATCTTGGCATGGGCCAGCATCCCGACGTCATCGCCGCGTTCCAGAATGCGGCCGGCAAAATGGGGTCCGGCGCTGGCGGCACCCGCAATATTTCCGGCACCAGCAACCCGCTGGTCGAGCTCGAAGTGGAGCTTGCCGACCTGCACGACAAGGAAGCTGCACTCGTCTTCACCTCCGGCTTTGTCTCCAACGAGGCCTCGATCTCGACCATTGCCCGGCTTTTGCCCAACTGCCTGATCATCTCGGACGAACTGAACCACGCCTCGATGATCGAAGGCGTGCGGCGCTCCGGCGCCGAGAAGAAGATCTTCCGCCACAATGATGTCGCGCATCTCGAAAGCCTGCTGCAGGCGGCGGGCCGCGAACGCGCCAAGCTGATCGTCTTCGAGAGCGTCTATTCGATGGATGGCGACATCGCGCCGATCAAGCAGATCGTCGAGCTCGCTGAGCGCTACAACGCCATGACTTATATCGACGAGGTCCATGCCGTCGGCATGTACGGGCCGCGCGGCGGCGGCATCACCGAGCGCGAGGGCCTAGCCGATCGTATCGATATCATCCAGGGCACGCTTGCCAAGGCGTTCGGCACGCTGGGCGGATACATCACCGGCACAAGCGCGGTGATCGATGCGGTGCGCTCCTATGCGCCGGGCTTCATCTTCACCACGGCGCTGCCGCCGGCGATCGCCGCCGCCACCACCGCCTCGATCCGCCACCTCAAACACTCGCAGGCCGAGCGCGATGGCCAGCAACAGCAGGCGACGCGAACCAAGCAGATCCTTTCCGCCGCCGGCCTGCCGGTGATGGAATCGCCGACCCACATCGTGCCGCTGCTGGTTGGCGATCCGGAACTTTGCAAGATGGCGAGCGATCGCCTGCTTGGCGTGCACGGCATCTACATCCAGCCGATCAACTATCCGACCGTGCCGCGCGGCACCGAGCGGCTGCGCATCACGCCGACGCCCTTCCATACCGACGCATTGATTGCGGCACTGCAGGATGCACTGGTCGAGACCTGGGATGCGCTGGGCATCCCCTATGGTTCGGCAGGCCGGCCCTCGGTGGCCGAGAGCGACCGGGTCATTCCGCTGCTGGTGCCCAAGTCCGGCGGCTGAAGTCCGTTTGAAGCTCTACTCCGACGGCCATCTGACGCT
Source organism: Mesorhizobium qingshengii (assembly GCF_900103325.1). Lineage (GTDB taxonomy): Bacteria > Pseudomonadota > Alphaproteobacteria > Rhizobiales > Rhizobiaceae > Mesorhizobium > Mesorhizobium qingshengii. The sequence continues at coordinate 151,602 of NZ_FMXM01000010.1, read as the reverse complement.
TTCGGTGCTTACGGACCTGAATGTCCGCTGCGCTCCGGTTCTCGAAACCCACGCCAGCTCACTCGCCCGAGCGATTTTCAATCCGGGCTACGTCGGCGGCTTGGCTAGACGGTCTTCATCCATTTCGCCAGCCGGTGCGCTGCTTCCTCGATCTGGTCGAGGCGGCGGTGGAAGCACAGCCTGAGGAAGGCTTCGCCGCCGGGGCCGAAGGCTGTGCCGGGCGCCAGGCCGACATTGGCCTTGTCGACGATCTCGAAAGCGGCGGCGCGTGAATCGGTAATGCCGTCGACCCTGAAGAACAAATAGAACGCGCCTTGCGGCACGGTGAACCGGGCGCGGCCGGTGGCACCGAGGATGCCGCAGACCAGGTCACGCGCCGCACGCGCCCGCTCCACCTGTTCGGCAATGAAGGCATCGCCCCCATCAAGGGCAGCGATTGCACCGCGCTGCATGAACTGTGCGACGCCGGAGTTCGAATACTGGATCAGGTTCTCGAACACCTGCTGCAAGGCGGGATGGGTCTTGATCCAGCCAACACGCCAGCCCGTCATCGCCCAGTTTTTGGAGAAGCTGTTGACGAACAGGATGCGATCTTCCGCCGTCGCGATGTCGAGGAAGGACGGCGCACGACCATGGCCATAGTGAAACAGGGAATAAATCTCGTCGGCGACGATCCAAAGGTTCTTCGCGCGGGCAAGATCGAGGATCGCCTGCAAGGTCTCATGATCGGCGGTCCAGCCGGTTGGGTTCGACGGTGTGTTGATGAACAGTGCCTTTGTGCGCGGCGTGATCGAAGCCGCGATCTTCTCGATATCGCAGGACCAGCCATTGCCGGACTGGTCGAGCGTTACCGGTACAGGCACGGCTCCCGCTATCGCCGCGGCGGCATCGAAATTCGGCCAGGCCGGCGACAGATAGACAACCTCGTCGCCGGCGCCGGCGACCGCGTCGAGCGCCAGCTGGATGGCGTGCATGCCAGATCCGGTGACGATGAATTCCTCTTCAGGGAAAGTCTTGCCGAAATGCCTAGCATAGTAGCGGGCGAGCGCTTGCCTGAGCTCCGGAATGCCTTTCTGCCAGGTGTAGAATGTCTCGCCGCTGGCCAGTCCCCGGGCGGCGGCGTCGCTGATGAAGGCGGGCGTCGGCAGGTCGCCCTCTCCGGCCCAGAGCGGAATCAGGCCTTCGCGCAGGCGGCCGTGGTTGACGACGGCGACAATACCGCTTTCTGGCGCCGCGCGGGCTTCGGCGCGCAAACTTTCGATCAAGGTCATGGACGGATCCGTTCCGGTCTCGGGCGTTACTAGCGCTCCTTACCAGATGCGAAAACAGAAAACCCCGGCCGCGAGCGACCGGGGTTTTGGTCCAGAAGAACCTGACGGTCTATCTCTTGGCGAGCAGGTCGCGGATTTCGGTAAGCAATGCGACGTCGGCGGGCGGCGGCGCGGCGGGAGCTGCCGGCTTCTCGCGCTCCAGCCGCCTGCGCAGATTGTTCACTGCCTTGACCATCAGGAAGATGATGAAAGCGAGGATGATGAAATTCAATGCCACGGTGATGAAGCTGCCATACGCGAAAACGGCGCCTTGCTTTTTGGCGTCCGCCAGCGAGGTGGCGTTGACGGCCGAGGAAAGCCCGACGAAGTAGTTGTTGAAGTCCAAACCACCGAAAATCGCACCGACGATCGGCATGATGATGTCGTTGACAAGAGAGTCGACGATCTTGCCGAAGGCAGCGCCGATGATGACGCCGACGGCCAAGTCCATCACGTTACCCTTGGAAATGAATTCCTGGAATTCTTTCAGCATTCGACCCTCCTTGCCATGACCGGCCGCACAATTTCCCATCCATGCGGCTTCGCCCCAGAGACAACATAACAAAAACCTGAGGTTGCAACATGGGCAAAAGCGAGAAAACAACCGCTTTTTTCTTCCCTCGCCGCACTTTGGTTGTGCTGTCCGAATGTCGCAACAACGGTCATGCTTCCAAAGCCGCAATGGACTCGGACGCCAAGCTGTGATTGCGTCCGGGCAAGCCGGATAGAAAACGGCAAAGGGAGGAAATTGCGGGCGTGCAGGGCTTGTTCATCGTCATCATCGCGATCGCCTATGTGACGCTGCTGTTCGCCATTGCCAGCCTGGGCGACCGCCGCTCGGCGATATCCGGGCCCGGCCGGGCCCGGCCCTTCATCTACGCGCTCAGCCTTGCCATCTACTGCACGTCCTGGACCTTCTTCGGTTCGGTCGGCCTCTCCTCCGAACGCGGCCTCGAATTCCTCGGCATCTATACCGGCCCGGTGCTGGTGTTCGTGTTCGGCTTTCCGCTGCTCAACCGCATCGTGCGGCTGGCCAAGACCGAGAAGATCACCTCGATCGCCGACTTCCTCGGTGCCCGCTATGGCAAGAGCTTTACCGTCTCGGCGATCGCCACGCTGATCGCCACCATCGGCGCGGTGCCCTATATCGCGCTGCAGTTGAAGGCGATTTCCGGCTCGGTCAGCCTGATGGTCGAGCACTACACCGGCTCGCCGCCCTCCTTCGATCCGTTCGTCAGCGACATCTCGCTGGTCGTCGCCATGCTGCTGGCGCTGTTTGCGGTGCTGTTCGGCACTCGCCACGCCGACGCGACCGAGCACCAGGACGGGCTGGTGCTGGCGGTGGCGGTCGAAACCGTGGTCAAGCTGGCCGCCTTCCTGGCGATCGGCCTGATGGTCACCTTCCTGATCTTCGGCGGGCCCGGCGACATGTTCGACAAGCTCGCCCAGAGCGCGCAGGTCCGGCAAGCGATGAGCTATAATACCTCGCTCGCCACCTGGCTGGTGCTGACGGGCTTGAGCGGCTTTGCCATCATCATGCTGCCGCGACAGTTCTACGTCACCATCGTCGAGAACCGCGGCGAGGCCGAGTTGCGCACCGCGACATGGGTGTTTCCGCTCTACCTCGTGGCGATCAATCTGTTCGTGCTGCCGATCGCCTTTGCCGGACTGTCGCTGGTCGGCACCGGAACCAGCAGCGATCTCTATGTGCTGTCGCTGCCCCTGTTCAGCGGCCACGACGTGCTGGCGATGGCGGCTTTCATCGGCGGTCTGTCGGCGGCAACGGCGATGGTGATCGTCGAAAGCGTGGCTCTGTCGATCATGATCTCCAACGACCTCATCATTCCGCTGTTCGTGCGCCGCCTGCTCAAGACCTCGACCTCCGAGACCGAGGACTGGTCGACGCTCATCCTCAATGTGCGGCGCGGAGCGATCTTCATCCTGCTGTTCATCGCCTTCCTCTACTACCGCCAGAGCACCAACAGCGCGCGCCTGTCGTCGATCGGCCTTATGTCCTTCGCGGCCATCGCCCAGTTCGCGCCCGCGCTGATCGGCGGGCTGATCTGGCGCGGAGCCAACGGTAGGGGTGCAGCACTTGGCATGATCGCCGGTATCCTCATCTGGGGCTACACACTGCTGTTGCCCTCGCTCGTCGCGCCCGATACCGACATCATCGTGCAGGGGCTGTTCGGCTTCGAGGCGCTGCGGCCGCAGGCGCTGTTCGGCACCGTCGCCGAGCCGCTGAATCACGGCGTGCTGTGGAGCCTGTCGATCAACGCGGTGTTCTTCGTTCTGGGTTCCCTCTCGCGTGCGTCTGTGCCGCTGGAACGCATCCAGGCGTCGATCTTCGTGCCGCGCGATGCCGGCCCGATGCCCAGCCTGCGCCGCTTCCGCACCGCCATCACCGTCAACGACCTCAAGGACACGATCGGGCGCTATCTCGGGGTCGAACGCACCGAGCGTTCCTTCCAGTCTTTCGAAAAGACCAACGGTACCTCGCTGCACGGCAACGAACAGGCGAGCATGGACGTCATCCGCTTCTCCGAGCAGTTGCTGGCCAGCGCCGTCGGCTCTTCCTCGGCACGGCTGATCCTGTCGCTGTTGTTCCGGCGCCACGACCGCGAATCACGGGATGCCTTCCGCCTGCTCGACGACGCCACCGAGGCGCTGCAGCACAACCGCGACCTCCTGCAGATCGCGCTCGACCAGATGGAGCAAGGCATCACCGTCTTCGATCGGGATTTCCGCCTGATCTGCTGGAACCGCCAGTACCGGGCGCTTTTCGACCTGCCAGACGAGATGGGCCAGGTCGGCGTCTCGCTCGACCGCATCCTGCGCCATCTCGCCGAGCGCGGCGACATTCCCGCCGATCAGCGTGTGGCCATGCTCAACCGGCTGACCAGTTTCGTCAGCCCTTGGCAAATGGAGCTGAAGACCAGCGGCCGCATCCTGGAATTGCGGTCCAACCCGATGCCGGACGGCGGCATCGTTGCCACCTACGCCGACATTTCCGGGCGCGTCGAACAGGACCTGGCGCTGAAGCGCGCCAATGAATCGCTGGAGCAGCGCGTCAAGATCCGCACCATCGAGCTGACCCGGGTCAACGAGGAACTGGCGCAGGCGCAGATGCTGGCCGAAGAGGCCAATTTAGGCAAGACGCGCTTCCTCGCCGCCGCCGGCCACGATATCCTGCAGCCGCTGAACGCCGCCCGGCTCTATTGCTCTTCGCTGATCGAAAAGGCCGGCAAGGGGCCTGCCGGCAAGGCGGCGGTCAACATCGAATCCTCGCTGGAATCGGTCGAGACCATTCTCGGCGCCGTGCTCGACATCTCCCGCCTGGATGCCGGCGCAATGAAGCCGGACGATACAGCCTTCAACCTCGACGGATTGCTGCGCCAGATCGGCAATGATTTTCGGCCAATGGCCGCGGAGAAAAAGCTCGGCCTGACGATCATGCCATCGTCGGTGACAGTGATGACGGATCGCAACCTGTTGCGCCGCCTGATCCAGAACCTCGTCTCCAACGCCATCAAATACACGCGCCACGGCCGTGTGCTGGTCGGTGTGCGACGGCGTGGCGAACTGGCCGAGATCCAGGTGATCGACACCGGCATCGGCATCGCCGGCGACAAGCTGAACACCGTCTTCCACGAATTCACCCGGCTGGACGAAGGTGCCCGCGAAGCCGAGGGGCTCGGCCTTGGCCTCTCGATCGTCGACCGCATCGCCAGGGTTTTGCGCCTGGAAATCCGGATCTTTTCAAGTCCGGGCAAGGGCACACGTTTTTCCGTCATACTGCCCGTGGCGGCCGTGCAGGAGCCGCGCCGCGAGATCGAGACCAGAGCCCCTGCCCGTACGACAGCGTCGCTCGCCGGGCTGCACGTGCTCTGCATCGACAACGACGCCCGCATCCTCGAAGGCATGCGGCTGCTGCTCGAAGGCTGGGGGTGCAACGTCGATACAGTGTCCGGCTCAAGGGATCTGGACGGAGCCGCCATACACCGCCCTGACATCGTCCTTGCCGATTATCATCTCGACGGCGAAACCGGTCTCGACATCATCATGAAGCTGCGCGCGATCCACGGCGACGATCTGCCGGCCGTGCTGGTAACCGCCGATCGCTCCAACGAGGTGCGCACGGCCGCGGGCGGGCTAGAGATACCGGTGATCAACAAGCCGCTGAAGCCGGCCGTGCTGCGTTCGATGATGGCCAGGGTCAGGCCGCTGGCTTCGGCCGCCGAATAGTCAGCTGGTTGCCTGCAGCGGGTCGCTGCCGATCTTGGACAGCAGGATCACCGCCTGGGTGCGGCTGTCGACGCCCAGTTTCTGCAAGATGGCCGAGACATGCGCCTTGATGGTGGCCTCGGAGACACCGAGTTCATAGGCGATCTGCTTGTTGAGCAGGCCCTCTGCCAGCATGCCGAGCACGCGGGTCTGTTGCGGGGTCAGTGCCTGCAGCCGCTTGATCAGGTCGGAAATCTCGGGATCGCGCTCGACGCCGAGATCGACACCGACGGGTGCGGCAATGTCACCGGCAAGCACCGACTGCACGGCATCGCGGATTTCCTCCATGCTGGCCGACTTGGAGATGAAACCGGACGCGCCGAGATCGAGCGCTCGCCTGATGGTCGCCGGATCGTCATGCGCCGACACCACCACCAGCGGCACCGCCGGATGGATGCCGCGCAGCGAGATCAGGCCGGAGAGGCCGCTGGCGCCGGGCATCGACAGGTCGAGCAACACCAGGTCGACATCCTCGTTGGCCACGAGCAGCGCCTTGGCACTTTCGAAATCTCCGGCCTCGTGGATCGCGGCGACGTCGCCGATGCCGGCGAGCGCCTCACGCAGCGCACCGCGAAACAGCGGGTGATCGTCGGCGATGACGAAAGAATAGCCTGACGGCAAATGTTCCTCCCCGAATCCCCCGATGATTTTCTGCTTTTTCCGGGACCAGATGAACGATTATGAGGGGCTGCGCGCTGTTTTCAAGCGGCAAAGCCAGCGCGCCGCGTTTTCCCTACTTTAGACGCTCATGTCTTCTGCCAGTTGAGCTGGGCGCCGCCGCCATTGTCCTTGTCCATATCCTTGACGATGCCCATGAAGCCGCGCAGGAAGCGCTCCATGTAGTTCATGGTCTTGTTGAAATCCTCCTCGCTCGGCAATTTCGATTCGAGGCGGGCGGAGAGCGAATTCTCGAGCTTGGTGACGCGCTCGTCCATCGCCTTCATCGAGGTCTGCAGGCGATCGACCTCGTCCTGGAAAGCGGCGCGTTCGTCGGCCGCCATCTTGCAGACGAGCTGACCGGAGCGCTCCTCGCAGATCGACATCGCGCCTGTCTGCGTATCCATGCGGACATAGCCGTTATCGGACTTTTCCAGCCGGTAGCGGTCGGTTTCTTCGGAAAAAGCGGATGCCGCGACCAGCGAGACGAGTGCGGCGGGGATCAAGATGTGCTGCGGACGCATGTTGTTCCTCCATGGCCAAAGCCTGATATATCGCATGTTTGCGCCGGAAATGGGGAAGACCCTTGGCGTGGCCTTTCCCGCGTGGCTGGTTCGGACTATAGCGCAATCATGTCTCAGATTATCTACAAGATAACCCCGGAAGCACCCTGGCGCGAGGCCGAAACAAATGGCCGCTTCACCGGCGCACCGATCGATGTCGCCGACGGCTTCATCCATTTCTCCACGGCGGCGCAAGTCAGGGAAACGGCGGCGAAGCACTTTGCCGGCCAGACCGGCCTTCTGCTGGTCGCCATCGACGGCGTCAGCCTGGGCGCCGCGCTGAAATACGAGGTTTCGCGCGGCGGCGCGCTGTTTCCGCATCTTTACGGCGTGCTGGACCTGAAAGCCGTGCTGTGGGTCCGACCATTGCCGCTTGGCGCCGACGGCGCGCACCAGTTCCCGGCACTGGAGGGCGAATGAGCGTGCTCGACCGGCTTGGCCAGAAGCTGCTGTTCACATTAGATCCGGAAACCGCGCATGGCCTGTCTATCGCGGCGCTGCGATGCGGCCTGCCGGTGACCGGGCGACCAACACGCGACGACAGGCTGAAGGTCAGCGTCTGCGGCATCGACTTCCCCAATCCGCTCGGCATGGCGGCCGGCTACGACAAGAACGCCGAGGTGCCGGACGCACTGCTTGGCCTCGGCTTCGGCTTTGCCGAGGTCGGCACGATCACGCCGCTGCCGCAGGCCGGCAATCCGAAGCCACGCATCTTCCGGCTGACGGCGGATGAAGCGGTGATCAACCGGCTGGGTTTCAACAATGAAGGTCACGCCGCCGCCGAAAGACGTCTCGCCGCGCGCAAGGGGCGTTCCGGCATCGTCGGCGTCAACATCGGCGCCAACAAGGACAGCACCGACCGCATCGGCGACTATGAGCGCGGCGTCGCCCGCTTCGCGCCATACGCCAGCTATCTGACGGTTAACATCTCCTCCCCCAACACGCCCGGCCTGCGCAACATGCAGGCGCGCGAGCAGCTCGGCGAGCTCCTGTCGCGCGTCATGGCCGCACGCGCCTCGGCAACAGCGCAGCCGCCGGTCTTCCTCAAGATCGCGCCGGACCTGGTCGAGGCCGAACTGGAGGACATCGCCGCCGAGGTCACCGAGAAGCGGATCGACGGCGTGATCGTCTCCAACACCACCATCTCCCGGCCAGCACTGCGCAGCGGCGGCAGCGCGCGCGAGACCGGCGGGCTCTCCGGAAAGCCGCTGTTCGAACGCTCGACCATCGTGCTGGCCAGGATGCGCAAGTTGCTCGGACCCGAGCTTGCCATCATCGGCGTCGGTGGCGTCGATTCCGCCGATACGGCGCTGGAAAAGATCCTTGCCGGAGCCGATCTCGTCCAGCTCTACACCAGCATGATCTATGCCGGCCCCGCACTGCCGGGCCGGATCGTCGCCGGGATGGCACGCTTTGTCGAAACGTCGCGGCTCAAGTCCATTCGCGAATTGCGCGACGGCCATCTCGATCAATGGGCGACGAAGCCACTCAGTTGAACACCGTCCGCAGCCGCAGCCGCAGAATGGCCAACAGGCTGAAGCCGCGCGCGAGCAGGAAGACGTGCAGCGCCGCCCACAGGCCGTGATTGCCGAAGGCGGGCGCCAGCGTCAGCAGCGCGGCTACGAAAACCAGGAACGACAGCAGCATCATGTTGCGCATGTCGCGCGACCAGGTCGCACCGATGAAGACGCCATCCATCTGGAACGCCAACACACCGCTCAGCGCGGTGAACGCCGCCCAAGGTAGGTAGATATCGGCCACCGAACGGACCTCCTCCGACGTCGTGACGAGGGCGACCAGATTGGCCCCGGCCATCAGCAACACGAGGGTCGCGGTCCCGGCCAGCCCGAACCCCCAGAACAGGGTCAGCCTGACAGCCTGACGGAAGGGGATGGCCGCACGCGCGCCGACGGCACGACCGGCGAGCTGTTCGGCGGCCGTGGCAAAGCCGTCGAGGAAATAGCCGGCGACGAGGAAGAAATTCATCAGCACGGCGTTGGCGGCCAGCGTCACCGTGCCGAACTGCGCACCCTGGCGGGTAAACAGCGCGAAGGCGGCAAGCAGCGAGAAGGAGCGGATCATGATGTCGCGGTTGAGCGACAGCATGCGCAGGAAGGCGGCCATATCGAGCAGGCGATGACGCGGCAAGGGTGGCGTCGCCCGGAAGCGCCTGACAACGATGGCGAGACCGAGCAGCATGGCAAGGAATTCACCGGTGACGGTCGCCCAGGCGACGCCGGCGACACCCCAGCCGAGCTTCAGACCGAGCAGGAAGCAGAGCGCGATGTTGATGCCGTTGAGGACCAATTGCAGGACCAGTCCGAGCCCGCCTTCGCCGCGCCCCAAGACATAGCCGAGGATGGCATAGTTGATCAGCGAGAAGGGTGCCGCGAGCAGTCTGATGCGGATATAGACGGCCATCGCCTCGCTGACGCGCGGTTCGGCACCCATGAATTTTTGCCCGGCGATGGCGACCAGAGGAGCAAGCGCGGCGAGGATGATGCCCGCGACGACCGCGATCAGCACGGCGCGCCAGAACACCGCCTGTTCCTCCAGGGCGTCGCCGCGCCCGAAAGCCTGCGCAACGAGGCCGGTGGTTCCCGAACGCAGGAAATTGAAGGTGGTAAAGACGACGTCGAAAACAAGCGCCCCCGCCGCCAGGCCGCCGAGCAAGGCGGCGTCGCCGAACTGTCCCACAACCGCCGTATCGACCAGGCCGAGCAGCGGCGTCGTCAGATAGGCAAGCGTCATCGGCACCGCGATGGCGAGCACGGAGCGGTTGGTGACGACAAACGATCTCACGTCGGCTGGGATTGCACCCTCGTCCAAAGGTTTGCTGCCTTGCTGTTGCGGCTTGATCGAGCACCCGATGTGCCCCACTTTGCTGGCGCCGCGCAATCATTCATCCGATAACGGCCAATCGATTCCCTGACCCTGGCGCGAGCTCTGATGCCTCTGCAGATCGTCCATCATCCCGACTATGACGCCGGCTTCGCCGTCAACCATCGCTTTCCGATGAGCAAGTATCCGTTGCTGATGGACGCCTTGCGCGCACGCGGACTGGCCGGACCCAACGCGCTCAATATCGCCGAGCCAGCGCCGGCGTCATGGCTGAAGCTTGCCCACGCGGCGGACTATGTCGATCAGGTGCTGGCCTGCACGGTACCCGAAAAAATCGAACGCGAGATCGGTTTTCCGGTCGGCTCCCGCGTCTCGCTGCGCGCGCAGCTTGCCACCGGCGGCACGATGCTGGCGGCGCGGCTCGCCTTGCGGCACGGCATCGCCTGCAACACCGCCGGCGGCAGCCATCATGCGCGGCGCGCGCAAGGCGCCGGCTTCTGCACCTTCAACGATGTCGCCGTCGCCGCGTTGATGTTGCTGGCCGAAGGCGCGGCACAGAAGATCCTGGTCGTCGATCTCGACGTGCATCAGGGCGACGGCACGGCGGACATTCTCGCGGGCGACCCGCGCGCATTCACCTTTTCCATGCATGGCGACCGCAACTACCCCGTGCACAAGATCGCTTCCGACCTCGACATCGCACTGCCCGACGGCACCGGTGACGCCGCCTATCTCGAGAGGCTTGGCGGCATCCTGCCGGAGCTGTCTGCCAGAGCGCGCTGGGATATCGTCTTCTACAATGCCGGCGTCGACGTCCATGCCGAGGACCGGCTGGGCAGGCTGTCGCTGTCGGATTGCGGTCTGCGCGCCCGTGACGAGGCGGTCATCGGCCATTTTCGCGCGCTCGGCATTCCTGTCTGCGGCGTCATTGGCGGCGGCTATTCGAGCGATGTGAGCGCGCTGGCGGCGCGGCACGCCATCCTGTTCGAGGTGGGTTCGGGTTATGCCTGACGGTTCATTTGCGGTAACTGGCGATCCTGAGCAGGATGAAGGCCGGCACGACGATTGCCGCACCCAGCAGGATGTAGCCAAGGAAACGGTCGATGGCGTGGAAGCCGAGGTTCCATAGGTCGATGAAGAACTTCCGGATGCCGTAGAGCACGTCGATCGGTGACCAGCCGAAGGCGTTCATGACCAGGCCGACGAGGAACGACACAACCAGCAGCTTCAGGATCACCCTGAGCGGCGAGTCGCCGAGGAAGCGTGTCAGTGCGGACAAGGCCTGTCTCCAGCTTCGGTCGCCCCGATTCGGGGGACGAGCCCAGAGATACGCACTCGCCGGCCATCCATCAAGCCGGCGCGGTCTTCGCGTAGAACCGGGTGCGTCGAACCAGTAGCGCTGTCACGCGAGAGTTGGGCAACTGGCGAGCCCCTGCATCTCGAACAGGTGATCGGGACGCGGATCCTCGGCAGGCGCGCAATTGGCGGGGTCATGGCGTGGCCCGCATTCGCATGGAACTGCCGGTTCGTTCGTGACGGGGCTTGCGGCGTCAAAACGCATGGCGGAAAAGGCGGCCAGCCAACGGCTGCGGTCGATCCCGCTGGCTTATCTGTTTTCTAACCAATTGCCGCTATTCCCAATCAAATAGCGGGAGCCAGGCTTTTGGTGGAGACGCAGAACATCACCACGCGACGCGCCGTCATGTTGTCGGTGGTCGTCCCGTGCTACAACGAACTGGATGGGGTGGCCGAACTTCATCGGCGGGTGACGGCCGCATGCCTGGAACACGGCCCTTCCTACGAGATCGTCCTGGTTATCGATGGCGCGACCGACGGTACGCGCGAAGCCATTTTCCAGCTGGCCGAAAAGGACGACCATGTCGTCGCCATCGACCTTGCCCGCAACTACGGCCACCAGATCGCGTTGAGCGCGGGGCTAGAATTCTGTCGCGGCCAGCGCATTCTCATTCTCGATGCCGACCTGCAGGATCCGCCGGAACTGCTCGGCGCGATGATGGCGAAGATGAATGAAGGCTTCGATGTCGTTTACGGCCAGCGGCTGACGCGCGACGGTGAAAGCTGGTTCAAGCTGGTCTCCGCCTCGATGTTCTATCGCTTGCTGGGCCGGATGGTCGACGTCGACATAGCGCCGAATTCCGGCGATTTCCGGCTGATGAGCCGCCGCGCGCTGGACCATCTCAACGCGATGCCTGAACGCTACAGGTTCATTCGCGGCATGGTGAGCTGGATCGGGCTGAAACAGGTGGCTTTCCCCTATGAAAGACACCGGCGCTTTGCCGGCACCACCCACTATCCGCTGAAGAAGATGGTTCTCCTGGCGATCGACGCGATGACCAGCTTCTCCATCGCACCGCTACGGTTCGCCTCGCTGCTCGGCATGATGTTCGGCCTTCTGGGGCTGGTCGTGCTCGGCTACACCCTGTTCGAATGGACCGCCGGAAACGTGTTGCCCGGCTGGACGAGCCTTGCCGCGATCATCCTGATCCTCGGCAGCGTCCAGCTCATGGTGCTTGGCATCTTCGGCGAGTATCTCGGGCGCATGTACATGGAGACAAAGCGGCGGCCGCTCTACTTCGTCAACGAGATCGTTTCGCGCAGCCAGGCAGCCGAGGACAAGGACCTGCCTGTCCATCGCCTGCAGGAGATGGCAAAGAGGGCGGCGCGTGCTTGAGGCGGAGTTCGACCAGTTTGCGCGCGAGTATCAGGAACAGCATGCCGCGAGCATAAGGCTGAGCGGCGAAACGCCGGACTTCTTCGCCAAGTACAAGATCGACGACGTTGCCGCGACGCTGCGGCGGGCCGGTGTGAAACCGCGACGGATACTCGACTTCGGCGCCGGCGTCGGCAATTCGCTCGGCCATATGCGAAAAGCGTTTCCAGACAGCGAGATCGTCTTGCTCGATCCTTCGCGGGAATCGCTCGACATCGCCCGCAAGCGCTTTCCCGGCCAGGCCTCGTTCACGCATTTCGACGGCAGGACTATTCCGTTCGCCGACGGCAGCTTCGACCTGGCCTTCGCGGCTTGCGTCTTCCACCACATTCCAGAGGAGCTGCAGATCGGATTGCTCGCGGAGATCGGCAGGGTGTTGGCCGATGGCGGCAGCTTCTTTCTTTTCGAACACAATCCGTGGAACCCGCTGACCACTCACGCGGTGAGAAATTGCGCTTTCGACGAGAACGCGGTCTTGATCAACTCCCGCGAGATGCGCAAGCGGATGGCCGCGGCGGGTCTTTCCAACACCCGGATCATCTACCGGATCTTCTTTCCCCGGCTGCTTGCCAGGCTGAGGCCGTTCGAGCGCTTCCTCACCAAGATTCCTGTCGGAGCCCAGTATTTTGCGCATGCGGTCAAGCCTGCCGTTTGACGATCCGAGGATGCCGCGATTTGGCGTCGTCGGTTTGTTGAACACGGCGCTGGGAGACGCGGTCATCCTGGCCGGGCTCGCACTGGGCCTTGCCGACATCATTTCCAATGCCGCGAGCTATGCCGCTGGCCTTGTCCTCGGCTTCTTCCTCAACCGCCAATGGACCTTCAGCCATGCCGATGGCTTTCGCCCTGGCGCGGTCGCGAAATGGCCTGGAGCCGCTATATGAGCGAGGCGGAAGCAATCGTGCCGGCAACGCCCTCGGTCGCGGACGCACAGCGGACCAGGTTGATATTCTGCCTGTTGGTTGCCTGCGTCATAGCGGCGGTACTGGCTGCCTTTGCCGGCGCCCTGCTGCAGGATCCCGACAATTGGTGGCAAGTGAAGGTCGGACTGGATTTCCTGGCAAACCGGACATTTCCGACGGCCGACCCCTACTCCTACACTTTTGCCGGCCAGCCATGGATCGCCAAGGAATGGCTTGGGCAGGTCCTGCTGGCGCTTGCCTACCGGGCGGGAGGCTGGAACGGGGTGGTCACGCTGATCATCGCCACGGTTGGCCTGACGGTCTTCCTGATGGGATGGTTTCTCAGCGGCTGGCTGAAGCCGATATTGGCGATAGCGCTGGCGTTCGTCGTGGCCTTCCTGATCGACCCGATCTATACGGCGCGCCCGCACGTCTTCACCTTGCCGATCATCGTCATCTGGACGGCGATGCTGTTTCGTGCGGCGCAAGAAGAGAGAACCCCGCCCTGGTGGCTGCTCGTGCTTGTCGTGCTGTGGGCGAACCTGCACGCCACCTTCACCCTGAGCTACGTCATCGCCGCCTTTGCCGGTCTCGATCTGCTGGTGCGCGTCGGCCTGTCGAAACCCGTCCTCCTGGCCAAATGGGTCGCTTTCGGCCTGCTCTGCCCACTGGTCAGCCTGATCCATCCCTATGGCGTGAAAGCCATCCTGGCCACGCTCACCGTCGCCTATGGCAATGAGGCCGTGCCACTCATCCTCGAGTGGCGGCCCTTCAACGCCCAGGAACAGCCTTTCCAGGAAGTCGCTATGCTGGTGGCGCTTTTCGGACTTTTGGTATCGCGGTTGCGAATTGGCTGGCCCAAGGCCCTGTTCATCATCTTCACCCTACATATGTTCCTCAACCACATGCGATTCGTGTATCTGTTCTTCCTGCTGGTTCCGCTCGGGGTCGCGGTCGAGGTCGCGCAGCAATACCCCTCGCTTTCAGCGACCGCATGGCTGGCGGAAAAGCGCGACGGGCTGGAAAAATTCTTCGCCCGGCGGTTCTACCCGATCTGCGGCGCGGTAACCGTTCTGCTGGTCGGTGCGGCCTTGGTGCTTGGCAGCGTGTATCAGGTCGCGCCGAGCCAGAAGACGTCGGCCAGCGGCGCGCTGGCATTCGCCGAAAGCCATCATCTGTCCGGCAACGTGCTGAATTCCTACAATTTCGGCGGCACGCTGATTTTTCACGGGATCAAGACCTACATCGACGGACGGACGGACCAGCTGTTCCTGGGCGGCTTCACCAAGACCGATGACGAGATGGGGCACAGCGACGGCAAGCCGCTGCTGGAAGCCGAGTTGAAGAAATACGCCATAGGCTGGGCGCTGCTGTCGGCCGGCGACAGCCGCATTCCCTTCTTCGACGAACTGGGCTGGAAGCGCGCCTATGCGGACGATTATGCGGTGATCTACCTGCCCGGCGCTTGATCTGGCCGCGCCGGCACGAGGCCCGCTTTGGCGATTGCCCCAAGGCATGCCGTCATGATAACGAGGGCTCACGCGGGTATGATGTAATGGTAGCCTGTCAGCTTCCCAAGCTGAACGCGCGGGTTCGATTCCCGCTACCCGCTCCAAGCACCCACATTCCGGAAGGTTCGAACAGGCTGCCTAAGCTTGGCTGATTCGCATCTGTTTCTTCAGAAGGAACCGAGCGAGATTGTCGATGTTGCGCGGCGCCACGTGTTCGGGGAGATGAGCCAATGGGCTCTTGGATTTGGCGTCATCTTGGAACCGCTGTACCCAATCTTCGGTGTGTGTGTCCCGCTGCAACCGTAAATTCGTCTTGAACTCGCCCTCCGGCATTTCGACCGACAACTGCCGGGCCATCGATTCGACATAAGGACGAGGGTCGTCCAACAGGTCTTCATAGACGAAATGGTCGTAAGGCAGATTGGCTATGCGCAAGTAGGCCTCCCAGAAGGCATAGCTCTGTTCGATCAGGAAGTAGGCCTGGCAGATGCCCGCGAAGTCGTATTGCGGAACCAAATCCGCGCCGTTCATCGTGCTTTTCCAATGGCCGGTTGCCTTCGCCCGGCAATGGGAAATTGCTTGACGAAGGCGGTCTCTCCGCTCCAGCAGGATCAATCCCATATCATGGCGCCCGACGCATTCGGCGAGGAAGTCGGTTCCATATTTCGCCTGCGACCAGTGAAGATGCCGTGGGAACAACTTTACCGCGAACCTGCCATTCGCGGTCCCGCCGCGATCGATCACTGCGGAAAGAAGTTCATCGAACGATTTCGGCTTGAATCCCAGATTGATAGTGTCGAGCCATTCGGCCGAATTGCCAAAAGTACCGGCGCTGTTGGTGAGACTGCCGAGCCATTCGGAGCCGCTACGAGCCTCGGTTAATATCGCCACGCCTTTCATGTGTCCCCTTTGCTCGTTGTCCGCGGAGGTTCATTAGTTAAGGAAAATATGGCGCTCTCAAGGAATGTGTAGTCCCTCGCTTTAGGAGGTACATGTGGGACCAACTGGCTCCAGGGCGAGGCCATTGCCGGCAATGGCATTCGCCGTTGGCGGTCGGATGTGGGAGCCGCCGCATCAGATTTGTCGCCCATGGACACGTTGCATCCTTGGGGGATCATCTGGTCACCCATTCGATGCTGAAGTTCGCTGGTGATCAACGTCGTGTGTCGGGCAGGATAACCTTGCCCGAACTGGCCACTATCCCACTTCGCGCAGGATGAAGTCGTGCAGCATCTTGGCGGCCGGGGACAGCACGCGATTTTTCACGGTGATCAGGCTGTAGGGCCTGACCTCGATGTCGAACTCGGTGTGGACGACGTCGATGGCGCCGGCCAGCCCGTCGGGATTCTGGATGAATTTCGCGACCTGGACCGAGACCGGTGCAATGGCGTCGGACTGCGCGACCATGACCAGGGTCAGGAGCAGCGAGCTGGTGTTGAGGATGCGGTCCGGCAGGGCGATGTTGCGGTTGAGGAAATTGCTCTCCATCGCCTGGCGCAGCGGCGAGCCGCCCGACTGGAAGACCCAGTCATAGGCGGCGGTGTCTTCCAGCCGCACCGCCTCGCCCCGCGTGAGCGGGTGACCACGGCGCACGATAAGACAGGCTTTCTCGACGCCGATGACGCGCGACTCGAACAGCCGCGGATTGAGATCGTCGGGGATGCGCGCGATGATGAAGTCATGGCGCGTGGCGATCAGTTCGCGCGCCAGCACGTTCGAAGTCTCGACCTGCATGGTGATCTCGATGCGCGGATAGATGCGGCGGATCTCGCGAATCGCCGGCACCGCCAGTTCGATCGCCGGCGCCGTTACGGCACCCAGGAACACCGAACCACCCTTGCCCGCCTTGAGCTCGGAAATCTCGCGGTCGACCTCGCGCATCTCCAGCAGGATCGAGCGCGCGCGCCTGGCCAGTGCCTTGCCGTACGGCGTCAACGTGATGCCGCGCGGCAGCCTCTCGCACAGCTTGACCTCGAGCACAGCCTCCATCTCACCGATCATGCGCGAGGCCGCTGGCTGTGAAATGTTCATGACCTGGGCTGCCGCGCTCACCCGGCCATGATCGTCGAGCGCGACGATCATACGCATGTGACGCAGGCTGAGACCACTGCGCAGCAGGGTTTCGCCGTCGCCCGGCATCTCGCTGTAACCATTTGAAACCGCTGTCGGATTCCGTAGCGCCACCATGGCTTTTTCGCCGCCTCCGCTCGCCGCCGGCCGGTATTGTCGGTGGTCCCGTGACGTCTCATAACACATACCAATAGTGATATAGCAACCATCAAAGATCGCATTTGACAGTTATGGCAAAGGGCCACACCCTTCGCGCGTTCCGAGACGCTACGGTCGCTGACGAGAAAAATCGTATCGATTGAAATCAGCGCCTCGGAGCCATGGGAGGATACCGGAGATCGATATGACGGCAGCAGTGCCTTGGCGCTTCTGCACGATTGCGCGGCCCGCGACCCCCGGGGTGCCGCGTCCATCAACCAGGGAGAGTTAAGTGAAAATCATCAAGACATTAGTCGCCGCCTTGGCGGTCAGCATCGCGGCCATGTCGGCCACCGCCTACGCGGCCGACAAAGGTCTGGTAGGCGTGCTGATGCCCACCAAGACCTCGCAGCGCTGGATCAACGACGGCGACGCCGTCAAGTCCCAGCTCGAGGCTCTCGGCTATACCGTCGACCTGCAATACGCGCAGGATGACATCCCCAACCAGCTCAGCCAGCTGGAAAACGAAATCACCAAGGGCCCGAAGGCACTGATCATCGCCTCCATCGACGGCACCACGCTGTCGGACGCGCTGCAGAAGGCCGCTGACGCCGGTGTCGTCGTCGTCGCCTATGACCGCCTGATCAAGAAGACCGCCAATGTCGACTACTACACAACCTTCGACAATTTCGGCGTTGGCGTCATCCAGGCCAATTCGCTGCTCAAGGGCCTGGGCTACCCGGACAAGAAGGGTCCGTTCAACATCGAACTGTTCGG
The DNA here is from genome assembly GCF_900103325.1 of Mesorhizobium qingshengii. Taxonomy (GTDB): domain Bacteria; phylum Pseudomonadota; class Alphaproteobacteria; order Rhizobiales; family Rhizobiaceae; genus Mesorhizobium; species Mesorhizobium qingshengii. The sequence goes on along the minus strand of NZ_FMXM01000010.1, from coordinate 133,818 downwards.
CGGTTCGCCCGACGACAACAACGCCTTCTTCTTCTACAACGGCGCCATGTCCGTTCTTCAGCCGCTGATCGACAGCAAGGTGCTGGTCGTGAAGTCCGGCCAGATGGGCATGGACAAGGTCGGCACGCTGCGCTGGCTGGCGGCAACCGCCCAGGCGCGCATGGACAACCTGCTCTCCGCCAACTACTCGGACGGCAGCCGCGTCGATGGCGTTCTGTCGCCCTATGACGGCCTGTCGCGCGGCATCACAGCCTCGCTGCGCGCCGTGGGCTACGGCACGGCCGCTCAGCCCTGGCCTGTTGTGACCGGCCAGGACGCCGAGACCGCCTCGGTCAAGCTGATCATCTCGGGTGAGCAGTACTCGACCGTGTTCAAGGACACCCGCGAACTGGCCAAGGCCACTGTCGGTCTGGTCGACAAGGTGCTCTCGGGCGGCAAGCCGGAAGGCCTCGACACCAAGACCTACAACAACGACGTCAAGGTCGTTCCCTCGATCCTGCTGACGCCGCATGAGGTCGACAAGTCGAACTACCAGGCACTGGTGGTCGACTCCGGCTACATCAAGGCCGAAGACCTGAAGTAATCGCTTTTGCAAAGCCTGGGGTCCCGCGCGCAGCGGGGCCCCTTTTTGCTAGCGCGGCGAATCCAAAATTCGCATACTAGCCCCCCGGCATTGTTCCGGACCTCGGAGGAGCGGTATTCCTGATGGCCTCGACGATTTTGGAGATGCGCGACATCACCAAGACGTTTCCCGGCGTGAAGGCGCTGTCGAACGTCAACCTCAGCGTCGAGGAAGGCGAGATCCATGCCGTGGTCGGCGAGAACGGCGCCGGCAAATCGACGCTGATGAAGGTGCTGTCAGGCGTGTATGCGTCCGGCACCTATGATGGCGCGATCATCTACCGTGGCGAGGAATGCCATTTCAAAGGCATTCACGACAGCGAACACAAGGGCATCGTCATCATCCACCAGGAGCTTGCGCTGGTGCCGATGCTGTCGATCGCCGAAAACATTTTCCTTGGCAACGAACACGCCAGATTTGGCATCATCGACTGGAATGCCAACGAGACACGCACCAGCGCCTTGCTGAAGAAGGTGGGCCTCAAGGAGGACCCCAAGACGCTGATCACCAACATCGGCGTCGGCAAGCAGCAGCTGGTCGAGATCGCCAAGGCGCTCAGCAAGGAAGTGAAGCTGCTGATCCTGGACGAGCCGACGGCCAGCCTGTCGGAAAAAGACAGCCAGGCGCTGCTCGACCTGCTGCTCGAGTTCAAGCGGCAAGGGATCACCTCGATCCTGATCTCGCACAAGCTCAACGAGGTGAACCGGGTCGCCGACAAGGTCACCATCATCCGCGACGGGCGAACCATCGAGACGCTGGCCAAGAAAGACATCTCGGAAGACCGCATCATCACCTCGATGGTCGGCCGCTCGCTCGACGACCGTTATCCGCCGCGCGAGCCGAAGATCGGTGAGATCGTGCTCCAGGTGAAGAACTGGTCGGTCTATCACCCGATCCATGCCGAGCGGCAAGTGATCAAGGGCATCGATATCAATGTCCGCAAGGGCGAGGTGGTGGGTATCGCCGGGCTGATGGGCGCCGGGCGCACAGAATTCGCGATGAGCCTGTTTGGCCGCTCCTACGGCCGCCGCATCACTGGCGAGGTACTGCTCAAGGGCAAGCCGATCGATGTGTCATCGGTGAGCAAGGCGGTGGAACACGGCATTGCTTACGTCACCGAGGACCGCAAGACCTATGGTCTCAATCTCATCGATCACATCAAGCACAACATCACGCTGGCCAACCTTCCCGGCGTGTCGCGCCACGCCGTGATCGACGACCTGCGCGAACTCGCCGTCGCCAACGACTACAAGGCCAAAACCAACATCCGCTCGTCCAGCGTCTATCAGATGACCGGCAATCTATCGGGCGGCAATCAACAGAAGGTGGTGCTGTCGAAATGGCTGTTCGCCAATCCGGAAGTGCTGATCCTCGACGAGCCGACGCGCGGCATCGACGTCGGGGCCAAGTACGAAATCTACACCATCATCGCCCGTCTCGCCTCAGAGGGTAAGGCAATCATCGTCATCTCATCGGAAATGCCGGAACTGCTCGGCATCACCGACCGCATCTACGTCATGAATGAAGGCCGTATGGTCGGCGAAATGGCAGCAAGCGACGCCAGCCAGGAAAAGATCATGCGCGCCATCGTTCGGGGAGAAGGAAAAGCATCATGAGCACCGAAAGCGCTCCCGCGCCGAAAAGTGGCGTCGCCGAAGACGTGCAGCAGGGACCGCGCGTTGCCGTCTCGGCGCTGATCACCAATTTGCGCGAATATGGCCTGATCCTGGCGCTGATCGCCATCATGGTGTTCTTCCAGTTCACCACGTCCGGCACGCTGTTCAAGCCGGTGAACCTGAGCAATCTGGTCCAGCAGAATTCCTTCATCATCGTGATGGCGCTGGGCATGCTTTTGGTGATCGTTTCGGGCCATATCGACCTCAGTGTCGGCTCCGTGGCCGGTTTCATCGGCGCGCTGGCGGCGATGATGATGGTTATCTGGCCGCTCGGTCCATTCAGCAATCCTCTGGTTGTGTCGATCATCTGCCTCATCATCGGCGGCGGCATCGGCGCCGCCCAAGGCTACTGGATTGCCTATCATCGAATACCGAGCTTCATCGTCACACTGGCGGGAATGTTGATCTTCCGCGGCATCTGCCAAGCGCTGCTGGGTGGCGGGTCTTCTGTTGGGCCGCTTCCGGACGGCTTCAAGGCGCTCAGCTCCGGCTTCATTCCCGACGTGATCGGCCCCTTGATGCTGATCCCGCCGACCGTGAACGCCGCAGGCAAGACCATCATCGGCAGCGGCCTGACGCTGCATATGACGACGATCGTGATCGGCCTCGTCGCCGTGCTCGCCTATGCCTATTTCGGGCTCAGGGCACGGCGCACGCGCGAGCAACATGGCTATGAAGCCGAGCCCTTCACCCTGTTCGTCATAAAGACCCTGGTGACCAGCGCCCTGGCGCTGTTCCTGGTCTACCAATTCGCCACCTACAAGGGCCTGCCGATCGTTCTCATGGTGATGGGCGTGCTGATCGCGCTGTTCGTCTTCGTCACCAAACGCATGACGATCGGCCGCCGCATCTACGCCATGGGCGGCAATGCTAAGGCGGCGCAGCTGTCGGGCATCAAGACCGAGCGGCTAACCCTGATGGTGTTCGTCAACATGGGCGTGCTGTCGGCGCTTGGCGGCCTGATCATCGCGGCGCGCCTGGGGCAGGCCGTGCCAGCGGCGGGTCTCGGCAGTGAGCTCGATGTCATCGCCGCGGTGTTCATCGGCGGCGCTTCGGCCATGGGCGGCGTCGGCCAGGTCATCGGCGCGGTGGTCGGCGGCTTCATCATGGGCGTCATGAACAACGGCATGTCGATCATGGGCGTCAACGTGGATTGGCAACAGGTGGTGAAAGGCCTGGTGCTGCTCGGCGCCGTGGTGTTCGACGTCTACAACAAGAACAAGGGCTGAGGAAACAGGAAGGCATACGGGTCACATCGCGGCACTGCCGGGCGGCACGAAGAAGTCCCCCGAGGGACCGGGCCCGCGAGCGCAATCCGAACGGAGAATTTCACCCGTGGCATGGACGACGTCCCGGCCGCGCTTGGGAAGGTTTGCCGTGCCGGCAGCCATGCCAAGGCAAATGAGAGAGGATTCATCATGCTGATCTCCCAGATTCTCGATGACGCCGAGACCATCCGCGTCGTTGCCCGCAACGGCGGCAAGACCCGGATCATCAACGGCGCGCGCAGCGTCTATTCGCTGGCCATGGAGGCCGCCCGCACCGGCGTCGGCCTCGTCGCGCTGATCGAACGCAAGGGCTTCGGTGAAACCATCGACCTCGACGCCGCCTACAAGAGAGGGCGGCTGGTGTCGCCGATCAACCATCCCGACCCCGCGCATCTCCACCTCACCGGCACGGGCTTGACGCATCTCGGCTCAGCGGCGACGCGCGATTCCATGCACAAGAATCTCAGCGCCCACGGCGAGGAGCAACTCACCGATTCCATGAAGATGTTCCGCATGGGGCTGGAGGGCGGCAAACCCGCGAAAGGCCAGGTCGGCGTGCAGCCGGAATGGTTCTACAAGGGCAACGGCACGATGGCGGTGGCGCCAGGTGCTGCCCTGATGTCGCCGGCTTTCGCCATGGATGCCGGCGAGGAGCCCGAGATCGCCGGCATCTATGTGATCGGCGACGATGGCGCGCCATTCCGCGTCGGCTTCACGCTGTCGAACGAGTTTTCCGATCACGTGACCGAGCGCGTGAACTATCTCTTCCTCGCCCATTCCAAGCTGCGCAACGCGTCGTTCGGACCGGAGATCCTGATCGGCGACCTGCCGTCCGACATCCGCGGCACGTCGCGCATCGTGCGTGACGGCAAGACGCTGTGGGAAAAGCCGTTCCTGTCGGGCGAAGCGAACATGTCGCACACCATCGCCAATCTCGAACATCACCATTTCAAATACTCAGCCTTCCGCCAGCCGGGCGACGTGCATGTGCACATGTTCGGTACGGCGACGCTGTCCTTCGCCGACGGCATCAGGACCAAGGCCGGCGACGTGTTCGAGATCGAAGCCAAGGATTTCGGCCTGCCGCTGCGCAATCCGCTCGAGATAGAGCAGCCGGTGAACGTGGCGGTGAAGGCGCTTTGACGGCCTGATCTCCCCCCTCGTGGGGGAGATGGCCGGCAGGCCAAAGCGGGGCGCTGTCCCTCCAGCACCTCCAAATGTCACCGAGCCCTCGGGCTGTTTTCGATTTGTCACAGAATGCGAGGTTGGCGATCCTTCACGCCCCCCTCTGCCCTGCCGGGCATCTCCCCCACGAGGGGGGAGATTGGCAGCTTCACGCTCAATAGATATCGAAGTCGAAATACTTGGCCTGGATCTTCTTGTAGGTGCCGTCGGCGACGATGGCGTCGATTGCGGCGTTGAGCTTGTCGCGCAGTTCCGTGTCTTCCAGGCGAACGGCGATGCCGGCTTGCGTCTCCGTGCCCTTGACGTCGCCGACCAGCTTGCAGCAGCCGTCGCTGGCCTTCTTCAGCCAGTCCACCAGCACGAACTTGTCCGAGATCACGGCATCAAGCCGGCCGTTGGTCAGGTCGGTGATCGCCTCTTCCTGCGTCGGGTAGAGCTTCGCCTCCGCGCCCGCCTTGCCATAGACATTCTGGGCATAGTCGGCCTGCGTGGTCGAGGCCTGGGCGCCCACCGTCTTGCCGGCTAGTGCCGCCGGTTCGGTCGAGGCGAGATCGCTGTCCTTCGGCGCCACCAGCGCCAGCGGTGTCGTGTAGTACTTGTTGGTGAAGGAGACCTGTTTCTTGCGCTCCTCGGTGATGCTCATCGACGCGATGATGGCATCGAACTTCTTGGCCTGCAGGGCGGGAATGATGCCATCCCAATCCTGGGTGACGATCTCGCACTCGACCTTCATCTGCGCACACAGCGCATTGGCGATATCGATATCGAAGCCGACAACCTTGCCGTCCGAGGTAATGGTGTTGAACGGCGGATAGGCGCCCTCGGTGCCGATCTTCAGTTTCTCCGCGGCCTGCGCCGACAGAGAGCCCGCCGCCATCACCAGCATGGCAGCGCCCGCTGCCGATACGATCCATTTTGAAATCCGCATTTTCTTGGTTCCCCCTTGAACGCCGGCATGCTGGCGGCCGGCAATGCAGCCAAGCACGGTGGGCCAGCACAGGCAAGTATTTTGCCCGACGGCAATGCGGTTCAGCGCGCGGGGCGGAAATGCTTGGACAGCTTCAGGCCCTGCGCCTGGTAGTTGGAGCCGAGGTCGGTGCCGTAGAGCGCCTGCGGCCGCTTCAGCATATGTTCGTAGACCAGCCGACCGACGATCTGGCCATGATCGAGGATGAACGGCACTTCGTGGCTGCGCACTTCGAGCACCGCGCGGCTGCCGGTGCCGCCTGACGCCGAGTGACCGAAACCCGGATCGAAGAAACCGGCATAGTGGACGCGGAACTCGCCGACCAGCGGATCGAAGGGTGTCATCTCGGCGGCATAGAGCGGTGGCACATGCACCGCCTCCTGGCTGACAAGGATGTAGAATTCGTCGGGATCAAGCACCAATTCGCCGGCGCCACTCTTGTGAATCGGCTCCCAGAAATCGACGACCTCCTGCGCGGCGCGCTTGTCGACGTCGACGAGACCGGTGTGATGCTTGCCGCGATAGCCGACCAGACCATTTTCATCGCCATTGAGGTCGATCGACAGTGCGATGCCGCCACCGGAAATATTCGGCGGCTCGGTGGCGACCAGCATCTCGGCGCGATGCAGTTTATGCAGCTCGGCTTCCGACAGCAGCGCATTGCCGGTACGGAAGCGGATCTGCGACAGCCGCGAGCCGGTGCGCGCAACGATCGGGAAGGTGCGCGGGCTGACTTCCAGGTAGAGCGGCCCATGATAGCCGGCGGCGATCTTGTCGAACTCGTGGCCACGGTCGGTCATGACACGTGTGAAGATGTCGAGCCGACCGGTCGAGCTCTTCGGATTGGCCGAAGCCGAAATCTCCGCCGGCAGCGCAAGGCTTTCAAGCAGCGGCACGATATAGACGCAGCCGGTTTCCAGCACCGCGCCGTCGGCAAGATCAATCTCGTGCAGCTTCAGCCGATCAAGTTTTTCCGAAACCTTGTGGTCGGGACCGGGCAGGAAGGAGGCCCGCACCCGCCATGCCTTGTCGCCGAGCCGAAGATCAAGGCTGGCGGGCTGGATCTGATCGGCATCGAGCGCGCGCGGCGACTTCAGCGCACCGGATTGGAACAGCGCCGAAATGTCCTGATCGGGAAGAATGCCTGTCTGCCGCAAGGCTTCACTCCTAGGCCAGACGTTTTCCTTGTCGCAGGTTCTTGCCGCAAAACCGTGGAACACTTTTGCGGAACCTGCTTGGTACAAACCTCTTAATCAAGCCGGCAATTGACGCAAGCGTGGCGCGGGTCTAAAGGGTCGTTATCCCGTGGTGATTTGGCCGGTCGGCTTGCAGCCACGTTAAACAAGTCGCTAAAGGACCGTCGGGCCGCAAGGCCGTATGGACCGGTTGCGACTTTCGCGGCCGGTTTTTTTGTGTCTGGAACAAAAGCGATGAGCAGCAAGAAGCGCAACTGGAAACCTCAGACAGCCCTCGTACACGCCGGAGCCCTGCGTTCCGGCTTCGGCGAAACCTCCGAGGCGATATATCTCACCCAGGGCTATGTCTATGAGACGGCGCAGGCCGCCGAGGCCCGCTTCAAGGGCGAGGAGCCGGGCTTCATCTATTCGCGCTACGCCAATCCGACGGTTGACATGTTCGAAAAGCGCATGTGCGCGCTGGAAGGCGCCGAGGATGCGCGCGCCACCGCGTCGGGCATGGCGGCGGTAACTGCCGCCCTTCTGTGCAGCGTCAAGGCCGGCGACCATATCGTGGCGGCGCGCGCGCTTTTCGGCTCCTGCCGCTGGGTGGTCGAGACCCTGGCGCCTCGGTACGGCATCGAGGCAACGCTGGTCGACGGCACCAACATCGCCAACTGGGAAAAAGCGGTCAGGCCGAATACCAAGCTGTTCTTCCTGGAAAGCCCGACCAACCCGACGCTGGAAGTGGTCGACATCGCCGCTGTTGCCTCACTCGCCAATTCGATCGGCGCGCGGCTCGTCGTCGACAACGTCTTTGCCACCCCGCTACAGCAGAAACCCTTGCAGCTTGGCGCGCATATCGTCGTCTATTCGGCGACCAAGCACATTGACGGCCAAGGACGGTGCCTTGGCGGCGTCATCCTGTCGGACAAGAAGTGGATCGACGAGAACCTGCACGACTATTTTCGCCACACCGGCCCCAGCCTGTCGCCCTTCAATGCCTGGACGTTGCTGAAGGGCCTGGAGACGCTGCCGCTGCGCGTACGCCAGCAAACGGAAAGCGCCGGCAAGATCGCCGACTTCCTCGCCGAGCGGCCGGAAATCGCCCGTGTCATCTATCCCGGCCGCGCCGACCACCCGCAGGCGGCGATCGTCAAGAAGCAGATGTCGGGCGGCTCGACGCTGATCTGCCTCGACGTCAAGGGCGGCAAGCAGGCGGCCTTCGCCTTGCAGAACGCGCTCGATATCGTGCTGATCTCCAACAATCTCGGCGACGCCAAGAGCCTGATCACCCATCCGGCGACAACGACGCACAAGAATTTGAGCGACGAGGCCCGCGCGGAACTCGGCATCGGGCCAGGCACGCTCAGGCTTTCGGTCGGCCTGGAGGATACCGACGATCTTCTGGAGGATATCGCGCAGGCGCTGAAGGCCAGGTAACAAAGGTTTTGGCCTTCAGGCGCTCGACGGCGTCTCTTCCAGTTCGGCCGCCTTGGTGCCAATGGTCATGGCGTTACCGCGCCAGTCGACGGCACCGCCGAGCCAGCCGCGTGCCCACATCACCGGCAGGATCATGTCGCGCACCACCATTGCCGCGATCATGCGGGGCGACAGATACCAGCCCTTGGCCGAGGCCAGGGCGCATTCCGGAAGATAGAACGCTGCCAGCACGGCGATGCAGGTGAGCGGCAGGCTGAAGCCGGCGCCTGCCGCCGCAACCAGCGCAAGCGCCAGCGGCACCGCCGCGCCGGTCAGGATCTCGGGCGCGAAGAACAGCGGGAAGGTGACACGGCGCAGGCGCGCCCAACGCGCCTGGCGCGACCAGATCTCGCCGAGCGTGCGCCGGCCGAGCGGCTGCTCGAAGGGCGAGGCGACGAGATTGACACGCAGGCCGAGGCCGTTGACCAGCTTGGTCGCGGCAGCGTCCTCGGCGATCTCGGCGGCCAGCGCGCGGATGCCGCCACTGGCGTCGAGCATCGGCTTGTTCCACAACATGCTCTTGCCCTGGGCAAAGCCAAGGCCAAGCGCCTCGCCGGCATATTGCCAGCGCGCCTGCAGCGTGTTGAGGAAGGCACATTCGACCTCGGCCCAGAAGCCGTCCGGCCGCGAGCCGATCGGCGTCGAGCAGACAAGGCCGGTGTCCGACCGCCAGGCCGCCATCAGGTGCTGGACGTAATCTTCAGGCATCAACACGTTGGAATCGGCCAGGATGACCCAGTGGTGGCGCGCCGCTTCCCAACCCTTGACGCAATTGTTGAGCTTCGGATTTGCGCTGATGCGGTCGTCGCCGAACAACAGGCGGGCCGGCACCGCCGGAAAACGGGCGATGGCGGCGCGGATCAATCCGACCACCTGATCATCGGCTTGGGCGACGCAGAAGATCAGTTCGTAACGCGGCCAGTCGAGCGAGAAGGCGCGCTCCAGCGTCTCGTGCGTGAACGGCTCGACGCCACGCGACGGCACGACGATCGACACCGGCTGTGACTTGCCGGTCGGCGCTGCGATGACGCGGCGTCGCTTCAGACGCGAAGCGGCGAACACGATGCTGGCGAGGTTTGAGACGATGAGAACAGTCGAAAGCAAGGCGGCTATGAGAGTGAGTTCCATCGAGATCCGGTCACTCCAGAAAAAGCCGGCCTCCATGGCGACCGCTTTCGACAGTTCGACAGAGCGCCCGAGTCGCCAGGCACTGGTTGGCGCACACCATCATTGTCATGTGTCACTTAAATGACATTCTTTGTCGGCACCTGCCTGTCAGGTCGGAATGACGGGGCGCACCGTTGACCAGCCCGCCAGGAGCGCCGAAAGTTGCCGGGACTGTTTTGGAGTCGCTTATGTACCGCGCCGTCACGCGCAACATCGAAGTGCAGGTCAGGCCGTTCTATCTGGAGGATCGCTCGGATCCGTCCGAGAACCGCTATGTCTGGGGCTATCAGATAACGATCGACAACCAGTCGGACGAGTTCGTGCAGCTGTTGTCGCGCTATTGGCACATCACCGACGGCACCGGTCGGGTCGAGGAAGTGCGCGGCGCCGGCGTCGTCGGCGACCAGCCCGAACTCAATCCCGGCGACAGCTATCAATACACGTCCGGCTGCCCGCTTTCGACACCGTCAGGGATCATGGTCGGGCACTATACGATGCGCAACAAGCGGGGCGAGACGTTCGATATCGCGATCCCCGCCTTCTCCCTCGACCTGCCGGGTACGCGACGGACGGTGAATTAGTCTCGGGTGTGGGCGCCAATGCCCTCACCGGCCGCGAAGCAGCCGGTGAGACGTTGTTCTCTTACTATTGAGCTGCTGCAAATTCCGCCGGGTTGAAGTCATATTGCTTCGAGCAGAATTCACAGGCGACGTGGATGCCGCCATCCTCGGTGCTATCCTTGATCTCCTGCGCGGAGAAGCCCTCGAGGATGCCACGGATCTTGTCTCGCGAACACGAACACTGATCGGCGACCGGAACCCCGCCGAAGACGCGCACGCCATGCTCGTGGAACAGCCTGTAGAGCAGCCGCTCGGCGCCGATCGTCGGGTCGATCAGCTCGGTCGGCTCGATGGTGCCGAGCAACGCCAGCAGTTCCTGCCAGGAATTGTCGGCCGGATCGTTAATTTCGTCGCGCGGATCGCCATCGCCACCCGGCAGGTCCGGCACACGCATACGCTCGGGCGACTGCGGCAGGAACTGCGCCAGGATGCCACCGGCGCGCCACTGTTCGCGCGCGCCACCGATGCCGGGCGTCAACAGCTTGGCCACCGAAAGCCTGAGATCGGTCGGAATCTGCTCCGACTGACGGAAATAGGTACGTGCCGCGTCTTCGAGCGTTTCGCCGTCGAGCTGGACAATGCCCTGATAGCGCTGCGTGTGAGCACCCTGGTCGATGGTCAGCGCCAGCACACCGCTGCCAAGCAGCGTCTGCTGAGACGTTTCGCCTGCCGCGACCAGCGCCTCGAGCCGGTCGGGATCGAAACGCGCATAGGCCCGCAGTGCCGTAGGCGTGGAAAAATCCGCGACCAGCATGTCGACCGGACCATCGGTACGGGTCTGCAGGATGAACTTGCCCTCGAACTTGAGCGATGTGCCGAGCAGCACCGTCAGCACACAGGCTTCCGCCAGTAGGCGGGCGACCGGCTCGGGATAGTCGTGGCGGCTCAGGATGGCGTCGAGCATCGGCCCGAGCTGAACGGTGCGGCCGCGCACGTCGAGCGGGCCGACCTCGAAGGGAACGACATGATCGTCGCCAGCGTAGCCGAATTCGCCGAGTTTGGGGTGATGTTCAGTCACTTGATGGGTTTCCAACATGACAAAGCTCCAGGGCGCGGCCATGCCGCCCTGTGGGGCGCATGCGTCGAAACGCGCTTGATTTGCGTGATGCGGCGCAAATAGGCATCACGCCCCCAGAGATCAAGCTCCCAGGCACTTCAAGCGCCAAGACACGTCAAGCACCAAGACACCAGGCGAGCACGGCCTTCTGGGCATGGAGCCGGTTCTCGGCCTCGTCGAAGACCACCGAATGCGGCCCATCGATGACCTCGTCAGTGACTTCCTCGCCGCGATGCGCCGGCAGGCAATGCATGAATAGTGCGTCCGGCTTGGCCCGGGCCATCAGCTTGGCATTGACCTGATACGGCGAGAACACGTTGTGACCGCGGGCGCGATGCTCCTGGCCCATCGACACCCAGCAATCGGTGACGACGCAATCGACCTGATCGACGGCTTCCTCGGCCGAGCGGGTGAAGTGCAGCTTGCCGCCATGCGCTTGCGACCAGTCGATATGCTTGCGTGCCGGTTCGCTGCCCTCGGGAACGGCGACGTTGAGGTTGAAGCGGAACCGCGCCGAGGCCTCGAGCAGCGAATGCAGCACATTGTTGCCGTCGCCGGTCCAGGCAAAAGTCTTGCCGGCAACCGGACCGCGATGCTCCTCGAAGGTCATGATGTCGGCCATCAGCTGGCAGGGATGGGTGTCGTCGGTCAGCCCGTTGATCACCGGCACGGTGGCGTTCTCGGTCAGCTCCAGCAGCCGCTCATGCGAGGTGGTGCGGATCATGATCGCGTCGACATAGCGCGACAGCACCTTGGCGGTGTCGGCGATCGTCTCGGAGCGGCCGAGCTGCATTTCGGTGCCGGTCAGCATGATGGTCTCGCCGCCGAGTTGGCGCATGCCGACGTCGAAGGAGACGCGCGTGCGCGTCGACGGCTTGTCGAAGATCATCGCCAGCACCTTGCCCTCGAGCGGCTTTGTCCGCTCGCCAGCCTTGAGGCGAGCCTTTCGCACCACCGCATCGTCGAGCATGAAGCGCAGGTCGCCTTCGGAAACGGCGGAAAGATCGGTGAAATGACGGGGGCTCATCAGGATCTTTCGAATTACTTCGCGGCAGCGGAGGCGATCGCCTCCGCCAGGCCCTTGGCGCCGGCGCGGATGCGGTTGAGCGCTTCGTGGATTTCGGCGTCGGTGACGGTGAGCGGCGGCAGCAGCCGAATGACATTGTCACCGGCCGGAACCGCCAACAGGTGCTGGTCGCGCAGCGCCATGTTCACCTTGGTGTTGGGCATGGCGCATTTGAGGCCGAGCATCAGCCCAACGCCCCTGATGTCCTCGATGACTTCGGGAAACTCGTCGGCGACCGACGCCAGCCCCTGCTTCATCAGCAACGCCTTGCGCTGGACATCTTCGAGGAAGCCGTCTTCCAGCACCACGTCGAGCACGGCGTTGCCAACTGCCATCGCCAGCGGGTTGCCGCCGAAAGTGGTGCCGTGAACGCCAGCGGTCATGCCGACAGCCGCTTCATCGGTTGCGAGGCAGGCGCCCATCGGGAAACCGCCGCCAATGCCCTTGGCGATCGCCATGATGTCGGGTGTGACGCCGGACCATTCATGCGCGAACAGCTTGCCGGTGCGACCGATGCCGCACTGGACCTCATCGTAGATCAGCAACAGGCCGTGCTGGTCGCAGAGCTGCCGCAGCCGCTTCAGCGATTGCGCCGGCACCGGACGGATACCGCCCTCGCCCTGCACCGGTTCGATCAGGATCGCGGCGGTTTCTGGAGTGATCGCCTTTTCGGCGGCGTCGATGTCGTCGAAGCCGACCTGGTCGAAGCCTTCGACCTTGGGCCCGAACCCTTCAAGATATTTGTACTGGCCGCCGGCCGCGATGGTCGCCAGCGTGCGGCCATGGAAAGCGCCTTCGAAGGTAATGACGCGGAAGCGTTCGGGATGTCCCTTGACGAAGTGGTAACGCCGCGCCGTCTTGATCGCGCATTCCAGCGCCTCGGCGCCGGAATTGGTGAAGAACACTTTGTCGGCGAAGGTGGCATCGGCCAGCCGTTCGCCAAGCCGGCTCTGCCCGGGGATCTCGTAGAGATTGGAGACGTGCCAAAGCTTTGCGGCCTGCTCGGTGAGCGCGGCGACAAGATGCGGATGGCTGTGGCCCAGCGAATTGACGGCGATGCCGCCGGCGAAATCGAGATATCGCTCGCCCTTGTCGGTAACCAGCCAGGTGCCCTCCCCGTGGTCGAAAGCCAGGGGTGCGCGAGAAAAGGTCTCGAAAAGCGCCGAACCGCTCATTATATGCGTCTCCGGTACCGGAAAATCAAAAAAGCCGCCAAAGCGGCGGCCTGTGCGGCTTATCGTGTTTTTCGGCCATGAAGTCAACGAAAACGTCGCGCATAGGGGCGCGGCAAGCCCCCTGACGAGACGCCGGCTCATAAGCGACCGGGCAAGTTGGGGAAAACCGAAAAAACCGATTCGTGTTGCACTTGGGACTCTTGTCACCGAGTCAGCGCATAGAGTAGTTGTAGTCGAGAAATAACTAGATTTCGTGCGGCGGACCTAATCACCAGATATATGTGGTGTCTGCCCCAGCAATTTTGCTGGGTCGGGAAGGGATTCCGATTGCCGCACGCTTAGCAGGAGCGCGGTCTCATGAACTGGACTGACGAGCGGGTTGAACTTCTCAGGAAACTGTGGTCGGAGGGTCTGAGCGCAAGCCAGATTGCTGCCCAGCTTGGCGGGGTCAGCCGCAATGCGGTCATCGGCAAGGTGCATCGGCTGAAGCTGTCGGGCCGCGGGCGCGCAACGGCGACGCCTGCGCGCCAGAAGAAGACGACGCAAGGATCGACCGTTCAGAAATCGGTGTCGCGCGCCGCGAGCGCGACGCGCCACGTCACGACATCGATCGGCGCGACGGCCCTGCAGACGCAGTTCGACGCCGAACCAGTGGCACGCCACTATATCCGCCCGGTCGAAAATGTCGTGCTGCCGATCTCACGGCATCTGCAGCTCGTCGAGCTGACAGAGCGGACCTGCAAATGGCCGAATGGCGATCCCCTTTCGGAGGACTTCCATTTCTGCGGCAACGATGCCGCCGAAACCGGGCCCTATTGCAAGTACCACGCCCGCGTCGCGTTCCAGCCGGCATCGGAGCGGCGTCGTAGTCGCTGAGCGAATAGCGAATAGCGAATAGCGAATAGCGAATAGCGAATAGCGAATAGCGAATAGCGAATAGCGAATAGCGAATAGCGAATAGCGAATAGCGAATAGCGAATAGATACAGCTTCGTATCGGTGACCGAGCAAGCCTTTTTACGCTACTCGCTACTCGCTTTCTTTCACAGCCAGCCATTTTTGCGGAAACGCCAGTACAGGAACGAACAGATCAAGGCGATCACCGCCAAAACCATGGGATAGCCGTATTCCATCTTCAGTTCCGGCATATCGCTGAAATTCATGCCGTATATGCCGGCGAATGCCGTCGGCACCGCCAGAATGGCGGCCCACGAAGCGAGCTTCTTGGAGATTGCCGTTTCCTGGCTCTGGCCAACCAGCAGGCTCGCCTCGAAAGCGAACGCCAGCACTTCGCGCAGACTGTCGATCTTTTCCTGCACCGTGCGGATGTGATCGGTCACGTCGCGGAACAACGGGTGCATAGCCGTATGGATCTGCGGCAGGTCGGCACTGGTCAGCCTGCGACAGACTTCGACCAGCGGCAGCGCCGCATTGCGCAGGCGCAAAAGGTCGCGGCGCAGCATGTAAAGCCGCTCGATGTCGCGGCCGGTCATCGGCTTCAGCAGGACCTTGTCCTCGATCGCCTCGACCTCGTCCTCGATCTGCTCGAGCACGGGCATGTAGTTGTCGACGATGAAATCGAGAATGGCATAGAGGACGAAATCTTCGCCCTTGGCGAGCGAATGCGGGCAGCTTTCCCAGTGCTGGCGTACAGCGGCATAGGACGTCGAGGGACCGTGCCTTACGCTGACGATGTAGCCGCTGCCAACGAACAGATGCGTCTCGCCGAAGGTGACGCGGCCGTCGATAAGCTGGGCGGTGCGGGCAACGATGAACAGCGCATCGCCATATTGCTCGATCTTCGGCCGCTGGTGCGGGTGCTCGGCGTCTTCAATTGCCAGTTCGTGCAGATGGAATTGCGCCTTGACGCGCAGCAGCAGGTTGCGGTCGGGCTCGAGCAGGCCAATCCAGACGACGTGGCCGGACTTTTTTGCCCATTCGCCGGCCTCCTCGATTGGAATGTCGGCAATGCGACGGCCGGCCGTGTAGACGCTGGAGGCGACAATGCCGGAGGTTGGCGGCGGCGCCGGCGTCAGGTTCCGAACATTTTCCATCACGACCTCCTGAAGGGCGGACCCAAGTCCATAGCCAGGAAAGTTCGCGGAGCTTAACGCAATTCCCGAAAGCCTTCGAGTGGCGGCCGTTCACTTCACCGGCAGCGTGCCGGAAAGGCTTATCTTGTCCGTCTTGTCGCCCTTCGGCCGTTCAGCCGGCATCTGGTCGCCGGTGACGATATAGTAGATGGTCTCGGCGATGTTGGTGGCGTGATCGCCAATTCGCTCGATATTCTTGGCGCAAAACAGCAGATGCGTGCAAGGCGTGATGTTGCGCGGATCTTCCATCATGTAGGTCAGCAATTCGCGAAACAGCGATGTGTACATGGCGTCGATCTGGTCGTCGCGGTCGCGCACGAAGCCGATCTTTTCCACCGAGCGCGATGCGTAGACGTCGAGCACTTCCTTGAGCTGGGTCAGCGCCAGATTGGCCAAAGCCTCGAGGCCGCGGAACAGGCTGGTCGGCTGGCGCCCGTCAATAACGGCGACCACCCGCTTGGCAACGTTCTTGCCGAGATCTCCGACCCGTTCGAGGTCGGCGGAGATGCGGATAGCGCCGATGATCTCGCGTAGATCAGTCGCCATCGGCTGTCGCTTGGCGATGATGATGATCGCCTTGTCGTCGATCTCGCGCTGGCCTTCGTCCAGCACGGCGTCGTCGCGGATGACCTTCTGGGCCAGCCCCGGATCGGCATTGACCAGTGCGGCGATCGCCTGCTCGACCATGCGCTCGGCATGGCCACCCATCGCGGCGATGCGCTTCGAAAGGTAGTTCAGCTCCTCGTCATAGGCGCTAACGATGTGCACGGACTGCATGGACCAAATGCCTTCCCAAGGGTTTGTTGACTTGAGTCGTTCCTCGAATCCCCACCGATACGCTAGCCGGATGACAGAAAAAAGAAACGGTCTTCTGGAAAACTAGGGCAGTATCAGTGCGTCGGCAAATGAACCGAGAATGCCGCTCCCTTACCGACTTCGGACTTGATCGAGAGCCGGGCATTGTGGCGCGTCAGGATATGCTTGACGATCGACAGGCCAAGGCCGGTGCCTTTCTGGGTCCGGCTGGTCTCGACATCGACGCGATAGAAGCGCTCTGTGATGCGCGGAATGTGTTCCTCGGGAATGCCGGGGCCAAAATCCCTGATGGTCACGTCGATGCCCGGTTCGGAATCGGCACCGCTGCGCGCGATCGACACCACGACGCGCGCGCCCGACTGCCCGTATTTACAGGCGTTTTCCAGCAGATTCTCGAATACCTGGAAAAGCTCGTCGCGATCCCCTGGCACATCAAGCGGACCCTCGGCGAAATCCCGTTCGATGACAACGCTGCTTTCCCTGGCCAGCGGACCAAGTGAATCGATGACGCTGTCGACGGTCTGGCGGAGATCGACCTTGGTTCCCGGCTTCAGATAGGGCTTCATCTCGAGCCGCGACAGCGACAACAGATCGTCGATCAGGCGCGCCATGCGGCCGGTCTGGCTCTGCATGATCTGCAGGAACTGATCGCGTGCCGCCGGGTCGTTGCGCGCCGGGCCGCGCAGTGTTTCGATGAAGCCGGCGATCGAGGCGAGCGGCGTGCGCAGCTCGTGGCTGGCATTGGCGATGAAGTCGGCGCGCATGCGGTCGATCCTGCGCGCTTCGCTCTGGTCCTTGAACACCAGCACATAAAGATCGGTGCCGTGACCGACCGAGGACGCGCTCACCCGGTAGGCCCGTTCGACCGGCAGCTTCTCTGTGTAGTCGGCGACATCCGAGGCGACATCGCCCGACAGCACACTGTCTAGCAGAGCCTGCATTTCCGGCGCCCGGAATTTCAGCGACAGCGACATGCCCGGCGCGATCCCGCCGAAAGCGGCGAAGGCAGCGACATTGGCGTGGACGATGGTGGCGGTACGGTCGAAAATGATCAGCGGATCGGCGACGGCCGCCGCCAGATACTCGCCGGAGAGCCGCTGCAACCCGATCGCCTCGAGGGCCGCGCCATTCTCGCCAGACTGGCGCGTGGCACCGGACGGTAACAGCGCCGCCGCAAGCAGCATGGCCAGCGCCAGCAGCAGCAGCACGTAGGCGGAGATACCGGCAAGGGCATAGACCGCGAGAACCGCAACGAGGCTCGCCGCGAGCGGCCAGCGGCTGTTCCACAGCCGGGTGGCAATGGCTTGCACCACGCCCCTGTCATCCGCGCCCCGGTCAGCCATACGCCCGCCCCGCATTCTTGCGCTTCGCCGGCCGGCCCTCTGGCAACTTCGCGCTGGACCGGCTTCGCGCATGACCCCGAAAAACGGGATCGATTTTCGGAAAGGATCATGCGCAAATCAAAAAGTGCTACAGCGTCCTTTGCGCGTCCAAACGGACGCGCGGCGCTGCAGTGGCTCCCAATAGCACGAGTCCGGAAGCTGGAAAGGTTCGTCTGCATGAAAAAAGCCAAGGAAAACTCCGCCGCTCCGACATCGGGACCGCTGAAGATCAGGGTCGAGGGCAAAGAGCGGGAGTTTGATATCGAGAATCCGATGCTTCCAAGCTGGGTCGAGGAGCGCAAGCTGACCGCCGGCGGCTACCCCTACGACAAGAAGATGAACAGCAACGAGTATGACGCGATGCTCGAGCAACTGCAGATCGAGCTGGTCAAGGCGCAGGCGTGGCTGCAATCAACCGGCAAACGGGTGATGGCGCTGTTCGAGGGCCGTGATGCTGCGGGCAAGGGCGGCACGATCTTCGTCCTGCACCAGTACATGAACCCTCGAACCGCACGCAACGTGGCGCTGACCAAGCCGACCGAACCGGAGCGCGGTCAGTGGTATTTCCAGCGCTATGTAGAGCACTTCCCGACATCCGGCGAATTCGTCACCTTCGACCGCTCCTGGTACAACCGCGCCGGCGTCGAGCCGGTGATGGGTTTCTGCACGCCACAGCAGCACGAGCAGTTTCTGGACGAAACGCCGCATTTCGAGCGGATGATCTGCAACGAAGGCATCCACTTCTTCAAGTTCTGGCTGAATATCGGCCAGGAAACGCAGCTCGAACGCTTCCACGATCGCCGCTACAGCCCGCTGAAGAGCTGGAAGTTTTCGCCCATCGACATAGCCGGCATTACCAAGTGGGACGACTATACCAAGGCGCGCGACACCATGTTCAAGCGCACCCACAAGCAGTTTGCGCCATGGATCATCGTGCGGGCCAACGACAAGCGGCGCGCGCGGCTGGCGGTGATGCGGCGCATCCTTTTGTCGCTGCCCTATGATGGCCGCGATCTCGGCATCATCGGCAAGGAGGACAAGAAGATCATCGGCGAAGGGCCGTCATTCCTGGGGAAACAAGATTGACGGCTCCTCTGCCGCGCGGCTACGAGGTCGCGCGGCAGAGATTCATCCAAGCCTCTTTCAGGCGACCAGCCGGGCAATCCGCTGCAAGCGCCGCAGCGTGGTGTCATCCTGCAGCGCCTGCTGGAAAAGCGAAATCTCCTGATCGATGCGCTCGCACAGCTCGCCGGTGTTGCCCTTGAGCAGGCCGCGCGTCTGCAGTAAGGCGGCGACCGGCTTCTTGACAAGCTGTCTCGCCCGGCCGAGAGCCGCTTCCTCGACGCTGCCGACCGGAACGATCTCGGCGACAAGGCCGAGCGCCCTGGCATCCTCGGCGCGAAGCGTGTCGCCGAGGCAGAAGAAGCGGAAAGCACCGGCATAGCCTAGCTTCTGCGGCGCCAGGATACTGGTCGCCGCATCCGGGACCAGGCCGAAATCGACGAACGGCACCCTGAAAGTGCTTTGGCTCGACGCAATCACCATGTCGCAATGGAACAGGATGGTGCAGCCGACGCCGACGGCATCGCCATCAACGCAGGCAAGGATGGGCTTTGGAAACGTCGCCAACGTGCGAAACAGATCGGTGACGGCGGCGATCAGCTTCTGATGCTTGGTGGCGTCGAGGAATTCGGAGAAGTCACCGCCGAGACAGAAGCAGCCTGCCAGGCCGCGCAGCACGACGACGCGAACCTCCTCATTGTCGGCAGCTTCATGGAAAGTCTTGGCCAGGCTTTCATAGGCTCTTCTGTCCAGCACCGGTCGGCCGTCATTCGACGATACGGTAACGACCAGCGTGTGGTTGCGGAGTTCGGGTTGTGGATGTGTGTTCATGACTGTCTCCGATCTCACGACGCACGCCTTTGTCCGAGCATGTCGGGGTATCCCCTGGCCAGAACGGGGGCGAAATGATTGCGGCGCGAACGCACCACATCGAGCGTGTGCTCATTGAAGGAAAGCAAGGTTGCAACGACCTGCTGGTTGCCATAGGTGCGCTGATAGCCAAGCGGTGTCGCCAAGAAATGCAGCTGCAATGCGCGCAGGACCCACATCGGCTCGAACTCGATGATCATCTGGTTGACATTGCGCTTCAGCCCCCACTCGACGAAGCCGGCAATCAGTTCGGTACCGACAGTCGATACGCCGCGACGACCGTCTCGAAAGCCGGGAGCAACCGCATAGCGGGTCAACTCGTAGATGTTCGGACCGGAGGGTGGCGTTCCCTCGAAGAGGTCGGTCAGCACCTCGGTCAGGAGATGCCCGCGCGTCGTCGGCAACAGCCTCTGGTAGCCTGCGACTTCGTCGCCCCTGATGACGATCTGGTGGATGGCCTCGTCATGATCGAACTGGTCGCGTTCGAACCCGTCGGGGCGCCTGAGATCCTCCCATCCCATCTCCTCGACAAATATCTTGTAGCGTAGCCGATGGACGGCCTCCCAAAGGTCAGGACGTTCCATCAATTCTTGGGTTGTAAGGGAAAAAAGCATTCTGCCGTCTCCTGGGTTCAGAGGAAGATACGGCCGTGCTTTGACGAGAAAATTGCGTGATCACGTAGGCAAGAATTTCTAGGCCGGCACGGCCGACCTAACTAATGTAGCCGCGCCTTATCGCCTCCGCGACGGCTTGCACCCGGTTGACGGCACCGAGTTTACCTTTGGCGTTAAGAAGATGTTTCTCCGAGGTGTGTTCGGAGATGCCCAGGATTTGCGAAATCTCCCATTCGGACTTGCCGACGGCGGCCCATTGCAGGCATTCGCGCTCGCGCGGCGTCAGTTCGATATGATCGATGGTCTTGTTCGCCATGGTGTGGAGCTGCATGGCGCGACCAACCGCATAGGTCGACACCAGCGACACCTGGCCGAACTCTGCCGCCGACAACTCCACAGCCTCGCCGCCCAGCGATACCATGACGATCTGGCCGTCGAGCGTGACCAGCGGGAAGGCCAGCCCGTCGCGCAACTTGAAGACGCCGGCATCGCCCATCACTTCGCCGCTGCTCTTGTCGATGCTGATGCCCTGCGCGGCTTCGCGCCACTGGAAGGGCGCCTGCAGCTGTTTCATATGGCTGACGACCGGGTCGTGATCGACATAGTTGCGCGCGACATAGCGCTCCAGCCATTCAACGGGCCAGTCGCAGAGAAGCACGTGCTGTTTTTGCAGGCCGGCCGGCGTGCCTGGCTGCGGCACGGTTCCGGCCATCAGCGCGGTGAGACCGAAATCCGACGTTATGCCCAGAAGCTTTTCGCAGACCGCGGCCGCCGTTCCGGCGTGCTGCAGTTGATCTATGAATTCCAGCGTGCGATCGAACTGACTCATCGCAACATCAATCCCATGTTGCCTCATGCATTTCGACCAATGGTCCGTGCCTGATTTGCACTTCGCCACTGACCATTGATTGCAAAGCACTCGCTCCCGGTTGTGGTTCTCGACCCTGATCCTCCACCAAGGCAATCACCGCTGTTTGCAAACTCGCTGAATCATATCCTGAAATCGACGGGTTGAAATCAAAAACCATTGTACCTGTACTATTTTCGTACCAAAACCCTGCGTATACGACTGCGGCGGAGTTTTATCGTGGCGTTCCAGTGGAGGTCCTTCGTTGTTGCGTCGATGCTGGTCGCGGCGCTGTTGGTCGCCAATGGCGCGCGCGCCGCGGAGCCGCAGGTTCCGGTGCTGTGGGATACCAAGGAACGATTGCCGAAGCCCGACCTTTCGGCGTTGCCGCGACTGAGATTCCTGACGACCACGGACTTCCCGCCCTTCAATTTCCTCGACGGCGCGGGAAAACTGTCCGGGTTCCACATTGATCTGGCGCGCGCCATATGCGCCGAGCTCAGCATCGTCGAAAAATGCCAGATCCAGGCATTGCCCTGGGTCGAGTTGGAAGGCGCGCTGCAGAAAGGCGAAGGCGAGGCAATCATCGCCGGCATCGCCGCAACGCCGCAATCGCGCTCGACATACGCCTTCTCGCGCTCTTACCTGCAGTTTCCGGCGCGCTTCGTCATGGCGAAGGGTACGGCGCTGACCGATCCGGTCTTCGACAAATTGCGCGGCAAGCGTGTCGGCGTGATCGCCGGCTCGGCGCATGAGCGCATGCTGCGCGACTATTTCAACACCGTTCAGGTCGTCCCCTTCGACAGGCAGGAAGACCTCTACAACGATCTCAAGACTGGCAAGATCGACGCCGCCTTCGGCGACGGCATGCGCCTGGCCTTCTGGCTGGGCGGCTCGGATGCAGCGGGATGCTGCCGCTTTGCCGGCGGTCCCTACCTGGCGCCCGAATATCTGGGCTCGGGCATGGCCATCGCCACCAAGGCGGACAATCCGGCGCTGGCCGCCGCGCTCGACTACGCGCTGCAGGAAATTTCGATGAAAGGGACGTTTGCGGAATTCTACCTGCGCTATTTCCCGGTCAGTTTTTACTGATCCGGCCCGGTCAGCTTTTTCTAGGCCACGATTCCGAAAAGGGTGAACCGGTTTTCGGAAAGACATGGCCAACCGGAACTCGGAGGCGATCAGGTCAAGGTTCGCAGCCTCGCCTTGGCCGCGCGCGCGATTGCCGCGACGGTCAGCGTGTCGAGATCGAGCTGGCGGCGGATCAACTGCAGCACCCGCACCTCTTCCAGCCGCATTTCGAGATCGACGGCGGCCACTTCGAAGGCGGCGGCGTAGGCAGTGTCGCGCAAGCGCTCCGGCAGGGCCTCGGCGACGCGCGCCAGTACGCCCTCCAACCCGTCCTTTTCGTGCAGCATCTTCTGGCAGGACTGGGCGACCGAAACCAGCCGGCTGTGATTGAAATCCTCGAACACCGGCCAGGAGCGGACGACGTCGCCGATCCGCGCCAGTTCGACGTCGGTCATGTCGCGATCGGACGCCGAGGTGATGACCATCAGGTAGATCAGGGCTTCGTGCGGCGTCGGCAGAGGCATTTCTTACTCCTTGAACAGGCCCCGAAGGTAGGAGCGCGGTTCCCGTGCCGCAAGGAAAAAGCGCCGCACTCGTTGACGCTCCGGCCACGCGCGCCTAGAGACCGGTTGAAAAAACCAGCCCCGGCGATGCCGGCGAATGATTTGGAAAACAGTACCATGGCGGGATCAAACATCGTCGATCTCAATCCCGAGCTGCTGGCGGCCGCGGCCGAGAGCAAGGCATGGCCGTTCGAGGAAGCCAAAAAGATCGTCGAGCGCTACAAAAGCGCCGACTTTCCCGACACGATCCTGTTCGAGACCGGCTACGGACCGTCCGGCCTGCCGCATATCGGTACGTTCGGCGAAGTGGCGCGCACGTCGATGGTGCGCCATGCCTTTCGCGTCCTGACGCAGGACAAGGTCGGGACCAAGCTGCTCTGCTTTTCCGACGACATGGACGGTATGCGCAAGATACCCGACAGCGTGCCGGATCGCTCGGCACTGGAGCCGCACCTGCACAAGCCGCTGTCGTCGGTTCCCAATCCCTTCGGCGGCGACTATGCGAGCTTTGCCGATCACAACAACGCGATGCTTTGCCGCTTCCTGGACACGTTTGGCTTCGACTACGAGTTCGCCAGCGCGACGCAGTATTACAAGTCGGGCCGTTTCGACGCGATGCTGTTGCGTGCCGCCGAACGCTATGACCAGATCATGGCGGTGATGCTGCCGACGCTCGGCTCCGAGCGGCAGGCGACCTACAGCCCGTTCCTGCCGATTTCACCGAAGAGCGGCCGCGTGCTTTACGTTCCCATGAAGCATGTCGACGCCAAGGCCGGTACCATCACCTTCGACGACGAGGGGACCGAGACGACGCTTTTGATCACCGGCGGCAAGGTGAAGCTGCAGTGGAAGCCGGATTTCGGCATGCGCTGGGCGGCACTTGGCGTCGATTTCGAAATGTTCGGCAAGGACCACCAGACCAATGCGGTGGTCTATGACCGCATCTGCAACATTCTGGGCGGGCGGGCGCCGGAGCATTTCGTCTATGAACTGTTCCTCGACGAGAACGGCCAGAAAATCTCGAAATCCAAGGGCAACGGCCTGACCATCGACGAGTGGCTGACCTATGCGCCGACCGAGAGCCTCGGGCTCTACATGTATCAGCGGCCGCGGCAGGCCAAGAAGCTGTATTTCGACGTCATCCCGAGAGCGGTGGACGAATACTACGCATTCCTCGCCGCCTATCCCCGGCAGGATTGGAAGGAGCGGCTGGGCAACCCGGTCTGGCATATGCATGATGGCAATCCGCCGGTCATCGACATGCCGGTGCCGTTCTCGCTGCTGCTTAACCTGGTCAGCGCCTCCAACGCGCAAAACAAGGATGTGCTGTGGGGCTTCATTTCGCGCCATACGCAGGGCGTGACGCCGCAGACGCATCCCGAACTCGATCAGCTGGTCGGCCATGCGATCCGCTATTTCGACGACTTCGTGAAGCCGACGAAGACCTTCCGCCCAGCCGACGACGTCGAGCGCGCGGCGCTGGAAGACCTCGACAGGGCGCTTGGCGCCCTGCCGGCAGGCGCCAACGGCGAAGCGATCCAGAACGCTTCGCTGAACGTCGCACGCAAGATTGAGCGCTATCAGGACCATTCCAAGCAAAGCCCCGAGGGCGGCCCTGGCGTTTCGGGTGCTTTCTTCCAGATGATCTATCAGGTGCTGATCGGCCAGGAGCGCGGCCCGCGCTTCGGCTCGTTCGCCGCGCTCTACGGCATTGCCGAGACGCGGGCGCTCATTGAGCGGGCACTGGCTGGTCAGCTGGCTTGAGAACGCCGTCGACCTCTTCCAGGATCGAGCTCGGCGCCTGAGGTGCCGGGCTCGGTGCCGCCGGCATCGACGGCATACCGGAAAGGTCCGGCGCCGATCCGAAAATGCCTTTCTTTTCGGTGCGTGCCTTTTCGCCGGCTTCGACATAGGGCCCGCCCTTGGCGGCGCGCGCCCAGCCGTTTTCGACCAACCATCGACCGACATCCTGCTTGCCGATCCGGCATTCGGCGGCGATCAGGTCGCGGCCACCCTCGGGCGGCACGGTGCAGGCCACCGCGCGACCGCGCAGAAACGCGCGGAACGCCGTTCGCGCCCGGACGCCGCACGGCCAGGATTTGCCGTCATCGCTACAGGTCTCATCCTGCCCGACGACGTCGATGCCGGAAACCGCGACCGAATAACCCTTCGCTTCGATCAGCCCGGCGGCCGGCGCGACCGGCTGGAACAGTTTCGTCCCGTTCCAGTCGTCGGGCATTTTCGGCTTGGGCGGCACGGCCAGCGCCAGCTTGCTCAGCGGCGCGCGCGGCTCGACTCGCTCGAGCCCCTCGGTGGGAAGCTGAGGCGGCGCGACGATCTCGGGATCGATCGCTCTCGAATGCGACGTCGGTTTGGGCGGCTGTGGAGCTGATATGGCAGAGGTGGCCGGTTCTTCGGGGACTGTGTGCTCGCCTTGCTGCGCGATGGCATCGGTGCCCGGATCGACCTGATCCACCGCGACGACGCTGTCACTCCCTTTCAGCGTGCGACCGCCAGCGGCGACCAGGGCCGCCATCACCGGGATCATCAGAACCGCAAGGGCAAGATGGGGAAGCCGCACCAGCCGGGCCTACTGGCTTGCCCAGACAATCCGCGCCACCCATTCGACATCGCGCATGGGAATGTCGCGGTCGGGATGATCGGGATTGAGCGAGACCAGCGCAATCGACTTGACAGTCTGGCGGTCCAGCACCTTGGCCATCACCTCGCCGGCGGTTGTCTTGACGACGACGCGATCGCCCTTGCGGGTGACGGCGCCGGGCTCGACGATGAGGACATCGCCGTTGCGGTAGAGCGGCAGCATGGAATCGCCCTGCACCTGCAAGGCGTAGGAACTTTCGGTCGATTGCGCCGGCAACTCGACCAGATCCCAGCCCTGCCCGACCGGAAAGCCGGCATCGTCGAAGAAGCCACCGGCACCGGCCTGGGCAAAGCCGAGCAATGGCACGGAGCGCCTGTGCGCGACCGATGCGCCATGGGAGGATCCGGCCCGGCCTTCGATCAGCCCGGTGAATTCGTCGAGCGAAGCGCCGGTCGCCTCGATGATCTTGGCCAGCGATTCGGTCGAGGGCCAGCGCGGCCGGCCATCCGACGACAGGCGTTTCGACTTGTTGAAGGCAGTCGAATCGAGGCCCGCGCGCCTTGCCAGACCCGAGGCCGAAAGCGAGTAGCGCTCGGCAAGAGCATCGATGGCAGCCCAGACGCGATCATGCGAGAGCAATCTCGCTCTCCTTCAGGACAGGAAAAAATACCTTTCCTTTCTACCGCGCAGACATCTCGATGTCCACCGGGACGGCCGGCGGATCGCGAACAAAGCTGTGGCCCTCCCGGGCCGGGCGCGAGCCTGTGCGGCCATTCCTGCCATCGCCTTGGGCGGCCCCTTCTGGAGCTCTTCGGCATTCATCACCGGGACGAAGTCGATAGAGGCGTTGAAGGCGAAGAAGAACCGCCCGCCGAGCTAAGGCATGTCGGAATTTTCGTTCATATTCCACGAACAGTAGGCCGTTCGCTGGCCCTTCTCGGGGGTGAATAGGCCGCCTCCGTCTTCAGTCCTGACAGCGCGCGCCGGTGGAGGCCTGCTCCCGAAAGCTTGATCAGCCGGATGACTTGGCCAGGCCGCGCAGCCCCTGGTGGGAGATCATGAACGCCCGCTCGGTTTCTGTAAGCGGGCGGGGCTGAACGGCGCGGCCAAGCGCTGCGACGACCTCGTCAATGTCGAGAAAGCGGCGAGCCGCGCGGTCGTAGACGCCGGCCGTCGTCATGATCAATGCAGCCGTTTCGCCATTGTCGAGGACGAAGCGGTGCATGCCGATAACCTGGGTGCCTTCCCAGGTCTCGATCGAAGACACCAGTTCGAACCGACGCCACAGTTTGATCTCGCGTACGTAGACCGACTGCAGCCCGCCCATCATCGGCGCCCAGCCATTCTTCCTCGTCAGCCTGATGAGGCCGGCGCGCATAAACAGGTCGATACGGCCGAGGTCGGCCAGCATCATGTAGCGCGCGTTGTTGAGATGGATGTTGAAATCGATGTCGGTCGGCAGGCAACGAAAGGCCAGCCGGCTCTCGCCGCCCATCACATAAGGGCCACGGCTTCGTGCCGTGGCCATCATGCGCGCCATGCGCACCCAGACATACATTACAGCGCCGCGCGTCCTCTTGGCCACGCAAAGGACGCTGTAAGACTCTCGATGTTATCCATGCGTCAGGCTGCCTGCTTCACGTCGCCCTTGGCGTAGGGATCGAAGCGCTGGTAGAAGGTCTCACCCTTTTCGGCCAGGTCGAGCAGCAGCTTGGGCGCCTTAAACTCGGCGCCGTATTTCTTCTGCAGGCCCTTGGCGATCTTGACGAACGCCTTGGCGCCGATGCCGTCGATATAGGACAGCGCGCCGCCGGTGTAGGGGGCGAAGCCAAAAGCCAGGATCGAGCCGACATCGGCCTCGCGTGGATCGGTGACGATGCCCTCTTCCATCACCCGCGCTGCTTCCAGCGCGATGGTGACCAACAGCCGCTGCTGCAGTTCCTCGTAGTCGACCTTCTCGGGCTTCAGCTGCGGATAGAGATCTTTCAGGCCCGGCCACAGCTTCTTCTTGGCCGGCTTGGCGGGATAGTCGTAGAAACCCTTGCCGTTCTTGCGGCCGAAGCGGCCATGCATGTCGACCATGGTGTTGATCAGCGCCATCTGCTTGGGGTCCACGGCCTTGTCGCCGAGATCCCTGATGGTCTGCTTCATGATCTTCTGGGCAAGGTCGACGGCCGTCTCGTCGGTCAGCGCCAGCGGGCCGACCGGCATGCCGGCAGCCTTGGCGGCATTTTCGATCATCGGGGCAGGCACACCTTCGATCAGCATCTTGTAGGCTTCCGACATATAGCGCAGCACGCAGCGGTTGACGTAGAAGCCGCGCGTGTCGTTGACGACGATCGGCGTCTTCTTGATGGCGCGCACGAAGTCGATTGCCGTGGCCAGTGCCTTGTCGCCGGTCTTCTTGCCCAGAATGATCTCGACCAGCATCATCTTGTCGACCGGCGAGAAGAAGTGGATGCCGATGAAGTTCTTCGGCCGCGCCGAATTCTTCGCCAGACCGGTGATCGGAATGGTCGAGGTGTTGGAGGCGAAGACCGCCGACGATTTCAGCACGGCTTCCGCCTGTTCGGTGGCGCTTTTCTTGACGGCCGAATCCTCAAACACCGCCTCGACAACAAGATCGCACCCGGCGAGGTCGGCATAGTCGGCCGTCGGCGTGATCAGCGACAGAAGCTTGTCCTTCTCCTCTGGCTTGGCGCGGCCCTTCTTCACCTGATCCGAGACCAGGCTATCGGAATGTGCCTTGCCCTTGGCGGCGGATTCCATGTCGCGGTCAAGCAGCACCACCGGAATGCCGGCCTTGGCCGTGACATAGGCGATGCCGGCGCCCATGAAGCCGGCGCCAAGCACGCCGATCTTCTTGAACCTGGTTTCCGGCACGCCGGCCGGACGGCGGGCGCCCTTGTTCAACTCCTGCAGCGAGACGAACAGCGAGCGGATCATCGCCGCCGCTTCCCTGGTCTGCATGATCTCGGTGAAATAGCGCTGCTCGATGCGCAGGCCGGTGTCGAACGGCACCAACAGGCCTTCATAGACGCATTTGAGGATCGCGGCGGCGGCCGGATAATTGCCATAGGTCTCGCGACGCAGGATGGCGATGGCTGGTGGCCACAGATTGGCGCCCGCCGCCGAATAGATCGGGCCGCCGGGCAGCTTGAAGCCCTTCTCGTCCCACGGCGCCACCGGCTTCAAGCCGTTCTTGATCATCGCCTTGGCGGCTTCGACCAGCTTGGCCGGCTCGGCGATCTCATGGATCAGACCCATCGACTTGGCCTTCTGCGGCGACAGCGCCTGGCCGGAGGTAAGCATCTGCAGCGCCTGCTGCTGATCGGTCAGCCGCGGCACGCGCTGGGTGCCGCCGGCGCCCGGGAAGATGCCGATCTTCACTTCGGGAAGCGCCATCCTGACCTTGTCCGAGTCGGCTGCGACACGGCCGTGGCATGCAAGCGACAATTCGAAGGCGCCGCCCATGCAGGTGCCGTTGATCGCCGAAACCCATGGCTTTCCGCAAGTCTCCAGCTTGCGGAACAGGCCGGTCATGGTGCCGGCATTGTCGAACAGTGCCTTGGTCGCCTTTTCGACGTCCTTGGCCTTTTCCGCGGCGAAGGTCGTCAGCATCTTCTGCAGCAGGGTGATGTCGGCACCGCCGGAGAACGTATCCTTGCCGGAGGTGATCACCGCGCCCTTGATGGCCGCATCGCCAGCCACCTTGTCGACGATGGCGTTCAGTTCCCGCATCGCCTCTTCGGTGAAGACATTCATCGAGCGGCCCGGCATGTCCCAGGTGACCAGCGCAATGCCGTCGGCATCGGTCTCGAGGGTGAAATTGGTGTAGGTCATGTAAACCTCCTTAGGCGGCAATATTGTCAGCGACGGCCGCGATCACGGTATCGGTTGTTACGATGGCAGCGAATTCACCGTTGAGATTGGATAAGGTCATGTTGTGAATCGCCTCGGCGCTTTCCGAGCGGCCGTCGAAACCCACACGATCGAAGGTGTAGCAGGCGTCACGAACCAGTTGCGCTTCGAAGCCCAGATTTCCGGCCATGCGTGTCGTCGTCTCGACGCAGTGATTGGTGGTGATGCCGGCAATCACCAGTGCCTGATGGCCAGCCTCACGCAGCCGCATTTCCAAATCAGTGCCGATGAACGCGGAGTTCACATGTTTGACCAGCACCGGTTCGCCAGCACGTTCCCTTGTCTGCAGTATCGGTTGATATCCGCTGCGCTCCGGTCGAAGCGCGGAGTCCTTCTCGGTCGAGGCGTGGCGGATATGGAAAATCGCAAGGCCTCCACGCCGAAACGCATCCAACAGACGAGCCATGTTGTCGACCGCGTCGGAATTGTTTCGACGCTGACCGGCACGCTCCCATTCGACGAACGCCATCTGCGCGTCGATCAGGATCAGGGCGGGTTTCGCGAGCACGTCTCTAGACCCGTTCGATGATCGTTGCGGTGCCCATGCCGGCGCCGATGCACAGCGTCACCAGCGCGGTGTTCAGGTCCCGGCGTTCGAGCTCGTCCAGCACCGTGCCCAGGATCATCGCACCAGTGGCGCCGAGCGGATGGCCCATGGCGATGGCGCCGCCGTTGACGTTGATCTTGTCGTGCGGAATGTCGAACGCCTGCATGTAGCGCAGCACCACCGAGGCGAAGGCCTCGTTGAGCTCGAACAGATCGATGTCGGACAGCTTCATCTTGGCGCGCTTCAACAGTTTCTCGGTGACGTCGACCGGACCGGTCAGCATCAGCACCGGTTCGGAGCCGATGTTGGCGAAGGTGCGGATGCGGGCGCGCGGCTTCAGGCCCATGGTCTTGCCGGCCCTCTTCGAGCCGAGCAGCACGGCGGCGGCGCCATCGACGATGCCGGACGAGTTGCCGGCGTGGTGGACGTGGTTGACCTCTTCAACCTCGGGGTGCTTCTGCACCGCAACGGCATCGAAGCCGCCCATCTCGCCAGGCATGACGAAGGACGGGTTGAGCGCGGCCAGCGACTGCATATCGGTCGAGGGCCGCATATGCTCGTCATGGTCGAGGATGGTCAGGCCGTTCTGGTCCTTGATCGGGATGACCGACTTCTTGAAACGACCATCGGCCCAGGATTTGGCGGCGCGCTTCTGGCTCTCGACCGCATAGGCGTCGACGTCGTCGCGGGAGAAGCCGTATTTGGTGGCGATCAGGTCGGCCGAGATGCCTTGCGGCACGAACCAGCCGGGCAGGCCGACCGAGGGATCCATGAACCAGGCACCGCCGGAGGCGCCCATGCCGACGCGCGACATCGATTCGACGCCGCCGGCAATGACGATCTCGTCAGCGCCCTGGGCGATCTTGGCGGCGCCGAAATTGATGGCGTCGAGACCGGAAGCGCAGAAGCGCGAGATCTGCATGCCGGGCGCCTTGGTGTCGTAGCCGGCCTCGAAAGCGGCGGCGCGTGGTATGACCGAGCCCGCCTCGCCGACCGGATCGACGCAGCCGAAGATGATGTCGTCGACATTGCCGGTGTCGAGTCCATTGCGATCGCGCAAAGCCTCGAGCGTCTTGGCGGCAAGCCGCACCGCCGGCACCTCGTGCAGCGATCCGTCCTTCCTGCCCTTGCCGCGCGGCGTGCGCACGGCATCATAGACAAAAGCGTCAGTCATTTTCTTGCTCCTTGGGTTTATCGGACGCAGCTCAGAGCGAGCGTCCGATCAGCAATTTCATGATCTCGTTGGTGCCGCCGTAGATGCGCTGGACGCGAGCGTCGCGGAACATGCGGGCGATCGGATATTCATTCATGTAGCCATAGCCGCCATGCAATTGAAGGCATTCGTCGACGACCTTTCCCTGCAGGTCGCTGAGCCAGTACTTGGCCATCGAGGCCGTCACCGGATCGAGGCCGCCGGCAATGTGGCGGGTGACGCAGTCATTGTAGAAGACACGGCCGATGGTCGCCTCGGTCTTCAACTCGGCCAGCTTGAACTGGGTGTTCTGGAAATCGATGATCGCCTTGCCGAACGCCTTGCGGTCCTTGACGTAGTCGATGGTCAGCGCCAGCGCCCGCTCGATCATGGCGATCGCACCGGTGCCGATCTGCAGCCGCTCCTGCGGCAATTGCTGCATCAGTTGGACGAAGCCTTGCCCCTCATCGTGGCCGAGCAGGTTGGAGGTTGGCACACGCACATCATTGAAGAACAGCTCCGATGTGTCGTTGGCCTTCAGCCCGATCTTGTCGAGGTTGCGGCCGCGCTCGAAGCCCTCCACCTCATCGGTCTCGACGACGATCAGCGAGGTGCCCTTGGCGCCCTTCTCCGGATCGGTCTTGGTGACGACGATGATGAAGTTGGCCAACTGGCCGTTGGTGATGAAGGTCTTGGAGCCATTGATCTTGTACTGGTTGCCATCCTTCTGCGCCCGCGTCTTGACGCCCTGCAGGTCGGAACCGGCGCCGGGCTCGGTCATGGCGATGGCGCCGATCAGTTCGCCGGTGGCCAGCTTCGGCAACCACTTCTTCTTCTGCTCTTCCGAACCATAATGAAGAACGTAGGGCGCAACGATCGAGTTGTGCAGGCCGATACCGAAACCATCGACACCGACATGGCCGATGGCCTCGATGATGGCGCTCTCATGGGCGAAGGTGCCGCCCGAGCCGCCATATTCCTCCGGCATCGAAGCGCAGAGCAGACCGGCCGCTCCGGCCTTCAACCAGCTCTCGCGGTCGACCATCTCGTTCTTCTCGAATTCGTCGTAACGCGGCGCGATCTCTTCCGACATGAAGCGGTGCGCCATGTCGTAGAGCATACCGACTTCATCCGCTGCCCAGGCGGGCTTCGGCAACGAGAGCACTTCGGCGGGATTTGTCGCCACGATTTCCTCCGCGTATCGACTGACAGGGCCGGCGGCGCCGGCGGTCGAGCTTAGAACGCTTCCGCCGGCAGAGCCATCAACGTATCGGCGCCGCTCGAAATGCGGGCGAGGTGCGCCGAGGTCTCCGGCATGATCCGCTCCATGAAGAAGCGGGCCGTCACGACCTTGTTGTCGTAGAAGGCCTGGGAACCGTTGGCGACCCTCCTGCCAAGCGCCGCCTTGGCCATCTGCGCCCACATGTAACCCAGCGCGACAAGGCCGAAGAGATGCATGTAGTCGGTCGAGGCGGCGCCTGCATTGTCGGGCTTGGCCATGCCGTTCTGCACCAGCCACATGGTCGCCGCCTGCAGGTCGTTGAGGCCCTTCTTGAGTGCCTTGGTGAAGGACGCCATCTTCTCGTCAGAGCGGTTTTCCTCGCAGAACTCACCGACCTCCTTGAAGAAGGCCTGCACGGCGCGACCGCCATTCAAACCGAGCTTGCGGCCTACAAGGTCGAGCGCCTGGATGCCATTGGCGCCTTCATAGATCATGGCGATGCGGGCATCGCGCACGAACTGGCTCATGCCATGCTCTTCGATGTAACCGTGACCGCCGAACACCTGCTGCGCCATCACGGCGTGGTCGAAACCCTTGTCGGTGAGCACGCCCTTGACCACCGGCGTCATCAGGCCGGTGTAGTCGTCGGCGGCCTGGCGGTCCTTGTCGTCGCCGGAGCGATGGGCGATGTCGGACTTGATCGCGGTCCACAGCGCCAGCGCGCGGCCGGCCTCGTTGAAGGCCTTCATGGTCATCAGGCTGCGGCGGATATCGGGGTGGACGATAATCGGGTCGGCCTTCTTGTCCGGCGCCTTGGCCCCCGACAGCGATCGACCCTGCAAACGGTCCTTGGCGTAGGCGACAGCATTCTGGTAGGCGACCTCCGACAGCGACAGCCCCTGCAGGCCGACACCGAGCCGCGCCTCGTTCATCATCGTGAACATCGCCTTGAGGCCACCATTGGCCTCGCCGAGCAGCGTACCTTCGGCCTCGTCATAGTTCATGACGCAGGTCGAATTGCCGTGGATGCCCATCTTCTCCTCGATCGAGCCGCAAGAGACGGTGTTCCTCTTGCCCGGATTGCCCGATGCGTCGAGCTTGAGCTTCGGCACGATGAACAGCGAAATGCCCTTGACGCCTTCCGGCGCGCCCTCGATGCGGGCCAGCACCAGATGGACGATGTTGTCGGACATGTCGTGCTCGCCGGCCGAGATGAAGATCTTCTGGCCTGAAATCTTGTAGGTGCCGTCGCCGTTCGGCACCGCCTTGGTGCGCAGCAGGCCGAGATCGGTGCCGCAATGCGGCTCGGTCAGGTTCATGGTGCCGGTCCAGGCACCCTCGACCATCCTCGGCAACCATTTGGCCTTCTGCTCGTCGGTGCCGTGGGTGATGATCGCCGCGATCGCGCCCTGAGTCAGGCCCGGATACATCATCAGCGACATGTTGGCCGAGACCATGTATTCGGCAACCGCCGTATGCACGGCATAGGGCAGGCCCTGGCCACCGAACTCGACAGGCGCCGCCAGCCCCATCCAGCCACCTTCGCGATACTGGTCGAAGGCCTCCTTGAAGCCTTTCGGCGTCGTCACCGAACCATCGTCGTGACGGACGCAGCCTTCCATGTCGCCGACACGGTTGAGGGGATGCATGACGTTTTCGGCGAGCTTGGCGCCTTCGGCAAGGATCGCCTCCAGTACATCGGGCGTGGCGTCGGAAAATCCGGGAAGGTTCGAATAGCGCTGATAGCCCAATACCTCGTTGAGCACGAACAGCGTATCCTGGATCGGAGCCCTGTATGTCGGCATGCTTTTTCTCCACCCTGCAAACCTGATCCGAAAGCCCCGAAATCAAGCCAGGGCGGCATGCGGACCTTTGTTGGGGCCGGGATAGCAAAAATTGACGTTTGCGTAAACGTCAATTTTTTCGATGCGACAAGATTTCCCGCCCCCTGAGCGTAGGGAGCCTAGCGGCGCAGCATCGCGCAAGCCAGCGCGGAACAACTCGAAGGGCGGGCGCAGACGACGAAAAGCCGCGCGGCGGAGCCACGCGGCTTTGATGGTCAGGAGTCCGACAGCGTCGGACTCAGCAAATGGCTTAGCTTGCCGCGCTCGCCTGTGGCACCGAACGCTCGGCCAGCATCTGGCGTACCGCCGACATCGAGCCGCTCAGCTCGTTGATGGCGTCGTCGATCAGCGCCCGCTGCTTCTGCAGGCGGGCAAGCTGCTTTTCCGACTTGTCCAGCGCAAGCCGCAGTTGCTTGGTGTTGGAACCGGTCGGATCGTAAAGGTCCATCATCTGCTTGACGTCGCGCAGCGAGAACCCGACCTTGCGGCCAAGCAGGATCAGCTTCAGCCGAGCCTTGTCGCGACGCGTGTAAAGACGGGTCGAACCGTCACGCTGCGGGTTGAGCAGGCCCTTGTCTTCGTAGAAACGCAGCGTGCGCAGCGTCACGCCATATTTCTTGGCCATCTCGCCGATGCGGACGAGGTCCTCACCGGCTTCGACAGATACATTATTGGTATTGGCCGCGGTCTCGCCGGCCGAGATAAGCTTCATGGTCACTGGCTTTCCCCGTCTGGTGGCGTCGCGGCCCTGGACCGTGCGTCGCCTGACTGGAAGCGGGGGCGTGCTTCCGGTCGTGGTTTCAACAAACAAATCGCAAACAGCACGCTTAATGCGCCTTTTACGTTTACGTCAATTCTATACCGATAGCCGCCTCATGACGCAAGGGCGTTCTGCGGGCGGAGCTTTATGCCGCACCGTCAGGCCGGCAGCCAACATCCTTGCAACTTCTTAAGCTTGGTTAACGCGTTGTTTACCACGTTGGGCGAAATGTGGGCGCGTCGGCTACCCGTGTTTATCCTGTATCGAATTTTTCACGGTTTTTCGGAGCGCGGGTGAGAACCCGGGAAGCTTGTCTTCCACCGCGGCAAAGCCGCCCGGTCGCCTCGTTCCGGCAGGGACTTGGGGAGTTGGCCACCAAGCCAGCCATTCTGAAAGACGGACGCACAGATGAACAGCAAGCGGTCCTATCTCGATACACTCAACGCCGGCAGGCAGCGCAGGCCGCAGACCACGCTCGAGCAGTTGAACCGCTCGCTGGAGACGCTGGAACAGCGACTGGAGCGAACCCGCGAGGACCCGATGGGTCGTCCCGATCCGCGCCAGTATGGCGCCGACGCCCGCTATCCCGCCACCCGGCCCGCCGGCCAGCAGCGCTGGTACGAGGACCCGCAGCAGGCGCCGCGCCCGCAGAGCCCGATGCAGCCCGCCGCCGCTTTCGAGCAGAATTACCAGGCCATCGCGCGCGACATCGATCGCGTGCGCGGACAGGAGGACGGCGTTGCCATGGTCGGCAAGATCGCCAGCGAATTGCGCGGCATGCGCGAGGAACTGCGCCACCAGATGACCGCCGGGCTGCAGCGTGAATTCGAAGCGCTGCGCAAGGACATAGAGCGGGCCTTCCAGTCGAACGCGACGCCAGGCGGCCCGTCGGGTGTCCTGGCCAAGGGCAGCGCCGAACTCGGCCTTGAGTTCGAGAGGCTTTCCGGCGCCATCCAGACGCTGGCCGAGAAGAGCGACGACAGAAGCGTCAACATGCTGCGGCTCGAACTCGAGCAGGTCAAGGCGGCGCTCGACACGCTGGCGCGCGAGGAGAGTGTGCAGAAGGTCGATCGCCGCTGGGATGATTTCGACCGCCGCTGGACGGCCTTCGAGGATCGCGTCGATGCCGACCAGCGCAAACGCTCGGACGGCCCCGGCCTGTCGATGCTGACCGACCGGCTGGAGCAGATCAGTAACGCCGTCAACAATCTGCCGGAATCGCTGTCGCTGCGCTCGCTCGAGGACAAGGTACGCACGCTTGCCGGCGCCGTCGACCACTTCGCCAGCCAGCAGGACAATCGCGGCAGCGACACGCTTGGCATGATCGATGAGCGGCTGGACGAGATTTCCCGCGCCATCGTCGCATCGACCGTCGCGGCGCAAGCCAATTCATTCGACCATGAGGCTTTCGAGCGCATCGAGAAGCGGATCGACTCGCTTGCCGTACAGATCGAGGAAGTGGCGCAGGATCGCCCCGGCAACGCGGTCATGGACCGCCTGAACACGCTGTCGAGCCGGGTCGACGAGCTCGCTGGTCGCGCCAATCTGCCCGAGCAGGCGATGGAGCGCCTGGCCAAGCAGATCGCACTCATCGCCGACAAGATCGACCAGGCGCCTGCCATGCCGGACGCCGACTATATCTTCCATGGGCTGGAGCAGCGCTTCGACGTGCTGTCCGGCATGATGGAACGCCGCCAGGGTGACGCCATCGAACAGGGCAACATGCTGTTCCGCGATCTCGAGCGCCGGCTGGACGAAGTTGCCGACAGGCTGGACGAGCGCATGCCGCAAGTCGACAGCGCCGGCATCATGGACGCCATCGACGCCCGCTTCACCGCTCTGGCCCAGCGCATCGAAACGCGTGTTCCCGATCCCGCCGGCGAAGCAGCGATCCGCGGCCTGGAAAGCCGGCTCGAAGACATTTCAAGCCGGCTGGACGCCTCCGCCGCGCAAGTGGCCGGCATCGATCCAGCGCTGATCCGAAGCCTGGAGGCGCAGGTCGCCGGCCTGTCCGCCCATCTTTCCAAGCCCAGCACGCCGCTGCCGGAATTCGAGGACATCAGCCCGCGCCTCGACGAAATCGAAAAGTCGCTGGCCGGAACCCGCGATTCCATCCTGGGCGCGGCGCGCGAAGCGGCTGAGAACGCGGTGCGATCGCTGGCCGGTTCGAGCGCCAACACGACGGCCGTTTCCGGCCTTGCTCAGGACCTGAAGACGCTCGAAGCGCTGACGCGGCGCTCGGACGAGCGCAATTCGAGAACGTTCGAGGCCATCCACGACACGCTGCTCAAGATTGTCGACCGGCTTGGCTCGCTGGAGCCCGGCGAGCCAGTCGAGGCGGTGAGCGAACTCCTGGACGCGCGACCCGACGAGGCGGCCGGTAGGCGCCGCGCGCGGCAGTCCAAGATCGCCGTAAACGCACCGTCGATGGACATCGACGAGCCAATGCCGTTGACCGGAGACATGGCCGATCTCGATGACCGCGTCGCCGCCATCATGCGCAACGAACCGGGTTCGGGCAGCGACCTGGGTACGCGTAGCGACCTGGGTACGCGCGGCGACTTGGGTACGCGTAGCGACCTGAGCACGCGCACGCCGGCCGAGGCCGCCGCTGCCGCGGCCATGGCAGCCCTTGGTTCCGACACGATCGCTGACAGTGGCGAGCCGGCTGGTCGCCGCAAATCGATGTTCGGCGGGCTGGCCCGAGCATTCAGGGGCAAGAAAGAGGCGGACATTCCGCCGCTGGCCGGCTCGGCGCCGAGCGCTCCGATCCCGAGTGTCGACCTCGACGAGCCACTCGATCCGAAAATGGCCAACCGGCCGCTGGAGCCCGGCTCTGGCGCACCGGACCTCAATGCCATCATGAAGCGCGTGCGTGACGAGCGCGGCCAACCGGCCAAGCCCAGCGACACCGATGCCGCCAAATCGGACTTCATCGCCGCGGCGCGGCGCGCGGCGCAGGCCGCCGCCGCCGAGGCCGATGCCCTGAAACGTCAGTCGACGATGACCGGACCGGTCAAGGCACTGCGGATCGGGGACCTGCTCAAGACGCGGCGCAAGCCGATCCTGATGGGGTCGACCGCGATCTTGCTGGCACTTGCCGGCTTGCAACTGGGCAAGGCTTTCTTCGCCGATTCCGCGCAAGTGGCGAGCAACGACGCCGCACCGATCGTGGCTTCCCAACCGGTGCAGACCGCCTCACTCGACACCGCAAGCCAGCCGAAGGCGGATGCGCAGCCCCCAGCACAGGAAACGGCGCCGGCCCGTGTCGTCAGACAGGCCGCGCCGTCCGAACCGGCAACCAAGGACGACATGGCGACGCAAGCCACGATGGCAACGCCACCAGGCGTCGAGCCGTCGATGGATGCGGCACCGACAGCCGAGCCCGCTCCCGCGCCTGTTGCTTCGGCTATGCCCGCCGATGCTGGCGCGGCGGCGTCCGGCACGACAGCCTCGGCTGCTTCGGCGCCGATCGCCCCGGCCGCGGAAGCAACCGATGCCGACACCGGCACCCAGCCGATCGCGGCTGCGCCAGCCACGGACACCACAGGCGCGGTCCCGCCGGCGGACGCTTCCCCGGCGGCTGCGGCCAAGATCGACATTCCCGCCAACGCCGGCCCGGCCGCCTTGCGTGACGCAGCCGCCAATGGCGATGCCAAGGCGCTGTTCGAGATCGGCTCGCGCTATGCCGAGTCGCGTGGCGTCAAGGAAGACATGGCGGCGGCCGCCAAGTGGTATGAGAAGGCGGCGGAACTCGGCTTCGCGCCGGCCGAATACCGCATCGGCAATTTCTACGAAAAGGGCATCGGCGTCGCCCGCGACATCAAGAAAGCCAAGACCTGGTACCAACTCGCCGCCGAGCAGGGCAACGCCAGCGCCATGCACAATCTGGCCGTGCTGTTCGCCATGGCGGCGGACGGGGTGACCGACAATGAGTCGGCCGCGCACTGGTTCCAGGCGGCCGCCGACGTTGGCGTCAAGGACAGCCAGTTCAATCTCGGCATCCTCGCCGCCAAGGGGGTCGGCATGAAGCAGAACCTCGAGGAATCCTACAAATGGTTCGCTCTCGTCGCCAAGACAGGCGACAAGGATGCGGCGGCCAAGCGCGACGAGATCGCCAATGCGCTGCGGCCAGAGCAGCTCGAACGCGCCCGCGCCGCGGCCGAACTGTGGAAGGCCAAGCCGCTGGATCCGGCGTCCAATTCGGCGGACATTCCCGAATCCTGGCAGAACGACACGCCGCAGACGACCGCCAGCATCGACATGACGAAGGCCATCCAGAACATCCAGCGCATTCTCAACAAGAATGGCTACGATGCCGGCGGCGCCGACGGCAAGATGGGCCAGAAGACGAAGACCGCGATCATGGCTTTCCAGACCGACAACAAGATGCCGGCGACCGGCACGATCGATGAAAAACTGGTCAAGGCCCTGCTGGCGCGCAAATAACGGCGGATGCGTCGCTTCCACGACGCCCTTGCCACACATTTGCCTGTTAACTGATTGAGATGTTTTTTGTTTCGGCGGTGCGGCGTGGTTTGACTTCGTAGCACCTCCGGCGCAAGAACAAATTGGCTTGTCGGAGCAAGATGCCCGCAACGGTTGCATTCGCCGGCAGGCAGAACTGATCGAGACAGACGGGTGGGCATCTATCTCCCGATCGCGGAAATTTCCGTCAACGTCTTCGTGCTGCTGGCCATGGGTGCGGCAGTGGGTTTCCTGTCGGGCATGTTCGGCGTCGGCGGCGGCTTCCTCATCACGCCGCTGCTGATCTTCTACAACATACCCCCGGCGATCGCGGTCGCCACCGGCGCCAACCAGGTCATCGCCTCCTCCTTCTCCGGCGTGCTTTCGCACATGAAGCGAGGGACGCTCGACTTCAAGCTCGGCGGCGTGTTGCTGGCCGGCGGCATCGTCGGCTCAACCGGTGGTATCTACGTCTTCGCCTTCCTGCGCAGGCTCGGCCAGCTCGACCTGTTCATCTCGCTGCTGTACGTCGTGCTGCTCGGCACCGTCGGCGGGCTGATGCTGGTCGAAAGTGTCAACGCGCTGCGCGCCACGCGCAGTGGCGCGGCACCGGCGCTGAAGAAATCCGGCCAGCACAACTGGATCCACCGCTTGCCGCTGAAGATGCGATTCAGGGCCTCGAAACTGTTCGTCAGCGTCATTCCGGTGCTTGGTCTGGGAGCCGGCATCGGCTTCCTGTCGTCGATCATGGGCGTCGGCGGCGGCTTCATCATGGTGCCGGCGCTGATCTATCTGCTGAAAGTGCCGACCAACGTCGTCATCGGCACCTCGCTATTCCAGATCATCTTCACCTCCGCCTACACGACGCTGGTCCACGCCACCACCAACCAGACGGTCGATGTCGTGCTGGCTTTCCTGTTGATGGCGGGCGGCGTGGCCGGCGCGCAATATGGCGCCAAGGCCGGCCAGAGGCTGCGCGGCGAGCAGCTCAGGGCGTTGCTGGCGCTGCTTGTGCTGGCGGTGGCGATCCGGCTTGCCATCGATCTCTTCGTCACCCCGCCCAATCTCTATTCGCTGTCCGGTGCGGACCTCAACTGATGCCGGCACCGAAAGCGTTCGCAACCGCCATACTCCTGTCGTTGCTTGCCGCCGCCGTGCCGGCGAAGGCGCAGACGCCTTTGCCACCGGAAGGCATCCAGATCGGGCTCTCCACCGACAATGTGTCGATCACCGCCGGCTTTTCCGGGGCCGACCTCACAATCTTCGGTTCACTGGAAAACCCCGACCCGCTCGTTGCCCGCCAGGGCCGCTACGATGTCATCGTCGTGCTCGAAGGCCCGCCGCGTCCGGTGGTGGTGCGCCGCAAGGACCGGGTGCTCGGCGTCTGGGTCAATCTGGACTCCGAGACTTTCGAGAACGTGCCGATGTCCTATTCGGTGGCGACGACGCGGCCGCTGCAGGACATTACCGAACCGAACAGCTACAAGCAGCTGTCGCTCGGCGCCTCCAACCTCTACATGCAGCCCGCCGATGCCGGCGACAGCCCGGCGACCATCGAGGAATTCACGGCGGCCCTGCGCGACCGCAAATCGGCGACCGGCCTCTACAGCGAGAATGTCGGCGGCGTGCAATTCCTGTCGCAGAACCTGTTTCGCGCCACCGTCAGGCTGGCGCCGAATGTTCCGGTCGGCACCCACAAGGCGCGTGCCTTCCTGTTCAAGAGCGGCCTGTTCATCAAGGAAAGCTCGGCTCAGCTCGAAATCCGCAAATCCGGCTTCGAACAATCGATCTTCCGCGTCGCCCACGACTATTCCTTCCTCTATGGCGTCTTCGCGATCTCGCTGGCCATGATAACGGGCTGGCTCGGAAGGCTGGTCTTCCGAAAAGACTAGATCCCCGCCGAAAGGGGTTTCCCTTTCCCGGGCCATGCGATAGACCGCCGCCTCCCGGCGCGGCGAGCGCGCACGACATTTCAGTTCGGCAGGACGGTTCGGTCACCCCGGACAACGGCGCATGCGAAGACGCCGATCCGCTGCCCCAAGGACAATGACAGGACGTTGCGATGCGACCAGCATTCGGCGGTATCGACTTCGGCACTTCGAATTCCACCGTGGGCGTGGTCCGCAACGGGCAGCCTCGCCTTGTCGCGCTGGAAGATGGCCAGGTCACGCTGCCAAGTGCCGTCTTCTTCAACTTCGAGGACAACCGCACCTGTTTTGGCCGCCACGCCATCGCCAACTATACCGACAGCGTCGAAGGCCGCTTGATGCGCTCGCTGAAGAGCGTGCTCGGCAGTTCGCTCGCGCACGAAAAGACGCGCATCAAGGCGCGCTCGATCGGTTTCATGGAGATCATCGGCCTGTTCCTCGGCCATCTCAGGAAGAAGCTGGAGGAAGACGCCGGCGATGCCGTCGAGACCGTGGTGCTCGGGCGCCCGGTCCAGTTCGTCGACGACGATGCCGAAGCCGATGCGAATGCCCAGCGCGAACTCGAAAAGGCAGCGCACGCCCAGGGCTTCAAGCATATCGCTTTCCAGTTCGAGCCGATCGCGGCGGCGCTCGACTATGAGCAGAAGGTGACGCGCGAGGAACTGGCGCTGATCATCGACATGGGCGGCGGGACGTCTGACTTCTCGATCGTGCGCGTCTCACCCGAGCGCTCCCGCTCGCTTGACCGCAAGGACGACATCCTGGCCAGCCGGGGCATCCATATCGGCGGCACCGATTTCGACCGGCTGCTGAGCATCGCCCATGTGATGCCGCAGCTCGGCCACCTGACCCCGACCAAGGACGGCAAGCGCAATCTGCCGGCCAGCTACTTCATCGATCTCGCGACCTGGCAGCGCATCAACCTGGTCTACACCGCCAAGGCGATGACGCATCTGCGCCAGATCCGCTATGAGGCCGAGCGCGCCGACCTGGTCGACCGCTTTATCCACATCGTCGAGCACCGCTACGGACACGCGCTGGCGGCACTGGTCGAAAAGGCCAAGATAGAGCTGACCGACAGGCCATCCGCCGAGGTCGCGGTGAAGCTGCCGGGCGTGGAGTTCGCCGCCGACATCA
This sequence comes from Mesorhizobium qingshengii, assembly GCF_900103325.1. Lineage (GTDB taxonomy): Bacteria > Pseudomonadota > Alphaproteobacteria > Rhizobiales > Rhizobiaceae > Mesorhizobium > Mesorhizobium qingshengii. The sequence goes on along the minus strand of NZ_FMXM01000010.1, from coordinate 91,421 downwards.
CGCGCGCCGGGCTGGAAGCCACGATTGCCAGGGACATTGAGCGGGTCACCGCGACGGTCGGGCAGACCATCCGCGATGCCCAGGTCAAGCCATCCGACATCACCGCGGTGTTCCTGACCGGCGGATCGACCGCGATCCCGCTGGCGAGACGGGAAATCCTGTCGCTGGTGCCGCGGGCTTCCGTCATCGAAGGCGACATGTTCGGCTCGGTCGGGCTTGGCCTGGCCTTGGATGCCCAGCGGAAGTTCGGCTGACCCCGTTCGTCAGGTTGTTCCGACGGTTTCGGCGCCGAGATGTGCCTTGAGCGCCATCTGCGCCAGGCTTGCCTGGCGATCGCGGTGGGTGATCATGGCGAAGTCGCGTTTCGGCAATTCGAGCGGCACGGCTCTGAGACTGCCCTCGGCGACGGCGCGCGCGACGACAAGCTCCGAAATGATGGTGGCGCCGGCGCCCGCCTCCACCGCCTGGCGAACCGCCTCGTTGCTCGGCAGCACCAGGAATATTTGCAGGTCGGCGAGCGAAATCCCCTCGCGGCGCGCCTGATCCTCCAGCACCTCGCGCGTGCCTGAACCACCCTCGCGGATGATCCAGCGCAGCCCCCTGATGTCAGGACGACCGGGCGACAGTTCGGCGATCTCCGGATGCGAGCTGGCGACGACCAGCATCAGCCTGTCGACATCGACCTTGGTGCGGCGCAGGATGTCGGATTCCGTGCGCCCCTCGACCAGGCCGAGATCCGCGGCGCCGTCGAGGACATTCGCCTCGACCTGTCTGGTATTGCCGATGGTGACGCTCAGCCTGACGGCGGGATAGGCCTCGTGGAAGGAAGCCAGCCGGCGCGGCAGCCAATAGCTGGCGATGGTCTGGCTGGCGGCGATCGAGAGGCTGCCGGTGACCGTCTGCGAAACATGTTCCAGCACGTTGCGCGCGGCGGCGGCTCGTTCCAGTACAGCCTTGGCTTCTGGCAGGAACCGGTGTCCGGTCTGGGCAAGCTCGATGTTGCGGCCGACACGGTTGAACAGGTGGACGCCGTGTTGTTCCTCAAGCGCGCGTATGGCCGCCGACGCCGCCGACTGGGAAATGCCCAGCAGCTCCGCCGCCTTGGTCATGTGGCCGCGCTCGGCGACGGCGACGAAAATGCGCAACTGGTCCAGGGTCATGCGCGCATTAAGAACCAATTTCGATTGAATTTACAAGAACAACTGATTAGACGGATCGATAGCTTTATTCTACGTTTTCGAGTGAAGTTAGAAAAAATTCGCCAGCGGATCGCAGAGAATTAAATGATCGGGCGGTTCAGATCCTTGTTTGCGCATTGGACCCGGGGCATCCGGCGACGGCTGGCCGGCGATCGCTATCACCCGGAAGAGCATTACATGCGTGGCCCCGGGCCGAAGACGCGAGCCAAGTCCGCCGGCCGCGCGGGCACCACCGGATCATGATGCAAGGACCGCCGCGCGGCGCGAATTCGTCCCCATCGCAGCGCCCGCTTGCCGACACGCGCGCGCCCGACGAGGGCGACGGCGTCGACACATCACCAAGTATTTCCGACAGCATCGCCAAGACGACCTGCTACATGTGCGCCTGCCGCTGCGGCATCGATGTGCACATCAAGGACGGCAAGGTCCGCTACATCAACGGCAACAAGGACCATCCGGTCAATCGTGGCGTGATCTGCGGCAAGGGCAGTTCCGGAATCATGCAGCATTACAGCCCGGCCAGGCTGAAGAAGCCGCTGCTACGCACCGGGCCGCGCGGCTCGGGTGAGTTCCGCGAGATCGAGTGGGAGGAAGCGTTTTCGATCGCGACGGAACGACTCTCCGCCATCCGACAGACCGACCCGAAAAAGCTCGCCTTCTTCACCGGGCGCGACCAGTCGCAGTCCTTGACCGGCTGGTGGGCGAGCCAGTTCGGTACGCCAAATTTCGCCGCCCATGGCGGCTTCTGCTCGGTGAACATGGCGGCCGGGGGCCTCTATACGATCGGCGGTTCGTTCTGGGAGTTCGGTGAGCCCGACTGGGACAACACCAGATATTTCATGCTGTTCGGCGTCGCCGAGGATCATGATTCCAACCCGATCAAGATCGGCTTGGGCAAGCTCAAGGCGCGCGGCGCCAAGGTGGTGTCGATCAACCCGTGCCGCACCGGCTACAATGCGATTGCCGATGACTGGATCGGCATCCGCCCCGGCACAGACGGCCTGTTCGTGTTCGCGCTCATCCATGAACTGCTGAAGGCCGGGCGCGTCGATCTCGATTATTTGCTCCGATATACCAATGCTCATGTGCTCGTGGTGCAGGAGGCGGGTGCAGCCGATGACGGGCTGTTCGTGCGAGACGCCGATGGCAATCCGCTGACCTGGGACAGGGTGGCGAAGACGCCGGTCAGCGCCACCGATGCCAGCGCCAAGCCGGCGCTGACCGGTAGTTTCACCGTCGATGGCCGCCGTTGCACGCCAGTGTTCCAGCTCATTGCCGACCGTTACCTCGACGGGAGCTATGCACCCGATGCGGTCGCCAAGCGTTGCGGTATCCCCGCCGATACGATCCGCAGGATCGCAGCCGAACTTGCCCATGTCGCCTTCGAACAGACGATCGAACTGCCGGTGGCGTGGACCGACTGGGCCGGGCGCCGGCATGAGACGATCAAGGGCCGGCCTGTTTCGATGCACGCCATGCGCGGCATCTCCGCCCATTCGAACGGTTTTCATACGTGCCGCGCCATCCATCTGCTTCAGGTGCTTCTCGGCACGGTGGATGTCCCCGGCGGCTTCCGCTTCAAGCCGCCCTACCCCAGATCGGCGCCGCCGGGTCCGAAGCCTTCGGGCAAGACCGTCAAGCCGATGACTCCGCTCGACGGCATGCCGCTCGGTTTCGTCTGCGGGCCGGAAGACCTGCTGGTCGATGAGGCCGGCACGCCAACCCGTATCGACAAGGCCTATTCGTGGGATGCGCCGCTGGCAGCACACGGGCTAATGCACACCGTCATCCGCAATGCCTGGGCCGGCGATCCCTACAGGATCGACACGCTGATGATGTACATGTCGAACATGGCGTGGAATTCCTCGATGAACACCGTCGAGACCATCGCGATGCTGACCGACAGCGATGACGCCGGCAACTACAAGATCCCCTTCATCATCTATTCCGACGCCTACTATTCCGAGACCGTGCCATTTGCCGACCTGGTGCTGCCGGACACAACCTATCTCGAGCGCCACGACTGCATCAGCCTGCTCGACCGGCCGATCAGCCACGCCGACGGACCGGGCGACGCCATCCGCCATCCCGTCGTCGAGCCGGACCGCGACGTCCGGCCGTTCCAGTCGGTGCTGATCGAGCTCGGCGCACGGCTCGGCCTGCCCGGTTTGGTCGATGAGGACGGCTCGGCCAAATATCGCGACTATGCCGACTACATCGTCAATCATGAGCGGACGCCCGGCATCGGGCCGCTTGCCGGCTGGCGCGGCAAGGACGGCGCCGCGATCGGCAAGGGCGAGGCCAATCCTGAACAGTTGCAGCGCTACATCGACAATGGCGGCTTCTGGCATCACGATTTCGCGGACGACCAGCGCTACTACAAGATGGCCAACCGCTCCTATCTCGACTTCGCCGAGAGCATGGGCTTCATCCCCAAGGCGGAGCCGATCATCTTCCAGCTCTATTCCGAGCCGTTGCAGCGCTTCCGCCTGGCAGCACGCGGCCATGGCCGCGTGCTGCCACCACAGGGCGATCGCCCGCGTATCGAGACCTACATGGACCCGTTGCCGTTCTGGTACATGCCATTCGAGGAGGCGGTCATCGATCTTGAGAAATATCCCCTGCACGCGCTGACGCAGCGGCCGATGCACATGTATCACTCCTGGGGCTCGCAGAATGCGTGGCTGCGGCAGATCACCAGCCAAAACCGGCTGTTCGTGCATCACCGGACGGCTGCCGGTCTCGGCCTGGTCGATGACGACTGGGTGTGGATCGAAAGTATCAACGGCAGAGTGAAGGGGCAGATCAAGCTGGTCGACGGGGTGAACGAAAGCACGGTCTGGACCTGGAATGCGATCGGCAAAAGACGCGGCAGCTGGGGGCTGAAGGACGATGCGGCCGAATCCAACCGCGGCTTCCTGCTCAACCACATCATCGGCGACCAGACCACGGCCGACGCCAACGGCAAGCGCTATTCGAATTCCGATCCTGTCACCGGCCAGGCGGCATGGTTTGATCTGCGCGTGCGCATCGTCAAATGCCCGGCGGAAGAGGCTGGCTTTACCGAGCCGCAATTCGAGCGCTTCCGGCGGCCGCCGCATTTCGAGCCCTCGCCGGACAAGCTGACTTTCGGCGCAGAATTCCGCGGGGCAAGGGAGGCGGCCGAATGACCTGTCTGCCCAGTCAAGGCGGCAAGAAGCTCGGCCTCGTCATCGACCTCGACACCTGCGTTGGCTGCCAGGCCTGCGTCACCGCTTGCAAGGAGTGGAACACCGGCGGCCACATGGCGCCGCTGACCGACATTGATCCCTATGGCGGCACTGTCGACGGCGTCTGGTTCAACCGCGTACACGCTTATGAGCACACCACCGAGATGGGCGGGCGCACGGTCAATTTCCCGCGTTCCTGCCTGCATTGCGAGACGCCGGCCTGCGTCACCGTCTGCCCGACCGGCGCCTCCTACAAGCGGGCCTCGGACGGCATCGTGCTGATCGACGAGGACAAGTGCATCGGCTGTAAATTGTGCAGCTGGGCCTGCCCCTATGGGGCGCGCGAATTCGACACCGATGTCGGGGTTATGAAGAAATGCACGCTGTGCGTCGACCGGATCTACAATGACAATCTGGCCGAGGAAGACCGCGTGCCGGCCTGCGTCGCCGCTTGCCCGACCAGTGCCCGACATTTCGGCGATCTCGGCGATCCCCTGTCGGCGGTCTCGCAACTGGTGGCGGAGCGTGGCGGCGTCGACCTGATGCCGGAGCTCGGCTATCAGCCGACCAACAAATACCTGCCGCCGCGCGCTCATACGCAACGCGCCGCATCGGTGCCCGCCCCGGCGCTGGAGCCGGTGCGGACCGAAGGCGGCTTCCTCGGCTGGGTCGACCGCATGCTTTCGAACTGACATCCATGCATCCAGCCTTCTCCGTCGTCTTCTTCACCACCGCCACGGGCGCCGGCTACGGCCTGTTGGCGCTACTGGGTATGCTCGGAGGGTTCCAGATCATCCCGCCCGATTTCTGGCTGGGCTTCATCGGCATGGGGCTGGCTCTTGGGCTGATCGCGGCGGGACTGTTGTCCTCGACCGGCCATCTCGGCCGGCCAGAGCGCGCCTGGCGGGCGTTCTCGCAGTGGCGCAGTTCATGGCTGTCGCGCGAAGGTGTCGCCTCGGTCGCCACCTTCGTGCCGGCAGGACTGTTCGGCATTGGCTGGGTCGCGCTCGGCAAGACCGGTGACTGGGTCGGCATCGCCGGGTTGGTGGCGGCCTGTGGTGCGGTCATCACCGTCTGCACCACGGGCATGATCTATGCGTCGCTGAAGCCGATCGCCCAGTGGCACAGCCGCTTCACCCTGCCCGGCTATCTCATCTTCTCGGCAATGACCGGCAGCGTGCTCTTGAATGCGCTGCTGCAGGGTTTTGCCGTCGGTTCGAAAATGCTTCTGGTGGCTTGCTTACTGCTGACCTTGCTCGGCTGGGGCTGGAAGCTGGCGACATGGCGATACAACGACGCGCTAGAGATCCCAACCACCGCCAACACCGCGACAGGACTGGTGGGCGGCACGGTGCGCTCGCTGGAATGGCCGCATACCGAGGAAAACTACCTGCTCAAGGAAATGGGGTTTCGCATCGCGCGCAAGCACAGCGCGCGGCTGCGCCAGATTACGCAGGTTCTGGCCTTCGCCTTGCCCGTCCTGCTGCTCTCCGCCACATTCGCCTTGCCGTGGTCCTTCGCGGCGGTGCTTTCGGTTCTTGCCGCGATCGCTCAGCTCTCCGGCATGCTGGTCGAACGCTGGCTGTTCTTCGCCGAGGCGAAGCACACCGTCATGCTCTATTACGGAAGGTAGCGCTGTTTCAGCCGGGTCGCAGCATCGACCGCGAGATGGCAAAGATGCGGTCGGCGCCAAGCATGTAGGCCATCAGCGTTTCCAGCCGGAACAGCCCGGCATAGGCGCGGTCGAGCACGTTGAGCGAGCCGGTATAGGCGCCGAAGGCCGGCATGATCATGCGGCCACCGTCGCCGGCAAAGCAGCGCCGCCGCACCGAGCGGCCGCGCTGCACGATGCGGGCGCAGGGGTGCAGGTGGCCCGATATTTCGCCTTCGATGCGCACCTTCGATGGCTCGTGCCGGAACAGCAGCGAGCCAATGGCGAGTTCGCTCACTGTCTCACCAGGCAGGTCTGCAGGCGCTTCCGGATCATGATTGCCGGCGACCCAGAACCAGTCACGGCCTGATATCAGCGCTTCCAGCCGCTCGCGGAAGCTGGCATGCATGCGCTCGGCGCCACCGCCATCGTGAAAACTGTCGCCCAGGCTGATGACGATCGACGGCTGGTAGTCGGCGATAACGGCCTGCAATCTGAGCAAGGTCGCGCCGGTGTCGTAGGGCGGGATCAGCGCACCGCGTCGTGCCAGCGACGAGCCTTTTTCCAGATGCAGGTCCGATACCGCCAGCAGCCTGAACTCGGGAAAATAGAGCACGCCGCGCGGGTCGCAGACCGCGCGTTCGCCGGCGATGCCGACAAGGTCGGCCTCGGCAATCAGCGATGCGCGCGCCAGCGAAAAATTCATTCCTCGATCATCCCCGGTCCCATGGCTTCCTCGACCAGCGTCGCCGCATCCATCAGCAGCGTTTCATCGGCTTCGCCGTTCACCGGCATCTTGCCGATCTCGAGCATGATCGGCACGGCAAGTGGCGATATCTGTTCGAGATTCTTATGCATGATTCGACCCTGGATGCGCGAGAGCATGTCGCCGAGTCTGCTGACATCGAGCAGACCGGTCGCCGCATCGGCGCGTGTCGCCTGAAGCAGGATGTGGTCCGGCTCATGGCTGCGCAGCACATCGTAGATCAGGTCGGTCGACACAGTGACCTGACGGCCGCTTTTCTCCTGGCCCGGGTGACGTTTTTCGATCAGGCCCGAGATCAGCGCGCAATTGCGGAAGGTGCGCTTGAGAAGCCAACTGTCCGCCAGCCAGGCTTCGAGGTCATCGCCCAGCATATCCTGGTCGAAAAGCGCACTGAGCGAAGGTTTCCCGGCTTTGAACATCGCGCCCATGTCGCCTAGTGACCATATGGCCAGTGCATAGTCGGTGGCGACAAAGCCGAGCGGCCTGGCTCCCGCCCGGTCGAGACGGCGTGTGAGCAACATGCCTAGCGTCTGGTGGGCCAGTCTTCCCTCGAACGGATAGGCCACCAGATAATGGCGGTTGCCGCGTGGAAAGGTCTCGATCAGCAGGTCATCGCGTTTGGGCAGCACCGATTTGTCGGCCTGAAACCGCAGCCAATCGGCCACCTGTTCCGGCAGCTTCTTCCAGCGCTGCGGGTCGTCCAGCATGATACGGACCTGCTCGGCGAGGTAGGTCGAAAGCGGGAATTTGCCACCACCGTAGTAAGGCACCTTGGCGTCGCTGCCGGGTGCGTTCGACACGAAGCACTCATTCTCGCGGATGCCCTCGAAACGCAGGATCTTGCCGGCGAACATGAAAGTGTCGCCATGCGTCAAGGTTTCGAGGAAGGCCTCCTCGATCTTGCCGAGGACCCGGCCGCCGCGTGAAGCCGCGCCCTTGCTGCCGGCCTGGACGTAACGCACATTGAGCGCCGGCACTTCGATGATGGTGCCGACATTCAGTCTGTATTGCTGGGCAACACGCGGATTGGACACCCGCCACAACCCGTCCTTATTCAACCGGATACGGGCATAGCGCTCGTAGTTCTTCAGCGCATAGCCCCCGGTGGCGACGAAATCGATGACGCGGTCGAAGGTCGGCCGATCAAGACTGGCATAGGGTGCCGCCGTTCGCACTTCCTCGAACAGATCATCGGCGCGGAACGGCGCGCCACAGGCGCAGCCCAGGATATGTTGCGCCAGCACATCGAGGCCGCCATTGACGAGCGGCGGCGTATCCTGCGCGCCCAGATAATTGGCATCGAGCGCTGCCCGGCATTCCAGCACCTCGAAACGATTAGCCGGGATGAGGATCGCCTTGGACGGTTCGTCCATACGGTGGTTGGCGCGGCCGATACGCTGCGCCAGCCGGCTCGCCCCCTTAGGTGCGCCTACATGGACGACGAGATCAACATCCCCCCAGTCGATGCCGAGGTCGAGCGTCGAGGTGGCGACGATGGCGCGCAGCGCGTTCTCGCCCATCGCCTTTTCGACCCGCCGGCGCTGAGCGACGTCGAGCGAGCCGTGATGCAGCGCGATCGGCAAAGTGTCCTCGTTGACCCGCCACAATTCCTGGAACAGCAACTCCGCCTGGCTGCGGGTGTTGACGAACAGCAGGGTCGTCTTGTGGCGCTTGATCTCGCGGTAGATTTCCGGCGTGGCGTAGCGGGCCGAATGCCCTGCCCACGGCACGCGCTCTTCCGAATCGAGGATGGAGATTTCGGGTTTCGCACCGCCCGTGACGACAATCATTTCGGCCATGTCGCCCGGTGGATTCTGGCTGACCAGCCAGCGCCGCAACTCGTCCGGTTCTGCCACCGTCGCCGACAGCCCGATTGTCTGCAGGCCGGGGACAAAGCTGCGAAGCCGCGCCAGCCCAAGCGCCAGCAGATGTCCGCGTTTCGACGTCACCAGCGAATGCAGTTCGTCGAGCACGACGTAGCGCAAGTCCTCGAAGAAGCGCCCGGCATCGCCTGCCGCAATCAGCAACGCCAGTTGCTCGGGCGTGGTGAGCAGAATATCGGGCGGCACCAGCTTCTGGCGCTGGCGCTTATGCGCGGGCGTGTCACCGGTGCGCGTCTCAATGATGACGGGCAGCCCGATCTCTTCCACCGGCTTGCCGAGATTGCGCTCGATGTCTACGGCCAGTGCCTTGAGCGGTGAGATATAGAGCGTGTGGATGCCGCGATGCGCCTGGCCCGGTTTTCGCCTTGGCCGATTGGCCAGTTCGGTCAGCGAAGGCAGGAAGCCGGCCAACGTCTTGCCGGCTCCGGTCGGCGCGATCAGCAACACCGATTGCCCACCTTGAGCCCTCGCCAGCAACTCGAGCTGGTGGGCGCGCGGCGACCAGCCCTTTTCGCCGAACCATTTGATGAATGGTTCGGGCAGGGTCACAGTGGCATTCTGTTGGGCAAGGCGCGGCTGCTCTGTCACGTGCCAGAGGTAGCGCGACGACAGGCAATCGCCAAGAAAAATCGGAACAAAAGGGGATCGAAGGGCTTTTTCGCTGATGCATGTCGTTACCCCAAAAGCGGTGCTCACTTTTGGGCGACAGGCATTCAAGGCCGCCGAAAGCCGGTCGGGCCGCCATAGAGGTAGCCGATGCGGGCGACGGCGTCCTTCAGCCCCTCGCGTGACACCAGCATGGTGTGGCCATTGGCATGGATCATGGTGTCGGCGTCGATCATGACAGCGACATGGCCTTTCCAGAACACCAGGTCGCCGCGGCGCAGCCCCGAGAAATCAGGGCCCGGTTCAAGCGGCTCACCGAGTGTCGCCGCCTGCATGTCGGAATCACGCAGCACGTTTTTGCCGGCCATCCGCATCGCCAGTTGCACCAGGCCCGAGCAATCGATGCCGAAGCCGGAAGTGCCGCCCCAGAGATAGGGTGTGCCGACAAACATCTCGGCCACCGAAACATAGTCGACGGCCACATCACTGAGCGGCCTCAAATGGCCTGCGATCATCGCCTCGCCGGAAGGCAGAACGGCATAATGCGTGCCGCGTGTTTCGGCAGACCCCGTCACCGTTACAGTCGATCCCATCGACAGCTGTCCCGCGATCGGGAAGCGCAGATCCGGACCTGGATAGAGGAAGGTGCGCGGCACCGACACGATGTGAGTGGGTGCATCGTCCCGCCCGCCCAGCATGGTGTCGGCGACGTAGCCGACATAGTCATCGCGCTCGGCCTGAACCCAGGCCCAGCCCTCGGAGACCTCGAAGACGAGGACATCGTCGCCGAACAGGAGTTGCGTGTTGACGCCGGCATCCGGTCGCGGCGCCTTGCGCAAATCTGCCACGGATGCGGTGATCCGCGCCGGGCGACCGGCGACGAAGCGGTCGGCGACAACTTCGCCCTTCAGCCGTGCATCGGCAAGATCGGAACGGAAAGCGTGAAGGCGTGCATCCCTGGCGGTCAAATCGGCAACTCTGCTTTACTTTGTTTGCGCATGATCTTGTCCGAAAACCGGTTCCCACTTTTTGGGATCATGCTTTAAATCGGCAGTTCGTGGGCTTTGGCGATGATACCATCGCCGAAGCGCTCGACAAAGAGCGCGCCCTCGACCGTGCGCTTGATCAGAACATTACGCTTGTCGAGCTCGTCGCGATGGCGCGACACCAGTTTCAATGCACCCATCGTATCAAGCGCGCGGGTGATCACCGGCTTGGTGACATTGAGGCGAGCGGCGAGGCCGCGCACCGTGTGTGGCGGCGGATCGAGATAGATGGTGAACAGGATCGCCGTCTGGCGCATGGTCAGATCGGGCGCGTCCTCGCGCACCTGCGACAGCATCACTTGCTGCCACAGTCGCAAGGCCTGGCTCGGGCGCATCACAATCGACATCCGGCCAGCATGACGACAAATTGTTTCGGTTCCGTTTCAGTCGCGAACCCTTCTTGTTGAAACAAAATCTTACCCGAAGGCCGGTTCCCACTTTTTTGCTTCGCTGCCCTTCGGTTCGGAATTATCGTTAGCCGTAGCGTGTCGAGATGATCCGCTCCAATGCCCGAATACCTTGCGCCTCGCCACCGGCAGGCCCATGCGCACGATCGGCGGGGTTCCAGGCGAAGATGTCGAAATGCGCCCAACTCGCGGTCTTCTCGACAAAGCGCTTGAGGAACAGCGCCGCGGTGATAGAGCCGGCGAAACCGTCCGTGGTGACATTGTTGATGTCGGCGATCCTCGACGACAGTTTCGCGTCGTAAGGCCGCCACAACGGCATGCGCCACAGTGGATCCTCGACCGTCAGCGATGCCGCGGCCAGTTCCGAGGCCAGCGCCTCGTCACCGGTGTAGAACGGCGGCAGGTCAGGGCCGAGCGCGACACGGGCAGCTCCGGTCAGCGTCGCCATGTCGACCAGCAGCTGCGGTTCCTCCTCGTCGGCAAGCGCCAGGGCGTCCGCCAGCACCAGCCGCCCTTCGGCGTCCGTATTGCCGATCTCGACGGTGATGCCCTTGCGGCTCGTCAGCACGTCGCCGGGCCGGAAGGCGTTGCCGGCGATCGAATTCTCGACGGCGGGAATGAGCACGCGCAGCCGCACCTGGAGCCTGGCGGCCATGATCATCGAAGCCAGACCAAGCACATTGGCGGCACCGCCCATGTCCTTCTTCATCAACAGCATCCCGGTCGACGGCTTGATGTCGAGACCGCCTGTGTCGAAACAAACGCCCTTGCCGACCAGCGTCACCTTCGGCGCGCTTGGCGGCCCCCATCTCATGTCGATCAGGCGCGGCGCGCCGGCAGACGCACGGCCGACGGCATGGATCATCGGGAAATTCTGCTTGAGCAGATCGTCGCCCTCGATCACGAAGACATCAGCCTTGTGCGCCCCGGCCAGGGTCCGCGCCGCCTTCTCCAACTCTTCCGGGCCCATGTCGCTGGTCGGCGTATTGACCAGATCGCGCGTCAGGAAGACGCCGTCGGCGATGCGGCGAACACGCCCCGCATCGACCCCGGTCGGCAGCTCGAAACGCAGCGCCTTGCCAGGCTTCTTGCCGTATCGGGTAAAGACATAGCCGCCGAGCGCCAACGCGATTGCCGCGAGTTCCGGTTCGGCCGGTACCGAAGCGAAATGCCAGTCGCCTTCCGGCAGGGCTTTCGACAGCGCGCCGAGAGCGAGCGCACCCTCGCTCTCACCGACACCGAACAACGCACCGCCGACCGCACCGTTCTCAGCGGGTACGACCAACGTCTTGCCCACCTCGCTTGAAAAGCCATTCGCCTTGGCCCAGGCGACAGCGGATGGCGCTAGACCGGCGGTCTCCAGACCGTCCCTGGCGACAAGGTGGACCGGCAGCGCACCCTGCATTTTCTTTTCGACGAGTTCGACAGGCATTCAATGTTCTCCGTCCGACGGGTTCCTGAGTCGGCGTTCTTAACCATCCGTTAGGGTTAACAGAATATTTCTGCGGGAGGAAAGACGGCCACGCAATGGCCGCGCATGAATGGAGGCCCGGTGCCGATGCCTACCAACCGCACGATCAACGCCACGGGAAAGCGGCTCATCACCACGGCCCTCATGCTGGCGCTCGCGGCTGGCGTTGCCGGCTGCGGAACCAGCAAGCTCACCACCGGCTCGATCGGACGTACCAGCGGCAAGCCGCTGGAAACCATGTCAGCGGGAGAACTGCACACCGCCACCGCGTCGCTTGGCCAGTCTTACGCCAGGAACCCCAACGACAAGCGAATCGCGACAAACTTCGCCGCCGCGCTGCAAATGGACGGCGACGCCGACCAGTCGCTTGCCGTCATGCGCAAGCTGGCGATCGCCTTGCCGAAGGATCGTGACGTGCTCGCCGCCTATGGCAAGGCGCTGGCCGCCAATGGCCAGTTCGAAGCCGCGCTGGACGCCGTACGCCGCGCTCAGACGCCGGAATATCCCGATTGGAGACTGGTGTCGGCCGAAGCGGCCATTCTCGACCAGATCGGCCAGAAGGCTGACGCCCGCCAGCTTTACCGCAAGGCGCTCGAACTCAAGCCGAACGAGCCTTCCGTGCTCTCCAATCTCGGCATGTCCTATGTGCTGGAAGGCGACCTGCGCACGGCTGAAACCTATATGCGCTCCGCCGCGCAGCAGCCTAACGCGGACAGCCGGGTCCGTCAGAACCTGGCGCTGGTCGTTGGCCTGCAAGGCCGTTTCGACGAAGCCGAGAAGATCGCCTCGCAGGAACTGTCGCCCGAACAGGCGCAGGCAAACGTCGCCTATCTGCGCCAGATGCTGGCTCAGCAAAATGCCTGGAGCCAACTCAAGGATCAGGATAAGCCCAAGTCCGCGACCAACTGAGGCGACGATCTGCAACGACCCTGAACGAAGAAGCCGCGCTGCGTTCAGCGCGGCTTCTTCGTCTTTCGTGGAGGGACATGCCTCGCCGCTACTTGGCAGATGATGCCGATCCCGAATGATCGCCGAAGATGCCGCGCTGGCTGACCTGGATACCGGCAGGACCCAGGATGATGGCGAAAAGCACCGGCAGGAAGAACAGGATCATCGGTACGGTGAGCTTTGGCGGCAAGGCAGCGGCCTTCTTCTCGGCCGCATTCATGCGCATGTCGCGGCTTTCGGCGGCAAGCACGCGCAATGCGAGCGCCACCGGCGTGCCGTAACGTTCTGCCTGAACGAGCGCCTGCGAGACCGACTTGACCGATTCCAGGCCAGTGCGGCTTGCCAGGTTCTCGTAAGCCTGCTTGCGCTCCTGCAGATACGAAAGCTCGGCGTTGGTGAGGATGAATTCTTCCGCCAGCGGCACCGATTGCGCGCCGATCTCGTCGGCGACCTTGCGCAGGGCCGCTTCCACCGACATGCCCGATTCGACGCAGATCAGCATCAGGTCGAGCGCGTCCGGCCATGCCATCTGGATCGACTGCTTGCGCTTGGTGGCACGGTTGTTGACATAGACGACCGGTGCGTAGAAGCCGCCATAGGCAACGAGGATACAAACGAAAAGCTTGATGACGAGCGGCTTGTCGGGCAAGCCGCCGAGCACGAACAGGTAGACCAGCGCCAACCCGAAGCCGACAAAAGGAAGCACGAGGCGGAAGAAAAGAAAACGCGTCAGCGGATTCTGCCCGCGAAACCCCGCCACCTTGAGCTTCTGCAAGGTGCCCTCGTCGGCCAGTGCACGCCGCAGGTCCAGCCGGTCGACAATGTTGCGCATGCCAACCGACTGTTCCTCGCGCAGGCCCTTGCGACGGCGATCCGCCTCGACGGCAAGCCGGGCGCGCTGCTTGGCACGCAGTTCGTCGCGTTCCAGCGCAACCGATTTCATGCGTGACTTGAGCTGGTTTCCGCCAAACGCCGGCAGCAAGGTGAAGACAGTGGCAAATACCGCTATGCCGACCAGCAGCGCTATCAGGAAGCTCGGATCCGTCAGGGATTTGACGACTTGGTCGGTCATACTGACATCCTAGATATCGAAGTTCATCATCTTGCGCATCACGAGGATGCCGATCGACATCCAGACCGCCGCGCAACCAAGGATCAGGTTTCCAACGCTGGTGTTGAACAGCGGCATCAGGTAGGTCGGGCTCGACAGGTAGACCAGGAACGCGACGATGAAAGGCAGCGCGCCGATGATGGCGGCGGAGGCCTTCGCCTCCATCGACAGTGCCTGGACCTTGGCTTTCATTTTCTTGCGATCGCGCAGCACACGCGAAAGATTGCCCAGCGCCTCGGAGAGATTGCCGCCAGCCTGGGATTGAATCTGGATGACGATGCCGAAGAAGCTTGCCTCCGTGCAAGGCATGGTTTCGGGCATGCGCAATGTCGCATCGGGGATCGACAGGCCCATCTGTTGCGAATCGACGATGCGGCGAAACTCGGTCTTCACGGGCTCTGGAGATTCATTGGCGATCAGGCGCACGGCATCGTTCAGCGGCAGGCCGGATTTGACCGCGCGCACGATGATATCGAGCGCGTTTGGAAATTCGTTGAGGAACGCCTTGACCCGTCGGGCGCGACGAAACGAGACGAACCAGCGCGGCAGGCCGAGGGCGCCGACCAGCAGAACACCTGGCAAGAGGAACAAGGGAGCTCCGGCCACAAAGGCGACAATCGTCAATGCGAGGCCGCATATGGCGGAGTAGATATAGAAGCGCTCGACGGTGATTTTCAGGCCGGCCTGACGGAGTTGGGCTTTCAGCGGCGGTTTCTTGACGGCGCTGTCCTTGGACTTCTGCTTCGCGTCGAGCTCGTTCAGCGAATCCTGAACCGATTTGCGCCGCTTGGCGGCTTCCGCAACGCGGTCACGTGAGGCCTTGACGACGGAACGATCCGTCTCGGCGGTCTTGATCGTTTCAAGCCGCTTGCCGACCTGTTTCTCGTTGCTGATCCGGGTGAACAGGAATGCATAGGCGACCGCGCCGGCGCTGAGGCCGGCGAGCACGACAAACGCCAGTACCGTGCCGTCAATTCCGAACATTGGCCAGAACCTTCACGCCTCCAGATGCGTCAGTCAGCGCGTTTCTCCATCGCCTCGAGCGCGATGGCGAGGCGCTGCTCCTCACCATAATAGCGAGCCCGCTCCCAGAAATGCGGGCGGCCGATGCCGGTCGATACATGCTCTCCCAGCAGCCTGCCATTGGCGTCCTCGCCCTTGATGTTGTAGAGGATGATATCCTGCGTGATGATGACGTCGCCCTCCATTCCGATCACCTCGGTGATGTGGGTGATGCGACGCGATCCGTCGCGCAGGCGCGCCGCCTGGATGATCACGTCGATAGAGCCGACAACGATTTCGCGCACGGTCTTCTGCGGCAGCGAATAGCCGCCCATTGCGATCATGGATTCCATACGGTTCAGACATTCGCGCGGACTGTTCGAGTGGATCGTTCCCATCGAGCCGTCATGGCCGGTATTCATCGCCTGCAGAAGGTCGAACACTTCGGGTCCGCGCACTTCGCCGACGATGATGCGCTCGGGCCGCATGCGCAGGCAGTTTTTCACGAGGTCGCGCATCGTCACCTCGCCCTCGCCCTCGAGATTGGGTGGACGGGTTTCAAGGCGCACGACATGCGGCTGTTGCAATTGCAACTCGGCCGAGTCCTCGCAGGTGATGACGCGTTCGTCGCGATCGATGTAGTTGGTCAGGCAGTTGAGCAGCGTCGTCTTGCCGGAGCCGGTACCGCCCGAGATAACGATGTTGCAGCGAACACGACTGATGATCTTGAGAACCTCGGCTCCCTGCGGCGAAATGGCGCCGAACTTGACCAGCTGATCGAGCGTCAGCTTGTCCTTCTTGAACTTGCGGATGGTGAGCGCGGCACCGTCGATGGAGAGCGGCGGCGCGATGACGTTGACACGGGAGCCGTCGGGAAGACGCGCGTCGCAGATCGGGCTGGATTCGTCGACACGGCGGCCAACCTGGCTGACGATGCGTTGGCAGATGTTGAGGAGCTGCTGGTTGTCACGGAAGCGGATGCCGGTCTGCTCGACCTTGCCGTTGACTTCGATGTAGACGTTCTTGGATCCGTTGACCATGATGTCGGCGATGTCGTCGCGTGCAAGCAACGGCTCGAGCGGCCCATAGCCGAGCACATCGTTGCAGATGTCCTCGAGCAGTTCTTCCTGCTCAGCGATGGTCATCGCGAAATTCTTGATCGCGATGATGTCGTTGACGATGTCGCGGATTTCCTCGCGGGCGCTTTCGGGATCAAGCTTGGCGAGCTGCGACAGATCGATCGTATCGATGAGCGCGGAGAAAACCTGGCTCTTGGTGTCGTAGTAGGTCTCGCTCTTTTCGCGCTGTGCCCGCTTCGGCTCCGGCGCCAATGGCGGCGCCTCGACGGCGCGGCGAGCCGGCGGCGCGACAGGTGCGCTTGGCGCTGGAGCCGTGGGGCGGGCTAGAACCGCCGTATCCACAGACCCTGCAGCCGCCGGCGCGACAGGCGCCGGTGCTGGCTGGCGAAATTCCGGCTTGAACCGGTTTCCGTCGTCGCTGCCTCTTTTACCAAACATGATCGGCTACCGATTCCACCGCTGAAGGGTCACTTCTTGTTGCGCGAGAGTTTGCCGAGCAGGGTGCCAAGCCCCGCTTTTTTCTTCGGCTTGATCTCACTGCGCCCGGTCAGCACATGCGCAATTTCGTTGATCATTGCGACGACCGGGTTCTTGGCATCCATTTCACCGAGCATGCGTCCGTTGTTGGCGGCATTGCCGAACAGCAGCGGATCGAAACCGATCACCGACATCGGCGACAAGCCAAGCGGCTCGGCGAAGTCGGATGGCGAAATCTCCGGGCGTTTGGGGACGCCAGCCTGGTTGATGATCAGCTTCGGCGGCCGGTCGTTGGGACGAAGCCGCTTGAGCATGTCGACCAGGTTCTTGGTGTTGCGCAGATTGGCCAGTTCCGGCGTCGCGGTGATGACGATCTCGTCGGCCTTGATCAGGGTGTTCTTGGCCCAGCCCGTCCAGACATGGGGAATATCGAGCACCAGGAGCGGCACGCTGCGCTGGGCGGTGTCGATGAGCTGGGCGAAGGCCTCGGGATCGAAGTCGTAGACCCGTTCCAGGGTCGAAGGTGCGGCCAGCAGCGACAGGTGCTCGGCGCACTGGGTCAGCAGCCGGTCGAGATAGACCTCATCGATGCGTTCGGGTGAAAACACCGCCTCGGCGATGCCCTGAGCCGGGTCCTGATCGAAATTGATGTTGGCCGTGCCGAAAGCGAGATCGAGGTCGGCGACGACCACTTCGGATTTGAACAGCGAGGACATCGCCCAGGCCACATTGTGGGCAATCGTCGAGGAGCCGACGCCGCCCTTGGCGCCGACAAAAGCGATCGCGCGGCCGAGTGGTTCGGCTTCCGGATCGACGAAAATCGACGACACCACGCTGACGATGTCGGCCATCGAAACCGGCGCGATCACGTATTCGGAAATGCCGTTACGGATGAGCTCGCGATAGAGGCCGACGTCGTTGTAATGGCCGATCACCACCACTTTCGAGGTCGGATCGCAATATTCCGAGAGCTGGGCGAGCTGCTCCAGCAGTTGCTTCGGTTCGCTGCGCGATTCCAGCAGGATCAGGTTGGGTGTCGGCGCCGACTGGTAGAATTCGATGGCCGTGGGGACGCCCCCCATATGAACCTTGAGGTGCGCCTTCGCCATGCGTCGGTCCTCGCCGGCACGCTCGACGGGATTTGCAACCCCCTCGGTCTCGCAGAATGCCTGGATCGAGATGCGCGGAATCGGCCGCAATGCCTGCATCGCGGCGATGTCCTGCTGCGAGGTGTCGCCGCCATCCACCGAAGCGTCGTAGGCAAGGTTGCTCATGGTCATGCTCTTTCCCGTGGCCTGTTCTATCCGAGACTGGCGTGGCTCAGTACGTCACTTCAGAATTGCCGAGGAACTCGTCCGAAATGCCTCTCTTGCGGTAGATATCGATCACCGCGCCGCGATTTTCAGCATCGATGGTGGAAGGCTTCCGCGGGCCGAGCAGATCGGCCGGATTGGCCATCTGGGCGGCAAGATTGTTCTGATAGGAGCAGCCGAAGTCGGCGTAGTGCTTGTTTTCCGACGTATCGACCAGGTCAGCGGGCCAGCGGCCGCATTTGTCGGTCTGGGCCCTCACCGCGATGTAGGAGACGCGAACCGGGGCGGATGTTTCGCTTGAGCCGGCCTGATAGGAGGTCACGACGATCCGGTTGCGCTTGACACCGGCGGCGACCGCCAGCCGGGCGAAATCGCGGCCTGCCGCTGTCGCGGCAACCTCGTTGGCCGACCCGCTCGGGACCTGGATCGTCAATGTCGGAGCGGCACTCTTGTCGTAGCCGTCGAGGAAACCCAGGAGCGTATCGCGCTGGGAGCCGGTCATGCCACGGTCGCCGGCGCCGACCGGCAGGTCGATCTTCTGATTCTTCTCCGCGATCACGATTGGATGGTTCGTGCGATAGTCGTCCGGAATGGCGCCGACAGTGATGCTGTCCCTTTGGGCGCAGCCGGCCAGCAACGCCGCGACCGCAACCGCCAGGACTGGAACGGTTCGGTGGTGCAAACGAGCGAGCCGCATCGTTGTGGCGATGGCCCTTGCCTTCAATGCTGACTGGAACATATCCGCTTCCCCGCTCACTTGTAGATGAAGCCGACAACGCCATGGTAGCGGCCGTTGGGCTTGTCGGTTTGCATGGTGCCGTAGACACGATTGACGCGGCCAAGGAACATGCCGGCGCCGTCGCTCGGAGGATTGAAATTGTCGTCCGGCTTGGCAAGGTCGTTGCGCGCTACCGGCTTCACCAGATAAGGCGTGATGATGATGACCAGCTCGGTCTCGTTGCGCACGAAATCCCTGCTGCGGAAGAGCGCGCCGAGCACTGGAATTTTTGTCAATCCGGGCAACCCGTTGACCGCTTGCCTGACATCGTCGCGAACCAGGCCGGCGATCATCATGGAGCCGCCCGAGGGCAGTTCGACCGTCGTATCGGCGAGACGCTTGCGCAGCGACAGGGCATTCATGCCGGGGCTCGTCACGCCCGAGGACAGCGACACGGACCCTTCGGTCGTCGGCTCGGAAACCGAGGTTCTGACTTTCAGGCTTATGCGGCCGGGGGACAACACCACCGGCTGGAATTCCAAGCCTATGCCGTACTCGATCTTGTCGATGGTGTAGGTCTTCAAGCCAGTCTGATTGTCGGTGGATACGTTCTGGGAGACGCCGCTCACCATGTTGTACTCACCACCAACCTTGAAGGTCGCCTTCTCGCCGGATACGGCGGTCAAGGTCGGCTCGGCCAAGGTCTTCATGACCCCGGACTGCTCCATGGCGTTGATATAGGCCTGCAGCCCCGAGGCGCCGATGTTGAAGCCCGAATTCGACAGCGTCTTGCCGAGGCCGGTGAAATTGTCGCTGAGCGCGCCGTAGCTGATGCCGTTGCTGCCGCCGCTGCCGACCATGTTGACGCCGAGCTGCTTCATCACGGAGCGGCTGACTTCGGCGACCGTCACCTTCAGCGTGACCTGATCGTCGCCGATGATCTGCAGCAGGTTGACGATCTTGCTGGTGCGGCGCTCCTGGTCCGGATTGTTGATGTCGACACCGCTCTGGGCCGAGCCGCCGGCAGCCGTCTGCGAATATTGTCCCGTCGTCGCTTCACCACCCGAGACGAAGATCGTCGCCAGGTCGACTGCCCGTTTCGCGTCCAGAGGCGTGTCGACCGTTCCGGTCAGGACGACGTTGTCGTTCAGCAGCTCCACCTTGATGGTCGACGTCGGAATGAAGCGCTTGATATAATCCTCAAGGCCGGCGACGTCGCGTTCGACGGCCAGATCCAGGCTGACGATCTGTTCGCCGTTCGGACCGAAGACGAAGATGTTCGTCTCGCCGACAGCCTTGCCGAACAGATAGATGCGCCTTGCGGTACGGGTCACCGCGTCGGCGACGGTCGGGTTGGCGACAAGAATGTCGTAGGCATCGCTTGGCAGGTCGATGACCACGGATTTGTTGAGGCCGAGCTTGACGCGCTGGGTGGCTGTCGATGCAGTGACCTGCGCGTTCTTTGCCTCGACAACGCCCTGCACATTCGTTCCGACCAGCAGCAGGCCGAATGCCGCGGCTACAATCGCCGGCAGTTTACCACTTAGCCTCATTTCCTTGCCCCTACTTCGGAAACTTCGCCCGACTTGATCAGCCTCACCGTTCCCCTGCGGCCATTGCCGGAAACGAGATAGTCGGCCTCGTCCAGATTCTTTTCCTGGGTGTCCGAGATCGCCCGCAGTGCCAGGGTCAGACGATCCGCCATCTGCTGGGCAACCGTGATGATCTCCGCCTGCCGCGGTGTCAGTTCCAGCGTGGCGGTCTGCCCCACTCTGGTCTTCTTGCCTTCCTCATCCTCCTGGATGGTCTGGTCGATCGCCAGGACGCGGATATTCTTGAGGATGGTTTCGGTGTTGAAGTTGGTGCCGCCATTGCCGGCATCGGCCTTGCGGGTCATGATGACATCGACAAAATCGTTGGGCAGAATGAAGCCGCCGGCCGACGTGTCGGCCGAGATGGCCGTGGCGACCGCCCGCATGCCGGAAGGAAGGATCGACGACATGAAGCTCTGCCCCTCGCCGATCAGCTTGGAGCGGCGCAGCGGCTCCCCGGTATACATCGTCATCCGGGCAACGGAACCCTTCAGCTTATCCAACGCTTCGGGTTCGGCGGCGCGGGTGATGAAGTTCGCGTTGATGCCGTCGGCCGGCCAGGATTGCCAGGCAATGTTGTTGTTGAGCTGGTTGCCCATCGGAACATCGCCCGAAAGCACAAGCACATCCTGCAGAGCCACGGCCGGGGCCTTGGGGCCGGATTCGACGGTGACCTGCGGCGGCGGCGCCACCATGTTTTTCGCGACATAACCAGCGCCACCCGCCGCGGCAACCGCCACGCTCAGAATAATCAATCGCGATGCTGGCATCTGTCCGAACCCTCGCCCTGGCAAACCACGTAGCCAAGCGGGACTTTGCAGCGGCAATCGTCAAAACAAGGTTAATGTAATGCTTACGATCGTGATTAATTTAAGGTTTACATAAATTAGCTGAAATGTGTGCGGACCGGACAGGATCGCGGGCCGACCTTGTTGAAGGCCGGCTGCGGTAACGCAGGCAGTCAATGGAAATCAGGCGCGTTCAGGTCGCCAGCTTTGTCAGCGCCCACACCATCAAAGGCGAATCCGGATAGGTCAGCAACCCGCCAAGGCCAAGCGCGATGCCATAGGGAACACCGGTCGTCTCGTCGGCGAAATGGCGCAGAAACGGGTTTCGGCCGGTAACGGTCGAAAGCGGCGATTTCCGGTAAAGGAGGACGGCGAGCGTCAGCAGGCCGCCGATGAATGTCGAGACCACGAGATACTCGATAAGGTGCACGTTGAGCCCCATCCACACCGAGGTGGCGGCTAGCAGTTTGGCGTCGCCGCCACCCATGCCACCCATCGCGAACAGGCCGAACGTCACGGCCAGGACAAGGGCGCCGGCGGCGAAGTGCCCGCCATAGGCAGCCCACCCCATATCGGTCAGGGGGGCAACCAATGCAAAGACGACGACGAGCAGCACCGACACCCGATTGGCGATCGTCATCGACAGCATGTCGGAGATCGCGGCAAACAGCATGCAGAACGGAAAGACGACGAAGATCAGGGCTTCAAGCATCGGCGCTATACCTATTGTCCGATTCCACGGGGTCCAATCTAGGCATCTTCAATTAACGATTGATGAGGCCCGGACCAAAAAGACGACTGGTATTGGCTGCGATATAGAACAAGGGCCGCCACGTGGCGGCCCTTGTCCAGAACATTGTCCGAGCGCTCGGCCTGAGCGCTCGGCAATACGACGGATCAGCCGGCGGCGTTCAAGCTATTTCCGATTTTCATGAACTTGTCGTTGATTGCATTGCCGAGCGCGCCGGCGCCAACGATGATGGCAAGCGCGATGAGAGCGGCGATCAGACCATATTCGATAGCGGTCGCGCCGGATTCGTCCTTCACAAAACGTGCAACGAGATTAGACATTAGAGAGCTCCTACTCCACCTGTTACAGCACTTCCGTCAACTTCTGTGATGGTTGATCGGATGCTGCCAATCTAGGGAGAAGCTCTTTCGATCGGCTTAATAAACAGCCTTACCGATTCCTTTCCCGGTTCGAACCTATTGCGTGGTTAATCCCGAGCTAAGTGCCGGCCGACCGTTCTATTTCCCGCGTCGGTGGTGCTTGCGATCCGGACCCGACCACGTCACGCGAGTACTCATGTCAGCCAAGGCACCATCGGCAAGAGCGCCCGCTTAACCGTTGGTTCACCAATCTCGTTCATGTTCCGTTGAACAGTTTGCACGCGTGGAGCGCCTCAATGGCCGAGCCGAGATCATCAATTCTGATTGCAGTGCTTCTTGCCGCCACGACCTTCGCCATGCCCGCCATGGCCGGCGCCGGCATCGAGGTCACGATGAACCAGGCCAAGATCGTCAAATTGTCGCGTCCCGCCGACACGATCGTGGTTGGCAACCCGGCAATCGCCGACGCTTCCGTACAGGACGCCTCGACGATCGTGCTGACCGGCAAGGGCTTCGGCGTTACCAATCTGGTCGTACTCGATCCGGAAGGCATCCCGATCGTCGACGAGCAGGTTACCGTCGTGCGGCAGGCCGCCTCGTCCGTGCGTATCTATCGGCGTGCCGAAATCCAGACCATGTCCTGCACGCCCTATTGCGAAAGCTCCTACAAGAGCGAGGCGGAGAAATCCTCCGAAGCCGAGATGAGCGTCAGCCGATAGGATAGCGCGGCCAAAAGCCGTTCCGGTTATCGGCTGGTTAAGACGCCAACGCCGACTTTAACGATCATTCAAACCGGACTTCAATTGGTTTCCGCTAATACTCCTTCCGAGACCCATTAGAGATCGGCAGGACCGGGACATGAGCAAGGAAATCGAGTCCACAGGCGAACGCGAGGCGAGACACCCAGGGGTTTTCGCTCGCTTCCCTCGCGACCGGCGCGGCAGCACGGCGTTGGAATTCGCAATCCTTGCAATCCCCTTCGCGCTGCTTGTCTTTGCGATTCTGGAAAGCTGCATTTCATTTGCCGGCCAGGAAGTGATGGCCAACATCACCGACGATATCGCGCGCCAGTTGCGCACCGGCCAGTTAAGGGCGGCCGACGTTGCCGGAAACAATTTGAGGGACAAGATCTGCGCAAAACTGGAGATCATCGTCTCCCAGGATTGTCCCAACCAGCTGCTGGTGGATCTTCGCCAATATACGACGTTCGCCGACGCGGCCTTGGCCGGCTTCAAGATCCAGGGAGACAAAATCATCCTGACGAATGGCGCCGCCGAACAGTCCTTTACTGTTGCACCGGGTCCGGCGGAATCGAGGAACATGCTGCGGGTCTTCTACAAATGGCCGATCATGACCGATCTGTTGGCCCAGTCGATGGGCGGTAACAAGACGCTGCATTTCGCATCGGTGACTTGGCAGAATGAACCGTTCGGCAGCTAAGGTCACGGCGGAAGCACGTACGGCAAAAGAAAAAGGGGGATGGGCATGATGCGTGCGGGGGCACATCCGGGGACTACGGGAAGTTGGCGGAAAGCGATCCGGTTCTGGTCCGATCGCCGCGGCATCGCGGCGGTCGAATTCGCCTTGATCATGCCTATCCTGCTGATCATGTATTTCATTACGATGGAGGCGTCACAAGCTATCGAGACCAGCAAGAAGGTCAGTCGTGTCGGCAGCATGGTGGCTGATCTCGTCACGCAGCAGACGACCATCGTCAAGGCGGATCTCGACGCCATCATGAGGATCGGCACCGTCACCCTTCAGCCCTACAACCGCTCGACGCCGAGCATCACGATCACAGCAATACAAGTTACGACCGATGCGACGCCGAAGGTGCTGGTGGTATGGTCACGCAAGCTGGTCAATGGCGTCGCCAGCGCTGGCGCTGCCGCGAACTCGGCCACGACGGTCCCGGCAACGCTCAGGGTCGCCGGCACCTTCCTCATCCGCGTTGAAAGCAATCTCGACTACAAGCCGGTCATCACCTGGTCGGCGGGCGGTCAACAGCAGCTTGGGTTGACCTCGGCTTTCAATGCCATATCGATGCGCGAAACCTACTATCTGCGTCCCCGCAGAAGCGTGACGATCCCTTGCGGCAACTGCTGACCGCCTTTATCGCCGCGAGCCGCTATCCGAGACCAGACGCACGATAGCTTGCGCCATCTCGTAGTCCTTGTCGGCCGCGACGGTGAAGCCACCGGAATGCTCCGGTTCCAGAAGATCGTAGACGTCCGGCGTCATCGACTTGAGGTTGGTGAGGAACACGGTAAGCCGGCGCTTCGCTTCCGGATCGAGATCGCTGCGGACGGCATGGGGACCGTATCTCAACAGGCCCGACGTCCATAAGACCTGAAGTGCCGTTGCTGAAAGCCCCGCCGCTGCGAGCCTCGCCTGTGTGCCCGATGCTTCCGGCTGGCCGTCGGCAGCGGCCGTCACCCAGCCGAACAAGGCATCGGCCTTGCCGTCGACCAGCATCGTTTCCGCTGCCGCGGCCGAATCGGCATGGACCAGAAAGGGGGCATCTTCCGCAACCTTGCGGCCTTCCGCGGCCAACGCCGCCAGTGGCAGGAGAGAACCGCCGACGCTGCTCGAAGGCGCCATGGCGATGCGATGGTTCTCCATTGCCGCCAGATCAGGAAGCTTGCCGTCCCGCGTCAGCAGAACGGAACGGATGCCGATCGCGCCGTCGGAATCAACCGGAGCCACAAGTGGCTCGACACATCCGCAGCGCTGCGAGGCCGTCGCGTAGGCAGTCGCCGAATAGATCGCATAATCGATGCGGGCATTGGCCTGCGCCTCGATCAGAGCGCCATAGTCGCGGGCGACGACAAACTCGACCTTCATGCCCAAGGCCTTGGTGTAGGCATCGGTCAACAGCGCCAGCCCCGGAACGGTGTTGCCAGCGCCGGGTTCGGCGACGATGCCTATGCGAAACGTGCCGATATCATCGCGCCAGTCGGCCCGCGCCGGATCAGACCAGACCACGCCGTGCGCGACGATGAGGGCAGCACACGCCTTCAGCACTGCTTTCATGACAAAACGGCGTCCGTCATGACAAGACGGTGGTCTGTCATGACAAGACGGTCCTCTGTCTTCTTCGATCCATGTCGCCTCATGCCCGGCGAGTCGCGACACTGTAGTCTTCTGTATTGTGCATGTCGTTGTCCCAAGACCGCTGGGCACTTTTGGGCGACATGTACTCTTAGTTTGTCCATGTCGTTGTCCCAAAACCGCTGGGCACTTTTGGGCGACATGTACTGGACTATCGCGCCAAGCCGTTGCCGTTTGGTTTCCGAATTGCCAATGCGGCCGGGGAACCCTATGTCTGGTCGTCCAAACTGGCAACAATGGCTCCAATGGCGCGTGCTTTCCTCTTCGTTCTGGACTCCTTCGGCATCGGCGGCGCGGCCGACGCCGAGCGCTACGGTGACGCCGGCGCCAACACATTGGGGCACATCGCGGAAGCCTGCGCGGAAGGCCGCGCCGATCGCGAGGGACTCCGCAACGGGCCTTTGTTCGTCCCGCACATGGCCTCGCTCGGGCTTGGCAAGGCTGCCGAAACCGCGACGGGGCTAGGCTTCGATACCGGTGGGACGGATCTGCTCGCGACTGCCTTCCACGGCGCGGCGCAGGAGGTTTCGAGCGGCAAGGACACGCCGTCGGGCCACTGGGAGATCGCCGCCCTGCCGGTGCGCTTCGACTGGGGCTATTTCCCGGATACGGTTCCCGCCTTTCCGGCTGATCTGACCGAGGCCATGATCCGCA
Source organism: Mesorhizobium qingshengii (assembly GCF_900103325.1). Classification (GTDB taxonomy): domain Bacteria; phylum Pseudomonadota; class Alphaproteobacteria; order Rhizobiales; family Rhizobiaceae; genus Mesorhizobium; species Mesorhizobium qingshengii. The sequence goes on along the minus strand of NZ_FMXM01000010.1, from coordinate 65,280 downwards.
CGGGCAAGGTGCCGGGCATTCTCGGCAATTGTCACGCGCCGGGCACCGAGATTATCGAGCGGTTCGGCGAGGAGCACATCCGTACCGGCAAGCCGATCTGCTACACGTCGGTCGACTCCGTCCTGCAAATCGCGGCGCATGAAGTTCATTTCGGCCTGGAGCGGCTTTATGAATTCTGCAAGGTGGTGCGCAAGCTGGTTGACCCGTTGAGGATCGGACGGGTGATCGCGCGGCCGTTCATCGGGGAAACCGCCGCCACCTTCGAGCGAACCTACAACCGCCATGACTACGCCGTGCCGCCACCGGAGCCGACCCTGCTCGACCGGCTGACGGCGCGTGGAAGCCGCGTCATCGCCGTCGGCAAGATCGGCGACATCTTCGCCCATCGCGGAATCTCGGAAGTGCGCAAGGCGGCCGGCAACATGGCCATGTTCGATGAGGCGCTGGGGGCAATGGACGACGCCGGCGACGGCGACCTGGTCTTCGCCAATTTCGTCGACTTCGACACCGAATTCGGACATCGCCGCGATGTCGCCGGCTATGCCGCAGCGCTCGAGGCCTTCGACCGGCGGCTGCCGGAGGCGTTGGCAAGACTGAAGCAGGGCGATCTTCTCATCCTGACGGCCGATCACGGCAACGATCCGACCTGGCGCGGCACCGATCATACGCGTGAACGTATCCCGGTGATTGGCACGGGACCAGGCTTCAAAGGCGGCGACATCGGGCTGAGAACAACATTTGCCGACATCGGTGAAACCGTGGCCGAGCATCTTGGGCTGGCGCGCGGCCGCTACGGCAATTCCTTCTATAAAGCGATTGGCGGTCATGCCTGAATTGCCCGAGGTTGAAACGGTCCGCCGTGGGCTACAGCCGGTCCTGGAAGGTGCCACCATTACCCGCATCGAGGCGCGCCGACCGGATCTGCGCTTTCCATTTCCGGAAAAATTCTCGCAGCGGCTGACCGGCAGGACGATCACCGCGCTTGGCCGCAGAGCCAAGTATCTGACGATGGATATCGAAGGCGGCCCGGCGCTGATCTGCCATCTCGGCATGTCGGGCTCATTCCGCATCGAGACAGCGAATGACAGTGAAATGCCTGGCGTGTTCCATCATGAGCGCTCGAAGAGCACGGCACACGACCATGTGGTGTTCGATGTGGCGTCCCCGGCCGGCGCCAGGTCCCGCGTGATCTTCAACGATCCGCGCCGCTTCGGCTTCATGCTGTTTTCGGAAGGGCCGCCCGGCACGCATCCGATGCTGAGCGGGCTGGGTGTCGAGCCTACGGGCAATACATTGGACGGTGCGCTGCTTGCATCTTTGATGACAGGGCGACGATCGCCACTGAAGGCAGCACTTCTCGATCAGAGATTGATCGCCGGGCTGGGCAATATCTATGTCTCCGAGGCCCTGTGGCGCGCCGGCCTGTCGCCGCTGCGCGAGGCTGGCACGATAGCCAAGCCGGGAAAGAAGGCCCAGGCTCAAAGCGAACGTCTTGCCGAAGCCATCCGCTCGGTCATATCAGATGCGATCGCGGCCGGCGGATCCTCGCTCAGGGATTACATGCGGACCGACGGATCGCTGGGATACTTCCAGCATTCCTTCGCCGTCTATGACCGCGAAGGCGAACCCTGCGCCAAGCCCGGCTGCGGTGGTCACATCGAGCGCGTCGTGCAGAGCGGCCGCTCGACCTTCTATTGCCGGACGTGTCAGCGGTGAGTTAGACGATGGGTCGAGCGAGGAGATGCAGCCATGACCTATGAGACAATCATCACCGAGACGCGCGGCAAGGTCGGGCTGATCACCTTGAACAGGCCCAAGGCGCTCAACGCGCTGAATTCCCAGATCCTCGCCGAACTGGTGGCAGCCGTGAACGAGTTCAGCGCCGATGCCGGTATCGGCGCCATGGTCATCACCGGTTCCGAAAAGGCCTTCGCCGCCGGCGCCGACATCAAGGAGATGCAGTCGATCTCCTACGCGGACGCCTACAGCCAGGACTTCTTCGTCGGCTGGGAAGAATTTACGCGGGCGCGAAAGCCGATCATCGCGGCGGTGGCCGGCTATGCGCTCGGCGGCGGCTGCGAGCTGGCAATGATGTGCGATTTCATCATTGCCGCCGACAACGCCAAGTTTGGCCAGCCGGAGATAACGCTCGGCGTTATTCCAGGCATGGGCGGATCGCAGCGGCTGACCCGCTTCGTCGGCAAGTCGAAGGCAATGGACATGTGCCTGACCGGGCGGATGATGGACGCAGCCGAAGCCGAACGCTCGGGCCTGGTGTCGCGGGTCGTGCCCGCGGGCGAACTCGTCGAGGAGGCGCTCAAGGCGGCAGCCAGGATCGCCGATTTCTCGCTGCCATCGGTGATGATGGCAAAGGAGGCCGTCAACCGCGCCTTCGAGACGACGCTTGCCGAGGGATTGCGGTTCGAACGACGGCTGTTTCACTCGCTGTTCGCGCTCGAAGACCAGAAGGAAGGCATGGCGGCTTTTGCGGAGAAGCGGAAGCCGAATTTCACCAACCGCTGACGCCTGCCCGATGGCCGCCAAAAAGAAGGCCGGGCAGCGTTGACGCGCCGGAAAAGCTGAACTATAAGCCGCACCAACCGAGGCGGCCCCGTGGCTGCCCGTTTGTTTTTTGCGCCCTGCGGCATGCCGCATGCGCCGACCAGATCAGAAGAGAGGCATCATGGCCAACACATCCTCGGCCAAAAAAGCAACGCGCAAGATCGTACGCCGCGCAGCGATCAACAAGAACCGCCGTTCGCGCGTCCGCACCTATGTGCGCCAGGTCGAGGAGGCACTTGCCTCCGGCGACAAGGCCGCCGCACAGGCGGCCTTCAAGATCGCGGAGCCCGAATTGATGCGCGCCGCAACCAAGGGCGTGATCCACAAGAATACGGCATCCCGCAAAGTTTCGCGGCTGGCCCAGCGGGTTAAAGTACTGTCGGCCTGACATTACTTTCCTAGACTGACGTTCTTCGAACCCGGCCGATTGTGCCGGGTTTTTTTCGTTTGCCGGCAAGCACTTAAAAAGAATACTCGAAAATGGCGTCCGGTGCGGATTCCGCCATTCGAAATGCTTTGCCGGCACAGCCGTGCAAGTCAATGGCCGATATCCCTGAAAAGCGACTGCTAAGATAAAGTCGGCACTCAGAAATAATCTTTATTATTCAGATAGTTACCGATGGTCATCCACAGCTTGTTCACATCGAGCCGGAGCGATGGGGGACAAGTGGCTGTCAAGCAAATTATTTCAGAAAATTTCGTATCGCGCCGGCTTTTTCATATTCGCCGGAAAAGGGTTTGAATCACAATGGCTTTGTCAAAATATGCCGCTGCGGCACCGCGTTCGAACCTCTCTGCGGTAACCAGATTCCTTAAAAATCGGTTAGTGGTGGCCTTGCCCTATCCACAGCGATTTCGGTAATGTCGACATATCGAAAGGGACGGGCCCTTGGCCCTCAACCCAGCCTGAACTGGCCAGCTTAAATTGGCGGGATTTGCAACGCGGATCAAGTCCGTGGATGGGTTGGTTTGTCTTTTTTGATGTGGGTAAGGGGACTGGCGTAACGAGACATGGCAGGTAGACAGCGCGCCGGCGCGATTTCGCCGGACGGTGTTGTATTGCCCTGACATACCCAAAACGCGGACTGGCTTCCATGGGCCGGCGCCGGTTTCCCTGGATAGTGGGCGACGTTCATTGCCGGCGGCGGCAACGGGCATCGTAGCGAAGACGCAGGTCGCTGGAACAAGGATGCAGGAGGCGCATCCCCAGCGGAAAACAGGTACAGAAAGGCAAGGATCATGCAGAGCGGCATCGAAAGGGAGCTTACGGGCGACCTCCCATTTCCAGGAACTTTGATCGGAGCAAGCGACATGGCTGTTTCCAGCGACGCGGAGCAGAAGTTCGACCGGGTCAAGGCCCAGTTGAAGGCGCGCCTGGGAACCGAAGTCTATTCGAGCTGGTTCGGACGCATGAAGGTCGCGGAGGCTTCCAAGGGCATCGTCCGCATCTCGGTGCCAACCGCCTTCCTGCGCTCGTGGATCAACGGTCACTATCTCGACCTCATTTCCGAACTGTGGAAGCATGAGGATCCCGATATCCTCAAGATCGAAATCGTGGTGCGCACGGCCACTCGCCAGGGGCGCAGCCAGGCCGAGCCCGAGGTGATCCCGGCACGCAAGATGACACGGCAGACGCAGACGGCGCTCGCCGCCGGCACTGTCAGCCCCGGCAGGGCAGATCGTGCACCGGCTCCGCGTCCGGGCACACCGGTCGAGAGCGAGTTCCGGCACAACGTGCTCGGCTCGCCGCTTGATCCGCGCTACACATTCGGCTCTTTCATCGAGGGACCGTCGAACCGGGTGGCCTTCGCCGCGGCCAAGGCAGTGGCGGAATCGCAGTCAAGCGCGGTGCGCTTCAATCCGCTTTTCCTTCACGCAACCGTCGGGCTCGGCAAGACCCACCTTTTGCAGGCAATCGCCGCGGAATCGTTGAAGCAGAACCCAAAATCGCGGGTCGTCTATCTGACGGCCGAGTATTTCATGTGGCGCTTCGCCACCGCGATCCGCGACAACAATGCGCTGACGCTCAAGGAGCAGCTGCGCGATATCGACCTGCTCATCATCGACGACATGCAGTTCTTGCAGGGCAAGTCGATCCAGCATGAATTCTGCCACCTGATCAACATGTTGCTGGACAGCGCCAAGCAAGTCGTTGTTGCCGCCGACCGGCCGCCGTCGGAACTGGAATCGCTCGAACCGCGGGTCCGGTCGCGTCTCAATGGCGGCGTCGCGCTTGAAATGTCGGCGCCCGATTTCGCCATGCGCATTGGCATGCTCAAATTGCGCCTTGCGACCGCCAGGATCGATGATGCGTCGCTCGACATCTCGGAGGAAATCCTCAATCACGTCGCCCGCACCGTGACCGGCAGCGGACGCGAGTTGGAAGGCGCATTCAATCAGCTGCTGTTCCGCCAATCCTTCGAACCGCAGATCACCATCGACCGTATCGACGAGATACTCGGCCATATCTATCGCACGGGCGAGCCGAAGCGGGTCCGTATCGAGGATATCCAGCGCATCGTCGCGCGCCACTACAACGTGTCGAAAACCGAATTGCTGTCCAACCGGCGCACGCGCACCATCGTCAAGCCGCGGCAGGTCGCCATGTACCTGTCGAAGGTGATGACGCCGCGCTCGCTGCCCGAGATCGGAAGGCGCTTCGGCGGCCGCGATCACACCACCGTGCTGCACGCCGTGCGCAAGATCGAGGACCTTTCTGGCAACGACAACACGCTGGCGCAGGAACTCGAGCTGTTGAGAAGGCTGATCAACGACCAGGCCTGACTGGCCCGGGAAGCGCGAAGCGGAACAGCACCGGAATTCAATGGCTTACCCGTGCAGCCTTGAACCCGAAATGGGCTCATTGGCCAGCCCGGAAGCGATCCGGATTCTGGATTTTCGACACCGGCTCACGGACTTCGTGCCGTTTATCCCCAGAAAGCCCGCGCAGCCGGCCCGAACCGGTGGCGCGGACTTGCGTTTGCCGGTTTTTTCCTGTCAGTTTACGGAGATTCTGAGCCTGTTCAGACCTTTCGCGGGACGCCGCTTGCCGGAGCCCGTCATTCATTCAAGCGAGCCTGTTTCTTCATGCGTGTTATCCTGGAACGGTCAAATCTCCTGAAGTCGCTCAACCACGTCCACCGCGTGGTCGAACGGCGCAACACCATTCCGATCCTGTCCAACGTGCTGCTCAGCGCCGAGGGCGCCAGCCTGGAAATGAAGGCGACCGATCTCGACCTGGAGGTGACGGAAGCAACGCCCGCCAAGGTTGAGCGCGGCGGGGCGACGACGGTTCCGGCGCATCTGCTGTACGATATCGTGCGCAAGCTCGCCGACGGCGCCGAAGTGATGCTCAAGACAGACGAGGACGGCAACGCCATGACGGTGACGTCCGGCCGCTCGAGCTTCCGTCTCCAGTGCCTGCCGCAATCCGACTTCCCCGAGCTTTCGGCCGGATCCTTCTCGCATATCTTCCGTCTCGACTCGGTTGCCCTGAAGGGCTTGATCGAGAAGACCCAGTTCGCCATCTCCACCGAAGAGACGCGCTACTATTTGAACGGCATCTACCTGCACACGCATGAGGTCGGCGGCAAGCTGAAGCTGCGCTCGGTGGCGACCGACGGCCACCGTCTGGCGCGCGCCGAGATCGACGCGCCGGCGGGCTCCGAGGGCATGCCGGGCATCATCATTCCGCGCAAGACGGTGAGCGAGTTGCAAAAGCTGGTCGATGACCCGGACGTTGCCGTGACCACGGAACTGTCGGACACCAAGATCCGCTTCACCATCGGCAGCGTCGTTTTGACCTCGAAGCTGATCGACGGCACCTTCCCGGACTATCAGCGGGTCATTCCGACCGGCAACGACAAGAAACTGATCATCGACCGCCAGAGTTTCGCTGCCGCGGTCGATCGCGTCTCGACCATTTCCTCCGAACGCGGCCGCGCGGTGAAGCTTTCGATCAGCGAGGGTCAAGTGACGCTGGCGGTCAACAATCCGGATTCCGGCAGCGCCACCGAGGAACTGGCCGCCGACTACTCATCCGACCCGATCGAAATCGGCTTCAACGCCAAGTACCTGCTTGACGTTGCCGCGCAGTTGACCGGCACGGAGGCCAAGTTCATGCTGGCCGACGCCGGTTCGCCGACGCTGATCCACGACATGGCCGACGAAAGCGCGCTTTATGTGCTGATGCCGATGCGGGTGTAGCCGGCGCTGCGTCATCAATTCCGGGTCTGTCATGAGACCGGCAGCGCGAACGATGGCTGCGGCGACTTCTGGAGCAATTCCAGGAAAAGTGTGAAACGGTTTTCCCGGGAAAAGCGCGTGCGTTCCCTTGGGAATTGCGTGAAGACAAAGAGATAGGGCGGTTCCGCGTTTCCGTGAAACGATGAGCCGCTCTATAGGCGGATAGCGGTTGCCGGTACAAACTCACATAAGTAAGCTTACACTTACTAATTTTCGCAACTACGCTGCGCTGGCAATCGACCTCGCTCCCGGCGCCGTGGTTTTTTCCGGCGATAACGGCGCCGGCAAGACCAATCTTCTCGAAGCGATTTCCTTTCTGACGCCGGGACGTGGCTTGCGCCGCGCTCCTTACGCGGACGTCGCGCGCGAGGGCGGCGACGGCGGCTTTGCCCTCCATGCCCGGCTCGATGGACCCGACGGCCAGATCGAGATCGGGACGGGCATTTCAGGCGGGGACAGTGCCGGCGAGGGCGGCAGACGGGTGCGTATCAACGGGGCTGCGGCGCGTTCGACCGAGGACATGCTGGAATGGCTGCGCGTGGTGTGGCTGACACCGGCCATGGATGCGTTGTTTACCGGACCGGCCGCGGATCGCCGGCGCTTTCTCGACCGGCTGGTGCTGGCGATCGATCCCGGCCACGGGCAGCGTGCACTCGACTACGAAAAAGCGATGCGCGGCCGTAACCGTCTGCTTACTGAAGGCTCCCGGGACGACCGCTGGTTCGACGCGATCGAGACACAGATGGCAGAGACCGGTGTGGCGATCGCCGCCGCACGTGCCGAGATGGTGCGCCTGCTGGCCGCGATGATCGACAAGCTGCCCGACACAGGGCCGTTTCCGCAGGCCGACATCGGCCTTTCGGGCGAACTGGAAGCCGCGGTTACCACCGCGCCGGCGGTCGATGTCGAGGAGCGATTCCGCCGGACGCTCGTCGAGGGCCGCGACCGCGACCGCGCCGCCGGGCGCACGCTCGAGGGCCCGCACCGTTCGGATCTCGTGGTTCGACACCGTCCCAAGGCGATGCCGGCTGAACTCTGTTCGACAGGCGAACAGAAGGCGCTGCTGGTCGGCATTGTCCTGTCGCACGCCCGGCTGACCGGCGAAATGTCGGGCATGACGCCGATCCTGCTGCTTGACGAAATCGCAGCGCATCTCGATGGCGGCCGGCGCGCGGCGCTGTTTTCCATTCTGGAAGAGCTGAATTGTCAGGCGTTCATGACCGGCACCGACGCGGCGCTGTTTTCCAGTCTCAAGGGACGCGCGCAGTTCCTCACCGTCGACCACGGTACGGTTGGGCCAACCTTCTAGATTTTTGCTGCATGCATGTCGTTGTCCCAAGACCGCTCCGCACTTTTTCGCGACATGCATGAAGGCCTGACAAGATTTTTCAGCCACTATATGGTCCTGCAATGACCAGCTCCGCCCTGACTGCCGACGAGATCGAACGCTATGCCCGCCACATCGTGCTGCCCGAAATCGGTGGCGCCGGCCAGCAGAGATTGAAACGGGCGCGGGTTCTGGTGATCGGCGCGGGCGGGCTGGGCGCACCGGTGCTTGAGTACCTTGCCGCCGCCGGCGTCGGCACACTCGGCGTGGTCGATGACGACACCGTGTCGCTCTCCAACCTGCAGCGCCAGGTGATTCACGGCACGGATACTGTCGGCATGCTAAAAACCCACAGTGCGCAGGCGGCGATCGCCCGCATCAATCCCAACACCATTGTCGAAACGCACACATTCAGGCTGACCCCGGACAACACCGCGGCCCTCGTCGCCCGTTATGACATCGTCGTTGACGGTTCCGACAATTTCGAAACCCGCTATGCGGTGGCCGATGCCTGTGAGAGCGAAAGGAAACCGCTGGTGCACGCCGCCGTCGGGCGCTTCGATGGCTCCGTGACCGTGCTGAAGCCATTCGAGGACGGCAAGGATGGCAAGCCCAACCCAGGCTATCGCGACCTGTTTCCGGAAGCGCCGCCTCCAGGCGTGGTGCCATCCTGTGCCGAGGCCGGGGTGCTTGGTGCGTTGACCGGCGTCGTCGGCACGCTGCAGGCGATGGAGACCATCAAGTTGATCACCGGCATCGGCGAGCCGCTCGTTGGCCGGCTGCTGCTCTACGATGCGCTGGCCGCGCGCTTCGAAACGATCCGCTACAAGAGAAACTGACCGTGGACCGGACCGGAGCCGTTTCCGTTACCCGGATCCCGGCCGATTTCGATCGTTGGAACGATGTGCTCGCACTGATCATGCGTGCCTTCGCTTCGATGGACGGTGTCATCGACCCTCCCTCCTCGGCGCACCTGCTTACCGCCGACACTCTGCGCGACAAGGCGCGGCGGGAAGCCGGTTTCGTGGCGTTCAAGGGCGACAGGATCGTCGGCTGCGTGTTTGCTCTCGAGAAGGTGGCGGAGCTCTATGTCGGCAAGCTCGCCGTCGCGCCGGACTGTCAGGGGCAAGGCATTGGCCGGCGGCTGATGCAGGCGGTCGAAGATCTTGCCCGCAGGCGCGGCAAGGCCGCCCTCGAGCTTCAGACCCGGATCGAGCTGACCGGAAATCATGCGGCCTTTGCCCGCTTCGGTTTTCACGAGACCGAGCGGACGGCACATGAGGGCTACCTCCGGCCGACCTCGATCACCATGCGCAAGGTTCTTGCGTAAGCCCGGGCTTTCATTTGAAAGGCCGCGAAATGTCGCGCTTCGATAGGATCAGGTTCTGAGCGGCAGCACGCGGTCCGGCGGGCGGTGGCCGTCGACGAACGCCTTTATGTTTATGATGACCTTTTCGCCCATGTCGATGCGGCCCTCGAGCGTCGCCGAGCCCATATGCGGCAACAACACGACCTTGCCCTTGGCGGCGAGCCTGAGCAGCTTGCTGTTCAACGCCGGCTCGTGCTCGTAGACATCGAGGCCGGCGCCGGCGATCTTGCCGTCCTGGATCAGCTTGACCAGCGCTTCCTCGTCGATGATGTCGCCGCGCGCTGTGTTGACGATGTAGGCCGTCGGCTGCAGCAGCGCCAGCCGCCGCGCCGAAAGCAGGTGAAAGGTCGCCGGCGTCGACGGACAATTGACCGAGATGATGTCCATGCGGGCCAGCATCTGGTCGAGGCTTTCCCAATAGGTCGCCTCCAGCCCGTCCTCGACCTCCGGCAGCACGCGATGGCGGTTGTGGTAGTGGATGGAAAGGCCGAACGCCTTGGCCCGCCTGGCGACCGCGGTTCCGATGCGCCCCATGCCGACAATGCCGAGCCGCTTGCCCCAGATGCGACGTCCAAGCATCCAGGTCGGCGACCAACCGGCCCATTTCTTGTCGCCTGTGAGCACATTGGCGCCTTCCACCAGCCGCCGCGGCACCGCCAGCATCAGCGCCATGGTCATGTCGGCGGTATCTTCGGTCAGCACATTCGGCGTGTTGGTGACGGTGATGCCCCGCTTCGCCGCAGCCGCCACGTCGATCTTGTCGACGCCGTTGCCGAAGTTGGCGATCAGCCTGAGGTTGTCGCCGGCCTGGGCGATCAGCGCCGCGTCGATCTGGTCGGTCACGGTGGGGACGAGGACATCGGCTTCCTTGACCGCCGCAACCAGTTCCGGCTGCGTCATCGGCCTGTCCTCGACATTCAGGCGGGCATCGAACAGCTCGCGCATGCGGGTCTCGACCGGGTCGGGCAACTTTCGCGTGATGACCACGAGAGGCTTCTTTTTGCCTACCATTGTTTCCCTCGTTGAGACCTCTTTAACCAAGACCGGCGAAACTGGGAGCCGGTCGTGGTGCCGATTACCCATGTAACAAGCGGTGCCGCCGAAGACAAAGAAAAAGGGGCGCCGACGCCGGCAGGCAAGCGCCGAAAGGAATGAAAGTGTCTGGTTTCGCGTCGCTTCGCCTGACCCTCAGCGCAGCATTTCTCGGCGCTCTCCTTTATTCCCCGCAACTGGCCGCACAAGGTGCGGCAGCACCCGCCCAGAGCGTCGTCACGCTCGGGCCGAGCGGCCTGCCGCTGCCGCGATTCGTCAGCTTGAAATCCGGCCGCGTCAACTCGCGCGTCGGCCCCGGCGCCAACTACTCGGTCGACTGGATGTATATGAAGGCCGGCCTGCCGATGGAGATCATCCAGGAATTCGATACATGGCGCCGCGTGCGCGATGCCGACGGTTCGGAGGGCTGGATCAACCAGTCGCTGCTTTCAGGCCGGCGCACCGCGATCGTCGCGCCGTGGCAACGCGGCAAGGGCGGCCAGATCAATATGGTCAACAGCCCCGAAAAAGACGCAAGGGTGGTCGCGCTCGTCGAGCCGGGTGTCATGGGCACGATCAAATCCTGCGACGGCCAGTGGTGCGAAATGACGCTCGACGGCCATACCGGCTGGCTCGCCCAGTCGCTTGTCTGGGGCGCCTATCCCGGCGAACGGGTCAAGGACTGATTTTCTGACTGTTTGACGCCGATCTTTCCCAAAGACAGGGTCCCGATCTAGCGCCCGATACGGCCCAGATGAGTGTCCTGAAACCCGGTTGACAGCTTCAGGCCGTAGCCCAGCGCCCGGTCGATGGCGATGTGGGCGATCCAGATCAATGCGACCGCCATCGCGGCCGCATTGCCGGACATGTGCCCCGCAAGCAGCAACAGCACCGGTACAATAAGGATGTGCAGGGCGTTATAGGCGATGGCGCCGACGCGCGGCCCGGCAAGATAGCCCAACATCGACAGGTCCGGCGCCAGGATGAGCAATCCGAATAGCCACCAGGAAACGCCGACCGATCCATAGAATCCGACAGCGGCGACCGCCACGATGGCCCATTCGAGCCGGATTATCGAATCGAGGAGTTTCATCCCTCGCGGGTCATTCTGGGCGTTTGGGGCGCAGCCTCACCACGATGTCGACATTGGCGATCTCCATCCCCTCTGGCGGCGCTGGCAGGTTGGCAACAGTCACTGGACCGCCGGCGATGTCGAATATCCGGTTTTCGCCTTCGACGTAGAAATGGTGGTGGTCGGAAGTGTTGGTGTCGAAATAGGTCTTGGCGCCCTCGACCGCGAGGATGCGCAACAGTCCGGCCTGGGTGAACTGGTGAAGGGCGTTGTAGACGGTGGCCAGCGACACCGGCACGCCGGCGGCGACTGCCTCCTCGTGCAGTTCCTCGGCCGACAGATGGCGGTCGCCCTTGGCGAAAAGCAGGTCGGCCAGCGCAATGCGCTGGCGTGTCGGCCTCAGGCCGGCTTCACGGACCCGCTTGTCCACAGCGACATTTTCCTTCCGGCAGCTCAGGTCCATCTATTCGTCCAAGCTCACAGTTCCGCCCCAAGACGCGCCCAGAGTGGCAAAAAAATGAACGCCTGCCGAAACCGGACCCGTGCTGACATATATTCTGTCGCCCGAATGCGATCAATAGCGCGCATTGACCCAGGCAGACGGGCGGGTTAAGCGCAAACGCCGGTTTCCGGCCTGAAACAGATTGTGTTAGGAAACCAACGACAAGGGCGCGCTATAGCCCGAGACGACATGGGGACGAGATTGATGGCGGGTTCGAAATCCAGCTACGACTACGATGAATTGCTGGCCTGCGCCCGCGGCGAACTGTTCGGACCGGGCAATGCCCAACTCCCCTATCCGCCCATGCTGATGTTCGACCGCATCACCGAGATCAGCGAGACGGGCGGAGCCTTCGAAAAGGGCTTCATCCGTGCCGAATTCGACATCAAGCCGGACCTGTGGTTCTTTGCCTGCCATTTCATCGGCAATCCGATCATGCCGGGATGCCTCGGCCTCGATGCGATGTGGCAGTTGACGGGCTTCTACCTCGGCTGGCTTGGTGAGCCGGGCAAGGGAATGGCGTTGTCGACCGGTGAGGTTAAGTTCAAAGGCATGGTGACGCCCGCGGTGAAGAAGGTCGAGTATGGCATCGACTTCAAGCGCGTGATGCGTGGCCGGTTGGTGCTCGGCATCGCCGATGGCTGGCTGAAAGCGGATGGCGAGCCCATATACTCGGCAACGGATTTGAAGGTCGGTCTGTCCAAGCAATCGGCGGCCGGCTGACCGGTCGCTGACCGGCCCCCCTGGAAGGAGTTGCGAATGAGACGTGTCGTAGTCACAGGCCTCGGCATTGTGTCGTCGATCGGCAACAATGCCAACGAGGTGCAGGCGTCGCTGCATGACGCCAGATCCGGCATCAGCTTCTCCGATTCCTTCGCCGAGCATGGCTTCCGTTGCCAGGTGTGGGGCGCGCCGACGCTCGACCCGTCTGGCATGATCGATCGCCGTGCGATGCGTTTCCTGTCGCAAGGGGCGGCCTGGAACCACGTCGCCATGGATCAGGCGATCGCGGACGCTGGCCTCGGAGAGAGCGACATCACCAATGAACGCACCGGCATCGTCATGGGATCGGGCGGGCCATCCACCCGGACCATCGTCGAAGCGGCCGAAATCACGCTGAAGAACGGCAGCCCCAAGCGCATCGGCCCGTTCGCGGTGCCGAAGGCGATGTCGTCGACCGCATCGGCGACGCTTGCCACGTGGTTCAAGATCCACGGCGTCAACTATTCGATCTCGTCGGCCTGTTCGACCTCGGCGCACTGCATCGGCAATGGCTACGAATTGATCCAGTGGGGCAAGCAGGACATGGTCTTTGCCGGCGGCCACGAGGATCTCGACTGGACGATGTCGGACCTGTTCGACGCCATGGGCGCCATGTCGTCGAAATTCAACGACAAAGCATCGACTGCTTCCCGCGCATATGACGCCAATCGCGATGGCTTCGTCATCGCTGGCGGCGCCGGCGTGCTGGTGCTCGAAGAACTGGAGCATGCCAAGGCGCGCGGCGCCAAGATCTACGCCGAGATCGTCGGCTATGGCGCGACCTCGGACGGTTACGACATGGTGGCGCCGTCAGGCGAAGGCGCGATCCGCTGCATGCGCCAGGCGCTGGCGACCGTCGCCACGCCGATCGACTACATAAACACGCATGGTACGTCGACGCCGGTTGGAGATTCAAAGGAGATGGGCGCGATCCGCGAGGTGTTCGGCGAGAAGATGCCGTACATCACCTCGACGAAATCGCTGACAGGCCATTCGCTGGGTGCCGCCGGCGTGCAGGAATCGATCTACTCGATCCTGATGATGCAAGGCGGCTTCATCGGCGAGAGCGCCCATATCGAGAACCTCGATCCGGAATTCGAGGGCATGCCGATCGTGCGAAAGCGCATCGACAACGCCAGGATCGACACCGTTTTGTCAAATTCGTTCGGTTTCGGTGGCACCAACGCAACGCTCGTTTTCCAGCGCTATTCCGCATAAGGACTGCCGACCATGGACGGATTGATGAAGGGCAAGCGCGGGCTTGTCATGGGTGTCGCCAACGACCATTCGATCGCCTGGGGCATCGCGCGGAAATTGTCCGAACATGGGGCGGAACTCGCCTTCACCTACCAGGGCGACGCCTTTGGGCGCCGGGTCAAGCCACTCGCCGACAAGCTCGGCGCCTCGCTGGTCGTTCCGTGCGACGTCGAGGACAGTGCTTCGGTCGCCGCCACGTTCGAGACCTTGGGCAAGGCCTGGGGCGGGCTGGACTTCATCGTCCACGCCATCGGCTTTTCCGACAAGAATGAGCTGAAGGGCCTGTACGCCGATACCAGCCGGGACAATTTCGTCCGCACCATGGTGATCTCCTGCTACTCCTTCACCGAGATCGCCCGCCATGCCGCGGCCTTGATGCAGGACGGCGGATCGATGATCACGCTGACTTATGCGGGGTCCGTGCGCGTCATGCCGAACTACAACGTCATGGGCGTCGCCAAGGCCGGACTGGAGGCCAGCGTGCGCTACCTCGCCAACGACTACGGTCCGCGCGGCATCAGGGTGAACGGCATATCGGCTGGACCGGTGCGCACGCTTGCCGGCGCCGGGATTTCCGACGCGCGCCACATGTTTTCCTACCAGCAGCGCAACTCGCCGCTGCGCCGCACCGTGACCATCGACGAGGTCGGCGGCTCCGCGCTTTATCTGTTGTCCGATCTCGCCTCCGGCGTCACCGGTGAAATCCACTATGTCGATTCCGGCTATCACATCGTCTCGATGCCGACGCTCGACGAATTGAAGCAGACCGACGGCGCGCGGGAATAGGCCGCTCTAGAAAATAGTCTCTTCTCCAGTAAAGAGATAATTCCTTCCAATAAAATTGGACGCATTCGCGGAAACTCATTTTAAGGAGGTATCTGCTAGAAAGCCCCATACTCTGGGGACCTTTGAATGGCCGCTGTCAGCAACCCGAAGCGAACACCGGTGTTCCGGTTTCTCACCATAGCAAGCTCGGGCATTGGCAGTTTCGTCCTCGGCATCTGGGGCCTGAAGCTCGGTCTCGGCGATGGCTTTGCCGGCATATCGGCGGGCATGATGGTCGCGATCATGGCCGCCCTTTGCGCCCTGGCGGCGGCGGGAGCCGCGATGTCCTTCTTCGCCGGCGTCGATGAATCGGCGGATTTCGTCTTCAAGGAAACTCACTTCGACAAGCTGACCGGCCTGCTGGCACGCCCGGCGATGGTTGGCAAGATT
This sequence comes from Mesorhizobium qingshengii, assembly GCF_900103325.1. Lineage (GTDB taxonomy): Bacteria > Pseudomonadota > Alphaproteobacteria > Rhizobiales > Rhizobiaceae > Mesorhizobium > Mesorhizobium qingshengii. Next base: position 49,937 of record NZ_FMXM01000010.1, on the reverse strand, counting down.
GCCGAGGCGGCATGCACAACCAGCCGGACCGGCGAACCGATGTTCCTCATCGACATCGACATCGATCGGTTCAAGCAGGTCAACGACGCGATCGGCTACAGTCAGGGCGACGAATTGATCCGCGCCTTCACCAAGCGACTCAAGGCTTGCGTGCCGCAGCGAGCGCTGATCGGGCGCATCGGCGCCGGTGAGTTCGCGGTGCTGCTCCCCGACAATCAGGTGCAGGGGACGCTGGAGAGCTTCATCGAAAGGCTCATCGACGAGATGATGGAGCCCTATGAGCTCAGCACCCACATGCAATCGGTCAGCCTGTCGGTGGGCATCGTGGCGATGCCGAAGGACGGTATCGATCCCATCCTCATCCTGCGCCGCTCCAATCTGGCGCTGCAGAATGCGCGCGCCAGCGGGGTCGGCAACTGGTCGGTCTTCCATGCCGAAATGGGCAGGGTCGCCGACCATCGCCAATGGATCGAATCCGAGTTGCACATCGCCTTCGAGCGCGGTGACTTCGACCTTCACTACCAGCCGCAGCTCGATCTTCCGACCGGTCGCATCGTCGGTTACGAGGCGCTGATCCGCTGGCGGCACCCGGAACGCGGAATGATCCCTCCGATGGATTTCATACCGATCGCCGAGGAAACAGGCATGATTGGTCCGATCGGCGAATGGGTGCTGCGCAAGGCCTGCAGCGACGCCCGCCATCTGCCCGACGACTGCTTTGTCGCGGTCAATATCTCGCCCGTGCAGTTCATGACCAAGGACTTCGTCGGCATCGTGCGTGACACCATGACGAGCACCGGTATCAAGCCGTCGCGGCTGGAGCTGGAAGTGACCGAGACGGCGATGATGCAGGACCGCGACCGCGCCGCCACCATCCTGAAGCAGCTTGCCGACATGGGCATCTCGGTCGCTGTCGACGATTTCGGCACCGGCTATTCCAACCTGAGCTACCTGATCGATTTCTCGTTCGGCAAGCTGAAGATCGACCGCTCCTTCGTCAGCCGCATCGACACCGATACCAGCTCCGGCGCGGTCGTCTCGACCATCGTCGGGCTTTCGCGCGCGCTCGGCGTCAGCATCATTGCCGAAGGCGTCGAGACCGAAAGCCAAGCGACGCTGCTGAGGGCAGCCGGCTGCGAAGTGGTGCAGGGCTACCTGTTCGGCAGGCCGGCGCCGCTCAAGTTCAGGGCCGGCGACGGGTATGCCACCGACGAGGTCCGACGCGTCGCCAATCTGCATTGAGCACGGCGCGGCACCTGCCTACGCAGACCCTCGGTTCGGATTAATGCTTCAACGACGTGCCGAAAGCACCTTGAACATGCCGTCGCGGGCAAGCTCGGCATGGCTCGAGAAGGCGGCCGACAGTATCGGCTCATAGGGAAGCTGACGGTTGGCCACCATGAACAGCCGACCTCCAGGCTTCAATGCCTTGGCTGCCGCGCGGATCATACCGGCCCCGATCTCAGGTTCGGCTGCGCGGCTGCGGTGAAACGGCGGGTTCATGACGATCGCGTCGTAGCGCCGTTCGACCGGCTCGCTCAGCAGATCTGTCCAGAAGAAATTCCGTGTGATCGACTGGCTAACCCCTGGCAGATTGAGCTTTGCAGCTTCGAGCGAGGCGAAGTCCGCCTCATAAAGGTCGAGCGCCAGAATACCGGGTGAGCGCGCGGCGACCTCGGCTGCCAGGTAGCCCCAGCCGGCGCAGAAATCGGCTACGCTGCCGCGCAGATCATTGGGCAAGTTCTCAACCAGCAATTTCGAGCCGGTATCGATCCGGTCAAAGGAAAACATGCCCGGTGCGGTATGGAAGCGGCCTTCCACCAGCAAGGCTGGATTGGCGGCGCGCAGTTCTTGCGCCGCCGCCAGATCGGCGGGACGGCGGAGCCAGAAGGCAATGCCGTGATATTTCGGCAGATGGCCGTCGAGCGGCACAAGCTCGCCAATGCGCTTGCGCAGGCTGGCGATACCATCATCCTTGCCGCCGGCAATGACGATCAGCCTACCCGGCGCCACGCTCTCGAGCGCCTGGGCGATGCGCAATTCGTTCAGGCCGCGATGGCGGCCGGCAAACACAAGCGCCATACCAAAACCATCGCCTTCCGCTTGCGGAGTGACGACACCAGAAGCCTGCAGCGCGCGAAAGTAGGGCCGGAAGCCTTGCACGAGGTGGAGCTCGGCCTCGAAACCGGCAGGTAGGCGAAAGCCTGGTTCGGCGCCGAGAAAGAGGACCCGCTCGCCCGATCGCGGCAAGGCGACAGCCTCGGCCTCGAATGGATGGAAAAGCGTCTTCAGCGCCTCAGCAGGCATTCCGATGTCCCTTCAAATGAAAACGGGCGCGGCCTACCGGCGCGCCCGTTTTGATTTATTGGCCGGACCGATCAGGCGGCGTTTTCTTCGCCTTCGGTCTTCTTGTCGCGGGCGAGTTCCTTGCCGGTGGCCTGGTCGACGACCTTCATCGACAGGCGAACCTTGCCGCGCTCGTCGAAGCCCATCAGCTTGACCCAGACCTTGTCGCCTTCCTTGACAACGTCCGAGGTCTTGGCGACCCGGTCGTTGGCAAGCTGCGAGATATGGACGAGGCCGTCACGCGGACCGAAGAAGTTGACGAAAGCGCCGAAGTCGGCGGTCTTGACGACCGTGCCTTCGTAGATCTCGCCGACTTCCGGCTCGGCGACGATGGTGTGGATCCACTTCTTGGCCGCCTCGATCTCCTTGGCGTTCGACGAAGCGATCTTGACCGTGCCGTCATCCTCGATGTTGATCTTGGCGCCGGTCTTTTCGACGATCTCGCGGATGACCTTGCCGCCCGAACCAATCACGTCGCGGATCTTGTCGGTCGGGATGTGCATGACCTCGATGCGTGGCGCGAACTCGCCGAGCTCGGGGCGGGCGCCGGTCAGGGCTTGAGCCATTTCGCCGAGGATATGCTGGCGGCCATCCTTGGCCTGGTCCAGCGCGATCTTCATGATCTCCTCGGTGATGCCCTCGATCTTGATGTCCATCTGCAGCGAGGTGATGCCGTTGGCGGTGCCGGCGACCTTGAAGTCCATGTCGCCGAGGTGATCCTCGTCGCCAAGGATGTCGGAGAGCACGGCGAAGCGCTCGCCTTCCTTGATCAGGCCCATGGCGATGCCGGCGACCGGCTTGGCCAGCGGAACGCCCGCATCCATCAGCGCCAGCGAGGTGCCGCAGACGGTGGCCATCGACGACGAGCCGTTGGACTCGGTGATCTCCGAGACGACGCGCAGCGTGTATGGGAACTGGTCAGCGCTCGGCAGCATCGGGCGGATGGCGCGCCAGGCGAGCTTGCCGTGGCCGATTTCGCGGCGGCCCGGCGAGCCCATGCGGCCGGTTTCACCTACTGAGTAGGGAGGGAAGTTGTAGTGCAGAAGGAACTTCTCCTTGTACATGCCGGTCAGCGAATCGACATACTGCTCGTCCTCGCCGGTGCCGAGCGTGGCTACGACCAGTGCCTGGGTCTCGCCGCGGGTGAACAGCGCCGAACCATGGGTACGCGGCAGGACGCCGACTTCCGAGACGATCTTGCGGACCGTCTTGAGGTCGCGGCCATCGATGCGCGAGCCGGTGTCGAGGATGTTCCAGCGCACGACCTTGGCTTGGAGTTCCTTGAACACGGTGCCGATCTGCTCGGAGGTGTACTTGGCCTCTTCGCCTTCAGCCGGCGCGAACGCGGCCTTGACCTTCGCCTTGACGGCGTCGACGGCGGCGTAACGCTTCTGCTTGTCTACATTCTTGTACGCGTCGCGAAGTTCGCCTTCGACGATCTTCAGCATCTCGGCTTCAAGCGCGGAATAGTCCGGCGCGGTGAAGTCGCGCGGCTCCTTGGCGGCAACTTCGGCCAGCTTGATGATGGCGTCGATCACTGGCTGGAAGCCCTTGTGGCCGAACATGACAGCGCCGAGCATCAGCTCTTCGCCGAGTTCCTTGGCTTCGGACTCGACCATCAGCACGGCGTCGGCGGTGCCGGCGACGACGAGGTCGAGCTTGGATTCCTGCATTTCGTCGACATGCGGGTTGAGCACATACTCGCCGTTGATGTAACCGACGCGGGCACCGCCGACCGGGCCCATGAACGGAACCCCCGACAGGGTGAGCGCAGCCGAGGTGGCGACGATCGACAGGATGTCGGGATCGTTCTCGAGGTCATGCTGGACGACGGTGACGACGATCTGGGTGTCGTTCTTGTAGCCTGAGGCGAAGAGCGGGCGGATCGGGCGGTCGATCAGGCGGGAAACCAGCGTTTCCTTCTCGCTCGGACGACCTTCGCGCTTGAAATAGCCGCCCGGGATCTTGCCGGCGGCGTAGGTCTTTTCCTGGTAGTTGACGGTCAGCGGGAAGAAATCGAGGCCGGGCTTCGGCTCCTTCATCGAAACGACGGTGGCGAGAACCTTGGTCTCGCCGTAGGTGGCGAGCACCGCGCCGTCAGCCTGGCGCGCGATCTTGCCGGTTTCGAGGATGAGCGGGCGGCCGCCCCATTCGATTTCCACTTTGTGGTGATTGAACATGTCTTGTCCTTAATAAGCGGAAAGGGCCGCGCCGTTTCACGGTGCGCGGATGCCCTTTCCCTGGCTTCCTTTCTCGGGCAGCCACGGGCAAGACAACGGGAAGCTCGGGTAATTTCTGCGCGGCGAGCGCGCGCGAGCGTCCTGCAATCCTGCCCCATGACCGTCCATGGGCGGTTTCGAGTGGCCCTCTGCACGCTCGAAACCGGGTCTGGCCAATCGATACGACTGGCAGAATGCGTGACCGGCGGGCTCTCCGAAGAAAGCCCGCCGGTCAATTCGTCAACGACGCAGACCGAGCTTCTCGATCAGCGTCTGATAGCGCGCGTCGTCCTTGCGCTTGAGATAATCAAGCAGGCTGCGGCGCTGGGAGACGAGAGCAAGCAGACCACGGCGGGAATGGTTATCCTTCTTGTGGTCCTTGAAATGGTCGGTCAGGTTCTTGATGCGCTCGGAAAGGATGGCCACCTGGACTTCCGGAGACCCGGTATCGCCCTTGGCGGTTGCGAATTCACCCATCAATTCCTTTTTGCGCTCGGCAGTAATCGACATCGTGTTTTTCCTTATCTGTTTGAGGAAACGGGTCGCCCTCAGCCGGGATGTCGTCCAGCAGGGGCCGGTGCACGCAACGCGTCAGGGCGCGATGCTGCGGCGCATATAGTGCAATTCCCCGGAAAACACCAGCCCAATTCACAAGCCGGCTTCGTCGCAGCTTTTGTGGCCCAAAAGAAGACTTTCGCCGCGGCTAAAGCCACTTCTTCCATCTGAAGAAGGAGATCAGCCCGATCGCGACAAGCAGCATGAAGACGAGTGCGGCCGGATAACCGTAGTAGGATCGCAGTTCCGGCATGTTCCATGGCGAGGCGTCGGGACTGAAATTCATGCCCCACACGCCAACCAGGAAAGTCAGCGGCATGAAGATGACGGAGACGATGGTCAGGTAGCTGATGACGTCGTTGGTGCGCGCCTGGCTCAGCGACAGATGCATCTCGATCAGGCCGGTCAGCATGTCGCGCTGGGTTTCCACCAATTCGATCAGCCGCAGCGAGTGATCGAGCGTGTCGTTGAGGAAGACCTTGGTCTCGGCCTTCACATAGGGCACGTCGTTGCGGATCAGGGTCGCCAGCGCATCGCGCATCGGCCACAGCACGCCCTTCAGCACATTGGCGTCGCGCCGCAACTCATGCAGCTGCCGCATCTGATGCTTGTGCGGCGTATTCATCATCTCGTCCTCGATGCTGTCGACCAGGTCGCCGGCAGTCTCGATTGGCGGAAAATAGCTGTCGACGATGGCATCGATCAGCGCATAGGCAAGATAGTCGGCGCCACGCGCGCGCAGCCGGTTGGGCGCCGAGCTCTCGATGCGCTTGCGTACCGGATCGAACGGATCGCCTTCCCGTTCCTGGAAAGTGACGACGAAACCCTTGCCGAAGAAAACGGCGATCTGCTCGTAGCGGTGCGCGGTGACGTCGTCGATCATCCTGACGACGACGAAGGCATGGTCCTCGAAGAAATCCACCTTCGGCCGCTGGCCTGTGTTGACGACGTCTTCCAGCGCCAGCGGGTGCAGGCTGAAAATGCGGCCGATCTCCTCGATCAGCGAAATGCTGGCGAGTCCGGTACAATCGAGCCAGATGATCGGCCATTTTTCGCAATTGGCGGCGACGTCGTCGATGCTGGCGTTGTCGATGGTCTTGAACTTTTGCGGCGAGATCAGGGTCAGCCGCAGTTCCGAGCGCCGCGCCGTCGGGTCAGCGATCAGCGTGCCGGGCGACGCGCCGACCGGTGGCCGCCGCGTCCTCGCCGGCGCCCGCTTCTTGACCGTCTCAGCCTTTGTCATGGAGCCCCCTCGCGCGTCGTGTCGAAAGAAACTAGACGAGCGCCGTCACCCGGCAAAGACCCGCTTGGGCTTGAACATGCCTTGCTCGATTGCGCCGATGGCGACCAGCTTGCCGCGTGCGGTGGCGCAGGCTTCTTCCGCTTCGACCGGCGCGTCGCGCCCGCGTATGATGACCGGGTTGCCGAGGCGGATCCTTGTCGCCGCATCGTCGCTGATGGCGATCTGCGGCAGACAGTCGAGCGCGGCCGACGTGTCGACCAGCAGCGCGTCGATCGCACCGAAATCGATCGGCTTTTCCACTTCATCAACCGTTTCCGAACCTTCGTCGCCCTTTTCACCGAAGCGAGCGGCTTCCAGCTCGGCGATGGTGACGAAGTCTTCCGGCGTGAACGGCTCGACCTCGACCCGGCGCAATTCCGAAATATGGCCGAAACAGCCGAGATCGCGGCCCATGTCGCGGGCCAGCGAACGTACATACGTGCCCTTGCCGCACTCGACCTCGAAAACGGTGTGGTCGGCATTGTGCACGACAAGATCGAGACGGCCGATCTCGACCTCGCGCGGCGGGATGTCGACCGTTTCGCCCTCGCGGGCCAGATCGTAGGCGCGCTCGCCGGCGATCTTGATGGCCGAGAATTGCGGTGGCGTCTGCATGATGACGCCGGTGTATTTCGGCAGCAGCGCCAGCACCTCGGCCTCCGACGGACGCTGGTCGGAATCCTTGGTTACCGGACCCTCGAGGTCGTCGGTCGAACGCTCCTGCCCCCAGGCAACGGTGAAACGATAGATCTTGGCGCCGTCCTGCACGTAAGGCACGGTCTTGGTGGCTTCGCCGAGCGCGATCGGCAGCATGCCGGAAGCCAGCGGATCAAGCGTGCCGGCATGGCCGGCCTTTTCCGCCTGGAACAGCCACTTGATCTTGGAGACGGCTTCGGTCGAACCCATGCCGACCGGCTTGTCCAGCACCAGCCAGCCAGAGATCGGCCGGCCCTTCTTCTTGCCGCGACGCGCCACTATTCGGTGTCCTTGTTGTCGTCTTTGTTCTGGTCGGCTTTATCTTGGGCGTCCGGGTCCAGGTCGCGCGCCACTTCGGGCGACTTGAGGAGCTCATTGATCCTGGCGAAATTGTCGAAGGAAGTGTCGAGCTTGAAGCGGAACTCAGGCATGAACTTCATCTGCCGCAGCGCCCCGGAAACGCGGCCACGCACGAATTTCGCATGCTTGTTGAGCGCCTCGACCACCGCGTCGGCATCCTTGGCTCCAAGTGGCGAGACGAAGGCGGTGGCGACCCTCAGATCGGTAGACATACGCACTTCCGAGACCGAAATCACGGTATTCTCGATCAGCGGATCGATGATCTCACCGCGCTGCAAGGTTTCGGACAGCGCATGGCGCACCTGTTCGGCGACACGCAGCATGCGCTGGGATGGACTTGAAGTGGTAGGACGGGGCATTTTTCTCAATCCTGAAAGCGTGGGGCGCGGGATGGGACCGTGCCGCATGTCTCATATGTGTTGGGCGGCGGTCTTTCGACCACCGCCCGGTATGGACAAGTCACTCGAACTCAGAGCGTCCGGGTCACCATCTCGACGCGGAAGCACTCGATGACGTCACCGACACGCATGTCCTCGTAGTTCTGGAAGGCCATGCCGCATTCCTGGCCGCCGGGGACCTCCGAAACCTCGTCCTTGAAGCGCTTCAGCGTCTTCAGCGTGCCTTCGTGGATGACGACGTTGTCGCGGATCAGGCGCACGCCCGCGCCACGCTCGACCTTGCCTTCGGTGACACGGCAGCCGGCGATCTTGCCGACCTTGGTGATGTCGAAGATCTCGAGGATCTGCGCATTGCCGATGAAGGTCTCGCGACGTTCCGGCGACAACAGGCCCGACAGAGCCGCCTTCACGTCATCCACGAGATTGTAGATGATCGAGTAGTAGCGGATCTCGATGCCCGCCGCCGCGGCAGCTGCACGCGCCTGGACGTTGGCGCGGACATTGAAGCCGATGATCGCCGCACCCGAAGTCTCCGCCAGCGACACGTCGCTTTCGGTGATGGCGCCGGCGCCGGCATGAACGATGCGCGCACGCACCTCGTCGGTGCCGAGCTTGTCCAGCGCCGCGTTGATCGCCTCGATCGAGCCCTGCACGTCGCCCTTGATGACCAGCGGGAATTCCTTCAGTCCGCTCGTCTGCAATTGCGACATCATCTGCTCGAGCGACCCGCGCTGGCCGGCATGCTTGGCAACCGCCTTCTCACGCGCCAGACGCTGGCGGTACTCGGTGATTTCGCGGGCACGGGCCTCGTTGTTGACCACGGCAAAGCGGTCGCCGGCCTGTGGCGTGCCTTGCAAGCCAAGCACTTCGACCGGCATTGCCGGCGGCGCTTCCTTGATCTGCACGCCACGATCGTTGACCAGCGCACGCACCCGGCCCCATTCGTTGCCGGCGACAAGGATATCACCCGGCATCAGCGTGCCGGTCTGCACCAGCACGGTGGCAACCGGGCCACGGCCCTTGTCGAGCTGAGCTTCGATGACAACACCCTCGGCGGTGCGGTCCGGATTGGCCTTCAGGTCGAGAATTTCGGCCTGCAGCAGGATCGCCTCCAGCAGCTTGTCGAGATTGGTGCCCTTGGTCGCCGACACTTCGACGTCCAGCACTTCACCGCCCATCGATTCGACGAAGACCTCGTGGCGCAACAGCTCCGAACGCACCTTCTGCGGATCGGCATCATGCTTGTCGATCTTGTTGATCGCCACGATGATCGGAACGCCGGCCGCCTTGGCATGGCTGATGGACTCGATCGTCTGCGGCATCACGCTGTCGTCGGCTGCCACCACCAGGATGGCGATGTCGGTGGCCTGGGCGCCGCGGGCGCGCATTGCCGTGAAGGCGGCGTGGCCGGGCGTGTCGATGAAGGTGATCTTGTGACCATTCTTCTCGACCTGATAGGCGCCGATGTGCTGGGTGATGCCGCCGGCCTCGCCGGACACGACATTGGCGTTGCGGATGGCGTCAAGCAGCGAGGTCTTGCCGTGATCGACATGGCCCATGATCGTAACCACGGGCGGTCGCGACACCAGGTCCTCAGCATTGTCGGCGATGTTGAACAGGCCTTCCTCGATGTCGGACTCGGCGACGCGGCGAACCGTATGGCCGAATTCGGTCGCGACCAGCTCTGCCGTGTCGGCGTCGATGACGTCGCCCGGCTTCAGGATCTGGCCCTGCTTCATGAAGAACTTGACCAGGTCGACGGCGCGCTCGGACATGCGTTGCGCAAGTTCCTGGATGGTAATGGTTTCTGGCAGGATCACTTCGCGCATGACTTTCTCGCGCGGCTCATTGTGCATCGCGCGCTTGAATTTCTCCTGGCGGCGACGCATCGACGACAGCGAACGAGCCCGCGCGTCTTCGTCGGACAATGCTGAATTCAGCGTCAGCTTGCCCCGGCGGCGATCTTCCTCGCTCTTGGTCGGCTTGGCCGGGCGCGCCACTTCGGGCGTGACCAGACGGCGCACCGGCACACCGGCGCCAGTCCGCTTCGGCTTGACCTCTTCCTCGTCGTCGACCGTCGCCAGTTCAGCGGCCAGCGGCGCGCGGCGGCGTGCCTCTTCCTCGGCCCGACGGCGGGACTCGGCCTCGGCTTGCAACCGCGCCTCTTCCTCGGCCTGGCGGCGCGCGGATTCCTCGCGTTCGCGCTTGCGGCGCTCTTCGTCCTCGGCGCGGCGCTTGGCGTCCTCGGCGGCGCGCTGGCGGTCCTCGACCTCACGCACCTTCGAGCCTTCGAGCGCCCTGCGGCGCGCTTCCATTTCACTGCGCGACAGTTCGTTCAGCACCATGCCGCTGCGCTCGACCGGAGGCGGCGGCGGTGGCGGCGGCGCCTTGGGCGCTTCCTGCACGACGGGCGCTGCCACGACCGGCGGCTTCGGCGTGAACACAGGTGCGGCAACCGGCTCCGGCTTGTCGCCGGGCATCGAGAACTTGCGCTTCTTGGTTTCGACGACGACCTGCTTGGTGCGGCCGTGCGAGAAGTTCTGGCGCACAGTGCCCTGTTCCATACCGGGGCGCTTCAGCGTCAAGGTCTTCTTCGGCGTCACACTCAGCGTATTGTCGTCACCCGATTTCGTATCGCTCATTCCATATCCTCTGCGGCATCATCTTCGTCAGCAACAGCCGCAAGCATTGCCAGATCGTCCGGGGAACCGCCCCGATACCGGTCGAGCGCAACCATGCGCTTCTGGACCGCCCTGCCCGCGTCTCCCGCGAGAACGGCAGCATGTATCACATTTGTACCCCCCAATGCCAAGCTCAACTCGGCCTCGGAGAAAAGTTTGTAGGCAAGGATAGCAGGCCCGCCGAGATGGACTGTCGCCCGCCGCGCCTGGCTGATCTTGCGTACGCCGTCGTCGGATGCCTCGGCCGCATGGAGCACGAAAAGCGCCAGCCCGCCGCGCACCGCGCTCTCCACCTTGGTGGCGCCAAGCGAAATTGCGCCTGCCTTGCGTGCAAGCCCCAGCATGCCCAGAGCGTATCTGGAGAGCAGCCCGTCGACCATACCGCCAAGATCGGGCGGCACGACCACCTGTGCCTTGAAGGCGCGGGCAAAGAGGTTTTTCGCCGCAGCCTTGTCGATATGTAGGCGGTCGGCGCTCACCCAGCAACCACGGCCGGGCAGATTTCTCTTGATGTCTGGAACGACGGCCGAATCCGGGCCGACGACGAATCGGATCAGTTCATCCGGTTCGGCCTGCCTGCGGGTGACGATGCAGGTGCGATCGTTCATCTCGTCCAAGGGCGGGTTCGGTGCGATGCGGTTTCACCTCACGCACCAACGGCTTCGTCAGCCGGTTCTTCTTCGGCTGCAAGCTCGTCTTCGGTGATCCAGCCAGCCTTGAGGCGGGCAGCCAGAACCATCTGCTCGGCATCGGCGCGCGTCACGCCATGGCTGGCGAGCACACCCGGAAATACCTTTGTCTCGCCGTCCTTGCGTTCCTTCCAGCCGGTCAGGTCGTCGGCCGCGTAGCCAGCGAAATCCTCGATCGTCTTGATGCCGTCCTCACCGAGCGTCACCATCATGGCGGTGGTGATGCCGGGGATTTCGCGCAGCTCGTCCTTGACGCCCAGCGCCTTGCGCTTGTCGTCGTGCTCCGCCTCGATCTTCTCCAGATACTCGCGGGCGCGGGTCTGGATCTCCGAAGCGGTGTCGTCGTCGAAGCCATCGATCGAGGCGATCTCGCCGGCGTCGACATAGGCGACTTCCTCAACGCTGGTGAAGCCTTCGGAAGCCAGGACCTGGCCGACCATCTCGTCGACGTCGAGGGCTTCCATGAACAGCGACGAGCGCTCGACGAATTCCTTCTGACGGCGCTCGGATTCCTCAGCCTCGGTCAGGATGTCGATATCCCAGCCGGTGAGCTGCGAGGCGAGCCGCACGTTCTGGCCGCGGCGGCCGATGGCCAGCGACAGCTGGTCGTCGGGAACCACGACCTCAATGCGTTCGGCATCCTCGTCGAGCACGACCTTGGCGACTTCGGCCGGCTGCAGCGCGTTAACGATGAAGGACGCGGCGGAAGGCGACCACGGAATGATGTCGATCTTCTCACCCTGCAATTCGCCGACGACCGCCTGGACGCGGCTGCCGCGCATACCGACGCAGGCGCCGACCGGATCGATCGAGGAGTCCCGCGAGATGACGGCGATCTTGGCACGCGAGCCCGGGTCGCGGGCGACCGACTTGATCTCGATGATGCCGTCATAGATCTCCGGCACTTCCATGGTGAACAGCTTCGCCATGAACTGCGGATGGGTGCGCGACAGGAATATCTGCGGGCCGCGCTGCTCGCGGCGCACGTCGTAGACATAGGCGCGGACGCGATCGCCATATTTGTAGTTCTCGCGCGGGATCAGCTCGTCGCGACGGATGATCGCCTCGCCACGGCCGAGATCGACAATGACATTGCCGTATTCCACGCGCTTGACCGTGCCGTTGACGATTTCGCCGATGCGGTCCTTGTATTCGTCGTACTGGCGGTCGCGCTCGGCTTCGCGCACCTTCTGCACGATGACCTGCTTGGCCGACTGGGCGGCGATGCGGCCGAAATCCATCGGCGGCAGCTGTTCGGCGATGAAGTCGCCGAGCTGGGCGTCGGGATTGCGCTCACGCGCCGAGGATATGGCGATCTGCGTGGCGTAATCATCGACCTTCTCGACCACTTCCATCAGCCGCTGCAGCTTCATCTCGCCGGTGTTGGGATTGATGTCGGCTCGGATGTTGGTCTCCTGGCCGTAACGCGAGCGCGCCGCCTTCTGGATCGCATCGGCCATGGCGGCGATGACGATCGACTTGTCGATCGACTTTTCACGCGCGACCGCATCGGCGATCTGCAGCAGTTCAAGCCTGTTGGCGCTTACAACCATGTTTTTTTCTCCCGAGCTTGTTGCCGAGCCTTTGCGCCCGGCAGCCCAATCACATTTCCTGTTCGGTTTCGTTTTCCGCGCCCTCTGTCGCCTCGTCTTCCGGCTCGCCGCGGCGTTTCTTCGCTTCCTTGCGCGCCCTATTGTCCTTCGACAGCGCGTCACGGATGAGATCGTCGGTCAGGATCAACCGGGTTTCGGCGATCGCATCGTAAGGTACGCGCACCGTCGGCTCTTCGCCATAGGCGGCCTTGTCGCGCTCGATCAGCACGTCATTTTCTCCGGCCTCGACGATCTTGCCCTTGAACCGCTTGCGATCGGCGACAATGATCGATGTTTCCATCTTGACCAGATGACCCGTCCACGTCGCGAAATCAGACTTGCGGACCAATGGCCGGTCGATGCCGGGCGACGAGACCTCGAGATGATAGGCCTTTTCGATCGGATCATCGACATCGAGCGCCGGCGACACCGCGCGGCTGACCTCTTCGCAATCCTCGACGGTCATGGTGCCGTCCTCGCGCTCGGCCATGATCTGCAGCGTCAGCCCGTTCTGGCCCGACAGATGCACCCGCACAAGGCGGAAGCCGATCGCGCGCAGCACCGGCTGGACGATCAACGCGATGCGCGCATCGATGCCGCTCTCGCGGATGATGCGTTCGTCGCCCTCGCTTGCCGTTGCAGTCATTCGATCCCTGTCGTTCGATTCGAAGCTATCGGCAGGTAATAAAAAAGAGCGGGACCGGGTGGACCCACTCTTCGTCATACCGACCAAGAATTTGAAGCTGATATAAACGAAGGTGGCGCGCCTTTCAAGTCCCGTAGGCGGCGGCGCCCCCCGAACGGAATTCAACCGACTGTTGCAGCAAGCGCATGGCAAGCATGCAGTTGCGCCACTAACCGGCTGCCTTTCCAGTACCTATGTCCGGCAAGCCGTGCAATTTCGATGATGCACGGCAGCAAGGAAGAAAACAAATGAACACCTACAAGCCGTTTGGCGCCATTGGCGAACTGATCCGCCTGTTTGGCAGCGCAATTACCGTATCCGCCGCTGTTGAGCGTGGTCGCCGCCCCGACAATCGGGACCTGATGGCGCTGGGCATCGAGCCGCGCGATTTCCACCGAATCCGGCGCTTCTAGAGCCTGTCAGTCCTCACTGGCACCAAGCTGAGCCAGAACCTTGCCCCGGCCACGGGCTCGCAGATAGAGCGGCAAAAGCACCGCAGTCGCCGCCAGCAGCAACAGGATCACCGCAATCGGAGATCCGATCAGGATCAACAGATCGCCCTGGCTGATGGCCAGCGCGCGGCGCAGTTGTTGCTCCGCCATTGGCCCCAGGATCAATCCCACTACGACCGGCGCAATCGGATAGCCGAAGCGGCGCAGGCCGTAACCGAGCAGACCGAACGCCAAAAGCATGCCCAGTTCGAACGAAACGGGCAAGGTGAACAGCCCTAGGACGTTGACCTGCGATACAGCCGCATTGGCACCGATCGTTCCGAGCGTCGCAAACGTCAGGATGCCGGCATAGAGCCAAGGCGTCGGTATGGTCAAAAGCTTGATCCAGACACCGATCAGCGGCAGGTTGAGCACCAGAAGCATCAGATTGGCAACGAGCAGGCTGGCAATCAGACCCCAGACAAGCTGAGGGTTTGTGGCGAACAGCAGCGGGCCTGGTTGCAGTCCGAACTGCTGGAAGCCAGCCAGCATGATCGCGGCCGTGGCCGTGGTCGGCAGTCCCAGCGTCAGCAACGGCACCAGCGTGCCGGCAGCCGAAGCGTTGTTGGCCGCTTCCGGACCTGCAACGCCTTCGATCGCACCGTGGCCGAACTCTTCCGGTTTTTCCGCAAGCTGCTTTTCCACGGAGTAAGAAAGGAACGTGCCGATTTCGGCGCCACCAGCCGGCATGGCGCCGATCGGAAAGCCTATGGCGGTGCCACGCAGCCAAGGCTTCCATGAGCGGCGCCAGTCCTCGCGGGTCATCCAGACCGAACCCTTGACCGCCTGGATGGTTGAACTGCTGCTCTTGCCGGCGGCAACGCTCAGCGCTTCGCCGATGGCAAAGAGCGCCACCGCAAGCGTGGTCACCTCGATACCATCGAGCAGGTCGGGAATGCCGAAGGCGAGACGCGCCTGCCCTGTCTGCAAGTCAATGCCGATCAACCCGAGCCCCAGACCGATGAACAGCGCGGTGAGACCGCGCAGCGTGGAGTCGCCGAAGGCGGCCGAAACAGTCATGAAGGCGAGGATCATCAGCGCGAAATATTCCGCCGGACCGAACGACAAAGCCATCTTGACGATGGTTGGCGCGATGAAGGCGAGGCCGATAGTGGCAATCAGGCCGGCGACGAAAGAGCCAATGGCGGCCGTCGCAAGTGCCGGCCCGCCGCGCCCGGCGCGAGCCATCTTGTTGCCTTCCAGCGCGGTAACGATCGAGGCACTTTCGCCCGGCGTGTTGAGCAGGATCGACGTCGTCGAGCCGCCATACATGCCGCCATAGTAGATGCCGGCAAACATGATCAGCGAGCCAGCCGGGTCCAGTTTGTAGGTGACGGGCAAAAGCAGCGCCACGGTGAGCGCCGGGCCAATGCCGGGAAGAACGCCGACAGCCGTGCCGAGCGTGACACCGATGAGCGCATAGAGCAGGTTCATCGGCTCGAGAGCCGTCAACAACCCTTGCGCCAGCAGACCGAACGTATCCATCAGGGCCGAACTCCCACGAAAATCGCTAGAACAGCTGTTCGAGCGGGCCGGCAGGCAGCGAAAGCTGCAGCCCCTTGGCGAAGATGATCCAGATGACGAATGACAGCACGAGGCCGATCGGGATCGTCTGCCACAACGGGCCGCGGCCGAATGCGCGCGCGGTCGCGGCAAAGAGCAGGCCCGTGGCAATCGCGAAGCCGGCCACCTTCAGCAGCAGCATCTGGGCCACGAGGCCGCCGACGATCCACAGGATCGGACTGATCTCCTGATGTTCGCGTTCGGGAAAATCACCGCGAAAGGCTTCGAAAGCCGTCCAGATCGACAGACCGAGGAACACCGCGGCAATGAAGTATGGAAAGGTCGTGGGGCCAACGCGCGCATAATTGGCCCCGACACCGTGGCTGGCGGTGCTCCACGCAATCACCACGGCCACGATGGCGAGGGCGGCGGCGATGACAAGCGCCGCCCGATCCGGGCGGCGCTTCGCTTGCTGGTGGTCAGTCTGGCTCATTTCACCAAACCGATATCTTTCAGGATCGCCGCCGTCGCTTCGGTGTCCTTCTTGAGCTGGGCGGAGAATTCGTCACCGGCGAGATAGGTGTTGGCCCAGCCCTTGTCGGCGAGAATCTTCTTCCACGTCGCCGACTGCACCATCTTGTCGACGTCGGCAAGCACGGCGGCTTTCTGATCGGCGGAGAGGCCAGGAGCGGCAGCAACCATGCGCCAGTTCTGGATGGAAACATCCACGCCGCTTTCCTTGAAGGTCGGCGCATCGATGGCTTCTACCTTGGCTTCGCTGGAGATGCCGATGATGCGGAGTTGACCGGCCTTGATCTGCGATTCGAATTCGCCATAGCCGGAAATGCCGACCGTCACCTGACCGCCAAGAATGGCGGCAAGAGCTTCACCGCCGCCGGAAAAGGCGATGTAGTTGATCTTGGTGGGGTCAACGCCAACGGCCTTGGCAAGCAGGCCCGCAGCAATGTGGTCGGTACCTCCGGCAGAGCCGCCGCCCCAGGAGACCGCGCCCGGATCAGCCTTGAGCTTGGCAACCAGCCCAGCCATATCCTTGATGTCTGACGCGGCCGGAACAACGATCGCTTCATATTCGCCGGTCAGGCGGGCGATCGGGGTGATCTGGTCGAGCGTCACCGGCGAAGCGTTGGTAAGGATCGCGCCGACCATGACATAGCCACCGACGATGAGCTGGGTCGGATCGCCATTGGCCTGATTGACGAACTGCGCGAGGCCGATGGTGCCGCCGGCTCCGGGAACGTTGTTGACCTGCACGCTGCTCGATATCTTTTCGTCCTGGAGCGCGGTCTGCATCGAACGCGCCGTCTGGTCCCAACCGCCGCCGGGGGCTGCGGGAGCCATGATCTTGTAGTCGGCCGCTGCGGCCGGCAGGGCGAGTGCGCCCGCGATGATGGATGCCAACACGAATTGCTTCATTTGCCGTTCCTCCCTTGCAACCCGCATGTGCGGGGCAAATGCTTGTTCAGTTTCGAAGCCTGCGTCAGGCAGCGTCCCGAAATAACAAGGAAGGAGCTGGCCGGGTCAGGGTCCGGCCACTATGGGCAGCGTTTCCAGGCTACCTGCACGGCGGGAGCGCCGACCATCGGTAGTCTTTGCGGAAACGTGTTCGAAGTCCTCCCGAACTTTCCGAGCCTCGCCGCCTCCACGGATGGGCCAAAACCTACCTAGCATGGCAACCTGACATCAGACTGACACCGATGCAACAGGATAGGAAGATCGCGCTATCAGGGACTGCGCAGCGCCGCGTTCCAGCGTTCGATGAGGCGCATGCGCTTTACCTGGTCGAGATAGACCATCAGCCCCGGGCTGACCGGGACCGGACGCAACTGCGCACCGAGAACCTCCTGCATCCTGTTTGCCGTGTTCTCACCCGAAACCTCTGGATTGACGGCAGCGATCTCGAGTTCGCGCGCCATCACCGTCTGTCCTTCTGCGGACATGAAATATTCGAGATAGCGGCGGCCGAGGTCGGGGGAGTGGGAGCCGGTCGGCACCAGCCCGATGCGCGACATCACCACCGTATAGTCCTTGGGCAGGACAATGCCGACGTCGGGATCTCTGGCGGCCCAATCGGCGGCATAAGAACCCAGGATGTTGTAGCCAAGCACAAAGCGGCCATCGGCGATCCGCTCGAGGATGGCGGAGCTGGTCGAATAGAGCTTCACACCTGCCGCTCCCATGGCGCGGATGACCGACCAGATGTCCGGATACTGCTCCTGGTCGCGCGCCATGAACATGAAACCAACGCCGGAACGCTCGATGTCGTAAGTGGCGATGCGGCCATAGATCTTGTCGCCCTGCGTCCTGAGGAAATCGACGAGCTGGCCGCGCGTGGCCGGCGGCGCAACGTCCTTGAAGCTCGGCTTGTGATAGACGAACACCGCGGGCTCGAAGGTCAGCGCATAGGCAGTGTCGCGCCAGTTTGCCCAGCGCGGCCAGCGATCGGAGAGCGGCAGACGGCTTTCCTGAGCATAGCCGTCATTGGCGAGCTTGACCTGGAGATCCATGGCCGAGGAAAAAGCGATGTCGGCGGTGCCCTTGCCGGCGTCCGTTTCGGCCACGACACGATCATAAATGTCGGTCGTCAACAAATCCTCGTAGCGCACGGCGACATCGGGATTGGCCCTCTGGAAGCCGTCGATCATCGGTTTGGCCAACGGCACGTCAAGCGAGGAATAGACGACCAGTGTGCGTGCATTCGAAGCGCCGTCAAGTGCGGGAAAGAGGGTGACCTCCGCCCGCGCGGGCGCCGAAAGACAAACCAGAACGATGAGGATGGCCAAGCGCATGGTCGCCAGACCATGCATCAACAATGCGGGTCGTACAACGGCGACACGCGACAGACGCAAATGAAGCGGCTCTGGACCTTTGCCTGTCGAATAGGCATCGTCCCTGCAGGGAGAACCCAGTGCGCATTCTGGTGGTAGAGGACAATCAGACGTTGGCCGGTGGGCTTGCGGCCGTGCTGAGAGGCAGCGGCTACGCCGTCGACGTGGTCGGCGATGGTGCGTCGGCCGTGGCCGTACTTGCCACCGAGCGGTTCGACCTCGTCATTCTCGACCTCAACCTGCCCCAGATGGACGGTCTCGAGGTGTTGCGCACCATGCGCGGCCGCCAGCATGACGCGGCGGTGCTGATCCTGTCGGCACGCCACTCGCTGGACGAAAGGGTCAAGGGGCTCGACCTTGGCGCCGACGACTACATGGTCAAGCCCTTCGATGTGGGCGAACTGGAGGCGCGGGTCCGCACGCTGCTGCGCCGTCGCGCCGGCCTCAAGGCAGCCACCGTTGCCTTTGGCGAGGTAGTGCTCGACCTCAACACGCGCAGTTTCTCGTCCCAGGGAGCAGCAATCGACATTCCCGCGCGCGAGCTGGCATTGCTCGAAACGCTGTTCATGCGCGCCGGCAAGGTGGTGGCCAAGCAGGCGATTATCGAATCGCTTGCCGGTTTCGACGAGGATCTGAGCGCCAACGCCATCGAGCAATATGCCAGCCGCCTGCGCAAGCGGCTGGCGCCTTACGGACTGACGGTCAGAACCGCACGTGGCATTGGCTACTATCTCGAAAAGATCCCAAGCGCCTGATGGTGCAGACAATGCCATATTCACTGCGACGGCGGCTGCTGGTCTGGCTGCTGGTGCCGCTGGTCATCATGGGCCTGATTGCGCTCGCCGATACTTATCGCGAGGCCGTGAACACGGCAAACGCCGTATCAGACCGAGTGCTGGCCGGCTCGGCGCTGGCCATTGCCGAGCGCATTGTGGTGGCCGAGAACGGCATGCTGGAGGTCGACGTTCCCTATGTGGCGCTCGAAATGCTGACATCGGCGGCACAGGACCGCGTCTTCTACCGCGTCGACGGCCCCAGTGGCGTCTTCATAACCGGCTATCAGACGTTGCCGGTGATCAAAGGGCTTGCGCGCGAGGAAAGCGGCTATGCCGATGGCAGTTTTCGCGGCGAGCCTATCCGGCTGACATCGCTGTCCCGCGCCGCTTCGACGGGGGCGAGTTCCGTTCCCTTTGTCGTTACCGTCGCCGAAACGACGATTGCCCGCTCGCAACTGGCCCGGACCATCCTGTTACGCTCCGCATTGCGCCTGGCCATCCTGATCGGCGGGGCAGCGGCGATCGTGTGGCTCGCCGTCACCTTTTCGCTGAGGCCGCTCTATCGGCTGCGCGATGCCATTGCCGAGCGCAACCCCGACGATTTGCACCCGATCGAACAATCCGTGCCAAAGGAGGTGCGCGGGCTGGTCGACACCGTCAACTCGTTCATGGGAAGACTTGGTTCGGCGCTCGGCGCGATGCGGCATTTCACGGGCAATGCCAGCCATCAGCTGCGCACGCCGCTGGCCATCATCCGCACACAGCTGGCGCTTTCGGCGCGCGCTCGTTCGATTGAAGAAGCACGCCATGCCGCCGCGATCGGTGACGAGGCGATCGCCCATGCCGAGCGGGTCATCGCCCAGCTCCTATTGCTTGCCAAGGTCGACGAAGCGCTGTCCGATCGGCTGAAGAGCCTTGGCGCGATCAATCTGACCGAACTTGCGCAGACGCTGACCGCTGACTTTGTCGCTCACGCCCGCAGTGCCGGCATCGACCTCGGCTTCGAGGGCGAGCGGTCGCTGTTTGTCCGCGGCGAGCCGATGCTGTTGAGCGAGATGATCCGCAATCTGATCGAAAATGTGCTTGCCTATGCCGGCAGCGGGACGGAGGCGACCGTCAAGGTTTTCGGTAGCGGCGCTGATGTCGTTCTGGAAGTGGAAGACACCGGACCCGGCATCGCGGCGGACAGACTGGACAGCGTGCGCCAGCGCTTCGTGCGCGGCGATGCCGGCGGCAAGCCGGGCGCTGGACTGGGCCTTCCGATCGTAGAGGAGATCGGGGCGCTGTTCGGCGGCCGGCTCGATCTGTCGGCGGGCAAGGACGATCGCGGCCTGCGCGTGCGCGTCACCTTTTCAACGGCGAATCGGGATCAGCCTCGCACGAAGGTAAGATAGGCCGGCCGCCGGCCCTCACGAATGGCCTTCGCCTCGTAGCGTGTGCCGGGCCAGCCGTCATAGGGACGATGCCAGTCCGCCGCCTCCGAAGCCTGCCACGCGAACTCGCCATGCGCCCGGCAATGCAGCAAAGTCCAGTTTACATAGGTGTCGATGTCGGAGGCGAAGCGGAATTTTGAACCCGGCTTCAGGACGCGCGCGAAACGGTCGAGATTGACGGGGCTGACGAAACGGCGCTTCCAGTGCTTCTTCTTCGGCCAGGGATCCGGATAGAGAAGGTCAATGCCGTCGAGCGAAGCTTGCGGCAACCAGTCGAGCAGCCGGGTGGCGTCGTCGTCATAAACCCGAAGATTGGCGAGTGGCTTTTCCTTGACCGCCATCATCATCTTGGCCATGCCGTTGACGAAGGGTTCGACGCCGATAAAGCCGATCGTCGGCGCCTCGGTGGCACGATGCAGCAGATGTTCGCCGCCGCCAAAGCCAATTTCGAGGCGAACGGCCGAAACATCCGCTTCAAACAGAGAGCGCGGATCAGCCGGCGGTTCAGCCGTCAGATCGAGCCGGTATCTGCCGAAGCCGCTTTCCAGCGCGGCCGCCTGCTGCGGACGCATGGCCTTGCCGCGCCGGCGACCGAAAAATGCTTCGGTCGCGCGACGTGGTCTGTCCTTCGGTTCCATAGCGAGGCCTTGGCGCCGCTATCAGGCGGCAACCGCGTCCTTGAGTGCCTTGGCGAGATCGGTCTTCTCCCAGGAGAAAGACCCATCCCGGCCGGCCTTGCGGCCGAAATGGCCGTAGGACGACGTCTTGGCATAGATCGGCTTGTTGAGATCCAGATGGCGACGGATGCCGGACGGCGAGAGATCCATGACGGTGCGCAGCGCTTCCTCGAGCTTGGCCTCGTCGACCTTGCCGGTGCCGTGCAGGTCGACATAGACCGACAGCGGCTGGGCGACGCCGATGGCGTAGGAAAGCTGGATCGTGCAACGGTCGGCGAGTTTCGCCGCGACGACGTTCTTGGCCAGATAGCGGGCCGCATAGGCCGCGGAACGGTCGACCTTGGTGGTGTCCTTGCCGGAGAAGGCGCCGCCGCCATGGGGTGCCGCACCACCATAGGTGTCGACGATGATCTTGCGGCCGGTCAGCCCGGCGTCGCCATCCGGTCCGCCAATGACGAACTTGCCCGTCGGGTTGATGTACCACATGCAATTGTCGGCGATCTTGAGGTCGCCCAGCGCCTCGCGGATATAGGGTTCGACAACCTGGCGCACCTTCTTGGAATCCCAGCTTGCATCCAGGTGCTGGGTGGAGAGCACGATCTGCGTCGCTTCCGCCGGCTTGCCGTCGACATAGCGAACAGTGACCTGACTCTTGGCGTCTGGCCCGAGCTTACCGGCCTCGCCGCTGCCTTCGTGGCGTGCGGCGGCCAGCAGTTCGAGGATCTTGTGGCTGTAGTAGATCGGCGCCGGCATCAGATCCGGCGTCTCGCGGCAGGCATAGCCGAACATGATGCCCTGGTCGCCGGCACCTTCCTCGCCCTGACGGTCGGAAGCATTGTCGACGCCCTGGCCGATGTCGGGCGACTGGCCGTGCAGCAGGACCTCGATCTTCGCCGTCTTCCAGTGGAAGCCGGCCTGCTCGTAGCCGATTTCACGGATCGCCTTGCGGGCGACCGACTTGAACTTGGCCGGATTGACGATCGGGTGACCGGCGGCATCCTTCAGGATGTTGCCTTCCTTGTCCTTCTTCAGCAGCGTCTCGGGGACGCGCACCTCACCGGCGATGACGACGCGGTTGGTGGTTGCCAGCGTCTCACAGGCGACGCGGACTTTCCACGGATCCATGCCGGTCTTCTTGGCTTCGCGATAGACCAGATCGACGATCTCGTCGGAGATCCGGTCGCAGACCTTGTCGGGATGGCCCTCGGAAACGGATTCCGAGGTAAAGAAGTAGTTCTGCCGCGTCACGGGTGTCCCCTCTTGAAAAACGATCGGCAGGCTGCCGATTTTGGCGCGCCACGTGTTAGCGGGGCGGAGCGCTGCTCGTCAAGCGGTGCCGCCGTCCTGGCATGAATGTCAATGCAGTTATCTTGTGCCACCGGCGGCAAGTCGCCGCCGGTGCAACGGTATTGCGGATCAGTCGGGATCGTCGGCGGAGAGGGACTTGACCAGATCTATGATCCTGCGGCGCACCTTGGCGTCGGCGATCTTGACAAAGGCCCGGTTGAGCTGAAGTCCTTCGGGACTGCCGCAGAATTCGACGGCGAAAGCCATCGACGCATCTTCGGCAAAGCCACGGCCCGCAACAGCCTCCTGGCCCGGCGCATCCTCGAAAAAGAAGGCGACAGGCACGCCGAGTATGGAAGCGATCGCCTGCAGGCGGCTGGCACCGACGCGATTGGTGCCCTTTTCATATTTCTGAATTTGTTGAAATGTGATGCCGAGATTCTCGCCCAGTTTCTCCTGGCTCATTCCCAGCATATTGCGGCGAAGCCGGATGCGGCTCCCGACATGGATATCGATCGGATTCGGTTTCTTCTTGTTGTCTTCTGCCATTTTTTCCTCGCCGAATTTTTTCGGCTTTCTCTATTTTTTTCCTGCCCAAATGGAGCCGGAGGCAACTGCCCCAACAGAACGATCAACCGACTTCGAGAAATTTCAGGCGTTACAGTATGAGTTTCTAATGTGCGGGCTGTCAATTCACCCGTAGCCTTTGCCTTACGTTCAACAGCGCCGCCGCAACGGCAAACAGCAACATGATCAGCATTCCGTTAATCCACCGCTGGTCGGAGGATACGATCCTCTGTTCGGAAATCGGCACATGTGCATCGATGGCTCCGCGCGCGTCGATCGCCAGCGCATCGACGATGCGTCCGCGTGGATCGACAACGGCCGAGATGCCGTTGTTGGCAGCACGCAACAATGGCAATCCATTCTCCACCGCGCGAATCTGAGCCTGCCTGAAATGCTGGTACGGACCCGGCGTATCGCCGAACCAGGCATCGTTTGTGACGTTCACAATAAGCTGCGCTGACGTTGCGTCAACTGCCACCAGATCGGGAAAAATCACCTCATAACAAATAAATGGCAGCGCGCGGATGCCGCCCGGCAGCGTGAGGGCATGCCGCTCGTTGCCGGCGGTAAATGTCATCGGTCCGGCAACCATTTGCTCGATGCCGAAACGCTCGAGCAGATCGGCGAAAGGCAGGTATTCGCCGAACGGCACCAGATGAACCTTGTCCACGGCATCAGTGATTTCACCCTTGTCATCGATCGCCACCACGGAGTTGTAGTAGCGGCTGTCGGCGCTGGCGGCCGAGCCGCCTTCCTCGCGCACGACGCCGGCTATCAGCGTCTGGCCATCGCCCAGCATGTCGCCCAGCGCCGTCAACGCGTCGGGCCGCTCGGTGAACAGGAATGGCACCGAGGTTTCCGGCCACAGGATCAGTTGCGGCTTTGCATGACCGGGATCCGGTGCCTTGGCCGACAGGCCCATCAGGACCGCGAAGATGCGGTCGCGCACCGAGGCGTCCCACTTTTCCGACAGGTCCACGGCCGGCTGGACGATGCGGACATCCAGGCTGCGCGCCGCCGGCTTCTCGGGAGCGGTAAGCCTGACATAGCCGAAGCCGGCATGTGCAGCGGCGAGGATGACAAACAGCGCCGCGCCGAGGCGAAGATGCCGGCGCGCCACCAGCAGAGCCGGCAGCGCGAAGAGGAACACGGCGAGCACGTTCATGCCGATCATGCCGGTGACCGAGACGCTCTGCATCAGCAAGGGAACGGGCATTGCGGCGTAGCCGATCGCATTCCAGGGAAAACCGGTGAACAGGAAGCCGCGCAGCCATTCCGCCAGCCCGAAGCCGAAGGCAAGGGCGGCAATACGGCCTATGTCGCTGCTCCACAAAAGCCGCGCCACCATTGCCGCAAAGCCGTAGAAAAAGGCGAGCCCGAAGGGAATGCCGACCACCGCGAAGGGGAGCGCCCAGGCAAAGCTGTCGGCCTCGACCAGCAGCGCCGACCCGATCCACCACAGGCCGGCAAGGAAATAGCCGAAGCCGAACCACCAGCCGACGGCAAAAGCCGGCCGCAGGCGCCGGAACAGGCTGCCGGAGGCTTCCCCGGTGGCGCCGTCGAGCAGCCAGACCAGCAAGGGAAACGAGATGAAACAGGCAGCGAAGAAATCGTAAGGTGCCTGGCCAAGCACCGCCAGCGCCCCCGCGAGAAACGCCACGAGCGCTCGCTGCCAACCCCAAAGCAGAATTATCCGGCCGGCAAGGCGCTCCATGCATACTTCCGAGTCGCGCGAATCAGGAAGCAAGATTTAACAGGCCGTGGTCCGCGCTCCAAACGGCAGCGATCTGGCGAGAAGCACGCCCGGGCCGAGCCTAGCGATGCCAGCCGTCGATGCGCAGGCCGCTCAATCGCTCCGCCTCCTCGCGCGGAACCAGGCGAATGGGTTGTGTGAAGGTCCAGACATGCCCCTCGGGATCACGGGCCCGATATTGACGTTCGCCATAAAACTGATCGGCGGGCTCCTGGATGATCTCCGCGCCCTTTGCCCTGGCTTGTTCGCAATGGGCGTCCAGCCCATCCTTCAGGCGCACATAGACGCACTGCGTGTTCCTGCCGCCGACCGAAGCCGGACTGGCGACGTAGTCGGCCCATTCGGAATCGACGATGATGCAGCTGTCGCCGAACCGCATCTCGGAATGGACCAGCTTTCCCTCGGCATCGCTGATCACCATGCTGCGCACGAAGCCGAAAGCAGCTTCAAGCCAGTCCAGCGCGGCACGCGGATCCTTGTAGAAGACACCGGAGCCCAGACTTGAGTGCTTGAACGGGTCGTCCAGCGTCATCGGGCGCGCGAAAGGCTCACGCTCGCTCGGCGCGGGCGGTGGCGCGCCGGCGGCGTTCAGCCTTCTGGATTTGCACGATGCGCACACGCTTGACGCGGCGCGGATCTGCATCGAGCACGTGGAACTCGAAACCGGGAATGGCTTGCACCACCTCGCCCCGGGCCGGAACGCGGCCAAGCGTGTTGAAGATCATGCCGCCGATGGTGTCGACATATTCGCCGTGTTCGCCGGCGGCGAAATCTCCACCGATCATCTTGGCGACATCGTCGATCTCGGCCTTGCCGTCGACGATGAACACGCCGTCACCGCTCTGGGTGATCATCGGCTCGTCGTCGTCATGCTCGTCCTCGATGTCGCCGACGACCATCTCGACGATGTCTTCCAGCGAGACGAGGCCATCGGTGCCGCCATATTCGTCGATCACCAGCGCCATCTGCGTGCGCGTCGTCTGCATGCGGCCCATCAGGTCGGAGGCAAGCATCGACGGCGGCACGAACAGCACCGGGCGGATCAGGTTGAGGTCGCCAATGGTGCGCGCGAGGTCGACCTGCGCGAGATCGAGAACCGTGGCGGCAGGGGTTTTCCTGCTCGTGCGGCCCTTCTTGACCCGCGCGATCTTGGTGATGTGGGCCAGCACGTCGCGAATATGGACCATGCCGCGCGGGTCGTCGAGGGTCTCGGAATAGACCGGCATGCGGGAATGGCCGGATTGCTCGAAGGTGCCCAGGAGATCGCCGAGCGTCGTCGTGATCTCGACCGCCTCGATGTCGGCGCGCGGCACCATGACATCCTCGACGCGCACTTCGCGCAGCCGCAGGATGTTGTTGAGCATGGCGCGTTCACCGGGCGAGAAGGCGCCGGCATCGCTCGTCGTTTCGGCAAGCGCGCCGGCGATTTCCTCACGCAGGCTGGTGCCATTGCGTTGCCGGAACAAGCCCAAAACGCGTTCGAACAGGGAGGGACCGGCAGGCGAAGAGTCGCTGGCAGCGCTGCCGGTAACGGTACTCGGACTTGATCCCTCTTCCGAAGTATCGGAAGCCTTGGTAGCACTGCCGGCGTCGGGGCGGGCGGCAGTCTCTGGTTTGTCGTTCATCGTCGTCCGGTCAATTGGTCTTTTCTAGTTACGCGTAGGGATCGGGAATGGCAAGCCTCGCGAGCGCAGCGCGTTCGATGGCCTCCATCTCCTCGGCCTCGGCGTCGGTCTCGTGATCATAGCCCAGGAGATGCAGCAGGCCATGGATGACGAGATGGGAGATATGGTTCTGCAAGGGCTTCTCTTCCAGTGCCGCTTCGCGCGCGACCGTTTCAGCGGCCAGCACGATATCGCCCAGCATCGGCGGCAGCGGGCCACCCTTGGGAAACGGAAAAGCCGGAAAAGACAGGACGTTGGTTGGCTTGTCCTTGCCGCGCCAGCCGGCATTGAGCGTGCGTATATGGGCATCGTCGGAAAAAACGACGCTGAGTTCGGAGCGTCCCGCCGCGCCGGTTTCGGCGAAAGCGGCACCGGCAGCCCGTTCGACCAGCCGCAAAAGTCCGGCCTCTTCAGGCCAGTTTCCCGCTTCGACGGCCAAGTCGATGTCGACGGGCAGCGAAATCTCCCCCTCGACCGGTTTTATGTCCTCAGGCATGAAGCCGCATCGTCAAATCAATTCTCGGCGCCGAGGCCGCGCGCCAGCTTGGCGTCCCGGTCGTACGCCCTGACGATTTCCGCCACCAGCGGATGGCGAACCACGTCGACATCGTTGAAGCGCACGGTCACCGCGCCCGCCACGCCGTCGAGCACACGCAAGGCTTCGACCAGGCCGGATTTGGTGCTTGGGGGAAGGTCGATCTGGGTTGGATCGCCGGTAACGATCATGCGCGAGTTCTCGCCCAGACGCGTCAGGAACATCTTCATCTGCATCGGCGTGGTGTTCTGCGCTTCGTCGAGAATGACCGCGGCATGCGCCAGCGTGCGGCCGCGCATAAAGGCGAGCGGTGCGATCTCGATCACCTCGGCGGCAATGGCCCGCTCGACCTTGTCGGCCGGCATCATGTCGTAGAGCGCGTCATAGAGCGGACGCAGGTAGGGATCGACCTTCTCCTTCATGTCACCCGGCAGGAAGCCCAGCCGCTCACCGGCCTCGACCGCTGGCCGCGAGAGAATGATGCGTTCGACCATGCCGCGTTCGAGCAGCATCGCCGCATGCGCCACCGCCAGATAGGTCTTGCCGGTGCCCGCCGGACCGATGCCGAACACGAGTTCCGACCGCTCCAGTGCCCGCATATAGGCGTCCTGGTTCAGCGAGCGGGCATAGATGGTCTTCTTGCGGGTGGCGATCTGGGCGGCGGAGACCTTGCCCTTGCGCTCCAGCGTCGGCAGAGTCAGCTGATCATCGGCGGCGACCGCCATGCGCACGGCGCCGTCGACGTCGGACTGACCGATATCGACGCCCTTCTGCAGAATGCCGTAGAGATTATCCAGGGCGCGGCGCGCCTGCTCGGCGGCCGAAGCGGACCCCTTGATGGTCAGCTGGTTGCCGCGCGAGCGAATGTCGACGCCGAGCTTCTGCTCGAGCCTGGCGAGATTTTCGTCGAACTGACCGTAAAGGGCGCTAGCAAGCTTGTTGTTGTCGAAAGTCAGAACGATGTGCGCCATGTCAGAAGCCCCAGATGCCGGTACCGGGGGCAGGTTCTTCAGCTCTGCTGCGCTCAACCGTCTCTCCTCATCTGCCGAGACCCTCAGGCCAATTCGGCGAACAGGCTGTTGTAGCCCGTCTTCGTGATTCGCACCTGGATAATGTCACCGATTTCGCCGGCCTTTTCATCAACAATAACCGGCTGCAGCCAAGGCGAGCGACCAACCTTCTGGCCGGCCTGGCGGCCGGGCTTCTCGATCAGCGTGTCGATGGTGCTGCCGACGAGGCTCGAGCCAAAGTCCTGCTGCTGTTTCACGAGCAGTGCCTGCAGCCGCTGCAGGCGCTCATCCTTGATGGTTTCCGGCACGTGATCGGCCATCTCGGCGCCCGGCGTGCCGGGGCGCGGCGAATATTTGAACGAAAAGGCCGAGGCGTAATTGACCTCGCGCACCAGTTCCATGGTCGCCTCGAAATCCGCTTCGGTCTCGCCGGGGAAACCGACGATGAAGTCGCCGGAAAGCGCGATATCCGGCCGGGCGGCACGGATGCGGTCGAGCAGCGCCAGATAGTCCTTCGCCGTATGCCGGCGATTCATCACCTTGAGGATGCCGTCGGAGCCCGATTGCACCGGCAGATGCAAATAAGGCATCAACGCCGGCAGATCGCGGTGGGCGGCG
This sequence comes from Mesorhizobium qingshengii, assembly GCF_900103325.1. Lineage (GTDB taxonomy): Bacteria > Pseudomonadota > Alphaproteobacteria > Rhizobiales > Rhizobiaceae > Mesorhizobium > Mesorhizobium qingshengii. The sequence goes on along the minus strand of NZ_FMXM01000010.1, from coordinate 21,274 downwards.
ATCAGTTCGTCATCCATGTCGCGCGGGTGGCTGGTGGTGTAGCGCAAGCGCGCCAGCCCGGGTATTTCGGCGAGCCTGAACAGCAGCCGGCCAAGGCCCCATTCCTCGCCATTTTCGCCCTGTCCATGCCAGGCATTGACGTTCTGGCCGAGCAGCGTCACCTCGCGCACGCCGGCTTCCGCCAGACGCTGCGCCTCCGCGACGATCTGCGCCACCGGCCGCGACACTTCGGAGCCCCTGGTATAAGGCACGACGCAGAAGGTGCAGAACTTGTCGCAGCCTTCCTGCACGGTGAGGAATGCAGTGACGCCGCGCTTGATGACCTCGGCGCGCTTCGGCTGGGGCAGATGCTCGAACTTGTCCTCGATGGCGTAGTCGGTTTCGACGATCTTTTCGCCGCCGCGCACCCGCGCCAATACGTCGGGCAACCGGTGATAGGTCTGCGGGCCGATGACCAGATCGACGGCCGGCGAACGGCGGATGATCTCGGCCCCTTCGGCTTGCGCCACGCAGCCGGCGACGCCGACCAGCATTTCGCGCCCGGTGCCGGCGCGTTCTGCCTTCATCTCGCGAATACGGCCAAGCTCGGAATAGACCTTTTCGGCCGCTTTCTCCCTGATGTGGCAGGTGTTAAGCAGCACCAGATCGGCCTCGCCGATGGTGTCGGTCGCGGTATAGCCGTCGGCGGCCAGCGCATCGGTCATGCGCTGCGAATCATAGACGTTCATCTGGCAGCCATAGGTCTTGATGAAGACCTTCCTGGTCGCTCCAGCCGGCGCGGCCATCCCTTCGGCGGTGGCGTCGATGTCGTCACGCTCTATCGTGTTCAAGTCCATCCGGCGGCTTCTAACGCCTTTCCGTGACAAAAAACAGACGATTCTCCGCTGCCACCGTCATGCTTGCCGGCGGACGCGCAGCCCGGCTAACGGCTGGGGCGAGGATCGGCAAGCGCCGCGTGCATCATCTCGCGCACCTTGCTTTCCATCAGCTTCGACGTTTCCTTGCGGTTCGAGCCCTTGGAAAAGGCGATCGGCTCGCCGAAATGCACCTCGACATCGAGGGCGCCCTCCGCCAGCAGCACCCTGAGATGCGGCATCAGGTCCTCATCGCCGATCCAGGCGGCAAGCGGCCGGTGCCGGCGGCCGAGCGGCACGCCATGCAGGCGCGTGTAAGCGATCGCCACCGGCTGGATGAACACCTGCTCCGCCGCGCCTTCGGAAATCGCCATCGAGGCGGCGCCAAACAGCGTGCTCTTGAAGGGCAGGACGACGTTGCCGTCGCCGGTCGAACCCTCGGCGAACAGCACCATGGCGTCGCCCTTGGCCATGCGGCTGGCGATCTCGCTCGCCTGGTCGCCCGACGAGCGCTTGCGCTCGCGCTCGATGAAGACGGTGCGCTGCAGCTTCGACAGCATGCCGATCAGCGGCCAGCCTTCCATATCCGCCCTGGCGATGAACTTCACATCGACCATGGAGCCGAGCACCATGATATCGGTCCAGGAGACGTGGTTGGCGGCCACCAGCAACGGGCGCTTGGTCGAAAGCGTGCCGTGGACATGGACGTGCATGCCGAGCGCCCTGATGATCAGCCTGTGCCAGATCTTCAGGATGAACGTTTCCGGCCACCAGCCGGTCTTCATCGACAGGATCTGCAGCGGCACGAGTATCAGCGAACCGGCGACAACGAGGCCCAGCGCCAGGAAAATCCTGATTTTCTTGATCATCGCCCTATCCCGGCCTCTGGCTAGCGAAGATCGCGGCGCATGACAAGCGCACCGGTCGGGCCGCGCTCGGGCGACTTGTAGTAATTCGGACGCTTGCCGACCTCGCGGAAGCCCAGCCGCCGATAGAGCGCGATCGCGGCGACATTGGTCTCGTCGACTTCGAGGAAGAGCGCTTCGGCGCGCTGCGCGTGCAGTTCGCGCAGCACTGCATCCATCAACTGCCAGCCAAGCCCCTGCCGGCGATGGGACCGCGCCACCGCGACGGTCAGGATCTCGCCTTCGCCGGCGGCCAGCCTGGCCAGCACGAAGCCGACCGGCGGCTTGGAGCCCTGCCCGGTTTCGCGCGCGGCATAGCCGAACACGGTATCCTGTTCGAGCAAGGCGGCGAATTCGCCGTCGGTCCACGGGCGGACAAAGTCCTCGCGGTGCAGCAGCGAGACCGCCGGGCTGTCGGCGATCTTCAGCGGCTCGAGCGCATAGTCCCGACGACGCGGCTGGAGAAAAGGTATGCGCATTAACTTCCGTCTTCTTGTTTGACCATGATCTTCTCCGAAAACCGGCTTCCACTTTTCGGGATCATGGTCCGAGCCTCGACAATATGAACCCGGCCTGCGGCTTGGCGTCCGCGCCGCGTAGATAGAGCGGTTTCGGCCTTTCGCCCTCCCCCTTGGCGGTAGCCAGCCGAGCGTATGTGAGAATATCGGCGGTAGCCGTCCGAGGGCCGATATCGAAGGCGCGCCCGGCCGATGCGGCAATCTGCGCTGCCGCAGTGCCGGCAAGCACCGACGAGCTTTCCGTCGCCATGGTGACGGCATCCGCCAAGGTGGTCACCGCCGGACCGTAAGTCAAAACCGACATTTCATCGTAAAGGGCGGCATGGATTTCCTCGCGCCCGGCATCGAGCGCCGCCAGCACGGCGCGACCGGGAAATGTCACGGCTGCTTCAGCCGCCAGTGCCTCGAGCGTTGTCACCCCGATCGCCGGAATCTTCAACGCCAGCGCCAGACCGCGCGCGGTCGAGACGCCGACACGCAGACCGGTGAAGGAACCGGGGCCGACAGAGACGGCAATGGCGCCAAGACCGGAATAGTTGGTAGCGGCTGCTTTGAGCGCTTCAGCGATGACGGCCATCAAGTGCTCGGCATGGCCCTTGCCGAGATCGAGCACCGAGCGGCCGAGTTCCTGCTTCGCCTCCGCGTCATAGACGCAAGCGGCGCAGAGATTGGCGGCACAGTCGATGGCGAGCACTTTCATGAAACGACCGGTTCGAGAAACCGTTTCCCTGTGCCCGCCACGGCGCGCCACCGCAAGGGGATAGTGCATAATTTGTTAAGCGGCTTCGCTTCGGCCTGGCCGGAAAAGCATCTACGCGACTGGCTCGATACGCAGCATATGGTTGTCCCAGACATAGTCTGGCTCGGAGCGTGTCGCACCACTGCCCGCGACGATCTCGCCAGTGCCGGTCGTCGCCATGAAGCCGGTTCCGTCGGGCGCCACGCCGCAGACCTCGACCAGTGCGCTGGTCGAGACGACCTTGCCGCTCGCCACATCGATCACGGCAAGCGAATTGCCCTCCGGCGACGAGACGGCGACGGTGCCGGCAACCGGATTGACGGCGACGGAGCCGATATAGTTGCGGAAGCCGGTCAGCACGTCCCGCGGCATGTCGAGCAACTGCAAATCCTTGCCGCGCGCGGCGCGGCCAACCAACAGTGGACGATCGGTGCCCGGTCCCCTGTACTGGCAACCGAACCAGACGGTGCCGGTCTGGTCCGTGTCCATGTGGCGGATCGACAGCTGGTGTAGTGCTGCCGGCAATTCGTGCTTTTCGACAAGGTCGCCGGTGACGCGGTCGATGAGCACATAGGACGGCTTCATGGTCGCGATGTTGAGTTCGGCGCGGCCGTAGTCCGGGTGGGTCTCGATGCCGCCATTGGCGACGGCAATCGTGCTGCCGTCCCCCATGAGCAGAAGCTCGTGCGGCCCCATTCCATAGGTCGGGAACTCGCCTATACGGTTGAATTTCGCGCGTGCATCATAGACGCCGACAACGCCGGCGGCGCTGTCGAAGTCATTCTCGGTGGCGTAAAGCAGCGTCCCGTCGGTCGAGAACACGCCATGGCCGAAGAAATGCCGGCCGGTGATGCTGGCGATGGTCAGCGGCGCGTCGCGCCCGGTGTGATCGAAAACGACCGCGAAGGTACCGGGCTGGCGAGCAAAGACCACCGAACGCTTCGACACCGGATCGAAAGTGACGTCGTGGCCGCGATCGGGCAGATCGATCGCATGCAGGACCTTGCCGGCCTCGGACAGCACGGCAGCGCCATAACTGCCATCGCGCTTGACGAAAGCGGTGGCGAAGACGGCGTCGGCGGCAAGTGTCTTCGCCCATGCCGACGGCGCCATTGCGGCCATGAAGCCTGCCCCGGCGGCCCTGAGGAAATCACGGCGATCCATGAGTGGCGTTTTCAAGGATCAGTCTCGCTTCTTGAGCATGATCTTTCCGAAAACCGGCTTCCACTTTTCGGGATCATGCTCAGTCCCCATCCAGCGACGAAAAGCCGGCGGTCAGGCCGAATTCGGCGGTCAGCCTGGTGCCGAACAGGGTCGACAGGCTGGAGGTGATCAGCGCGAAATGGTCGAGTTTGTCACGCAGCGCCGGATCGGCGAGTGCCTTGTCGATTGGACCTTTGACGGCCTTGGCGGTGGCAACGCCGTTGACCAGCTGGATCTGGATCGATTCCGCCATCCAGCGCGCATCGGGCGGCAATGCGTCGCCAAGCTTCGAAGCCTGGAACAGCGTATCGATGCCGGCGAGGTTTCCAGCCAGTGAATTGGTGGTGTTTTGCGAGCGCCAGTAGATCGCCTGTTTCGGCTTGTCCGCATCCGGCCTGCCGCCGAAAAAGCCTTTCAGGCGGACATCGCGGACCATTTCCAGCTCATTGATGAAGACGCCGACCAGTTCCGTCACCGCCTCGTTGCCGTCGCGGTATAGTGGGTTCCGCGGCCCCGGATTGGCCCAAAGGGCGGCAAATCCGTCCGGCTTGTTCCAGGCATCGCTGACGTCGCCGGCCATGGTTTCGATGTTGCCGGCAAGCGCAGCGCCATAGGCGCAGCGATAGGAACCGCCTTTGCCGGTCAGCGCATCGGCGCCGTCGCCATAAAGGACGAACTCCAGCGCGCCCAACCCTTGTATGGCAACGCTCTTGCCGGCCAGTTGAGCGGGATCGGTGGCGGTCTGATCCTTGTCCGCCAAGGCAACCTGCACCTGTTTCAGGCCGATGCCCTTGCGGTCCGGCCAGAACAGCATGCGTTCCAGCCTGTTGTTCTCCTTGATCGGCCCGAAGCCGATGATTTCGGCTGACGACCAGGCATCGACCGTGGCTGAAAATTCGGCACGTGCCACATCAAGCTCCCCTTGCGAGGGCGTGGTGCAGAGCTTGCGCACGGATCCGGTCAAGGTTTCCGCATGCTGGTGCAGGCTGGCATAGGCCGGGCGGACAAACCCATCGATCGCTCGCTGGATGATGTCGGAGGCTTTCACCGCCGCTGACGCCGGGAAGACGCCCAGCAGAGCCAGAGGCAGAACGAGAACCAGTGCGGAACGCTTGAGCATCAGAGTGACTCCAGGAATTTGACCAGGGCATCGCGGTCAGTGGCGCTGGCGGCGGCAAAACGGTCACGCGCCTTCTGCGCCTCGCCGCCGTGCCACAAGATCGCCTCGGCCAAGGTGCGCGCGCGTCCATCATGCAGAAAGAAAGAGTTGCCGTTGACCGTTTCAGTGAGGCCGATGCCCCACAGCGGTGGCGTGCGCCACTCATTGCCCGTCGCTTCCCCAACGGCCTGGCCATCGGCCAGACCAGGCCCCATGTCGTGCAGCAGGAAATCGGAATAGGGCCAGATCAGCTGGAACGCCTGCGCCTTGTTGGGCGTGTCGCGACGGGTGACGAATTTCGGCGTGTGGCAGGCAATGCAGCCAATCTCGTAGAAGACCTTCTTGCCGGCCAGCACTCGCCTTGTGTCGAGGCCGCGGCGTGCCGGCACGGCCAGGTTCTGCGAATAGAAGGTCACGAGATCCATCACCGGCGGCGGTGCCTCGACCGGGCCGAGGCGCCCCTGCACGCCGTTCGGCATGGCGAGACATTCTGGCTGAGCGGCGGTGCAATCCCCCCAATGTTTCGGCATTTCGGGCGTCGAGATGCCGATATCGCCGGCAAAGGCATCCGCCGCCTGCTGTCGGATCGAAGCGGTTTGCGCCTTCCAGCCGAAACGGCCAAGCGTCGGCTCGCCGCCCTGGCCGTCGCGCACGATGTTCGGCCTGCCGGAAATGCCGTCACCGTTGCGGTCGTCCGGGTCGGCGTTGGCGAGGATGTCCGCCGGCGCAATCTGTTCGATCAGGCCAAGGCCGATCATCGGCGGGGTCAGGCGCGGCGACAGCGTGGTGCGCGGATCAAGCGGCCCATAGGCAAGATCGGCGACCGAATAGGTGGGTTTACGCAGCGAAACCACGCTGTCGTCCGCCAGCGTCACCTTCCGTTCCTGATAGGCGACATGCATCCTGCCTTCACCACGCAGGCCGGGCACGGCCAGTTCCTGCAACTGCGCGCCATAGACCGGGTCGGGGAAATTGAGCACCTTGTGGTCGGCAAGCGCGGCTTTCTCCTGCGCGCTGCTCGCCTCGCGCGCCAGTCGCAGGAACATCGACGTGGTGCCGGCGTCGCCTTCCGGCGGATGGCCGCGGCCATCCTTCAGATGGCAGTTCTGGCAGGCGCGTTCGTTGAACAGCGGACCAAGGCCGTCCGATGCCTGCGTCGAGGATGGCGACGACACCCAGTTCTTGCGGAAAAGGGCGTTGCCGAACTTGAAGGTGCCCTCTTCCTCGAAGGTGATGTTGGCCGAGGATTGCGAGAAGGAATCGCGGCTGGAGTCCTTCCGCGACGTCCCGGCGCCACCCTGCATCAGCTCGAATTGCTCGGGTTTGGAAAAGTCAGTGGTCGGCCTGATGATGGCGGTGACGCGCGCCTGATCCTTCGCATCGAGGTCGGTGCGCGTGGTGGCGAGGCCGGGAGGCTGAGGGTCGCCGGCCATCGCGGAAGAGGTGAACGCCACCACGAAGATGACGCAGCGCCTGCCGGCCAACCTGGCTGGTGTCTTCTGACGGAGCGGCGAGCCTTCGGCCCGCCGCAAGCGGCGCACGAATTCTAGCAGGCGCCGCATTCCAACATGCCCTTAATGCGCCTCGTCCGCCGATGCGGCGTTGAGCTGGCCGTATTTTTCCTCGCCGATCGAGGCAAGCAGGTCGAGTTGCGTCTCGAGGAAGTCGATGTGACTCTCCTCGTCAGCCAGCAATTCCTCGAACAGTTTCATCGTCACGTAATCGCCGGCTTCCTCGCTGATCTCGCGCGACCGCTTGTATGCGGTGCGCGCGTCATACTCGCCGGCGAGATCGGATTCGAGCACTTCCTTCACATTCTGCCCGATGCGCAGCGGCGCCACGGACTGCAGGTTCGGGTGGCCTTCGAGGAAGATGATGCGGGCCACGAGCCGGTCGGCATGGTGCATCTCCTCGATCGATTCCGCGCGTTCCTTTTTCGCCAACTTGGCATATCCCCAGTCTTCAAGCAGACGGAAATGCACCCAGTATTGATTGACGGCACCGAGTTCCAGAAACAGAGCCTCATTAAGCCGCTCGATGATCTGCTTTTCGCCTTTCATGGGTTCTGCTCCCGTATTGGACGCGCAGGCCTCTGACGCGATCCAGGTGTGAGACGACATCCACGCCGCTCGCCTCCGAGCGGGCGTGGTAATTTTCGGTGACCCGAATGATGGTTTCGACCACATTTGGAAAGCAGCCGCAACAACGACCGCGCTTCTGCATGGCGTGATAGACCTTGGCCGGCACGATCAGTTGCCAGGGGTCCTGATCCAGCAGCCCGATGATCGTCTGCTCGATCTCCTTCTCGGTGATGATGTTGCAATGGCAGATCAGCATTACGTTGCTCTGGCTGACGGCGCTCCGGCACCGTTTGGCTGGTATTTCCTGGTCGGGCGTGACCTTTTCCGAAAACCGGCTTCCACTTCTTCGCTTACGCGGATCTCCGGTTCCGGGTCATGCCATGACGGCTCTTACTTGAACACCTTGTCCGGCGCGTCGAGACTGTCGGAGCCTTCGAAGGCAATGTCGTTCAGCTTCAGCGAGCCGACAGCGCGTTCGATCGACTTGGTCTGGTCGACCAGTGCGTCGATCGCTGCCTGCACGGTGGCGTTGCCTTGCGTATTGCCCTCGGCGATCTGCTGGTCATAGGCCTCGCCGGCCAGTGCCCGCGCCTTGATCGCCTCCATCCTGGCGACGCTGACATCGAGCTTGTCCGACAGCTCCTTGTCGATCGCCGGATCGGCCGCCTTCACCATATCCGACACCGAAGGACCCGAAACAACGGTGCCGTCGAGCCTGGTGTAGCTGGCATGATAGGCGGCGCGAATGCCGATGGCGTCGTAGAGATGCGAGTTGTAGGTGTTGTCGGAAAAGCAGTCATGCTCCTCTTCCGGATCATGCAGCAGCAGACCAAGCTTCATGCGCTCGCCGGCCAGTTCGCCATAGGACAGCGAGCCCATGCCGGTGAAGATGATCGAGATGGCGGTGTTCGGTTCGCCATCGACGAGGTTCTTGCGCGCGGCGCCGTCTTCCTTCCAGTCGTTGACCATCTTCTGCAGGTCGGAAACCAGAAGGTCACTCGCCGACTTCAGGTACTGGGCGCGGCGGTCGCAATTGCCGCCGGTGCAGTTTTTGAGATCGTAGTCGGTATAAGGGCGTTCGCCGGCCCCCGGATTGGTGCCGTGCAGGTCCTGGCCCCAGAGCAGGAACTCGATGGCGTGATAGCCGGTGGCGACGTTGGCTTCGATGCCGCCGGCTTCCTGGAGCGTGCCGGAGAGGAATTCCGGCGTCAGATTCGAGGCGTCGACCTTCTTGCCGTTGATCTCGATCTCCTTGTTGGCGATCACATTGGCCGTATAGAGCGAATTCGCGTCCGACTCGGTGCCGTAGCTCCTGGCGACATAGTCGATCAGGCCTTCGTCCAGCGGCCAGGAATTCACCTCGCTTTCCCAGTCGTCGACGATCTTGTTGCCGAACCGGTAGACTTCGGTCTGCTGGTAGGGAACGCGGGCCGCCTTCCAGGCTTCGCGAGCCGTATTGAGCGTTTCGACCGAGGGTTTGGCGAGCAGCGCGTCGACCGCCTTGTCGAGCGCCTGCGCCGTGGTCAGCGAGTCCTCATATTTGGCGAGCCCAATATCGGCATAGGTCTTGATGACCGCCTTCACGTCGGTTTCCGCCTTGGCCGGCAGTACGAACACCGCCGCCGTCAGCAGTGCCGTGGCGCCGATCGCTGCAAGCCTGCCGCCATACCGTGCCGTGATCATCGCTCTCATGACTGCTATCTCCTCGAAATTCAGTGAAAAGCCGGCGCCAATGGCGCGGCAACGGACGGCCCACGCCAGGGCATGCGCATGCAACCGGAAGGGATAGGGACCACGCGACGGCGCGGCTGGCGTAGAAAGACACCGAAATGCCTCCAATCGAAAGGGTTCAAGGCCCAGACATCAAAGGGATGCGCTTGATGCGCTAGCCCTCCATAAAGCGTCGGCGCCGCTGGAAGTCAACTGGCGAAAGTGATAAAATTCAATTGAAACAATAGTTTAGAACTATTCTAAACTACAACTGTCAACTTTATCCGCTTCTGCGTCAGTCGCGCCGTGGAACCACATGATTGACAGACGCCATTCCGGGTGCGACCCGAACGCATGCTCTCGCGGCGGTGTCAGGCAGATGCCATCTGGCGAGACGTCCTAGAATCTGTCGAGGAATTTGGGCTGCGATGAAGAACGGTGTGGTCATTGTCGGTGCTGGTCATGCGGGCGTGCAAGCGGCCGCGAGCCTGCGCGAGGAAGGATATGACGGGCCACTGATCCTCGTCAGTGACGAGAACGAACTGCCCTATCACAAGCCGCCGCTGTCCAAGACCTTCATCAAGGATGCTGAGGCGAAACCGCAGCCCTTGCGCGGCGAAGCCTTCTACAGCGGCGGCGCGATCGACTATCGGCCGGGCGTCAAGGTCGACCGGATCGATGTCGGCGGGCGGCTCCTGGAGCTTGCCGGCGGCGGCGCGCTTGCCTTCGACCACCTGATCCTGGCGACCGGCTCGCGGCCACGCACCCTGCCGCTGCCCGGCTCCGATCTGTCCGGCGTGGTGTCGTTGCGCTCGCTCGCCGATGCGCGGCTGATCCGCGACCTCAGCGCGCGGAGCGACGAGGTCGTCATCCTCGGTGGCGGCTTCATCGGGCTGGAGATCGCCGCCACGCTCAGGGCAGCCGGACGGACGGTGACGGTTGTCGAAGCGGTCGACCGGCTGCTCGGCCGCGCCGTGGCGCCGGTCGTGGCGAGCCATGTCCGGCGACGGCTGGAAGCGATCGGCGTGCGCATCCTCACCGGCACCAGCGTTGCAAGACTGGAGGGCGAAAATGGTCATGTCACGGCCGCGGTCACCTCGTCAGGTGAAAGGCTGCCCGCACGCATGGTCATTGTCGGCATCGGCGCCGTGCCGAACGTCGAACTGGCTGAGGCCGCCGGCCTCGCCATCGCCAACGGCATTCGTGTCGATCATCAGATGCGCACCTCGGCGCCGGAAATCCTGGCGATCGGCGACGCCGCTTCCTACCGGCACTGGTTCACCGGCGGCGACGTGCGCCTGGAATCGGTGCAGAACGCCACCGACCAGGCGCGGCTTGCCGCACGCACGATCACCGGCCACGCGGACGCCTATTCGGCGGTGCCGTGGTTCTGGTCCGACATTGGCGACATGAAGCTGCAGATGGTCGGCCTGACCGCTGGCGGCGACAGCCACGTCGTGCTGGGCGACCTGCCCGACAACAGGTTCTCTATCTACCACTATGCCGGCGACCGGCTGCTCGGCATCGAATCGGTCAACCGCCCCGGCGACCACATGCTTGGCCGCAAGATGCTCGGCGCCGGCTTCTCGCCGACGCCGCAGACCGTCGCTGCCGGCCCCGAGGGCCTGAAAGCGGCGCTGGCCGCTTTCCTTGAGAAGGAGCCGGCCAGAGCGACGGGATAATCCCGCCCCTCCAGACCGGCACATTCCAAATCAGGCGGCGCAGACTTCGCGGATCGAGCTTTCCAGAATGTCGAGCGCCTCGTTCATGACGCTATCCTGGATGGTGATCGGGGCGAGGAAGCGGATGACGTTGCCGTAGACGCCGCAGGTCAACAGGATCAGGCCCTTGTCGAGCGCCTTCAGCCTGACCGCGTTGGCGATCTCGGCCGACGGCAGGCCCTTCTTGACGTCGTTGAACTCGACCGCGTTCATGAAGCCCGGGCCTCTGATATCGACGATTTCAGGCACCTCGTCGCGGATCGACTGCAGCCGCTGCTTCAATCGCCCGCCCAGCGTGTTGGCCCGGTCACAGAGCTTCTCTTCCTCGATCACATCGAGCACTGCATGGGCGGCGGCGACACCGATCGGGCTGCCGCCATAGGTGCCACCGAGCCCGCCGGGGCCGGGCGCATCCATGATTTCGGCGCGGCCGGTGACTGCGGCGAGCGGGAAACCGCCGGCCAGGCTCTTGGCCATGGTGGTGATGTCGGCCGCCACGTCGTGATGGTCCATCGCGAACATCTTGCCGGTGCGGGCAAAGCCGGTCTGCACCTCGTCGGCGATCAAGAGCATGCCGTGCTGGTCGCAGAGCTTGCGCAGCGCCACCATGAAATCGCGCGGCACTTCATAGAACCCGCCCTCGCCCTGCACCGGCTCGACGATGATGGCGGCAACGCGGGCCGGATCGACATCGGCCTTGAACAGGCGGTCGAGCGCGGCCAGCGAATCGGCAACCGATACACCATGCAGCGCCACCGGGAACGGCGCATGATAGACGTCGCCCGGCATGGCGCCGAAGCCGACCTTGTAAGGAACGACCTTGCCGGTCAGCGCCATGCCCATGAAGGTGCGGCCGTGGAAGCCGCCGGCGAAGGCGATGACCGCCGGGCGCCCGGTGGCGTTGCGGGCGATCTTGATGGAGTTCTCGACCGCCTCGGCACCGGTGGTGACGAAGATCGTCTTCTTCTCGAACTTGCCGGGCAGCATGGCGTTCAGCCGTTCGGCCAGCCGCACATAGCTCTCATAGGGTACCACCTGGTGGCAGGTGTGGGTGAAGCGGTCGAGCTGTGCCTTGACCGCCTCGATCACCTTGGGGTGGCGGTGTCCGGTATTGACAACGGCGATGCCCGACGAGAAGTCGATATAGCGGCGACCCTCGACATCCCAGATCTCCGAGTTTTCAGCCCGGTCTGCGTAAATCTGCGTGGTCATGCCGACGCCGCGTGAGATCGACTGGTTCTTGCGTTCGGAAATGGCTGAATTCTTCATGATATCCCTCATCGGGCTGGCGCCCGTTCTCGTTTGATCACCGTCTTCTGACCTTATTTCACGTTTTCCTCAAGTCGGCACCACCGGCGGTCGATTGGGCCTGCGGCTCCGACATGCCCTTAACCAGTCTGGCGATACGCATGCGAGACCGGTTTTCTTTTTCCGAGGATCGATTATCCTCCCGATTGTCCGCGAGGTATCGCGATCGGCCCGCGGCTGAGGGAGCCCATGAGCAGGAACGCGACATCGTCCGTCTCGCCGCCATCGGTCAAAGTTTCCAGCCTTTTGTCTTTTCCAGCCGCCTCGGCAATTTTTGCCTGCACGGCGGCGATGCTGCTGACCGGCTGCCAGAAGCAGGAGGCGGCGGCAAAAAAGCTGCCGGTGATGGTGCGCACGGAGACGGTGGCGATCGCCAACTTTGCGCCGCGGACCTCGCTGACCGGGGTGATCGCCGCGCGCACGCTGAACAATCTGTCGTTCCGGGTCGGCGGCCGCGTCGCCGAGCGGCTTGTCGATGTCGGCCAGCATGTCGATCAAGGTACCGTGCTCGCCCGCATCGATCCACAGGAGCAGGAGTCCGATCTGCGCTCGGCGCAGGCCGACCTCGACGCCGCGCAGGCGCAGTTGACCCAGTCCGCTGCCGCCTTCGAGCGGCAGAAGACACTTCTGGCCCAGGGTTTCACCACCAGGCGCGACTATGACGCGGCCGACCAGGCGCTGAAGGTGGCGCAAGGCAGCGTCGATGCAGCGCAGAGCGCGTTCGCCAACGCCCAGCAGAACCTGTCCTTCACCGAACTCAAGGCAGGCGCCGCGGGCGTGATCACCGCCCGCCAGGTCGAAGCGGGGCAGGTGGTGCAAGCAGCGCAAACCGTCTTCACCGTCGCCGAGGACGGCGACCGCGATGCGGTGTTCAACGTCCAGGAAACTCTGGTCGCCAGGTCGCCGGCCGCTCCGGCGGTGACGATCACGCTGCTGTCCGACCCCCAGGTCAAGGCGACGGGCAAGGTCCGCGAAATCTCGCCGGTGGTCGATCCGGCTTCGGGTTCGATCCGGGTTAAGGTCAGCATTCCCGACACGCCCGCCGGCATGCCGCTGGGGGCGGCGGTCATCGGCTCGGTCAGCGCCAAGCCGACGAAGGCTGTCCTGCTGCCCTGGCAGGCGCTGACGTCGAGCGCCGGCAATCCGGCGGTGTGGGTGGTCGACCCCGCGACCAAGGCGGTGACCACGACGCCGGTCGAGGTGCTGGCTTTCGAATCGGGCACGGTCGTGATCGCCAAGGGGCTGGACGAAGGCCAAAGCATCGTTACATCAGGCGGACAGTTGCTCAGCCCTGGACAGACGGTCGAGATATCGGGAGCGGGCCAATGAACCGGCTGCCGCGCATCCTGCTTGGCCTGTTTGCGCTCGGCGCGCTCGCCGGCTGCTCGAAGTCGGATGAAAAGCCGCCGCCGGAGATCGTCCGGCCGGTGCTGTCGGTCGTGGTCGAACCGCGCACCACCCAGACCTTCGGCTTCGCCGGCTCGGTCGAGCCACAGTACACTGCAGACTTGGCCTTCCGCCTGCTTGGCCGGGTCGTCTCGCGCGACGTCAAGGTCGGCGACATCGTCAGCAAGGGCACGACGATCGCCGCGCTCGACCCGACCGCGCTGGAGCTGGCCGTCCAGGCGGCCATGGCCGAACTTTCCAATGCCGAGGCACAGTTCGCCAACGCCGCCGCCAGCGAGGAACGCCAACGCCAGCTGCTTGCCGCCGCCAACACCTCGCAGGCCGTCTTCGATGCCGCACAACAGGCGCGCAAGGCAGCCGAGGCCGGTGTCGAGCGGGCCAAGGCCGCGCTTGCCAAGTCGCGGGAGCAGCTTGGCTATGCCAGACTGTTCTCGGATTTCGACGGCGTCGTCACCGCTACCGGCGCCGAGGTCGGGCAGACGGTCTCGGCGGGCCAGACTGTCGTCACTGTGGCACGCTCCGATCTTCGCGAAGCGGTGGTCGATATTCCCGACCAGTTGACCGGTGATCTCGTCGCCGGCACGCCGTTCCAGGTCATCCTGCAATCGCTGCCGACGATCGAGACCCAGGCCAAGCTGCGCGAGATAGCACCACAGGCCGAGGGCTCGACCCGCACCCGCCGCGTCCGGCTGACGCTGACGGATTCGCCGCCGGCCTTCCGGCTCGGCTCGACGGTGACCGCGACGCGCATGACCAAGGTGGCGCCGACGATCGAACTGCCGCTGTCGGCGCTGCTCGAAAAGGACGGTTCCGACAGAGTGTGGATCGTCGATCCGCAGACATCGAGCGTCAGCGCGCACGAGATCAAGGTTGCCGCCAAGGGCGCCGCCACCTTTACCGTCGCCGAAGGACTGGAGGCCGGCATGCGCGTCGTCACCGCCGGCGTACATAGCCTGGCCGAGGGACAAAAAGTCAGGATTCTCGAAGGAGGGGCCACGTGAAAGGCTTCAACCTCTCCGACTGGGCGCTCAGCCATCGTTCCATGGTCTGGTATTTCATGCTGGTCTTCGTCGTCGCCGGCGTGTTCTCCTACCTCAATCTCGGCCGCGAGGAAGACCCCAACTTCACCATCAAGACGATGATCATCCAGGCCAACTGGCCGGGCGCGTCGGTCAAGGAGACCCTGCAGCAGGTGACCGACCGCATCGAGAAGAAGCTCGAGGAGCTCGACAGCCTCGACTTCACCAAGTCCGTCACCACCGCCGGCCAGACCGTCATCTTCGTCAACCTGAAGGACACCACCAAGGCGCGCGATGTTGTGCCGAACTGGATTCAGGTGCGCAACATGGTCAACGATATCAAGGGGCAGTTTCCGCAAGGCGTGCAGGGACCGTTCTTCAACGACCGCTTCGGCGATGTCTACGGCAACATCTACGCCTTCACGTCGGACGGGCTGACGCCGCGCCAGTTGCGCGACTATGTCGAGGATGTACGCACAAAAATCCTGACCGTGCCCAATGCCGGCAAGGTCGATCTCGTCGGCGCGCAGGACGAGGCGATCTATCTCGAATTCTCGACCCGCCAGATCGCAGCCCTTGGCCTCAATCAGCAGGCGATCGTGGCCAGCCTGCAGGCGCAGAACGCGATAACGCCGTCGGGCGTCATCCAGTCGGGGCCGGAGCGCATCAGCGTGCGGGTCGGCGGCCAGTTCACCTCGGAGGACAGCCTGCGCGCCATCAATCTGCGCGTCAATGACCGCTTCTTCCGGCTGAGCGACGTGGCGACGATTTCCCGCGGCTATGTCGATCCGCCGACGGCGCTGTTCCGCTTCAACGGCGAGGATGCGATCGGGCTGGCCATAGGTATGAAGCCCAACGCCAACCTGCTGCAATTCGGCGAGGCCCTGCATGAGGAGATGAACAAGGTGTTGGCCGACCTGCCGATCGGCGTCGGCGTGCATCTGGTCGCCGACCAGCCTGTGATCGTCGAGGAGGCCGTCTCCGGCTTCACGCGCGCTCTGTTCGAGGCGGTCGCCATCGTGCTCGCGGTGTCGTTCATCAGCCTCGGCATGCGCGCCGGCTTCGTGGTGGCGCTGTCGATCCCGCTGGTGCTGGCCATCACCTTCACGGTCATGGCCTATCTCGGCATCTCGCTGCAGCGCATTTCGCTCGGCGCGCTGATCATCGCGCTCGGCCTTCTGGTCGACGACGCCATGATCGCGGTCGAGATGATGGTGGCGCGGCTGGAGGTCGGCGACAATCTGCGCAAGGCGGCGACCTATGTCTACACCTCGACCGCCTTCCCGATGCTGACCGGCACGCTGGTGACGGTCGCCGGCTTCATTCCGATCGGCCTCAACAACAGCGCCGCCGGCGAATACACCTTCACGCTGTTCGTCGTCATCGCGGTATCGCTCTTGGTGTCATGGATCGTCGCGGTGCTGTTCGCGCCGCTGCTCGGCGTCACCATCCTGCCGGCGACCATGAAGCAGCAACATCACGACCAGCCTGGCCGTTTCACATCGCTGTTCCGGCGTGTCCTGGTCGGCTCCGTGCGCCATCACTGGCTGACCATCATCGCCACGGTGCTGTTGTTTGCCGCCTCGATCGCCGGCTTCGGCCTTGTCCAGCAGCAGTTTTTCCCGCCCTCCGACCGGCCGGAGCTGATCGTCGACTGGAACCTGCCGCAGAACTCATCGATCGCCGAGACCCGCGACCAGATGGAACGCTTCGAGCAGCGGGCGCTGGTCGGCAATCCCGACATCGACCATTTCAGCTCCTATATCGGCCAGGGCGCGGTGCGCTTCGTGCTTGCCTATGACGTGCAGCCGGCCAATCCTTATTTCGGCCAGACCGTGATCGTCACCAAGAGCATCGAGGCGCGCAACCGGGTCAAGCCGGCGTTGGAAAGGCTGCTGCGCGAGGAGTTCGTCGGCACAGACGCCTTCGTCAAGCCGCTCGAATTGGGGCCGCCGGTCGGGCGCCCGGTGCAGTACCGCGTCAGCGGCCCCGATATCCAGACGGTGCGGGAGCTGGCACAGCAGTTCTCCGGCGTGATTTCCGCCAATCCGAAGCTTGGCGCGCCGACCTTCGACTGGAACGAGCCGCAGCGTGTGCTGAGGGTCGATGTGCTGCAGGACAAGGCGCGCCAGCTCGGCATCACCTCTTCCGACATTGCCAGCGCACTGAACAGCACGGTCGGCGGCGCCACCATCACCCAGGTGCGCGACGCCACCTACCTGATCAATGTGGTGGCCCGTTCGCGCGAGGCCGAGCGCGGCTCGATCGGAACGCTGCAGAACATGCAGCTGCCGACCGGCACGGGCGAATCCATCCCGCTCGCCGCGGTGGCCAATTTCCGCTACGAGCTCGAACAGCCGACAGTGTGGCGGCGCGATCGCATTCCAACCATCACCGTGCGCGCCGGGCTGGTCGGCGACGTGCTGCCGGCCACCGTGGTCAACGAGCTGAAGCCTTCGGTCGACGCCTTCATCGCCAAGCTGCCGCCGGGTTATTCGATCGCCACCGCCGGCTCAGTCGAGGAAAGCGCCAAGAGCCAGGGCCCGATCGCCGCCGTGGTGCCGCTGATGCTGTTCATCATGGCGACCATCCTCATGATCCAACTGCAGAGCTTCCAGCGCCTGTTCCTCGTCGTTGCGGTGGCGCCGCTCGGCCTGATCGGTGTGGTGGCGGCGCTGGTGCCGAGCGGGGCACCGCTCGGCTTCGTCGCCATCCTCGGCGTGCTGGCGCTGATCGGCATCCTGATCCGCAACTCGGTCATCCTGATCGTGCAGATCGAGGATTTGGTGCGCGAGGGCAAGGACCGCTGGGCGGCCGTCATCGAGGCGACCGAGCACCGCATGCGGCCGATCGCGTTGACGGCGGCGGCCGCGAGTCTCGCGCTGATCCCGATCGCCCGCGAAGTGTTCTGGGGCCCGATGGCCTATGCCATGATGGGCGGCATCATCGCCGGCACGGCGATCACGCTTCTGTTCCTGCCGGCGCTTTATGTCACCTGGTTCAGGATCAAGGAGCCGAAGCCGGGGCAGCACGGTGAACGGAAGGCGGAGCGGCCTGAAGCCGCTCAAGCCGTGCGGACGAAACCCTCGCTGGCCCTAAGCAGATTGCGCGTATAATCCTCTGTCACGCGGTGCGCGACAAGTTGGGCCGCCGTCAGATTCTCAACCGCCTCGCCGCCCTGCATCACCATCAGCCGTTCGCACATATGGGTGACGATGGCGAGGTCGTGGCTGACCATCAGGAAGGTCAGCTTGCGCCGCCGGCGGACTTCTTCCAGCAGGTTGAGCACTTCCGCCTGCACCGAGGCATCGAGCGCCGAGGTCGGCTCGTCGAGCAACAGGATCGAGGGTTCGAGGATGAGCGCCCGCGCGATCGCCACACGCTGGCGCTGGCCACCCGACAGTTGATGCGAGTAGCGGAAGCGGAAACCGCTGCCGAGACCGACCTCATCGAGCGCTCGCTGGATGCGCTTTTCGCCGTCGGCAAAACCATGGATGGCAAGCGGTTCCTGCAGCAGGCGATCGACGGTCTGGCGCGGGTGCAGCGACCCATACGGATCCTGGAAGACCATCTGCACTTCGCGGTAAAAAGCCTTGTCGCGGCGTGGCCCGAGTTTCTTGCCATTGACGGTAATGCTGCCAGAGGCGACCGGCGCGAGGCCGGCGATGGCCCGCAGCAGCGTCGATTTGCCGGAGCCGGATTCGCCGACCAGGCCGAAGGATTCGCCTGACCTGACTTCGAGGCTGACACCTTTCAGCGCGCGAAAACGGTCGAAGATCACTTCCAGCCCGTCGATGGCAATCGCTGCTGTCATGCCGCCCACTCCGGCTTGCGGTCGAGCACCGGCAGCGGATGCCGTTCGAAGCCGATCCTGGGCATGCAGTTGAGCAGGCCGCGCGTGTAGGGGTGCTGGGCCCGCCCGAGTTCCGACGCCTTGAGCTGCTCGACCACCTTACCGGCATACATGACGATGACGCGGTCGCAGAAGGAGGAGACCAGGCGCAGATCGTGCGAGATGAAGATCAGCCCCATGCCGCGCTCGCTGACCAGCCGGTCTAAGATGCCGAGCACGTCGAGCTGCACGGTGACGTCGAGCGCCGAAGTCGGCTCGTCGGCAATCATCATTTCCGGTCCGGCGATCAGCATCATGGCGATCATGGCGCGCTGACCCATGCCTCCTGACACTTCATGCGGATGCAGGTCGAAGACACGGGCGGGGTCGCGGATCTGCACCGCCTCCAGCATGGCCAGCGCGCGGTCGCGCGCCTCGGCCTTGCCGACCTTCTCATGCGTGCGGAGCGTCTCGACGATCTGGCGGCCGATGCTCATCACCGGGTCGAGCGAATATTTCGGATCCTGCAGGATCATGGCGATGCGTTTTCCGCGCAGCGCCCGGCGTTCGCGTGGCGACGCGGCGAGCAGGTCGATGCCGTCGAAGGCGAGCTTGTTTGCCGATATCCGGGCCTGCGGCGGCGTTAGGCCCATGATGGCGCGGCCGGTCTGCGATTTGCCAGAACCGGACTCGCCGACGATGCCGAGCCGTTCGCGACCGAGCGAGAAGGAGACGCCGCGCACCGCCTCGATCAGCCCGGTGCGGGTCGGGAAGGTGACGCGCAGATCGTCGACGTCAAGAAGAGTACCCTTTGACTGCGTGCTCATTGGTCACCACTGCGGGGATCGAGCGCGTCGCGCAGGCCATCGCCGAGCAGGTTGAAGCCAAGGCTGACGATGAGAATGGCGAAGCCCGGCGCGCCGGCCACCCACCACTGGTCGAGCACGAAGCGGCGGCCCGAAGCGATCATGGTGCCCCACTCTGGCAGTGGCGGCTGCGCGCCGAGGCCAAGGAAGCCGAGGCCCGCGGCGGTGAGGATGATGCCGGCCATGTCGAGCGTCACCCTGATGATCAGCGATGAGATGCAGAGCGGCATGATGTGGCGCAGCACAATGCGGAAAGGCGAGGCGCCCATCAGTTGCACGGCCTTGATGTAATCGGAATTGCGCACGGTCAGCGTTTCGGCGCGGGCAATGCGGGCATAGGGCGGCCAGGATGTGATGGCGATGGCAAGCACCGCGTTTTCGATGCCGGGCCCAAGCGCGGCGACGAAGGCGAGCGCCAGGATCAGCTTGGGGAAGGCGAGGAAGATGTCGGTGATGCGCATCAGGATGGCATCGATCCAGCCGCCGGCGTAGCCAGCGACAGTGCCGACCAAAAGGCCGATCGGCGCCGCTATGATGGCGACCAGGATGACCACATAAAGCGTCCAGCGCGAACCATAGAGAATGCGCGAAAGGATATCGCGGCCGAGATCGTCAGTACCGAACCAGTGCTCGGCGCTCGGCGCCAGCAGGCGCGACCCCTTGAGGTCGCCGAATGTCGGCGAATAGGGCGCCAGCACGCCGGCAAGGGCGGCAACGACCAGCAGGGCGATGATGATGAGCAGGCCGAGAAAGGCCAGCCGGTTGGCGGAAAAGCGCCGCCACGCGACATAGGCGCGGCCGAGCCTTGCCTGCATGCGCGACGCCGGCCGCTCGCTGAGCAGCCAGTCGCGACGGCTCTGGATGGTCTCGGCGCTCATCCTGTCTTGGTCCTCGGATCGAGCACGCGGTAGAGCAGGTCGGACAGGAGATTGATGCCGATGAAGACCGAGCCGATGACGATGGTTCCGCCGAGCACGGCATTCATGTCGGCGTTCTGCAGCGAATTGGTGATGTAGAGACCGATGCCAGGCCACGAGAAGACGGTCTCAGTCAGCACCGAACCTTCGAGCAGCCCGGCATAGGACAGCGCGATCACCGTCACCATCGGCACGGCGGCGTTGCGCAGCGCGTGGCCCCAGATGATGCGGGTTTCCGACAGGCCCTTGGCGCGCGCCGCGACGATGTACTCCTGGGTGAGCTCGTTGAGCATGAACGAGCGCGTCATGCGGCTGATGTAGGCGAGCGAGAAATAGCCGAGCAGCGAGGCCGGCAGGATGATGTGGCGGAAGGCATCGTAAAAGACATCCCACTGTCCCTGCATCGCGGAGTCGAGCAGATAGAAGCCGGTGATCGGCGTGAAGGTGTATTCGTAGACGACGTCGAGCCGCGCCGGGAAGGCGACCCATTGCAGCTTGGCGTAGAACAGCACCAGCGCCAGCAGCCCGAGCCAGAAGATCGGCACGGAATAGCCGATCAGGCCAATGATGCGCACGACCTGGTCGATGAGGCTGCCGCGCTTGACCGCGGCCAGCACGCCAAGCGGCACGCCGAACAAAGCACCGATCAATGTTCCCAGCGTCGCCAGTTCCGTCGTTGCCGGAAGGGCGCGGCGAATGTCGGTCATGACCGGGTGGGTTCAATAGGTCGCCGCAACACTCTTAATCTGAGAGGATGAGGAGGTGTTGCATGGTGACGTCACGGATCTGGTTTACGTCAGCGCAGAAGGCCGAGCTTTGGGAGCGATGGAAGCAAGGTCAGAGCATTTCGTCGATCTCGCGGGCACTGGACCGCCGGAACAAGACCGGCGTTCAGCGGATCGTATCCTTACACGGCGGCATTGCTCCGTCAGCAAGGCGTAGAGCGGCCTCGGCGCTCGGGCTGGCGGAGCGCGAAGAAATCTCTCGCGGGATCGCGGCGGGTCTCGCAATCCGCGCTATTGCACGAAGTCTCGG
>NZ_FMXM01000018.1 GCF_900103325.1 Mesorhizobium qingshengii | reverse complement strand
GGCGCATCGGCGCAAGCCGATACTGGGCAAGGTAGCTCCTCGTCCTGCGGACCATAACCTGAAGGTCACAGGTTCAAATCCTGTCCCCGCAACCAGATACAAGAACAGCCCGGCTCAGCCCGGGCTGTTCTTGTATCTGGCCCACGGTGGCCATCGATTTGCTCCGGCTCAGGGGCCCGCAAGGAGGCGTCAGACGACGCCGCGGGACAACGACAAATCCTGTCCCCGCTACCAAATACAAAAAAACCGGCCCAGCCAAAAAGCCGACAGGCTTTTTGGTTTTGAAGCCCGCTAAGGGCTCTAAGAGCCTTGATCCTGCAAGCGATTCCAGGCGTGCATACGGTTGGCGACCTGCACCGCGATCGGATGGAACGGGACCGGTTTCATGTTGGTGACCGGCAGCGGCATCTGCCCGTCCGTACGCCGGCCTGCTGCCCAGCGGCCGATGTCCTGGCCAAGCGACATCGAAAGTGCCACGCCACGGCCGGAATAGACGCCACCAAACACAAGGCCGGGCGCTAGGCGATAAAGGCGCGGCCTGCGGTCAGGCACCACCGCGAAAGTCCCGTGCCAATATTCCACCATCTCCGGCGCGCCGCCAAACGCCGGAAATGCCTTGCCCAGCATGCGCGAGACCTTGGTCCGGCCGCGATCGGCTTCGTCAAACCAGAATGTATGCGTACCGCCGCTGACCAGCCGATTGTCGCGGTCATAGTGGAAATAGCGGATGTCGTTGCGCATGTCGGATACGGCCGGATTGCCGACAAGGATTTTCGCGCGCACGTCCTGCGGCAGCGGGTTGGTCGCCGCCTGGAACACCTTGAGCGGCACCAGCGTCTTCTTGAGCTCTGGCCATATGTCGCCGGTCAGCGCGTTGGTCGCCAGCACGACCTCGGGTGCGGTGACGCTTCCCGACGCGGTGAAGACGCGCCAGCCGCCTCCCTCCTTCTCGATCCGCGTTGCACGGGAGTTCTCGCAAATAGTCACGCCTTCGCGCTCCAGCGCGTCCGCAAGGCCGATGGTCATGGCAAACGGATTGATATGGCCTGAATTGTGAACCATCCAGCCGCCGAGATAGGGACTGCCGATGCGTGCGGTGGCTTCGGCGCGGTCAAGGCTGGAGACATTCGCGCCGAAGGCCTTCCATTCCTCGTAGAACTGGCGCGTGCGGGTAAGCGTCGCCTCGGTGTGCGCGGGCTGGATCCAGCCTTCCTGCACCTGGTGCGCATCGATGTTGAAACGCTGCATCAGGCCGAAGGCTACGCCCGCCGCATCCGCCACCATGCGGTTGTAGCGGGTGCCTATGGTCTTTCCGTATGCTGCCTCGAACTCCGAAGGTGATGCCTTGGAATGGTGTGAAATGACGAGGCCGTTGTTGCGGCCGGACGCCGCCGAACCGATCTCGTTACCTTCGAGGAGGATGACATCGACGCCGCTGTCGCGCGCTCCGAGTGCCGCGGCCATGCCGGTGAAGCCCCCGCCGACGATCAGGACATCGGTCTTCAAATCACCCTTGAGCGCCGGTGCCGTCTGACGAAAATTCGCGGTCTTGCGCCAGAGATGCGGCGTCTTCCAGTCGACCTCAAACATGAAGAACGTCCGTGTTTGCCCCGCCGAGATAGTGCTCGCTCAACGCGGAATGCTCGGCCATTTCCTGTGCAGGGGCGTGAAGCTTCACTTTGCCGGTGTTCAGCAGATAGGCGTAGTCGCCGCATTCAAGCGCGAGCTGAACGTTCTGCTCGACAAGCAGGATGGAAATGCCGTTGCGCGACAGGTCGAGGATGATGCGGAAGATCTGGTGAACGATCTTCGGAGCAAGGCCGAGGGACGGTTCATCGAGCATCAGAAGTTTCGGCTCGGCCATCAGCGCCCGACCAATCGCAAGCATCTGCTGCTGGCCGCCGGACATGCGGCTCGCCATGCCATTGCGCCGCTCCTTCAGCACCGGAAAGAGATCGAAGGCCTCGGCGCGTAGCGCTTCAAAGCTCTTGCCGCCCCGGCCGATATGGGCGGCGACCAGATTTTCTTCCACCGTCAGCCGCTGGAAGATCTGGCGGCCTTCCGGGCAATGGGTAATGCCGAGACGCACCACTTGCTCCGGCCGCATGCCGGCGATGTCGCGCCCTTCGAAGGTGATGCTGCCGGCAGTCGGACGCGCAACGCCGGAGATGGAGTTGAGCAGCGTCGTCTTGCCGGCGCCATTCGGGCCGAGAACAACGACGATCTCGTGCGGATCGGCGTCGATGTTTATGTCTTCAAGAACGCCGACGCGTCCGTATCCCGAGCTGAGCCCGGCGATCCTGAGCAGCGGCTCGGATGTCGTCGATGTCATTGGCGGTTCCCAGATAGGCGAGTTGGACGTCGGTGCTGGCCTGCACCTCGGCGGGTGTGCCCTGAAAAAGCAGCTTTCCGTGATGCATGACGATGATGTTGTCGCAGAGCGCCATGACCAGATCCATGTCGTGCTCCACGATGATCGTGATCCGGTCGGGCGAACGCTGGGCGGCGAGCCTGGCGGTCAATTCCGCCGTCTCGTGATGGTTCAGCCCGGCGGCGGGCTCGTCAAGCAGCAGCACACGCGGATTGCAAACCAGCGCGCGGGCGATTTCCAGCATGCGCTGCCGGCCATAGGGCAGGCTGCCTGCTTCCGCGTCGGCATGGCCTTGCAGATCGAAGAAACGCAAGATCTCCATGCATTTCTCGCGCCGACGGTCGCGCCGGGACGAGGCATAGGGCGGCCACAGCACTTCTTTCCAGGTGCCGCCGACATCGGTCGGATAAAAGCAGACCTCGAGGTTTTCGAGCGTCGTCATCTGGTCGAAGAGACGGATGTTCTGGTAGGTGCGGGCGACTCCCGAATTGGCGATCTGATATTTCTTGAGCCTGTCGAGGCGTTTTCCGTCGAGTACGATCGATCCGGAGGAGACGGTGTAGGAGCCGGCGGTCATGTTGATGAGCGTCGACTTGCCGGCGCCGTTGGGTCCGATCACACCATGGATCAGTCCAGGGGCGAAAGAGGCCGTTACGTCATCGATGGCGACGACCTGGCCATATTCCTTGCGCAGTCTGTCAAAGACCAGGGTCATTTGCCGATCAGCCTCCGGATGAGCTTGTCTGGCCCGAAGCTGCGCGGAACGATGCCGGCCGGGCGCACGATGATCAGGAAGATCATCAACAGCCCGAGGAACAGGATGCGCCATTCGGCGAATTCGCGAAGCACTTCCGGCAACAGGATCAGGATCGCGGCACCGGCGACGATGCCGAGAATGTTGCCGATGCCGCCGACCACGATCATCAGCACGATCAGCACGGATTCCTGAAGCGTGAAGCTTTCCGGGCTGACGAAGCGCTGGGAGGCACCGAAGATTGCTCCAGCGATCGAACCGATGGTCGCGGAGGTGGCGAAGGCGGCAAGCTTGGCGTTGGTCGTATTGATGCCGATACCGCGCGCGGCGTCCTGGTCTTCTCGGATCGCTGCCCAGGCCTTGCCGAGGATGGAGCGCTCCAGCCGCCAGGCCACAAGTCCGGCCAGCAGCACGACAACAAGCAAGAGCCAGAAGAAGTCGACGGGCCGCGCGATTTGGATGCCGAGGATCGAAGCCTTGTCGAGGCGGGCTATGCCCTTCGGCCCGCCGGTGAGCCAGTCGAGATTGTTGATGATGATGCGGACGATCTCGCCAAAACCGAGCGTGACGATGGCAAGATAGTCGCCGCGCAGCCTCAACACCGGAATGCCAAGCAAAATGCCCGTGATCGCGCCAAGGCAGGCGGCGACGAGCAGAATGAGCAGGAAGGGCAAATGCAGGTCGAGTTGGGGGCTGGCGAGCAGTGCGTAGCTGTATGCACCGACCGCATAGAAGGCGACGAAGCCGAGATCGAGCAAGCCGGTATAGCCGATGACGATATTCAGGCCGATGCCGAGCAGGATGTAGATCAGCAGGCTGTCGATGACGCGGATGTAGTAGTTGGGCAGGAAGGGCGTCGCCGCGATCAGCGCGATGGCGATGGCAAAGACAAGGAACGCGACGGCCCGGCTTGAACGCGGCCTGACGGCAGCGAGGGTCTCGGCGACGGACATCAGAATTCCCTCTTGTACACGATGCTTTCCTCGGACACGGCCTCGCCCAATATGCCGGCGGGACGAACGAGAAGCACGAGTATGAGGATGGCGAAGGTGAGCACGTCGCGATATTCAGTGCCCAGAACGCCATGGGTGACGATGGGCAGCAAGGCGGTTCCGCCAACTTCGACGAAAGCGAGGATGAAGGCGCCAAGCATGGCGCCAGGAATGGAGCCGATGCCGCCGAGGATCGCCGCGGTGAAGGCCTTAAGGCCAATGACGGCACCCATGGACGGCGACATGATGCCGTAATAGCTTGCATAGAGGATGCCGCCCGCCGCGCCGAGCAGCGGGCCGACGAAGAACACCATGGAGATCGCGCCGTTGACGTTGATGCCGAGAAGCTGTGCGGTGGGCCGGCTTTCCGAAACGGCGCGCACGATGATGCCGATACGGCTGCGGTTGACGAGAAAATAGAGGCCGAACATCAACACGAAGGCGGCAACCAGGATGCCGATCTGCATCGAGGTGATTGTGCCCCCCATCACCTCGTAGCGGACGACGGGGAAGAAGCTCGGAAAGGCGACCGGCTGTGGCCCGGCAAGAATCTGTATGCCGGTGACCAGCGAGAGCGAAACGCCAAGCGAAGAGAGCATCGGCGCAAGCCGGGTGGAGTTTCTCAACGGCTTATAGGCGACGCGTTCAATGCCGACGCCGATGAAGCCCACCAGGAAGATAGCCACGAGAAAGGCCACGGTAAGCGCGATCGCGCCCGCCATGCCGACATCGCCAACGAGCATGCTGAGAACCAGAAAGGCGACATAGGCGCCGAGCATGAACATCTCGCCATGAGCGAAATTGATCATGCGCAACACGCCATAGACCATGGTGTAGCCGAGCGCGATCAACGCGTAGATCGAGCCGATGGTCAACGCGTTGACCGTCTGCTGAATGAGGTTTCCCAGCATGGGCTGGCGTCCTGTGCAATGAGTTCCGATCGACCGGTCGAACCGGCCATCGCATTCTTGTCAGGCGCGGCCGTCAAGAGGCAAGAGGAGCCGCCTTCAAAAGGCAGGCGGCTCCCGCGCCCGGCTGCTATTTTGAGCCGACAAGCTGGAAGGCCGATCCCTCCACCTTGTAGAGGTAGGATGGGGCGACTTTGAGTTCGCCTGTGTCGTCGAATTCCAGTTCACCCACGGCGGTCTTGACCTTGACCGCGTGCAGCGCCGCGTTGATGTCCTCGCGCGTCAGGCCCTTGGTTGTCTTGAGCACCTGTTCGAGGATCTGCCCCTGCACATAACCGTAGATCGAGTAGGGGCCGGCGTCCTCACCATACTTGGCCTTGTAGAGCTTGGCGAAATCGGCGATCGCCGGTGAGGCATCCATCGGCGGCACCTGAATGGCGACGAGCGCGCCCTGGACGTTGGGCTCGCCAGCCTGCTTGATGAAGTCCGGTGTATAGCCACCGTCGGGCACGATCAGCGTGGCAGTGATGCCTTGCTCATGCATCTGCTTTGCAAAGAGCGCCAGCTGCGGCATGACGGCACCGAGATAGATCACGTCGGGTTTCTTTGGCTTGATCTGCGCCAGCACCGCGGCGAAGTCCACGTCGCTCGGCGCGACGGCAATCGTGTCGAGGACCTTGCCGCCACCATCCTGGAAGTTCTTGGCGAAGATCTCGGATATTCCCTGCCCGAACACCTGCTTGTCGTTGACGATCAGGGCCGTCTTGGCGCCAAGCTTGCCGAGCGCGTATTCAGCCGGCAGCAGCGCGCCCGCCAGATCGTTCGCGACCGGGCGCACCATGAACTTGTAGCCCTGCTTGGTCAGCGAAGGGTTGGAGCCGAAGGTCATCGTCGGCAGCGTGCAATCCTCGTAGATCGGCAGGGTGGACTGGGCGACGCCGGAATTGAAGTTGACAAGGCCAAGCACCACCTGGGCATTGTCACAGAACTTCTGCGCCACGAGCGTTCCCTCGCGCGGATCTGCCTTGTCGTCTTCCTGTTCATAGGCAATGGTCACGCCATTGACCCCGCCTTCGGCGTTCAGCTTGTCGATATAGAGCTTGAAGCCGTTATGCCATGTGGTGCCGAAATAGGCCTGCGGGCCAGAGAGCGGAGCGGAGAGACCGATCGTGGTCTGCTCAGCCATGGCCGGGCCTGCGAACAGCGATGCTCCGAGAAGGAGCGTGGCGGTAAATTTCCTCATGATGGTTCCCCTTGGCTGCTGGTCACGACAGGAGCGGCCGTTCCGGTTTCTCTCCCTTGGAACCCATCGAAGCAGACAAAGAGACCGTCGTCAAGAAAGTGTCGACACTATTGCGTTCAATTTTGTGCTCAGATATCGATTATGCATCGCGAGCCCTTCGCCGGCGCTTCAAGTCGGCGCCGTTGTCGGGCGCGAAAACCTTGAGCAGGGCGTCCTTGAGCGCCTGCTGCGTCGCGGAGACGGTCATTTCGATATGTTCGCGCAACAGTTTCGCGCCGTTCTCGGCATCCCGCTTGACGGCGGCTTCGACGATCGCCGAATGAGAGGTGATCTGCGCCTTGTCGTGCGAGGGGTGTTCGATCTGGATGCGGCGGATGAAGCGGATGCGCGCATTGATGGAGGCGAGCTGGCCGACAAGTTCCGGATTTCCGGACAGTTCGGCGATGAGCAGATGAAAGCCTTCGTCCTCGGCCAGGATGATATCCGGCGGCTGGTCGCGATAGCCATCGACGATCGCCTCCCAATACTGCCGCAAACGGTCGATTTCGCTGTCTTCAGCGCGCTCGCACATCAGCTTGAAAGCCGCGGATTCAATGATGGAGCGCAGTTCGTAGAGGTCAAGCAGACCCTCGGTGCTGAGGCTCCTGACAAAGAAACCGCGATTGGGCGTGAGCGAAACGAAGCCCTCGGAAGCGAGGCGGTTCAACGCCTCGCGGATTGGCGTGCGCGACACGCCGAGGCTGCGCGAAAGCTGGACTTCGTTGATGCGTTCGCCAGGCTTCAGCTTGAACTCGACCAGAAGCTTGCGGATGGTGGTGTAAGCGCGCTCGCTGCTGTCGGCGCTGCGGCGCGTCTCGGCCTCATTCGCAAGGGACGGGTCGCTGTCGGCGCTGGTCTCGGCTCGTTCGGTCATGAAGATTCCAATCTGATTTGTCTGCAGGCTGTGTCGACACTTTATGGTGCCTCTTTCTTTCCCAACTTCACGGGAATGGCAAGCCGCAGGTTGCAACCCGGGAGACAACGATGATCATAGGCATTCTTGGCGTCGGGCATCTGGCGGCGTCCATGCTGGCTGGGTTCCTGCGTTCCGGGCTCGACCCTGAAACAATCCTGTTGTCTCCGCGCGGCAAGGCCGCCGCGCTTGCCGCCCAGCATGGCTTTCGGCTGGCGACCGACAATCGCGATCTCGTCGAGCGGGCCGATGTCGTGATTGTCGCCGTACGGCCGGCTCAAGCGCCGGAGACGGTCATGGCCCTGCCCTGGCGAGAGGGGCAACTTGTGGTTTCGGTGTGCGCCGGCGTGCCGCTGTCACGGCTTGAGGTCGCGCCCGCGCACACTGTGCGCGCCATGCCATTCACCGCCTCCGAGATTGCCGCCAGCCCGACAGTCTATTTCCCCGACCTTGAGCAGGCGCGGGCAGTTCTCGATCGGCTCGGCCCCGCGATTGCTCTCGCCAGCGAGGCGGACTTCGAAGTGGCGACGGTTAGTGCCGCCGTCTATGGCTGGGCGCAGGATCTGATCCGCAAGACGGCCGAATGGTCGAGTGCCGAAGGTCTCGATCCGGCCATCGCCCGCCGGCTGACGGCCTTGACCTTCGCGGCGGCCGGGCAGTTGATCGCGGAGAAGAGCGAACCCATGGACCAGATGCTCGAAGAGCTGGTGACACCGGGTGGCATCACCGAGCGAGGCCTGCAGGTTCTTTCGGCACGCGGCGTGCCAGCAGCCTGGGAGGAAGCTTGCGCGGCGGTGCTCGACAAATTGACCGGGCAAGGCTGATGCGCGGCGTCGCTGACGCCACATCCGCTCACCGCTGCGGCGCGGGCGGATAGACCTGGCCGCCGGCTGCCTGTTCGCTTGGCGCGACGGTCAATTCGGCGATGTCGACATGGTCCGGCATCCGTAGCGCGGCGACAAGCACTGCGGCAATGTCCGCCGGGCCGAGTGGCCGCTGTTGGGAGTACATGCGTTTGCGCAGGCCCTCGCGGTCGCCGTCGAAGGCCTTCAGGTAGAAGTCCGTTTCAACACGGCCAGGCGCGATCTCGGTCAGCCGCACGCCCGTGCCCGCGAGGTCGAAGCGCAGAATACGGCCGGCCTGGGAAAGGCCGGCCTTGGCCGCACCATAGGCTGTCGTGCCGGGAAAGACGGCGCTGGCCGCCGTGCTGGTCAGGTTGAAGATGTGGCCACGCTTGCGTGCGATCATGCCAGGCAGCAACAAGCGTATGAGCTGCAACGGCGCAGTGAGGTTAAGCGCCACCACCTCGGCTGTTTCCTCCGCGCTCTGTTCATGAAGCGGACGCACGGTTGCCAGACCGCCGGCATTGTTGACCAGCACGTGGATTTCCGTCGAACCGAGTGCGGAGGCGATCGCTTCGATGTCGCGTACATCGGCGACAAGCGGCTTGACGCTTGGTCCGAGCCGCGCCTGCAGGACCTGCAGTGCGTCGTGGTTGCGCGCCAGCGCATGGACGGTCAATCCTTCCATGACCAGGCTCTCGACGATCGCCGCGCCGATGCCCTTCGAGGCACCGGTTACCAGAGCAGTACGGTAGTTCATTGCCGTTCTCCTGAACCGTGACGATCAGAGCGCGCCGCGTTCGGCCACCGTTTTCAGAATGCCGACCAGGCCAGCCTCTCGCGCGGCCTTCAGGTCGTCCTGGCTGCGTCCGTCCACCGCCGCATTTGTCGAAGCCGTGATCGCGCGGATCGTTTCGTCGTCGAGCTTCGCGTCGAGCAGCGTGTCCCAGATCGCCTGATAGGTCGGGCCATATTTGTGAAGGAAGTCCTCGATGCCATCGGCGTTGAGGCTGTTGGAAATGAACGAGCCTTGCAGGGTCCATTTCGCACCCGGCCCATACATGAAGGCACGATCCACGTCCTCGACGGAGGCGACGCCGTCGCGCACCAGCGCGATTGCCTCGCGCCACATCGCACCCATCAGGCGCAGGGCGATATGGCCGGTCACTTCCCGGTTGAGCGTCACCGGCTTTTTGCCGATTGCTTCATAGATGGCGCGTGCCCGGGCGATGGCTTGTGGATCGGTCGCCTTGCCGCCGACGATCTCGACCAGCGGCATCAGATGCGCCGGGTTGAAGGGATGACCGAGCACGATGCGGCCGGGCCGGCGGCACTCGCCCTGCATGTCGGACACCAGCAGGGCCGAGGAGGAGGAAGCAATGACGACCTCATCACCGACATGGCCTTCGATCTCGGCCAGCAGCCGGCGCTTCAGCGGCAGATCTTCAGGGCCGTTCTCCTGCAAGAAATCTACGCCTTCGAGCGTCTCGGCGAGCGTCGGGAAAAGGCGGATCGCACCAGGCGCGGACGAGGCCCCCTTCAACGCGTCGAGATCGGCCATCAGTGCGGGCAACGCCTCGCTGAAAGCAGCCTCGCGCCGCTCCGTCGGGTCGAACACGCGCACTTTGTGGCCGGCATGGGCAAAGCAAGCCGTCCAGCGCTGCCCGATCACGCCGAAACCGACAATGCCGATGGTCAGCTTTTCCATTACCCGGCCCTCCTTCCGTCAAGCGCGGCGCGGAAGGCCTCGTTGAGGTCGTTCCACGGGATGAGAAGATCGAGCCAGGCGCCGATCCGCCCGGCAACCAGGATGGCCTCGTCGATCAGGGTATCGAAAGGATAGCCATCGCCCATTGCCGCCTTGAGCCGGAAAAGCAGGGCCGGTGTTTCCTCCATGTGGCAGAAGTCGCGCAGGCGGGTCGCGGTCTTGTCAAGCGCCAGCGCGGCTACCTGGCGTAGCACCACCTCGTCCTTTCTGCCGCGCTCGGCGCGTATCCACCACAGCAATTCGTGCAGCACCCGCGCCTCCGACTCGGCGGTGAAGACAGGACCCGCAGGGTGCATGATGGCGCGCGAGGCGGTGACCCGGCTGATGTCGGCGGGACATGCCGCCCACAGTGCCTTGCGCGCAGCGATGATATCCCGCGGCAGCGGCGACGGCGCCAACGGCTCCCGCGCGCTGCCATCCGATCTGCCAAGTGTGCCTTCCAGGATGCGGCGGCCCTGGTCCCGCTTCAGTGTCGCGGCAAGCTCGGCAATGCCTTCCACCGGCGCGTCGAGATGGCCGAGAACGGTGATCTCGGCATTTTCCGCCTGGAGCGGCGCGAAGGTAATTTCGAGGAACTGCCGCACCGGCCAGTAGATGAAAGCGCCGGCGGTCGCGGCAAGCACATGCGTCGCCCCCTCCAGATCCTCCACGAAGGGGGCATGCCAATAGATATGGCTGCCGGCGATCTTGGGCGTATGAAGCTGCAGGCGCATGGGCAGAACCGAAAGCAGCGCACGGCGAGTGCG
Organism: Mesorhizobium qingshengii; assembly: GCF_900103325.1. Classification (GTDB taxonomy): domain Bacteria; phylum Pseudomonadota; class Alphaproteobacteria; order Rhizobiales; family Rhizobiaceae; genus Mesorhizobium; species Mesorhizobium qingshengii. Next base: position 141,665 of record NZ_FMXM01000018.1, on the reverse strand, counting down.
CTCGGCATCGCCGGTGAGGCGTAGCGGCCAGCTGCGCCCCTCGGCAGAGAAAATCAGGTCCATCTTACTTTCCGGGATTGAAGAAGGAGACAGGTTTGAGGATCTGGTTGCGCATGTCGAGAAGGTAATCGGTCTCGATCACCTTGCGTCGATAGGCCTGCCATTCGGGATCGGCTTCCATGCGGTCGCGCTGCTCTTCCCGATCGGCAAGGCTATCATATTTCCACAGATGCACGGTGCGCGAGAGGTCGCCGATATGCGTCTGGAAGAAGCCGAAGGGCTCGCCCAGATAATGTCGCTGCATCGGCAGGCCGACCTCCTCGTAGAGCGTGAGGAAATGCGACAGCTTGTTTGGACGGGCGGTGTAGGTGCGATGGTCGAAGATCATCCTGGGCACTCCTTCTGGCATCCTGCTCCGGCGTCCTCGACGCCGGCGTAACGTGGTCCTGTCTGCCCCCCGCGACCGATCCGCGGGATGAAGCGAACTGCCGGGGCTCAGCCGGCGCTCCGCACGGTCTCGGAGATCAGCCGGGCTGTGAGCGCCGGCGCCTCTATCTGCGGTACATGGCCAATGCCATCGAGAAGATGAACGGCGGCGAAACCCGGCACGCGGGCCGCATGGGCGACCGGGATAATCCGGTCAAGCTTCCCCCAGATGAGCCGCGCCGGGACGTCGAGTTCGGCGAGCGCGGTCGCCAGGTCGAAGCCCTGGGTGCCGTCCGAGAACAGGCTTTCGGCCATCGCCGTGAGTGCATCGCGGTTGCCGGTCTTTTCCATTTGCCTGAGTGCAGCCTGCGCAAAACCACCTGGCAAGGCCGAGGGGGCGCCCACCATGACAGCCAGCCACCGCTCCAGCGCCTGGACTGTCGTCGCGCGGGCAAGGCCGGCAAGGAAGCCTGCATTGATCTCGGGGCCAAGCCCAGCGGGCGCGAGAAGCGTGACCGAACGCACGGCGAGACGGCCGAGCCGGACGAGCGCGAGAGCCGCCGCGCCGCCCAGGGAGTGGCCGACGAGATGGACATTGCCCACGCCCATAGCCTCCAACCGGTCGGAGAGGAGGAAAGCGATCTCTTCGATGGTACTCGCCGTCCTGGCGGCTTCGGTGCCGTGGCCGGGCAGGTCGAGGCTGATTGTCTCGATCCCCGGCCCGAGCAACGGGACGACCTGCCGCCATACGGAACGGTCCGCCCCGAAGCCATGGATGAGGACCACCGGCACTGCCTGTCTGGCCAGCGCTGGTGCGGCAACTGACGGTGTCTGGGCTGCGGCTGGAGTCTGCTGGACCATGCCTTCATCTTCGTTCGCGAGGGCGGCAAGCCTGGCATCGATGTCGCGCTTCTTGATGCGCCCGCGAGGGCCGCTTCCCGAAATGGCGGCAAGGTCGAGCCCGGCGGCGGCGGCAAGCCGCCGGGCAAGTGGGCTGGCGATTGCACGGCTGCCGGGCTGCCGGTCGGAGGTAGGGGCTTCGTCAGCGACAGGCTCGCGCGGCTTGGCGGCAGCGGCGGCAGCTATGGCCGGTGCGAGCGAGGCTGGCTCGCCAGCCATCGGCTTCTCGTCCGCGATCGTGCCGAGCACGGCGCCCACCGGCGCTTCCTGCCCTTCGGCGAAGAAGATTTCCGCCAGCCAGCCGTCGCGATCGGCTTCGATCTCGGTCGCCGCCTTGGCCGTCTCGACGGTGACGACGAGATCACCGGCCTTGACCGGATCGCCTGGTTTCACCGCCCAGGCGATCACCAACACGGCTTCCATATATTCGCCGCCGGCGCTGTCGATCGTGATCGGATGGGTCATCGCCGCCTCCGTCACTTGAGTGTCTGCAGCGCGGCAGTGCGGATCTTTTCGGCATTCGGCAGCATCGCCGTTTCCAGCGGTTCGGAGTACGGGATCGGCATGTCCGGCAGCGTGACGCGTGCGACCGGCGCGTCGAGCTCGTCGAAAGCGTGGTCCATGATCGTTGCCGAAAGCTCGGCGGCATAGCCGCAGAAGCGCCATCCTTCGTTGACCACCACGGCATGGTGGGTTTTCGTGATCGAGGCGACAATGGCGTTGACGTCGAGCGGGCGCAGCGACCGGAGGTCGACGATTTCGGCCGAAACGCCGTCAGCCGCGAGAAGGTCGGCGGCTTTCAGCGCCTCCACCACCATCTTGGAGGTGGCGAAGATCGAGATATCGCTGCCCTCGCGCATGGTCGCGGCCTTGCCGAGCGGCACCGTCACATCGCCGTCAGGCACCTCGCCACGGGTGTTGTAGAGCAGTTTGTGTTCGAGGAAGACCACCGGCTGGTCGTCGCGGATCGCGGCCTTCAGCATGCCCTTGGCGTCGGCGGGCGTCGACGGGGCAACCACCTTGATGCCGGGTATGTGGGCAAGCATGGAGTCGAGCGCCTTGGAGTGCTGCGCGCCGGCACCGGCGCCGCCGCCGCCCTGCGTGCGCAGCACGAAAGGCATCTTCACCTGGCCGTTCCAGATGTAGTTGTAGATCGAGGCCTGGTTGACCAGCGCATCGAGCGTCAGCGGTATGAAGTCCGCATACATGATTTCCAGCACCGGACGGGTGCCGGTCATGGCCGCGGTCACCGCCATGGCGGTCATAGCCTGTTCGGAGATCGGCGTGTCGCGCACGCGCGTCTCGCCGAATTCCTCCATCAGCCCTTTTGTCACCTTGAAGACGCCGCCATAGCGGCCGATGTCCTCGCCGAAGAGGAAGACGGAAGGATCGGCCTGCATCTCTTCGCGCAGCGCCGCATTGAGCGCCTCGGCGTACCGCATCATGGCCATGTCAGTGCGCCTCGCTGTAGGGATTGCAGGCTTCGTCGACGGAAAATTCCGGCAGGGGATCGGACAGCGCGGTCTCGAAGGCTTCGGCCACCTCGGCCTTGGCCGCCGCCTCGATGTCGGCGAGCTTAGTCTCGCCGACATCGCCAAGAAGTGCCTTGCGCGAAACCAGCAGCGGGTCGCGTGCCTTCCAGGCGGCGATGTCCTGCGGCTTCTGGTAGCCGCCCATGTCGGAGGTGGAAAAGCCTTCGATGCGATAGGTCTTGCATTCGACCATGCCGGGGCCTTCGCCGCGCCGGGCGCGCTCGGTCATGGCAGACACGGCGCGGTAGACGGCGACAGCATCGTTGCCGTCGACGATCTCGGCCGGCATCGCGTAGCCGGCGGCGCGGATCGACAGATCCGCGACCGGCGACTGCACATCCGAGGGGACAGTCAGGCCGAACTGGTTGTGCTCGAGCACGAAGACGACAGGCAGCTTCCACAGCCCGGCCATGTTCATTGCCTCGTGGCAGATGCCGGTCTGGGCGGCGCCGTCGCCGAAGATGCACATGGCGACGTTGCCGTTGCCAAGGATTTGCATGGACAGAGCCATGCCGGTTGCCGCCGGGATGCCCGCGCCAACGATGGCGTTGCCGCCGATCACACCCTTTTCGGCATCGGCTATCAGCATGTGGCCGGCGCGCCCGCCGCAGGCGCCGGTGGCGCGGCCAAGGATTTCGGCAACCACGGGACGCATGGCCATGCCCTTGCCAATATAGACGGCATGGCCGCGATGGGTGGTGGCGACCTTGTCGCCCGTCTCCAGCGCCGCCGTGGCCGCGACACCGACAGCTTCCTGGCCGTCGCAACGATGGATCGGACCGCGCGTGCGCCCCTCCTTGTGGAGCGCACCAAGGCTCTCTTCCAGATGCCGCACCAGCAGCATCCGGCGATAGATTTCCAGATGTTGTTCGACGGAAGGAGTGTTTTTCACGGCTGTCCCCGATCTCATGCCGAAATTAAATACAAAAGTGTCGACACTTTGCAAGGGCTTCCGCGAGGCAAGGTCGAAACAAGTCTGGAAAACAGGATCGATAATGCGGCGGACTACCCACTTTGGCCGGCCGGCGGGATGGAGCGCAGGGCGCCGAGCATCGCATCGAGATCGGCGCATGGCACGCAACCGAGCTTTGCGATGTCCTCGGTCACATCCACCGGCAGGCCGGAATTGGACTCTTTCGGCACTTCGTTCAGCCGCCCGCCGATGAGCACCGGCAGGACGAGTCCGCGCGCCGCCATCGCTGCCTTCACCGACTGGGCATAGCGAAGCGCCACGCCATTGTAGGTGCTGATGGCTATGGCATCGGCCCCGGTCTCCGCCGCGCGGGCGACAAGCGCTTCCGGGTCGACGGCCACGCCGGCATCGACGATGGCAATGCCCAGGCCTTCCAGCGCCTGTTCGACGAGATACTTGCCGTGTTCGTGGACGTCGGTCGTACCGATGCAGAGGGTCAGTGGCTCTTGCCTTGCCAGCGGTTTCTGCGTCGAAACCCAGCTTGCAGCCTTGTGGTTGAGCTCGCGGGCCCATTCGGCATGGATCAGTGGCGTGCGTCCGCGCGCGCTTGCCGCTCCCGGGCCGAAAGGCGCCTCCATGCGCTTTGGCCCCATGCGGCGGACGGCGAGCATCAATGCGGCCGGGTCCCCGGTATCCACCCCACGCTCGGCCAGCCCCGTCATGGCGGCATCGGCAAAGCGGCGTCCGCCCGCGACAAGCACATCGGCCATCGCCTCGACCTTGGACCAGTCGAAGACCGGATCGTAGAAAGGCGCGTGCAGCGTGAGCCGGTGCGCGAAGGTCTGCGCGTCGATGATCTCGTCGACATCGGGAATGCGCTGGTTCTCGGTCACCGGCACGGGATTGATCGCATGGCCGGACGGCCATCGCCCGACGGCCAGTATGTCGGCCAGCAGATAGCTTGCTAGGCTTGCGTAATTGCCTGCCGGGGTCGACTGGTAGGAAACGGTGTTGCCGAAGATCATGGTGCCTGGCGTGTCGCTGACCCGGACCAGTGCGGCATGGAAGGCGGTGCGCGACAGCGGATCGCTGAAATGGTGGCCGTAGCAATGGGCGAGCCGCGCGCCGATCAGATCCTCGACGATGTATTTTTCGATCAGCACCATGCCGAGCGCGCAGGCCATGTCGATGAACAGCCCCGCGAATCCGTCGTCGAGATTGGAATGAACAAGGATTTCGGCATCCTGCGCGGCAATCAGGCCGAGCGCGGTGACGGTGGCTTCGGTGGTCGCCACGTCATCGTCCCAGTAAGGCAGCCGGAACGTGAAATACTGTCCCAGATTGCCGACGGCCGTCGCTCCGGCGGCAATGGCGGCGCGGGTGTTTTCCAGCGCGCCCGGCAGTCCGAGCATGAAGTCGCCGAAATGGGCGGCGGCAGGCGCGGCGTTGGTGATGCGTGCGAAATCCTCGGGACCGGTGAGCACGATGCCGGTGCCGCGTGCTGCCTTGGCGCGCATGGCCTGTGGATAGCCCATCGACCAGTCGAGGGTGATGCCGAAACGGTCTACTGTCACGCCTGCCTTGCGGCATTGCCCGTGCACCTCGCCGATCGCCGCAATGGTGCGGTCGACGCTTCTGAAACCGATATGGGCATGCTGCATGACGCGTGTCTCGGCCGCCGCCTTGCGCTTCCATGCAGCCTCGGACGGCATTCCGGTTTCGGTGAGGAAGCGGCAACTGCCGAGGCGCCAGTCGCGCGCCATGGCGCGTCCTTCGGCGAGGAGTTCGGCACCCGGCTTGAGGCGAGGGTCGATGAGAGCGGGGGCAAGTTCAGCGGTCATGATATTTGTTGCCTGCTTCGGCAATGAAACGGCGAATGATGGTGGCAAAACCCTCGGGATCGGCGAGAGGATGAAAATGCGCGCCCGGAACGACCACATGGTTCGCACCCGGTATCGCGGTGGTGATGGCTTCCGAAAGGGCCGGCGGTGTCAGAATATCGCCGGCGGCCGCAATCACCTGGACCGGGGCGGCGATGCGCGGCAGGTCGGCAAGGCGGTCGTGGTCGAGCAGCATGCGCACGCGCGCGGCGCTGACGGCAAGTGGCGCCAGGGTCCGAGGGGCGGCGGTGACCGCCGCCTCGAGTTGCCCGGCACGCGCTTCGAGGTAGGACGGCTCGTGGCAGAGCACATGGCCGAGGCGCTGGTAGGTTTCGGCCATGCCGGCCTCCAGCAGTTCGGCGCGAGCGCTGAAGAGCGCACGGAAACGGGTGTCGGCCCGCGCCCAGGAACTGCTGATCGTGTAGCTCAGGCCGAGTTCGGAATGATCGAGCGCCAGCACCTGAGCGATGGCGCCCCCGGTGGAATGTCCGACAATATGGGCGGGACCACCCGTCCGTGCCAGCAGGCCGGCAATGTCGCTGGCGATCAGGGAAATGGAGTAAGAGCTATTTGGGCGATCGCTGCGGCCCGCGCCGCGATGGTCGGTGACGATGATGCGATGGTCGGCCTCGAGCAGTCCAACGACGCCGGCCCAGAAGCGGCCGTCGCCGCCGAGCCCGGGGATGAGGATGAGGCGCGGGCCATGGCTGCCGAACGTCTCGTAGTGAATGCGGCAACCATCGGCGGCGGTGAAGAAGGTCATCAACGATGGCCTTCCAGATCAAGCAGTTCGCCAAGGGCCGCGACGAGGCTGAGTGCCGTGAGCGCGGAAGTCTTGGGATTGTCGGGCGAGGGCGCGTTAACGAAGCGAAAAGAGGCGGCGCCGGCGGCACTCTCGGCTTCGATCTCGTGGGTGTTGCCGGCCGCCTTCGGATCGGCAATCACGCGCACCGTCACCTTGCCGGCGCCCGCCGCGATTGCCACGGCGAAAGCCGCGTTGAGGTTTCTCGGATAGAGTCTCGCAGCTTCGGCGGGCGCACCCTCGAAAAGGGTAATGGCGCCATTGTCGGCTGAAAGGCCGGCGGAGGCCAGCTCCGCCGCCCAGGCGGCAGGCGGTTTGCGCGAGGTATAGCGCACCCGCGCATCGGGAAGTGCCGCTATCGCTCGCAAATAGTCGAGGCCGCCCAATGCGCCTGATGGCAGGACGAAGCGCGCGCCTCCGCTGCGTGACGCCCCGGCTAGCCGGGCGGCAAGCCCCGGATCGGACAGTGCGCCGACCGAAGCGATGACAGTCGGGATGCCCGCTTCAAGAAGCGCGGGTGCGTATGCGGCCACTGCCTCCTGGCCAGCCGCCTCCACCACTGCTCTTGGGCGTATTCCTATCAGCGCGTCAAGCTGTGTGACCGCGCTGACATTCGGCGGCAGGGCCGGGCATGCGCCTTCGCGCAGCAGAGCCGCCCAGCGAACCGAATCCTGTGGGAAAGCGGAGACGATCTCGCGCGCGATCGTGCCGTAGCCGATAAGGCCGAGCGTCACCATCAGGGCTGCTTCAGGGGTTCTGTTTCAGGGGATCGAACTTGTCGGTAAGGTCGGCTCCGAAGACCGTCTTGCGCTCGATTTCCAGGACGTTTTCCGGGCGCGGAAAATTGGACGGCACGCGGTCGCCCGGTTTGCGCGGCTTGCCGATAAGGCGAAAGAAGTCCTCGAGCCCGTTCAGCACGATCAGCCAGAGCCAGCGCAGGCGTGTCTCGCCATCGTTGATGAACATGTGCCTGACATTCTTCGGCAGGAACACCACGCTGTCCGGGCCTAGCGGATATTCCTTGCCCTCGACGACGGCGCGGCCCTGACCCTCGATGACATAGATCGCCTCCTCGTTGCGGTCATGCGTGTGTTCGCGCACATAGCCGCCCGGCGCGACCGATTGCGTGCCCAGCGCGAAGGGGTGCTCCATGCCGACGATGTGCGGCGCGAGCGCCACGTCGATATGGCCGTTTGCCGGCACCGGCTGCCAATAGCTTTCACGCGTTTGGGAATCGGAAATATGGATGCCGGAGGGTACGGTTGGAAGGCGGGTATCGTCCATGGTTCTGCCTATCGAAAGGGCTACGAAGATCATGCCGAGCACGCTGCTGACTTGCACGAGGTTACAGCGCAAAAAGTGTCGACACAAGAGTAGACAGATTTAATTTTCTGCTCCTATAGTGCCGTGGCGATGCAGCAGGGGACCGCCAATGGATGAATTCGACGTTCTGGTCATCGGGTCGGGGTCGGCGGCCTGTTCGTCGGCATTGAGGGCCGCCAAGGGCGGCCTCAAGGTGCTCGTCATCGAAAAGAGCGAATGGCTGGGCGGCACATCGGCCATGTCCGGTGCCGGGGTCTGGATACCCGCCAATCATGTCGCGGCCGAAGCCGGCATCGCCGACAGCCGCGAGGACGCGCTCACCTATCTGCGCGCAGTCGCGCCCGAAGGGTGGAAGCCGAAGGAAGACACGCTCTGGTGTGCGTTCGTCAGGGCCGCGCCGGACATGCTACGCTTCCTGTCCGGCAACACGCCGCTCGATTTCCGCCTGATCAACGAGCCCGACCCCTTTACCGAAGCGCCGGGCGGCAAGCTCTACGGCCGCATGGTCTCGCCGGGGCCGCTCAGCCGCCGTATCCTGGGCAGGTTCGCACGGAGTCTGCGCCGCTCCACCCTGCCGCACAGCTTCACTTACCAGGAGATCGTCGACCTGGATCTCTATCACCATCCTGTCCGCGCCGGGTTCAAGGTCTGGCCGAGGCTTCTCTGGCGATGGCTGACGAATTCCGGCGGCCAGGGCACGGCTCTGATGACCGGGCTCATCAGGGGCTGCCTCGATGCCGGCGTTACCTTTCGGCTGGGAACGCGCGCCGTGACCCTGCTTCAGGATCCGGACTCGCGCATCACCGGCGCGGAAGTGGAGAGCGAGGGCCGACGAACGAAGATTGTCGCTCGCCGCGGCGTCGTGATCGCAACCGGTGGCTTCGAATGGGATGCCGAGATGCGTGGACACCATTTCCCCGGTGCATTCGACCGGATCGGCAGTCCGCGCGGCAACGAGGGCGACGGCCAGAAACTTGCCGCTTCCGTCGGCGCGCAGCTGGACCGCATGGATCAGGCGAATGTCTACCCCTGCCTGCCGACGCGCTACCAGGGAAAGCCACACGGCTTGCCGATGACCTTCCAGGCCGAGCCGCATTCGATCGTGGTCAATCGCGGTGGAAAGCGCTTTGTCAGCGAAAACGCCTTCAACATCGGCGAGGCGATCGATGCGCGCGGGCCGGACGGCGTGCCCGTCAATCTGCCCTGCTATCTCATCGGCGATCATCGGTTCCTGAAAACGTCACTGCCTTTCCGCTGGTATGCCTCCTATGAGCGCGATTGGGTCAAGAAGGCCGATACAATCGGTGGCCTTGCCGCCAAGCTCGGGCTGCCGGCGGCGGCCCTCGAGGAGACGATCGCCCACTGGAACGGCTTTTGCGCCAAGGGGCACGATGCGGATTTCCACCGCGGTGAGAACGGTTGGGAGGACTACAAGGCGCATGGCCCCGAAAACCGGCTGAAGCCGATCGACAAGCCTCCCTATGTCGGCATGACGATCAATCGCTCGATTCTCGGTACCAAGGGCGGCGCCCGCACCAACGAGCGAGCGCAGGTGTTGAGGCCGGACGGCTCGATCATCCCAGGCCTTTATGCGGCGGGACTTGCCATGGCCAACCCCATCGGCACGCGCGCCGTGGGAGCCGGCACGACCCTCGGTCCCAACATGACCTGGGGCTACATCGCCGCCGAGACGATCCTGCATCAAAACCGATGATCGCGGGGCCCGCAGCCCTCGGCTTCACGCCACGGCGACGCCGCGCGATCGTTTCTTCTCGGCGGACGCGAGCAGATCGACGAAGGCGCGCACCTTGGCGGGCCGGAACCGGGCCTGTGGAAAGACGGCATGGATGCCGCCGGTGGGCAAGCTCCAGTCGGCAAACACCGGCACCAGCCGTCCCTCGGCGATATAGTCGCTGACACTGTAACCCGGAAACACGCCCAGCCCGATGCCGGCGAGCACGCAGTCATGCGGGTTGCAGTCCGGCAAGGCCTGCGATCGAAGCCGGCTTGCCGTCGATGCCTTCAGCAATGTCACGACATGCATCGGAGTATCCCTTCAATGAGGCACTGAGCGCCGATTCGTGCGTCCAGTCAGAACAAGGAAGGGCCGAACTGTCACCCTTGTTCGGCTTCTTTCCCAATGGCGCCGGGATCGCTAATGTCTTTCGGATCAGGGATATGCGCCCGGCATCATCTGCCTTAATGCTGGCAGGAGTTGATGGATAGGCGGGGCTGCGAACGCGCTGATTGCGGCAAGGGGGCGTCATGGAGCAGGGTCGACTGACGAAAAAGGAGCGGCACGAGCTCATCCTGTCGGAAGTGCGCCGGTCGGCGTCGATCCGGATCTCGAAGCTCGCCAGGCGCATCGGTGTCGCCGGCGAAACGATCCGCCGCGATCTCATAGAGCTTGGCGAGGCCGGGCTGCTCAACCGTACCTATGGCGGCGCGACGATTTCACTGGTGACGTCCGAGCCGGCGATTTCCGAACGTGGCCTGACCATGGTCGAGGAACGTGCCCGGATCGGGCGGGGCGCGGCCGGCCTGATCGAAAAGGGGCAGATCGTCATGATCGACGGCGGTTCGACAACCTACGAGGTGGCGCGCAATCTGTCGCAACTGGCGCGCAACCTGACCGTCATCACCAACTCCACCGGCGTGGCGTCGGTGACCGGCGCCAACCCGACGTTCCGCGTCATCCTTTGTCCGGGAACCTATGACAGCCGCGAGGGCAGCGTGCTGGGCGAAGACACCGTCGAATTCGCCCGCCGCTACAATGCCGACATCGCCATCATCGGCGCGTCTGGTCTGACGGTCGATGGCCCGAACGACATGATATCGGGCGCAGCCGCGGTCAAGCGGGCGATGATCTCGCGCGCGCTGTCGACAATGCTGGTAGTGACCAACGACAAGTTCGGCCGCGCCAGCCTCGAGCGCGTGTGCGCGCTCGGCGACATCGCCGACATCGTCACTGACGTCGAGCCCCAGGCCGAGTTGCGCGCGGCGATCGAAGAAGCCGGAACGGAGCTGCATGTTTTCGCAGGCAGCTGACAGCGAGGCATAGGGCAGTGCTTGTTCAGGCGCCATCCCGGTTCGTCAGTGCAATGTGACAACAGCCGGAGCCGTGGCCCGGCGTCCAGATGACATTTTCGAAACGCACGCCGGTCGCCTCGAACAAGCCACGGTCGAAGGCGCCGGCGATGCGGCAGAGCGTGGCGAGCTTTTCATCGCCGAGCCCAGCCTCGGCCCAGGCGTCCTTCAGCGGGCAGCGTTTGACCTGGAAGGCGATGCGGTCGTCGCCGCGTTCGACATCGGTCGGGTACATGCGGCCTCCATCCGGGCTGACCGCCAGGAAGGCTTCGCCGATCGCGTGCGCGTCATTGGGGCCGAACGCGGCGAAAGCGGGCGCGGCCACCTCCTTGCCGCGCTGGTTGATGGCGCGGATCATGATCGCCTCGGCCTTTTCGGCGCCCAGTTCTCCGCTCAGCTCATCGAGGAACAAGCGGTAGAGATCGGCCCGGTTGCGAAAGGCTGAATCGAGTTCGCGCGACAGTTTTTCGGCTCTGGCTTCGGGGTCGGTCATCATGCGCCCTGGCTTGTTGTTTGACCATAATCTTGTGCGAAAATCGGGTCCCACTTTTCGTTGGCGCGGTCCTTCGGTTCGGGATCATGGTCTGGTTCTGTGCAATCTTGGTGCCGCCGCCAGCAGCGCCTTGCCGATGGCCGATCGCGGCGCGTCGATGACGGCTCGGGCATCGCCGCTCTCGGCAATCCGCCCGGCATCGAGGAGGATGACGCGGTGGGCGACAGCCCGGACCACGCCGAGATCATGCGAAATGAAGAGATAGGCGATCCGTTCCTGGCGTTGCAGGTCAAGCAAAAGGTGGAGGATCTGCCCGCGCACCGAAACGTCGAGGGCAGACACCGCCTCGTCGAGTACGATCAGCGACGGTTTCGTGGCGATGGCGCGAGCGATGGCGACGCGCTGCCGCTGGCCACCGGAGATTTCATGGATGGCGCGCGATGCAAGCTCCGCCGCCAGTCCGACGCGCTCCAGCAAGGCGGCGATGCGGCGCGGGCGCTCGGAGCGCGAGGCGATGCCATGGATGCGCAAGGGATCGTCGAGCACGCGCGCCACGGTGGCGCGCGGGTTGAAGGCGGCAAGCGGATCCTGGAACACCGTCTGCAGACGCGCGCGGCGCGCACGCAAGCTGGCGCCACTCAAGGCGAGGAAATCATTGTCTTCGAATTCGATGCGTCCGGCGTCCGGCTCGATCAATCGCAGCACCAGTCGCGCGATCGTCGACTTGCCGCTGCCGGAGGGCCCGGCCAGTGCCAGCGTCTCGCCGGGATCGATATGAAAGGAGACGTCGTCGACGGCGGCGATGCTCTTGCCGCCGCGAGGGTATCGTTTGGTGAGATTGGAAACCGTGAGCAGGCTCATGTGGCGAGACCGCTTCGGTTCAACAACGGTTCGGCGTCGAGACCGATATGGGCGTCGAGCAGCGCGCGTGTGTAAGGCTGGGCTGGGGCGTCGACAATCCGCGCCGTCGCGCCAAGCTCGACCAACTGGCCGTGGCGGAACACGGCGATGCGCTCGGCAAGCTCGGCCGCCAGTGCGATGTCGTGGCTGATGAACAGCAGCGTCATGCCGTCTTCGGCCACCAGCCGCCGGATCAAGGTGACGATCTCGGCCTGCACGATGGTGTCGAGCGCGGAGGTCGCCTCGTCGGCGATCAGCAATTTCGGGCCGGCCGCAATCGCGGCGGCGATCGCCACACGCTGTTTCTGGCCGCCGGAGAGCTGATGCGGGAAGGCCAGCAGGGCAGAGTCCGGGTCCGGCAGGCGGACGCGCTCCAGCAAGTTTTTTGCCTTCGCGTACGCCTGCGGCCATGTGAGGCCGAGATGGGTGCGCGCGACCTCGGCGATCTGTTGGCCGATCGGCATCACCGGATCGAGGCTGGCGGAGGGATCCTGGAAGACGAAGCCGATGTCGCGGCCGCCGAGGGGTACTCGGCCGAGGCCGGGCCACTCGATCCACACATCGATCCGAGATGGAGCCGGCAACAGCCCGGCAATGGCCAGCGCCAGCGTGCTCTTGCCCGAACCGCTTTCGCCGATGATGGCGAGGCGCTCACCAGCGGCGATATCGAGGCTGATATTTTTCAGTGCCGCCACTTCGGTGCCGTCGCGGCGGTAGGTCACCGTTAGGTCGCGGATCGAAGCCAGAACGGTCACGACAGGCCTCTTCTCACGGCCGTTGTCTCGACGACGCCCTCACCAGCGAGATAGACGCCCAGTACAGTCAGCACCAGTGCAATGCCCGGGACGATCGACAGGAAGGGGGCGGTGCGCAGCACGGCGCGGCCTTCAGCGATCATGCCGCCCCAGGTGACCCGGTTGGGGTCACCCAAGCCGAGAAAGGACAAGGCCGCTTCGGTGAGGATCGCGGCGGCGACGATCACCGAAGACATCGCAAGCACTGGCGGCAACGCATTGGGCAGCACCTCGCGAAAGGCGATCGCCAGCGGATGCATGCCGACGGCGCGGGCGCTGGCAACATAATCGCGCTCACGGATGGAGAGCACTTCCGCGCGGGCGACTCGAGCAGGCCCTGTCCAGGTGCCAAGCGCGATAGCAATCACCACGATGCCGAGCGACGGCCCGACAACGCTGACGAAGGCCAGCGCCAGCAGGAAGCTCGGCACGGTCTGGAAGGCCTCGGTGATGCGCATCAGCACCTCGTCGACGAGGCCGTCGGCAAAGCCGGCCAGCGTACCGACCACAGAGCCGACGACGAGCGCCGCCGCTGCTGCCGCCAGCCCGACGGCCAGCGAAGTGCGGGCGCCGTGGAAAAGCTCGGCCAGCACGTCGCGGCCGAGCCGATCGGTGCCGAGCGGCAGCGACCAGTCCTGAAATGGCGGCAAAAGTGCGGGACCGGCGATCGCTTGCGGGTCGCCGGGAAACAGCAGCGATGCCGACAGCGCCATGGCGATCAGTGCCGCCAGGATGATGGCGCCCGCAACTGCCTCGGGCGTGCGCAGAAAGCGGCGGAAGCGGCTCATGCATCGGCCTCGCCGGCGCCGACGCGCGGATCGAGAAAGGCATAGGCGATGTCGACGAGCAGGTTGATGACGACGACCAGCACGGCACTGACGAGGATGATGCCGAGCAGCAAGGGCGTGTCGCGCGCGGCCACCGCTTCCTGCGCCAGCCGGCCGAGGCCGGGCACGGAAAAGACACTCTCGATGACGACGCTGCCGCCAAGCATCTGCGCCGACTGCAAGCCGAGCATGGTGACCAGCGGCAGCAGTGCGTTGCGGGCGACGTGGGCGAGCACGATGCGGCGGCGCGAAAGCCCCTTGGCGCGGGCGGCCAGCACAAAATCCTGCCGCCAGACCTCGGCCATGCCGGCTCGCATCATGCGCAGATAGAGCGCCAGGTAGATGAAACCGAGCGCCGCCACCGGCAGGATGAGATGGATGGCGATGTCGGCGGCGCGGTCGAGGCCGGTCTTGTCGGAAGCCAGGGTTTCGATGCCGCCGATCGGCAGCCAGCGCAGGTCGACGGCAAAGACGACGATCAGCACCAGGCCGAGCCAAAAGCCCGGTACGGCATAAAGCGCCAGCGAGCCGATCGACAGGACGCGGTCACGGACGCTGCCGGGTCTGGCGCCGGCATAGATGCCGAGTGCCGAGCCCAGCCCGAAGGAAAGCGCTGTGGCGCTGACCATCAACAGCAGCGTGTTGGGCAGCCGTTCAAGGATCACGTCGCGGATCGGCCTCGAGAACGTCACCGACTGACCGAGATCGAGGTGCAGCAGCGCCCAGAGATAGTTGGCCAGCCGTGTCAGTTCCGACTGGTCGAGGCCCCAGCGGTGGCGCAACAGCTCGATCATGCCGGCGTCGCCGCCGGTCGAGACGATATAGGCGTCGACGGCATCGCCGGGTGCGGCTTCGAGCAGCAGGAAGGTGCCGATGACGACGATCAGCAACACGAAGACGCTGCCGATGAGGCGGCGACGGAGGAGGATGAGGGCGCGGGTCATGCCACTTTCACCCTCCCCCTTGTGGGGAGGGTCGATCCGCGAAGCGGGGGGGGGTGGGGGTCTTCAGGTCTTCGCCACTACCCCCACCCCGCCGAACAGTTGCCGCTTCGCGGCACCCATTCGTCGACCCTCCCCACAAGGGGGAGGGTGAACCCGGCGGAGATGTCCGGCAGGACAGAGGCGAGTGCGAGGGAACTCTCATTATCGAACCTGAGCACCCGGATAAACGATCTGCAAGCCTGGAGAGGTCAGCCCGCCAGATAGGTGTCCGCCCAGTTAGACACCGCCCAGCGCGGATTGTTGGCGATATTGCCCACGGTGTCACGAGCGACGCTGATGAAACTCCACTCGGCGACGTTGATCAGCGGCAGGTCAGCGGCGACCTCCTTCTGGAACTCCTTGTAGAGATCGGTGCGGGCAGATGTGTCGAGCGTTTCCGATGCCTTGGCGATCAGCGCGTCGAGCGCATCGTTCTTGTAGCCGCCCTGGTTGGAGAAGGGCACGCCGTCGGGAATGCCGCTCTGCACCAGGATTGTGGTCGAGATCGCCGGATCGCCGCGGAACACCGGCGGGCCGACGGCAAGGTCGAAGGCGTGGTCGGTGTAGACGGCCTTGATGTGCGCGGCCGAGTCGTTGTTGACCAGTTGCGCGTCGATGCCGATGGCGGCGAGCGCCTGGCGCAGATAGCCGCCGAACTGCTTGGTCTCGTTGAAATAGGGCGCCGGCAAAAGTTTCAGCGTGAAGCGCTTGCCGTCCGGGCCTTTTTTGTACCCGGCTTCGTCGAGCAGCGCGTTGGCCTTGGCGACGTCGAATGGATAGGTCGGCACGTCGGCGGTGTAGAACTGCGGATCGTTCTTAGGCACCGGGCCCGTGGCGGTGGCGGCATAACCGAGGAACACCGTCTTGACGACGAATTCCTTGTCGATGGCGTGCGCGATCGCCTGGCGCACCTTGAGGTCGGCCAGTTCCTTGCGGCGATGATTGATCTCGACGACCAGCTGATAAGTGAGCCCTTCATAACCCTTGGAGATCACTTTCAGGCCGGGCACCTTGGAGATTCGGTCGAGATCGGCAAGCGGCACGGCAGAGAAAGCCGCGAGCTGGATTTCTTCTGCTTCGAGCGCGCTCGCCGCCGACGTGCGGTCGGGCAGCACCTGATAGATGATCTCGTCGAGATAGGGCTCGTCCTTGCCCCAATAATCGGTGTTCTTCGTCAGCCGGTAATACTGGCCGGCCTTGTATTCGCCGAATTTGAACGGCCCGGTGCCGATGGGGGCGTTGTTGGCCGGGTTGTCCTCGATCTTGCCGACCTCGTAGATGTGCTTCGGCACCACGCTGCTCAGCGCTGGCAGCGCGTTGCGGATCAACTGGAACGGTGTCGGCTTGGCGAATTTGAACACAGCGGTGAGATCGTCAGGGGTGTCGACGCTAGCCAGATCCTTGAAAACGGTGCGGCCGAGATTCTGCAGCGGCTTCCAGATCTGCAGCGCCGAGAAGGCGACGTCGGCCGACGTGAACGGCTTGCCGTCATGCCATTTGACGCCGTCGCGCAGTTTGAACGTCACCGAGAGGCCGTCGGCGGCACCCTCCCAGCTCAGCGCCAGTCGCGGCGCGAGCCCGTCCTTGCCGTCGAAGGAGGCTTCGGCCAGCGTTTCGACGATCTTGCTGGAGATGAAAAAGACACCGTTGGAGGCGACAATCGCCGGGTTGAGGTTGCGCGGCTCGGAATCGGCGGCGAGCACCAGCCGCCCACCCTTCTTCGGCGTTTGCGCCCAGCCGATATCAGGCATGGCGGTGGAGGCCAGCAGCATCGCCGAGCCAGCAAGCATCGTGCGTCTGGAAATATTGAAACCTGACATGATCGAACTCCGTCCTCTCCGCAACCCGACCGGGTGCGCCAATACCCCTCGGATGCCCGCGAGCCAGCCTGCATCCTAGCGGTCACGATTATGAGCCTTGCCGAGGGTTTCGCCAGAGACGGAATTGGCGCATCCTCGCTTGGCTTTGAAATTTCCGTCCGCTGGACCAGTTTGGACGAAGCGGTTCAATTCGATCAATCTGGTAGGACCAGATTTGTTGGATTGGCGACGGATAGTGCCAGGGTGACGTCAGTCGGGGCTGTTTTTCCTATTCCTGGATAGACCAGAGTGGGCAAAATAGTGCAGACTTGACCCACAACCGAGGGATCGGGAGCAGAACAGCCGGCGATCCCAGGCAATTCAGGGAGAGAGAGATGAACGTTGCTCCGGGCAAGAATGCCGCCGGCAATATCCCGTTCGACCAGGCAAGGGTCGACCGGCTGATGGAGGAGGCCGGCATCGATGTGCTGCTCGCCACCTCCAAGCACAACACGCAATATCTGCTTGGCGGCTACAAGTTCATCTTCTTCGCCGCGATGGATGCGATCGGCCACAGCCGTTATCTGCCCGTCGTCATCTATGAGAAGGGCGGGCCCGATCATGCCGCCTATATCGGCAACCGCATGGAAGGCGGCGAGCACCAGAACAATCCGTTCTGGACGCCGACGCTGCACGCCGCCTGCTGGGGTACGCTCGATGCCGCCAACCTCGCGGTCGAGCACCTGCGGAAGATCGGCAAGGCTGGCGCCCGCATCGGCATCGAGCCGGGCTTCCTGCCGTCGGACGCCTTTGCGCTGATCCGCAAGGCGCTGCCGGATGCCAAGCTGATCGATGCGACGGCCATGCTGGAAAGCATGCGCGCCATCAAGACCGATGCGGAGCTTGAGAAGCTGCGCACGGCCTCCGAACTGATCACCGATTCCATGCTGGCAACCATTGCCTGGGCACGTGAAGGCACGACCAAGACCGAGATCATCGAGCAGTTGCGGCGTGAGGAAACCAATCGCGGCGCGCATTTCGAATATTGCCTGCTGACGCTGGGCTCCAGCCACAACCGCGCCGCCTCGCCGCAAGCCTGGAAGAAGGGCGAGGTGCTATCGATCGATTCCGGCGGCAACTATCATGGCTATATCGGCGACCTCTGCCGGATGGGTATTCTCGGCGAACCGGATGCCGAACTCGAGGACCTGCTGGCCGAGGTCGAAACAGTGCAGCAGGCGGCCTTTTCGAAGGTGAAGGCGGGCACGCTGGGCGGCGACATGATTGCTCACGCCGAGGGCGTGCTGAAGAAATCCAAGGTCGCGCCCTACACGGATTTCTTCGCCCACGGCATGGGGCTGATCACGCACGAAGCGCCATTCCTGATGACCAATCATCCAGTGACCTATGAAGGCACCTACGCGGCAAAGCCGCTGGAAAAAAACATGGTGCTGTCGATCGAGACGACGATGCTCCACCCGACGCGCGGCTTCATCAAGCTGGAAGACACGGTTGCGGTGACCGACGCTGGTTATGTGATGTTCGGTGACCGGGGCCGAGGGTGGAACAGAGGTGGGGCCTGAACCCGCGAACCACAGGCGCTGCCCTCATCCGCCTGCCGGCACCTTCTCCCCGTAGAACGGGGAGAAGCGAGCACCTCCTATTTGCTTCCCGCCGGGATCAGCCTGAAATCCGGCAGTTCCCGCAACACCAGTTCGGGTCCGGCCGGCGAATAGACGACGAAGAGCTGCATCGGTCCGTCGCCGGTGTTGAGCGTGGAGTGGAAGCGGCTTTCCGGCACGTAGATAGTGCAGCCGGGACCGACCTTCTCGACCACCGGATTGCCCTTCTCGTCCTCGACCATCTGTTCGCCGTTGCCGGAGATGACGAAGATGATCTCCTCAGCGCCTGGATGATTGTGGCGGGTGTGGCCCTTGCCTGACGGCAGGTCGACCACGCCGCCGGAAAAGCGCGTCGCGCCATTCACCTCGGGCGCCACGGTCAGCGCCAGCATGCCCCAGTCGAAACCGAAGGCGCTCACGTCCTTCGGATAGACAAACATTTTGCTCCTGTCGGTCATCTCTCATCCCTTCTTTTTCTTCTGGTTATGCAGCGTGACGGCCTTGAAATCAGCCGTCTGCCTGGCGATCGCGGCTTCCGCTGGCAACCGTTCCATCGAGCTGGCGCCATAGAAGCCGTGCAGGCCCTTGCAGCGGTCGAGGATATAGCGGGCGTCGTCCGGCATCGAGATCGGCCCGCCATGGCAAAGCAGGATGACATCCTTGCGCACCGAACGCGCGGCGGCGGCAATGGCGTCGATCTCGACGACGCAGTCGTCAAGCGACTTGGCCGAGGTGGCGCCGATCGAGCCGCCGGTCGTCACGCCCATATGAGCGACGACGATGTCGGCGCCGGCCTTGGTCATGGCGCGGGCCTCGTCCGGGTTGAAGACATAGGGCGTCGTCAGCAGGTCGAGCTTGTGCGCCTCGGCGATCATGTCGACCTCGAGCCCGAAGCCCATGCCGGTTTCCTCGAAGCTCCGCCGCATGTTGCCGTCGAACAGGCCGATGGTGGGGAAATTCTGCACGCCGGAAAAACCCATCCTCTTCAGTTCGGCCAGGAACAGCGGCATGATGACGAACGGATCGGTGCCGTTGACGCCGGCCAGCACCGGCGTGTGTCTGACCACCGGCAACACCTCATAGGCCATTTCCTTGACGATCTCGTTGGCGTTGCCATAGGCGAGCAGGCCGGCGGCCGAGCCGCGCCCGGCCATCCGGTAGCGGCCGGAATTGTAGATGATGATGAGGTCGATGCCGCCGGCTTCCTCGGCTTTCGCCGACAGGCCGGTGCCGGCGCCGCCGCCGACGATCGGCACGCCCTTGTCGATCATTCCCCTGAATTTCTTCAGTATATCCTTGCGCGGTATGGCGGGCATGTCTGGCCTCTCACTGTCTGGCGATGTCGAGGAAGGCGGCGGTTGCCGCCTCGGCGAATTCGGGATCGTTGATGTGCAGTGGCAAACGCGTCACGCGGCGCCTGCCATTCGGCCTGATGGTGCGCTCTATGGCCTCAAACAGAACGGCGTCGGCTTCGGGATCGAAGAAGGCGCCCCCTTCGATGTCGAGCGCCGAGACGCCTTTTTCCGGAATGAGGAAATGCACCGGTCCCTCGCAGGGGGCGAGCCTGGCGCCGATCCATTCGCCGATCTGGCGGCATTCGTCCGCTGTGGTGCGCATCAGCGTGACATTCGGATTGTGCTCGTAGAACAGCCGTCCGCGATAGCGTTCCGGAATGGTCGACGGCGCCCAGAAATTGACCATGTCGAGTGCCCCGACCGAACCGACATAGGGCAGGCCGGTGCGGGCGATCGCACCGAAGCGATCCTCTGTCGCCGGCAGCACCCCGCCAAACAGGAGATCGCAGACTTCCGTTGTGGTGATGTCGATGACGCCGGACAGCAGGCCGCTGTCGGCCAGCTTCTCCATGCTGCGGCCGCCAGTGCCGGTGGCATGGAAGACCATGCAGTCATAGGTCGAACGAAGCTGGTCGGCGATGGCGGTCACGCAAGGCGTGGTGACGCCGAACATGGTGAGCCCGATCGACGGCCTGCCGTCGGGTGGCGGCGCTGGTCTGGCCGCCATGCCTGAAATCGCCTGGGCGGCATTGTGCAACACGACACGGGAAAGCCGGTTCAGTCCGGCCATGTCGGTCACCGATGGCATCATGATAATGTCGGAGACGTCGACAAAGGGTGCGGTGTCGCCCGAAGCGAGGGTCGAGACCATGATCTTCGGGAGGCCGAGCGGCAGCGCGCGCATGCCCGACGTGATGATCGAGGTGCCACCGCCGCCGCCAATGCCGATCATGGCGGCGATGTCGTTCCTCGATTGGGCAAAGCGGGCGAAGGCGATGCCCATCGCCGCGACCGCGGCGCCGCGATCATTGCCGCCGAGCACGGCTTTGCTCCCGCCGGGGTGATGGTTGGCAATTTCCCGCGCGGTGATGTCGACGGGGATGGTTGCGCCGCGCGTTCCGACATCGATGCGGGACACAGCGGCACCCGTGGCGGCGATGGCATCGGCCAGGAAGGCGAGTTCCTCGCCCTTGGTGTCAGCCGTGCCCACCACATAGATGCGTTTCATTGCGTTCCCCAATCCAGGCGGGCTTGGCGTCACCGCCTGCCGCTCTTTTGCCCGCCCGTCGACCACCCGAAGGCCATTGCAATTTTTTGAGACGCGCGTATCGTATTGACATGGATGTCTCACGTCAACAAGCCGCGGTGAGCGACGACACCGCCGAGGGAGCCGAGCGTGGACCCCGCGCGCGGACCAAACGGCTGATGCTGGAGACGGCGACGAGGCTGATGCAGGCCGGCGTCACGCCGTCGGTCAGTGAGGTGGCGGAAGCCGCGGAAGTTTCCCGCGCGACCGCCTACCGCTATTTTCCGAGCCAGGCCGCACTGGTGCAGGCCGTCGTCGACGAGGGGCTGGGGCCAATCCTGACCTGGCAATCGACCTCCGCCGATGCCGAGCGTCGGGTCGCCGACCTGTTCGACACGGCCATGCCGCGCATCGAGGCGTTCGAGGCGACATTCAAGGCGGCGCTGAAGCTGTCGCTCGATCAGTGGGCGAGGCGCCAGGCCGGCACGCTGGGTGGCGAGCCGGCCTTCACGCGCGGCCACCGCGTCCAGTTGCTGAAAGAAGCGATCGCGCCGCTCAAGGGCCGCTTGCCACCGCGCGATTTCAAGCGGCTGGCGCAGGCGCTGTCGCTGATCTTCGGCGTCGAGGTGCTGATCGTGCTCAAGGATATCTGGGGACTGGACAGCCGCAGCATGATGTCGGTCGCGCAATGGGCGGCCGCGACGCTGGTGCGCGCTGCGATCACGGAATCGACCGGCGAAGGAAACAGCGCGGATCCAATGGCAGTCGTGAAATAGCATCTATCTGGTTAGACCAGATTTGCGTGTTGACTACTGATATTAACCGCAGTGCGGGGTGCCGGACAACACCTCCACGTATCACTGAGTAGGAAAATCATGGGAAAACAGGCAGATAAAGCCGGAATCCGGTAGCAACGGACAGTTCAAGCTGCCAAGAAAGGGCTTGACGTGCATGCGAAATTGGTAATACCAGATCAAGGAAGAAAAGCGGATCGAAAGTGAGGGCTGCGATCCATTTTCCGGCAGGGCGAGGAGGCCCGGAACCGGAAGAGCGCGATCACGGGAGGAACTACCGGAGCCGGCCCCGTTGCCGGCTCGCATGACAGGGTAGAATGCGCACAAGGGAGGAAATCATTATGCGCAAGTTAGTGACCAGCGTGCTTGCTGGTATCGGCTTAACGCTTGCCTGCGGAACGTCCGTCTACGCGCAGGAAAAGTCACTCACCATCTTCTGGGCGGAATGGGATCCGGCCAACTATTTGCAGGAACTCGGCAACGAGTACGAGAAGGAAACCGGCGTCAAGATCACGGTGGAAACCACACCTTGGTCCGACTTCCAGACCAAGGCCTTCACCGAGTTCAACGCCCATGGCGACGCCTACGATCTGGTCGTCGGCGACTCGCAATGGCTCGGCGCCGGCTCGACCGGCGGCCACTATGTCGACCTCACCGACTTCTTCAACAAGTACAAGCTGAAAGACGTGATGGCGCCGGCGACGGTGAAATACTACGCCGAATATCCCGGCAACAGCGGCAAATACTGGGCCATTCCGCTCGAAGGCGACGCCGTCGGCTGGTCCTATCGCAAGGACTGGTTCGAGGATCCCAAGGAGAAGGAAGCCTTCAAGGCCAAGTACGGCTACGACCTCGATGTGCCGAAGGATTTCAAGGCGCTGCGCGACATCGCCGAGTTCTTCTACCGGCCGGACCAGAAGAAATACGGCATCGCCATCTATACCGACAATTCCTATGACGCGATGGCGATGGGCTTCGAGAACGCGCTGTTCTCCTATGGCGGCGAGCTTGGTGACTATTCGACCTACAAGGTCGACGGCTTCATCAACTCCGACAAGGCGGTGGCGGCACTCGACGCCTACAAGGAGCTCTACAAGTTCACGCCTCCGGGCTGGGCCAAGTCGTTCTTCGTCGAGGACAACCAGGCGATCACCGAAAACCTGGCCGCGATGAGCATGAACTACTTCGCGTTCTTCCCCTCGCTCATCAACGAGGCGTCGAACCCGAACGCCAAGAACACCGGCTTCTTCGCCAATCCTCCCGGCCCCGGTGGCGACCAGTTCGCCGCGCTCGGCGGGCAAGGTATCTCCATCGTCTCCTACTCGCAGAAGCAGGACGAGGCGATGAAGTTCCTGGAATGGTTCATCAAGGACGAGACCCAGAAGAAGTGGGCGGCACTTGGCGGCTACACCTGTAGTGCCGCCGTGCTGAAGTCGCCGGAATTCCAGAACGCCACGCCCTACAACAAGGCCTTCTACGAGACCATGTTCAAGGTGAAGGACTTCTGGGCGGTGCCGGAATACGCCGAACTGCTGCAGCAGCTCAACCAGCGCGTCTATCCCTACATGATCGGCGGCGAAGGCACCGCCAAGGAAACGCTGGACGCTTTGGCCGCCGACTGGAACGCGACCTTCAAGAAGTACGGCCGCGGTCAGTAACAATCATGGCTCACGGAGGGGGCATCGGTGCCTCCTCCGTTTCTTTTTCTGCAAACGGGAGCAGGGTCTTGGCGACCACGATGATCACCACACTGGACAGGTCTTCAAGAGCGGCCGCGCGCGGCCTCAGCGACATTTCGATCCGCAACCTCTTCATCATCCCGACGGTCCTGTTCCTGATCGTCTTCAACATCTTTCCGCTGATCTATTCGCTCGGCTATTCCTTCACCGACTTTCGCGCGTCGACCAACGCGCCGGCGAATTTCGTCGGGCTGCAGAACTATCGCGACCTGCTCAACGATCCCTATGTGTGGTCCAACTTCGCCATCACCGCGAAGTACGTCATCATCTCGGTCGCAGGACAGTTGCTTGTCGGGTTCGGCGTGGCGATGCTGCTCAACCGCGACATTCCGATGAAGGGGTTGCTGACGACGCTGCTTCTGCTGCCGATGATGCTGTCGATGGCCGTCGTCGGCCTGTTCTGGAAGCTGCTTTACGACCCGTCCTTCGGCATCATCAACTATGCGCTCGGCCTCGGGACCTTCGAATGGCTGTCGGATCCGAAGATGGCACTCTATGCCGTTGCGCTGACCGACATCTGGATGTGGTCGC
Source organism: Mesorhizobium qingshengii (assembly GCF_900103325.1). Taxonomy (GTDB): domain Bacteria; phylum Pseudomonadota; class Alphaproteobacteria; order Rhizobiales; family Rhizobiaceae; genus Mesorhizobium; species Mesorhizobium qingshengii. Next base: position 117,779 of record NZ_FMXM01000018.1, on the reverse strand, counting down.
CCTTCGTCATGCTGTTGTCGCTGGCCGGCCTGTCGGCGGTGCCGAAGCATCTCTACGAGGCCGCCGCGATCGATCGCGCCGGGCCGTTCTACACCTTCTTCCGCATCACGCTGCCGCTGGTCGCGCCGATCCTGATGATCGCCGTCATCTTCCGCACCATGGAAGCGTTCAAGACCTTCGATCTCGCCTACATCCTGACCAGCCAGCCGACGGCCGAGCTGATCTCGATCCGGCTCTACAAGATGGCATTCCAGGAATGGCAGACCGGGCGCTCCTGCGCGCTGGCCTACATCGTGCTGATCATGGTGCTGGCGATCACCAACATCTACGTCAAATACCTCAACAAGGTGAAGGAGCGCTGAGATGGCCGCCGTCCGCACTTCTTCCGAAATCGGCTTCAATCGCGTCGCCATCATCGCCGTGCTGGTGGTGACGATCATCTTCCTGGCGCCGATCTACTGGATCGCCTCGACGGCGTTCAAGCCGCGCAACCTTGCCACCACCATCCCGCCGACGGTCGTCTTCCAGCCTGAAATATCGCCTTTCGTGAAGCTGTTCACCAAGCGCTCGCAAATGCGCAGCCCGCCGTCGCCGGAAGAGTATGCGGCGGCTCCGTGGTGGGAGCGCGTCGTCTTTGATGGCGGCGAAAAGATCGTGCGCGACGGCAAGGGCCAGGTGCAGTGGTCGGGATATCCGAGCCGCTTCCTGAACTCGCTGATCATCGCCATCACCTCGACGGTGCTGGCGGTCGGCATGGGAACGTTCACCGCCTATGGCTTCTCGCGCTTCAAGGTGAAGGGCGAGGCGGACCTTTTGTTCTTCATCCTGTCGACGCGCATGCTGCCGCCGGTGGTGGTGGCGATCCCGATGTTCCTGATGTACCGGGCGGTCGGCCTCAACGATTCCCATGTCGGCCTGATCATCCTCTACACTGCCTTCAACCTGTCTTTCTCGGTGTGGCTGATGAAGGGCTTCATGGACGAGATCCCGAAGGAATATGAGGAGGCTGCCCTCGTCGATGGCTACACGCGCATGGAGGCCTTCTTCAAGATCGTGCTGCCGGAGGCCGCCACCGGCATCGCCGCCACCGCCGTGTTCTGCTTCATCACGGCATGGAACGAATATGCCTTCGCGCTGATCATGACCAACCGCCGCGCCCAGACCGCGCCACCCTTCATCCCCAGCCAGGTCGGCTCCGGCCTGCCGGACTGGACGGTGATCGCCGCCGGAACCTTCCTGTTCCTGCTGCCGGTCGCGATCTTCACCTTCCTGCTCCGCAACCATCTGTTGCGCGGCATGTCCTTCGGAGCGATCCGCAAATGAGCTTTCGCGCCATCAACCAGAAATACCTGGAACCCGGATCGCAGATTCTAATGGTGCTCGGCATTGTCGCACTCTGCCAGCCCTGGAACATGTTGCTGCACACATATGGCCTGACCATCATCCTGATCGGGCTGATCGGCTTCAACATCACGTCGAAGATCGCACCGGAAGAAAAAGCAGGCACGGGACAGATGCGAAATCGGGGAGCACAGCATTGACCCAGATCGAGCTTCGCGGTGTCCAGAAATTCTTCGGCGCCGTCCAGGTCATCAAGGACCTGAACCTCAAGATCAGCGACAACGAGTTCATCGTGCTGCTCGGCCAGTCTGGCTGCGGCAAGACGACGACGTTGCGCGCCATCGCCGGGCTGGAGACGATCGACGAGGGGGACATCCTCATCGACGGCAAACCCATCCAGCATCTGAAGGCCGCCGATCGCGACATCGCCATGGTCTTCCAGTCGTTTTCGCTCTACCCGCATATGAGCGTCTACGAGAACATCGCCTTCCCCTTGCGCGCCACGCGCAAGAGCAAAAGCGAGATCGACCAGGAAGTGCGCTCGGTCGCCAAGACGCTGCAGATATCGGACCTGCTCGGCAAGAAACCGTCCGCGCTTTCAGGCGGCGACATGCAGCGCGTCGCCATCGGCCGCGCGCTGGTGCGGCGGCCGAAAGCGATGCTGATGGACGAGCCGATCGGCGCGCTCGACGCCAAGCTGCGCGAGGAGATGCGGGCCGAGATCAAGCGGCTGCACATCAAGCAGGGTTCGACCACCATCTATGTCACCCACGACCAGATCGAGGCGATGAGCCTCGCCGACCGCATCGTCATCATGCATGAAGGCGTGCTGCAGCAGGTCGGCTCGCCGGACGAGGTGTATTCGCATCCGGCCAATCTGTTCGTGGCGCAATTCGTAGGCAGCCCGGTGATGAACGTCGCCGACGCGGCGGTCGCCGAAACGGCTTCGTCGGTCTCGGTGACGGTCGGTGAAGCTGCCGCCGGCTTCGAGTTCCCGCGGGCGCTGCTGTCGAAGCTCAACGGCCATGCCGGTGGCCAGCTGGCGCTCGGCATCCGGCCGGAGGGCGTTCTCATTCGCCACGATGCGGCGGAAGGGTTCCTGCCGGTCGAGACGCAGATCGTCGAGCCGCTCGGCTCCTTCGACATCGTCGACCTCAAGGTCGGCTCCAAGATGCTGCGCGCGCGCACCAAGAGCGGCTTCGTCAGCGGTCCCGGCGAGAAGGTGTTCGCCAGGATCGATCCGGCCCAGGCGCATTTCTTCGACACGGCAAGCGGCAAGTCGCTGGGGGTGAGACTGTGACGGCCGAAGGCCGCCAAAAGCCAACGATCTGGCTTTTCGAACAGTCGAATGCCCGGAGCCATAGCGAAGGGCAGGCCGCCCTCGAACAGAATCGAGACAACTGATCATGGCCCATATCCAGCTCAAGAACATCTCGAAGACATTCGGAAATCATACCGCGCTGACCGGGCTCGATCTCGACATCGCCGATGGCGAATTCTTCGTGCTGCTGGGCGAGACGGGCGCCGGCAAGACGACGACGCTGCGGCTGATCGCCGGCCTCGAGAAGCCTAGCGAAGGCCAGGTCTTCATCGATGGCGTCGACGTCGCCGACTGGGGGGCGGCAGAGCGCGACGTGGCGCTGGTGCTGCAGCAATACTCGCTCTATCCACGTTACACGGTGCGGGAAAACCTCGAGTTCCCGCTGAAGCCGAAGATCCGCCGGCTGCCCGACGCCGAGATCAAGGACCGCGTCGACCGCGCCGCCCGCACGTTGAGGATCGAGCATCTGCTTGACCGCAAGACCGACCGGCTGTCCGGCGGCGAGATGCAGCGCGTCTCCATCGGCCGAGCCATCGTGCGCAAGCCGCGTGTGTTCCTGATGGACGAGCCGCTGTCGGCGCTCGACGCGAAGCTGCGCGAGGCGCTGCGCACGGAATTGAAGAACCTGCAGATGCAGCTCGGCGCCACCTTCCTGTTCGTCACCCACGACCAGATCGAGGCGATGTCGATGGGCGACAAGGTCGGCGTGCTCAACCACGGCCGCATCGTCCAGACCGGCACGCCGCACGAAATCTACAACAATCCGCGCGACACCTATGTGGCGAGCTTCGTCGGCTCGCCGCCGATGAACCTCATCGACGGCAGGCTGGTGAATGGCCGCGCGGTGATGGCACCGCTGAACTTCGAACTGCCTTTTTCAGGGGGAGCCAAGGCGAGCGGCGCGACCGATGGTCGCCCGCTCGTCTTCGGCGTTCGTCCCGAGGACGTCTATCTCGAGAGCGGCGCGCCGGTCGAGGCGCGTGTCCACGACGTCGAGAACCATGGCGTCGAGAAGATCCTGACGCTGCGCGTCGGCGACGCGATGCTGCGCGCCACGGTGCCAGCCAGGACCGATGTCGCCATCGAGCAGGCTGTGCGCTTTGCCTGGAACCCGGACAAGGTGGTGCTGTTCGACAAAGGCAGTGGTGTCAGCTTGCGGCACGCCGGGTAGGTCGCCACGGATTGACCGGGTCGGAGTGAACTCCGCCTGGCTCAATTGGCCTGACGGATGTCAGCCTGTTCTTCGGCGCGCAGGTGGCTGGGTGCCGATCCGATGACGCGCTTGAAGGCGCGGCTGAAGGCGGCGTCCGATTCATAGCCAAGGCGCGCGGCAACGACTGATATTTTCATCCGGTCGCGGACCAGCCACTGCCTCGCCTGGTGCATCCTGACCTGGGTGACATATCTTGCCGGCGTTTCGCCGACGATGGTGGCGAAACGCTCGGCAAAGCCCGAGCGCGAGGCGCCCATCATCTTGGCCAGCGACTCGACTGTCCAGTCATGGTCCGGCTCGAGATGGATGGCAGCCAGCACGCGACCGATGTCGCGATCCCTGACCGCCGCGATCCAGCCGGACGAGTCACCGCAGCCACGTTCGACCCATGAGCGGATGACGGTGGCGGCCAGCACATCGGCCAGCCGCGCCAGAATGCCGCCGGAGCCGACGCGCTCCATCGTGACTTCGCGCGCCATCGCCTCCAGCAGATGTGGAATGCCGGGTTCGTAGGCTTCCAGTTCATGCGTGCGCATCACATCCGGCATCATGCCGAGCAGGGGATGCAGGCCGTCGAGGTTGAAATACATGCTGGCGCAGAACAGCAGTGTTCCCGGCTGGCAATCCTTGTCGCACATCTCCGCATTCGACGTGCAGAAGACATCCTTGCAGACCTCCTCGCGCTTGTAACTGTGAATTGGCCAGGCCTGCGCGCCGGGTTCGCTGGCCAGCACATGAGCAGCGCCTCGCGGCAACAGCACGGCATCGCCGGCATTGAGCTCAATCCATTCGCCGGACGGCTGCTTCAGCCAGCACCCTCTGCGGCCAACGAAATGAAACCGGGCGGCGGGATGAGCCGGGAACTGGATGCCCCAGGGCTCTTTCAGTTCGCAGCGGCCATACTCGACACCGTCGAGACGCAGCCCGCGCAGAATGTCCGTCAACGGGTCGCCAGTGACCGGAATTTTGGACGAACGGTCAAACATAATGGGGTTTCTAGCATGGAAACTCCAAGTCGTCACTCCCTATGTTGCAGTGCAGCCAAATGTTGCGCCGCAAACAAATCGAGACCGGCCACGGTGCCAGGCCGCGAGGGCAAGGCATGTAACGGGTGGAGCCCCGGATCGGTCATTGCCTATGTGGCGCTGAAAACAGATCGGAGACTGACCATGGCCGAACCCGCGACAGGCGTCATCGACGCCACACTTCTGAACCCTGCGGAACCAGACGAACGAACCGAGCCGGCATGGGGTGCGGTTGTATCTCTTGCACTTGGTGTTTTCGGCCTCGTCACGGCGGAATTCCTGCCCGCCAGCCTGCTGACGCCGATGGCGCGCGATCTCGGCGTCACTGAGGGCGTGGCCGGACAAGCGGTGACGGCAACCGCGATCGTCGGCGCCATTGCCGCGCCCACCATGGCCATCATCACCAGGCGGATGGACCGCAGGCTGGTGATGTGGATGCTGACGGTGTTCCTGATCCTGTCGAACCTCCTGGCCACCTTTGCCTCGTCGCTCGCCATGCTTCTGCTTGCCCGCGTCGTGCTCGGCGTGGCGCTCGGCGGCTTCTGGGCGATGTCGGCGGCGATGGCGTTGCGGCTGGTGCCGATGCGGCTGATGCCGCGCGCCATGTCGATCATCCTGACCGGTGTTTCTGTGGCCACCGTCTGCGCGGCGCCGATCGGTGCCTATGTCGGCGACATCTGGGGCTGGCGCACGGCGTTCATGATCGCCACCGTCGTCGGTGCGCTGGCGCTGCTGGTGCAACTGGCCACCATTCCGAAGCTGCCGCCCGTGGGCGTGGCGAGCTTCCGCACCTTGCTCGATGTGCTCGAGCGCCCGTCGATCAGGGTGGCGCTGCTGGTCGTGCTGCTGGTTGCCTCGGGACACTTTGCCGGCTTCACCTATGTCCGTCCGTTCCTCGAGAAGGTCCCCGTGCTCGATATCGAGACGATCTCGCTCGTGCTGCTGGCCTACGGCATTGGTGGCTTCTTCGGCAACGTCGCCGGCGGCATCCTGGCCGAGCGCAACCTCAAGGCAGCCGTTGCGCTGGCACCGTTGCTGATTAGCCTTGCGGCCGCCTCGATGCTGGTCTTCGGCGCCTCGCCGACGATCGCGGCCGCTGCTGTCGCGGCCTGGGGCTTTGCCTTCGGCGCAGTGCCGGTCGGGCTGCAGAGCTGGCTGGTGCGGGCCGCGCCCGACCAGGCCGAAAGCGCCGGCGGACTGATGGTGGCGACCTTCCAGGTGGCGATTGCGCTCGGCGCCGTGTTCGGCGGCCTGCTGGTCGACCATGCCGGTGTGGCCAGCGCGTTTGCCTATTGCGGCACTGCGACCTTACTGGCGGCGATCGTGGTGTTCCTGCGCGGTCCGAAGCAGGCTGAATAGTCTCCGCCAACAGCCATCCCTGACTTGCGCAGCGGCCCGAGAACCATCACGGCCTTCGGGTCGCTGCCGTTGTGATGGCAGCGACGAGCGAACTCAAACCGCGCGGCCGTCGAAGTCGAAGACCTGCAAGGTGGAAGGGTCGAGATCGGCGACGCAGTGGATGTTGACATAGGCACTGCGCTCGCCGCCTTCGCGGACATCCTCGGCGAAGGGATGGATTCCGCAGGTCCGGCAGAAGCGGTGTGCGATGGCGTGACCGCCAAATGTGTAGATGCCCAAATCATCGCCCCAGGCCAGAACCCGCAGCGTGTGGTGCGGGATGGCACACAACAGCGCGCCCTTGCGCGAGCAGATCGAGCAATTGCAGCGCACGGTGCCGGTCAGCTCAGCCTTGAACTCGAAGGCGACCTTGCCGCAGTGACAGCTGCCTTTGTAGAGCATCGGGTTATTCCCTCCATCCGGCAGGGGTGCAAAACCGCCTGCGCCGGGTTAAGTCTCGGCAAGCCATGCAGTGGCTTCCACCCTTAAGACGTTCAACACGTCCGGAGTCCGACACCGACAATGCAACCCGTCCGTGATCATCTGGAAATCATCCTCGCGCGCCTCGCCGCCCGCGCCGGGGAAGAGCGCGTGTTCACCAAAATCTACGCGGAGCCCGCGCGGGCGGCGGCTGACGCCAGCGATGCCCGCAAGCGGGCAGGTGTGACGCTCGGGCCGCTCGACGGGACCATTGTTTCGATCAAGGATCTGTTCGATGTCGCCGGCGAACCAACCACGGCCGGCTCGCTGATGCTCAGGACCGCGACGTCCGTGCTGCGCGACGCCGCCATCGTCAACCGGCTGCGGCGGGCCGGCGCGGTGATCATCGGCAAGACCAACATGACCGAATTCGCCTTCACCGCGATCGGCGACAACCAGCATTACGGCACGCCCGGCAACGCGGCGGATGCCAGCCGCGTTCCGGGCGGTTCCTCCTCGGGCGCCGGCGTTTCAGTGGGCGAGGGGACGAGCGAAATATCCATCGGTTCCGACACCGGCGGTTCGGTGCGTATCCCGGCGTCGCTCAACGGTGTGGTCGGCTTCAAGCCGACGGCGCGGCGGGTGCCGCTTACCGGCGCCTTCCCGTTGTCCGCCACACTGGACTCGATCGGTCCGCTTGCCCGAACCGTCGCCCAGTGTGCTGTCGCCGACGCAGTGATGGCCGGCGAGGTGCCGACCGCGCTGGCGCCGATTCCGCTTGCCGGATTTCGCGTCGGCATTCCGCGGGGCGTTCTTTTCGGAGACACGGAAGGCGAGGTTGCGGCAGCATTCGAGCGCTGTCTCGGCAAGGTCGAACTGGCCGGTGCTCGGGTCACGGACCTGTCGATAGACGATCTGCTTGCCGATATGCGCGCGGCGACCAAGCGTGGCTCGATCGCCGCCATGGAAGGGGCCGAAGTGCATGCCGACTGGCTGGCGACAGGGGCATCAGTGCCGGTCGACCCGCATGTCAGCGGACCTTTGTCGCGGGCGGCCATGCTGTCGGCGCCGGTCTATATCAGGGCAATGCGGCGCCGTGCCGCGCTCGCCGCCGCCATGGATGAGAGGCTGGCATCGGTCGATGTGCTGGCGCTGCCAACCACGCCGGTGACGGCGCCGACCATCGTTTCCATGGCCGAGGATACCGAACTGCGTGATCGCACCGAAGGCCTGCTCTTGCGCAACACTCAGGTCGCCAACCAGTTCGATCTCTGCGCGATCTCGCTGCCGATGCCTGATATGGCGCTGCCGGTCGGATTGATGCTGGTCGGGCGCAACGGCCATGACCGGCGTTTGATGCGGATTGCCGCAGAAGTGGAGAGGCTGCTGGGCGGTTGATCGGCAGTGAACCGCGAACTGCGGATCAGTGCGACGAACAGTGCTTGCGTTCGCTGTCCATGGCGGTGCGCACGATGCGGGTCGCGACCAGCCAGGGCAGGCTGTAATCCTTGCCGGTGATGGTCTGGGTGCGCTGCTCGATCGAGCCCCTGACGACGATCTTTCCGGCATAAAGCACGTCGGACTGATCGGTTATAGCCTTGTCGGCCTGCGGCAATCCGCTGATGTCGATAGAAACACCCTTGATGACCGTGCCGGTGGCGAGATCAAGCGCGCTGTTCGACGGGCAGGGCGCCTTGAAGCAACGCAGCCCATTGTCGCAATAGACATAGCTGCTCTCGGCCACGGCGAATGCCGGCAAGGTGCTCATAGACGAAGCTGCGGCAATCAGAAATGCGAGGCGAAGACCGGACATGGCTGCAACGTCGCGGAGAATTGGGGCGAAACCGCGATGCACTATCTGTTGGCCGGGAACCGCCGCCGGTAATGATCGACCACTTCCGGATTGCGCAGATTGACCGGCAGTTTATTGGCCAGCACGAGCAAGGCCTCGCCCGCCGCGCCGACGCCCATGCGCATCATCGATTCCTCGGTGATCCCCGCCATATGCGGGGTGATGATGACATTGTCGAAGCCGAAATAGGGATGATTTGACGGCAGCGGCTGCGTCGAAAACACGTCGAGGGCGGCGCCGCCGATGCGGCGTTTCCGCAGTGCCTCGATCAGCGCGTCGTCATCGACGACCGGTCCGCGCGAAACGTTGATCAGCAGCGCGTTGGGTTTCATACGCGCGATGCGTTCGCGGCTGATCAGGCCGCGAGTCTCCGGCGTCAGCGGGCAACACAGGACGATGATGTCGCTTTGTTCGACCAGCGCATCGATCGACAGGAAGCCGACCTTCTCAGGCGCCGGCTGCATGCTGCGCGTCGTTGCCACCACCTTCAGGTCGAAGCCGTGCGCCGCGATATGGCCGACGGCCTGTCCGACGGCGCCAAGGCCGACAATGCCGATGGTCTTGCCGGCAAGCTCGCTGTTGGAATTGGCGTGCTCGCGGCCTGCGAGCCAGCCTTTCGTGCGCAGGTCGCGGTCGACGACGCGGAAGTTGCGCAGTAAGGCAAGGGCCGCAAACATGACGTGTTCGGCAACCGAGCGGGCATTGACCGCCGGCACATTGGCTACCAGCACGCCGGCCGCGAAAGCTGCTTCCATCGGGATCATGTCGAGCCCGGCGCCATGGCGGATCGCGGCCCGCAGCTTCACTGCACCCTCGAACAATGCCGGCGGCAGGGGTGCGCGCACGATGACGATGTCGGCATTCTTCGCCTCGGCGGCAAGCGTGCCAGGATCGAGGGCGGAAGCAACCACAAGCTCACCGGCGCCGGCCAGCATCGCCGAGGCGCGCAGATGCAGCGGATGAGTCGACAGGATCCTTGGCACGGTCAGGCCTTTTCGAGCGTAGGGCTTGCGGGCGCAACCGCCTTGCCGCCCTCGATAAGGCCCTTCCAGTAGCTCTCCGCGCCTTGCAGATGGGCGCTCATCAGCGCCTGGGCGAGGTTGCCGTCGCGACGCAGCAGCGCCTCATAGATCTGGATGTGCTCGGCATGCGAGCGCACGCTGCGCTCGGGGTCGTTGAAATAGATCGGCAGGCGCTGTTCGCCCATCATGTAATAGACGCTGCAGACGTTGTGGAACACGCTGTTCTTGGTGGCGCGTACGATCTCGAGGTGAAACTCGCGGTCTTCCCGGGCAAGACCTTCGCCTGCGGCGATGCGGTCTTCGGAAGCTTTCAGGATTTCCCGCAGCCGTTCGAAATTCTCCTCGGTGGCACGTGAGCAGGCAAGCTCGGCGGCCTTGATTTCGTGGATCTTGCGCAATTCGACCGTCTCGTAGATCTGGATCGGGTCGAGCGGCAGGCCGGCGCGCGCGAACAGCGCCATCGCTTCGACGCTGGCCTGCTTGGTGTCGATGTAGATGCCGGATTTGGCGCGGCGCTCGACGATGCGCATGGCTTCGAGAATGGCGAGCGCCTCGCGGATCTGGCCGCGGCTGACGCCAAAATGCTCCGCCAGTTCACGCTCCGACGGCGTTCGGCCGGTCTCGTTGTCCGAATGGGAGAACAGGTAGGCGGCGAGTTCCGCGAGAAGGTTCTTTTCTTTCATTGTCAATCGCGTTGCGCGTGCGCCTCCAGGAACCGCTCCGAAATGGTGAATCCCAGACCCGGCTTTTCCGGGATCGCTACCATACCGTCCCTTGCTTCGACAGTCTCTTCGATCAGATCATGGATCATCGGGTTGGCGCCGAGCGAATATTCAACGGTGAAACTCGACGGCGACGCGGCACAAACGTGCAGCCCGGCGAAAAAGCAGGGCGCGCCGGCCCACAGATGCGGGGCAAAACGCAGGTTGAAGGCGCTGGCGATGGTGCCGATCTTCATCGCCTCGCTGATGCCGCCGCAGAAGGCGGGATCCGGCTGGAAGATGTCGGCGGCCTTGAGCATGGCGAGGTCGCGGAAGGCATAGCGCGTCGCTTCGCTTTCGCCGGTGGCGATCGGAATGGGGCCGGACGCGCGCACTTCAGCCATGCCCGGCTTGTCGTCGGCGATGATCGGCTCCTCGAACCAGGCCAGATCCAAATCGTTGACGAGATGGATGAAGCGCTTGGCCTCCGCCACCGTGTAGGTGCCATGCGCGTCGACCATCAATTCGACATCGGGACCCAGCGCCTTTCTCGCGGCGCGGACACGCGTGGCGGAAACATGCGCGGCGCCATCCATGGCGCCGACCCGCATCTTCAGCGCCTTGAAGCCGCCCCTGGCGATATAGGACTTCAATTGCTCGCCGATGGCCTCGGCGGGCGCCCAGCCGCCGGACGCGTAGGCCGGCATGCGATCGAGCTTGCGGCCGCCGAGCAGTCGCCAGACCGGAATCCCAAGCGATTTGCCCAGAATGTCCCACAGCGCGATGTCGACCGCGCTGATCGCGGCGACGCTCATGCCGCGCCGCGCCAGCTGCGGCATGGCGTGGCCGGCGCGCGCGGCACTGTCGTGGCGCACGCCATTGTAGAGCATCTCCCAGATGACGCCGATATCGGCCGGATCGCGGCCGATCAGCTGCGGTCCGACCTCATGGTTGAGCATGTGGACGAGGGCGCCGTAGCTGCCGGCGCTGCCGGCGGCGTTCTTGCCTTCGCCCCAGCCGACCAGCCCGTCATCGGTCTCGATTCGCAGGATGGCGGCGTCAAAGGTCGTCACCTGACCGAAATCGCTGCGGTGTTGCCGTGCGGCTTCGATCGGGATGCGGACCCACCAGGCTTGGACGGTCTTGATACGCATGGTCTTCCCCAGCCCTGCCGCCGGTCGGGGCGGAAGAGCGAATTCCCCAACAGCAGTCGACTACTTGATCAGCGGCAGCAATGTTTCGGCGGTGATGCGCATCTGGTCGGTGTAGAATTTCTCCGTCAGCACGCTCGAGCCGTGATCCTGGATGAACTTCAGCTGTTCGGGCGAGATGTCGACCGGATGGCGCTCGACCATGTCGGGATAGGGCGCCGCCGGCGTGCGGTCGACCGGTGCTACGAACTCGTTGGTCAGCGCACCGTCGTAGCCGATCTCCTTCAACGTGGCGACGATCTTTGGCCAGTCGATCTGGCCGAGGCCGGCGGCAAAGCGGTTGTTGTCGGCGACATGGAAGTCGAACAGGCGCTTTCCGACCTGACGGATCGCGTCGTAGACGTTAAATTCTTCCATATGGATATGGTAGGCGTCGAGGCAGACGCCGCATTCCGGGCTGACCGCGTCGGCCAGCGCCAGGGCCTGGGCACCGCGGTTGAACAGATAGGTCTCGAAGCGGTTCAGCGGTTCGACGGCGATCTTGACGCCGACCTTCTTGGCGTGGGTGAAGCATTCGCGGGTCGCATCGACGACCCACTTCCATTCTTCTTCCTCGGTGCCATCCGGCACCACCTTGCCGACGGTGGCCGGAACCAGCGTGATGATCTCGCCGTCGAGTTCGCTGACCATGGTCAGCACGTCCTTGACGTACTGAACCGAGCGTTCGCGCTGGCCCTGGTTCTTGGCGGCGAGGTTGCGCTCGCCCAGCATCAGCGTCACCGCCCCCCAGCAACGAATGCCGTGTTCCTTGAGTAGCGCGCGCGTCTCCTTGGTCTTGTACTGCTCGGGCTCGCCGGAAATCTCGATCGACTCATAGCCGAACTTCTTGATGCGCTTGAGCGTCGTCTCCAGGGGTTCCGCGCGCATCCAGTTGTGCGTCGAAAGATGCATGGTCTGTCCTTCCCAAATTCGCCTGTATGGTTCGCCTGCGACATGCATCGCCGAAAGGCGGCGCAAGGGTTCCTCCCCAAGGCATCCCCAGCCTTTTCTCGCAAACTGGTTCGACCAATTGAGCCTCAACCGAGGTCTACAGCAAATTCTTCGGGACGGCAAGAAGTGCAAGAAGGCAACTTTTGGTCTGGGTTACTTCATTGATTGTATTGGAATATATCGCGTCTTTTCCCGCGCGCGGAGGGCTTCCGTGATGCATCGCGAGGCTTGACCAAGTCGCCATATTTGGTAATACCAGAATGGCGGCGTGTACAAGCGCCCAGTGCGAAAAGACCAAAGTGGCTGGCCCTGCTTCCAATCGGCGCTATGCTTGGTCGCGACAAAAACGAGGGAGGATGCCGATGCCGACAACGATGAAGGGCCCCGGGCTGTTTCTGGCGCAGTTTGCGGGCGATGCCGCGCCGTTCAATTCACTGGCCTCGATCACCAAATGGGCAGCCGGCCTCGGCTACAAGGGCGTGCAGATCCCGACCTGGGACGGGCGGCTGTTCGATCTCGAGAAGGCGGCCTCTTCAAAGGCCTATTGCGACGAGGTCAAGGGCATCTGCGCCGAGGCCGGCGTCGAGATCACCGAACTGTCGACGCACCTGCAGGGGCAATTGGTGGCCGTGCATCCGGCTTATGACGCGCAGTTCGATGGTTTCGCACCGGCTTCTGTGCACAACAATCCCAAGGCGCGGCAGAAATGGGCGGTCGAACAGATGAAGTTCGGCGCCAAGGCCTCGAAGAATCTCGGCCTCAAGGCCTCGGTATCCTTTTCCGGCGCGTTAGCCTTCCCTTACCTTTATCCCTGGCCGCAACGGCCGGCCGGCCTGATCGAGGAGGCGTTCGCCGAACTCGGCAAGCGATGGAAGCCGATCCTGGATGTCTATGAGGATAATGGCGTCGATGTCGGCTACGAGATCCATCCCGGCGAGGACGTGTTCGACGGCGCGACCTTCGAGATGTTCCTCGACGCGGTTGGCGGCCACAAGCGCTGCAACATCAATTATGATCCGTCGCACTTCCTGTTGCAGCAGCTCGACTATCTCGAATTCATCGACATCTATCACGAGCGCATCAAGGCCTTCCACGTCAAGGACGCAGAGTTCAACCCGACCGGCCGGCAAGGCGTCTATTCCGGCTACCAGAGCTGGACCAACCGCGCCGGCCGCTTCCGCTCGCTTGGCGACGGGCAAGTGGATTTCGGCGGTATCTTTTCCAAGCTCACCCAATACAATTATGATTCCTGGGCGGTGCTGGAGTGGGAGTGCTGCCTGAAGCATCCTGAGGACGGCGCGGCCGAAGGCGCGCCCTTCATCCAGCACCACATCATCCGGGTGACGGAAAAGGCATTCGACGATTTTGCCGGCGGCGCTACCGACAAGAAGGTGCTGCGCGCCATGATGGGAATTTGAAGCGGTCTTCCCTCCTCCTCGAGGGGGAGGGTAGATCCGCATAGCGGATCGGGGTGGGGTCGCCGGGCGTAGAGCTCGGCATGAACCGATCCCTCCCTGCCCCTCGGGCCACCCTCCCCGTAAAGGGAGGGGTACCTCAGCCAATACAGGAGAAAAAGATGGTCGGCGCATCGAAGTCGGAAACGGGAGGCGGCCCGATCCGCTACGGCATGGTCGGCGGGGGGCAGGGCGCCTTCATCGGCGCGGTGCACCGGATCGCGGCGCGCATGGACAATGATTTCGTGCTGGTGGCCGGTGCGCTGTCGGCGAATCCTGAGCGGGCCAAGGCATCGGCCGCCGAACTCGGCCTCGATCCGGATCGCAGCTATGCCTCGTACGCCGAAATGGCGAAGGCCGAGGCCAAGCGGCCCGACGGCATCGAGGCGGTGGCCATCGTCACGCCCAACAATGTGCATGTGCCGGCGGCCAAGGCCTTCCTCGAGGCTGGCATCCACGTCATCTGCGACAAGCCGCTGGCAACGACGCTTGCCGAGGCCAAGAAGCTCGCGGCGATAGTCGAGAAGACCGGCAAGGTGTTCGTGCTCACCCACAACTACACCGCCTATCCAATGGTACGGCAGGCGCGCGAGATGGTGGCCAAGGGTGTGCTCGGCGACATCCGCATCGTGCAGTCGGAGTATCCGCAGGACTGGCTGACCGAGGACCTTGCCGCCACCGGCCAGAAGCAGGCGTCGTGGCGCGGCGACCCGAAGCAGGCGGGCGCCGGCGGTGCGCTCGGCGACATCGGCACGCACGCCTATAACCTCGCCCGTTTCGTCTCCGGGTTGGAGCTCGATTCATTGTCGGCCGATCTCGACGCCTTCGTGCCGGGCCGGCTGCTCGACGACAACGTCAATGTCATGCTGCGCTTCAAACCGGCCGGCAAGACGCATCCGGCCAAGGGCATGATCTGGGCAAGCCAGGTGGCGCCTGGCCATGAGAACGGGCTGAAGCTGCGCATCTACGGCTCGAAGGGCGGGCTGGAATGGGTGCAGGCCGACCCGAACTATCTCTGGTACACGCCGTTCGGGCAGCCGAAGCAGCTGATCACGCGAAATGGCGCCGGCGCGCTGCCGGTAGCGGGTCGTGTCAGCCGCGTTCCGTCGGGCCATCCGGAAGGATATCTCGAAGGCTTCGCCAACATTTACCAGGAGGCGGCGCGGGCGATCCGCGCGGCGCGGCGTAAAGGCGGCAAGCCGGCAAAGGATGTAGTCTTCCCTACCATACAGGATGGCGTCGAAGGCATGGCTTTCATCGAGGCTTGCGTGAAGTCGTCGAAGAAGAATGGAGCGTGGACGAAGCTTTAATCCAAGGAGTGGCGATATTCAGTGATGCGGGCCTGCAAATGACAGCTTCTTGCGCTTCCGGTGCTCACGTACTCTAAGGTACGCTCCGCTCCGGTTCTCGGAACCCGCCGTTTTCGACTCGGCCTGACCTGAAGCTCAACACCCCGGCAGGGACGTCAGATGGGGAGGGGCGTCGATGAAAATCGGCATGTGCATGTTCTTGTGGACGACGGCGGTGTCGAAGAAACACGAGCCGCTGCTTCGCGACATCAAGGCGACCGGCTTCGATGGCGTCGAGATACCGATCTTTGCCGGTACGCCAGACGACTACAGGAAACTCGGCGAATTGCTCGACCGCATCGGGCTCGAGCGGACCGCGGTTTCAGCCATGGGCGATCCGGCGATGAACCTGATCTCGGCCGATGCGGCAACGCGCAAGGCCGGCATCGACTACATGAAATGGGCGATTGATTGCGCCAATGCGCTCGGTGCGAGCACGCTGAGCGGCCCGCTGCATTCGACGCTCGGTGCCTTTTCCGGCTCCGGGCCGACGGCAGCCGAGAAGAAGCGCTCGGTTGCCTCGCAACGCGCCATCGGCGACCATGCCGGCAACAGGAACGTCACAATAGGGCTGGAAGCGCTCAACCGCTTCGAATGCTACCTCCTCAACACGATGGCGGATCTGTCGGAGCATATCGACGCCATCGACCGGCCGCACATCAAGGCGATGTACGACACCTTCCATGCCAATATCGAGGAGGCCGACCCGATCGGCGCCTATACAAAGCACTGCGGGAATGTCGTGCATATCCATATTTCGGAGAATGACCGCGGCGTGCCGGGGCGCGGCAATATTCCGTGGACGGAGACTTTTTCCGCCATCCGCGAGAGCGGCTATGACGACTGGCTGACGATCGAGGCGTTCGGCCGCTCACTCAAGGACCTGGCGGCGGCGACCAAGGTGTGGCGCGATTTTTTCGAGAGCCCTGAAGCGGTTTATCGCGAGGGCTACAAGCATATCAGGAACGGGTGGAAGAAAGCCGCTTAAGCCCCTCACTTCGTCACAGGCGAAGCGGATGCGGAGACCCGAGCGTCCATGCCGCGACATTCGCCGAAGTGGTCCAACACCCCCGACCTCTCGCCTCTCCGCACCCCGGGGCGAGTTAATCCTGCTCGGCCTGGAGCCGGTTGTAGTCGTGGATGGTCCGGCTCAGCCTGCGGCGCAGGAAATTCGATATGTTGTCGAAGACGAAGACGACGACCAGCGTCAGCAGCACCATGTAGAAGACGTTGGCCCAGTTGGAGTTGGTGCGCATCGCTTCCCACAGCTTCAGGCCGATGCCGCCGGCGCCGACGGCACCGATGATGGTCGCGCCCCTGGTGTTGGATTCCCACTGGTAGAGCGTCTGGCTGATGAACACCGGGATCACTTCCGGCAGCACGCCGTAGCGCTGCACCAGAAGGCCGTTGGCGCCGGTCGAGACGACACCTTCGCGCGGCTTGTCGTCGATGTTTTCGAGCGCCTCGGAATAGGTTTTGCCGAGCGTGCCGATCTCGGTGAAGAAGATCGCGGCGCTGCCCGCCAGGGGACCCGGTCCGAAGGCGCGGGTGAAGAACAGTGCCCAGATCAGCATGTCGATCGAGCGCATGAAGTCGAAGAAGCGCTTGAGCACCTGGTTGACCAGCCGGCTGGGCGTGATGTTGCGGGCGGCGAAGAAAGCGAGCGGGAAGGCGACGATGCCGCCAAGCGCGGTGCCGAGAAAGGCCATGACGATGGTCTGCAGGAGCTTGGTCCAGACATCGCCATGCTGCCACTGGGCGTTGTTCCAGATGTTGTCGCCGGCCAGCGCCAGATTGGACGTGCCCGCCTTCAGGTCGGGCCCGGAAACGATGAGCGAGGCCACTTCGCCCGCCGACTTGCCGAAGAACGGCGAGCGGGTATCGAAGACAAAATTCGCCCAGCCGAGGAAGCGCTTGCGTATCTTGACGCGGTCGGCGGCGACGCGGACCTCGCCGGCAAAGCCCATGTCGGCGACGACCTCGTCCTCATGCGCGGTGATCCAGTCGGGAACCGGGCCGGAGATCAGCGGCTTGCCAGTGTCCAGCGCGACCGGCACGGTCTCACCGTTGGCAATGATCGTCGCTTGCATCTTGTTGAAGGTGACCGACTTGGCGGCGCCATCGATCAGGATCGTCACCGAACCGTCGGCATTGGCCTTGACCCAGTCCGGATGCGGGTCCGGGCCGAGCACCGAGAAGCGTGGATATTTGGCAGTGATCTGAGGTTCATCAAGGCGGAAGATTGGCTGCACGTCGTAGCTGATCCATTGGGTCAGGAACAGCGGCAGGCGCTCCCAGTGCGATTCCCGCATCACCTGCGGCAGGTTGAAGAACCACAGGGCGTAGAGGAGATAGACAAGGGTGCCTCCAAGCAACAGCAGCGGCCCGAAGCGCTGGTGGAACGGGCGCCGGAACACGTGCGGGAAGCGCTCCTCGATCGACTGGATCTGATCGGCGGTCATGGCAGCCATCGGTTAAGCTCCCATCACGAACGCTTGCTCGCCGACAAGCTTGCGGCGCAGCCAGGCGGAGAACTGGTCGACAATGAAGATCGTGGTGAACAGGAGCAGCACCAAGGCTATCGTCTTGGCGCCGAAGCCGCGGGAGATGGACAGCTTCAGCTCTTCGCCGATACCGCCGCCGCCGACCGCACCCATGATGGTGGAGATGCGCACGTTGATCTCGATTCGCAGCAGTGTGTAGGACATGAAGTTGGGCAGCACCTGCGGCAGGCCGGCAAAGCGTACCCGCTCGAACCAATTGGCGCCGACCGCTCGCAGGCCTTCCTCGGCGCGCATGTCGATGTTCTCGTTGATCTCGTAGAACAGCTTGCCCAGCGCGCCGATCGAATGCAGGCCGATGGCGATGATGGCGGCGATCGGGCCGATCGAGACAATGGCCGCGAACAGACCGGCGATGACGATCTCGGGAAAAGCGCGCAGCAGTTCCATGAAGCGCTTGACGATCAGCCGAAGCACCGGATGCGGCGTCAGGTTGCGCGCCGCGATGAAGGAGAACGGCACGGCAAAGACGAAACCGACGAAGGTCGAGACCAGCGCCACGTTCAGCGTGGTCAGCATCAACTCGAAATATTCGGGGATGTAGAAGCTGCCCCAGACATAGGCGCGGCCGAGCGGGAAGTTGAATTCCTGCGTGCCGGTGTCATGTGGGGAAGCGACGTCGAACATCGCCCGCCAGACATCGTTCCAGTCCTTGGGGACGAGCCAGCTCAGGAAGTCCAGTATGTGCGGCAGCCGGTCGAAGAAATGCCCGGCATTGGCTTCGTCGGCGAACCACATGGAGCCGCAGAGCGCGACAATGAGCAGGCCGACACCGATAGCCGTATAAAGCCGGCGCAAGGATGTCTGGCGTCGCCAGGCATCGGCTGCCTGGTGCGTCGCGTCTGAATGAGCGGTCACGGAAAGGGTCATGATCGGAGATGCAAAAAGGGCGGTGCCGCCACATCGGTCCGAAAATCGAAGTCCGATTTTCGGAAAGCCCGATGCGGCAATCTAAAGTGCTAAAGCGTACTTTGTGCGTCCAAGTGGACGCACGTCGCTTTAGTAACACCGCCCTTGCTGATTGTTCCGTTAGCCGCCAATGGCTGCCTTTCGGGCTTCGACGATGACGTTGTAGAAGTCTGCTTTCACCGGGACGTAGCCGGTAAAATCGCCACCTTCGATGCCTTCGAAGCAGGCCTTGTCCTTCTTGGGGAGCTGCGTGAAAAAGTCGGCAAGCTTGGCGCTCATGTCGTCGCCGAGCGCGGTGCGCACGACCAGCGGACCGTTCGGGATCAGGCCCGAGCGCCAGACTTCGACGAAGTCGTTGGGGTCGACGGCGCCCTTGGCGACTTCCTTGTGGAAGGTGCCGGAGGTGTAGCCATCCTTGAAGTCGCCGATGCCGGAGGAATCGTCCACCGCCACGTCGACCTTACCGTCACGCACGGCCAGAACGTTGTTCTCGTGGCCACCATTGAACTGGGTCGAAGCGAAGAAAGTCTCGTTGGAGGCACCGGTGTCCTTCGGAATCTGGGTCAGCGGGATCAGATAGCCGGAGGTCGAATCCGGATCGGCGTAGCCAAGCTTCTTGCCCTTGGCCGACTTGATGTCGGTGATGCCGGAGGACTTCAGCGCCAGGCCGATCGAATAGTAGCCGGTCGCGCCGTCGGTCTGCTGGGTGGTGAGGATCGGGGTGACGGCCTTCGGGTCCTTCAGGACAACGCTGGCGTAGCCGGAAGCGCCGAGCTCGGCGAAGTCGAGCGTGCCACCAAGCAGGCCCTGGATGACGCCGTCATAGTCGGCGGCCGGGAACAGCGACACTTTCTCGAAGCCGAATTCGGCTTTCAGGTGGTCGGCGAGGCACTGGTAGTTGCGCAGCCGGTCGGTCTCGTTTTCACCGCCGAGAATGCCGACGCGAAATTCCTTCATATCGGCGGCATGGGCCATGCTGGTCGCCATCGCGAGCACCGAAACGGCGCCAAAAACCATCTTCCTGAACATCTGATATCTCTCCTGTAGGTTCCGGCCCCGCGCCGGCAGCGTTCTTGATTTCGACAGGTGCCCTTGACGCGGGCTGGCGATCCCAACCGCTCTTTCCTGGCCCATGGTCTTTCCCGAAAACCGGATTCCACCTTTCGCTGGCGCGGTCCTTCGGTTCGGGATCATGGGCTCAGTAGCCCGGGAATGCGGGCTCGAGCGGTCCGGCGGATGCGGCGATCTTTTGCTTGATGGCAACGCTGGTCGAGGTGATGGCCTCGGAGATTTCGCCGCCATTGCTGTCGGCGCCATAGACGAGACGCACGGCCTCGCGGTTGAGCTCTTCCGGCGGGCCATCGAAGACGACCTTGCCGGCAGCCATGCCGATGATGCGGTTGCAATAGGTGCGGGCGGTATCCAGCGTGTGAAGATTGGTGACGACGGTGATGCCTTCGCGCAGATTGATGTCCTGCAGCGAATCCATCACCACCTTGGCGTTGAGCGGATCGAGCGAAGCGATCGGCTCGTCGGCGAGGATAACCCTGGGCTGCTGCATCATGGCGCGCGCGATGGCGACGCGCTGCTGCTGGCCGCCCGACAAGGTGCCGGCGGGCTGCAGTGCCGTGCGGGCGATATCGAGCCGCTCCAGCGCCGCAACCGCCTCAGCGCACTCGGAGCGCGAGAACATGCCGAACAGATTGGTGATGGTCGAACGGTGGTTCAGCTTGCCGAGCAGCACGTTGGTCAGCACGTCGAGGCGCGGCACCAGGTTGAACTGCTGGAAGATCATGGCGCAGTCGCGCTGCCAGCGTCGGAGCGGCGAACCGCGCAACTGGGAAACCTCGGCGCCGTCAAAAAAAATCGACCCCTGACTGGGATCGATGAGACGGTTGATCATGCGCAAAAGGGTCGATTTGCCAGCGCCGGAACGGCCGATAATGCCGACCATCTGACCTTGCGGGATGGAAATGTCGACATTGCTGACGGCGATATTCTTGCCAAATCGGCGAGAGACGCCGCGGATTTCGAGCGTGGCAGAGGTGGCTGACATTGGCGAGTTCCAGTGCGGACCATATTGATCGTCTGGTTCTCGCTAGCGCAGCCGCATGAACCTGCCATGTCGCGGGGATGTCAGTTTTGTTACGCTCCACTGACGCGTAGCTTACGGCCTGCCCAGGACCAGCAACTCCTCGAAGTGCTTCATGTCGCGGAATGCACAGAAGGCAGGCGTCTTGATCTCGATCACCGGCGCCTGCCGCGCGAAAAGCGCGAGAGACTCATCGAACAGCGCTTGCCATTCAGCCACCCTGTCGTCCGCCAGCCGCTGGATCTGATAGGCGAAGGTGATGTGGAAGACGTAAGCGTCGTGATCGGGGTGCCGGTATCCGAATGGCACGGCCAAGGCATCGCGCCAGGCACGCATGATGCGCACGTCGTCGTCCGTCGCGCCAGCAACGGTTAGTCCCGTCGGTACGACTTCGACCACCTTGATGTTGAACGGGCCAGAGCCTTCGAAACTCTTCAGCCGCTCCAGATAGAGGCGAGTCATCGCGTCGATGCTGGTGTCGAGCGGTACGTCACCCGGCCAGTAGGGCAACCGGCGACGGTATTCGATGATGCCCTGGAAAAGCGTCATGTGCAGGCTGGAGACGGGCGTGAAGGCCAGCCGGTCGGCGTCGGGCATCGCCAGCATCCGGTCGCGTACGGCAAGCACCACGGCCTCGGATGGTGAACCGCTGACCAGGTGGCTGACAACCGTGTTGCCGGGTTCGATCAGGAAATTGCCCGATGTGTCGTAGCGGGTGCCGAGATGCAACGGAGGGGTCGGATTGGAGCCGGCAAAGAATGCGGCGAGCGACGGTCTGACAGAAACAGGCATTGCGATCTCCAAGGGAAAGACCGCGTCCTGCCCCGGCGATGTGTCAGGGATATGAAACAGGCTCGCCCATGACGATGATGTGATGGCTTATCCGCCGTATTTTTCCAGGAAGGCTTCGGCCTCAAGCGACCGGAAATCATCGAGCGAGGCGCGCAGCCTTGCGTGGTCCCAGTCCCACCAGGCAAGCGCCTGGTAGCGCTCGGCGGTGCGGCGGTCGAAGCGCTCGCGGATCGGCCTGGCCGGCACTCCGCCGACGATGGTGTAGGGCGCGACATCCTTCGAGACGACCGCTCCGGCGCCGACCGCCGCGCCATCGCCGACAGTGACGCCGGGCAGGATGGTCGAGCCGTGACCGAGCCAGGTGTCATGGCCAATGGTGACGCGCTTGGCGCGGCGCTGGGCGAAGAATTCGCTCTCGTGCTCGGCATCGTCCCAATAGTCGGAGGCGCGATAGGTGAAATGGTGCAGCGTCGGCCGCCAGGTCGGGTGGTTGGTGGCGTTGATGCGCACGCTTGCTGCGATGTTGGCAAACTTGCCGATCGTCGCACACCAGACGGCGCAGTCCTGCATCATGTAGGAGTAATCGCCGAGTTCGCTTTCGGAAACCCGGCTGCGGTCGGCGATCTCGGTCCAGCGGCCAAGCGTCGAATTCTGTACCTCAGCCGTCGGGTGGACCAGCGGCGCTTCCGACAATTTCCTGGTCATGCGGCGATTTTTCCCGGGGCAAAAACGGTAACGTCAATGATGCGGTCGGCAACCGCCTCGCGCACGTCATGGTCGTGGAAGATACCGAGGAAGGCGACGCCCGCCGTTTTCTTGCCAGCGATGAGTTCGATCACCACGTCGCGGTTCCTGGCATCGAGCGAGGCGGTCGGCTCGTCGAGCAGCAGGATCGGGTGCTCGGTGATGAAGCCGCGCGCGATGTTGACGCGCTGCTGCTCGCCGCCGGAGAAGGTCGCCGGCGGCAGAGCCCAGAGTTTCTCCGGCAGGTTGAGTTGCGCCAGCAAGGCGCGCGCCTTGTCGCGCGCGCCCTCGCGGTCCTCGCCGCGCTCGACCAGCGGCTCGGCGACGACATCCAGCGCCGGGACGCGCGGCACGGTGCGCAGGAACTGGCTGACATAGCCGATAGTCTGGCGGCGCACCGCAAGCACGGTGCGCGGGCTGGCGGTGGCAAGGTCGATCAAGCCGTCGTCATGGCTGACGATGATCTGACCTTCGTCAACGGCGTAGTTGCCGTAGAGCATCTTGAGGATCGAGCTCTTGCCGGCACCGGACGGGCCGCCAAGCACGGTGCATTCGCCAGCCCTGATCGAGAACGAGACACCGGCGACGACAGGCAATTTGATGCCGTCGCGCAGATGCATGGTGAAGCTCTTGGCGACGTCGGAGACGACGAGCGGGGTTGCCATGTCAGTGTCCTTTGTTTTGCCGCATGATCTGGTCCGAAAACCGCTTTCCACTTTTCGGGATCACGCGGCTAGACCTGCAAGATGGAAGAAACGAGAAGCTGGGTGTAGGGCGCGCGCGGGTCATCAAGCACGCGGTCGGTGAGGCCGCTTTCGATGACGCGGCCGTCCTTCATCACCATCATGCGCTGCGACAGAAGGCGTGCCACGGCGAGGTCGTGGGTGACGACGATAGCGGCGAGGCCAAGATCGGTGACCAGGCCGCGCAACAGGTCGAGCAGGCGGGCCTGCACCGAGACATCGAGGCCGCCGGTCGGTTCGTCCATGAACACCAGGCGTGGCCCGGTGACGAGGTTGCGGGCAATCTGCAGGCGCTGGCGCATGCCGCCGGAAAAGGCGCGTGGCTCGTCGTCGATGCGGTCCTCGTCGATCTCGACGCGCGACAGCCAGTCGACGGCCGTGGCGCGGATCTTGCCGTAATGGCGATCACCCACAGCCATCAGCCGTTCGCCGACATTGGCACCGGCCGACACCGTCATGCGCAGGCCATCCGCCGGGTTCTGGTGGACGAAACCCCAGTCGGTGCGCATCAAAAAGCGGCGCTCGGCCTCGCTCATGCGGTAAAGCTCGCGGAACTGGCCGTCGCGCATGCGGTAGCTGGCGGTGCCGGAGCTGGGCAGCAGACGCGTCGACAGGCAGTTGAGCAGCGTCGTCTTGCCGGAGCCGGATTCGCCGACCACCGCCAGAACTTCGCCCGGCCACAGATCGAAGGAGACGTTATCGCAGCCGACGCGCGAGCCGTAGAATTTGGAAAGCGCCGAGACGCGCAGCAGTGGTTCGTCGGTCATTGCGCCGGCTCCATGTTTCCTGGGGCAAGGTGGGTTTCCGAGGCAAGATGGCCGCGATGACCCTCTTCACGCCGCTTCTCGCAGTGATCGGTGTCGGAGCAGACGAACATGTGGCCGCCATGGTCATCGAGAATGACCTCGTCGAGATAGACATTCTCGGCCGCGCACAACGCGCAGGGTTGGTCGAAGGTCTGCACCTCGAACGGATGATCCTCGAAGTCGAGGCTGACCACGCTGGTGAAGGGCGGCACCGCGTAGATGCGCTTTTCGCGGCCGGCGCCGAACAGCTGCAGGGCCGGCGAGCGGTGCATCTTGGGATTGTCGAATTTCGGCGTCGGCGACGGGTCCATCACATAGCGGCCCTCGACCTTGACTGGATAGGCATAGGTGGTGGCGATGCGGCCGTGCCTGGCGATGTCCTCGTAGAGCTTCACATGCATGAGGCCGTATTCCTCCAGCGCGTGCATCTTGCGCGTTTCGGTCTCGCGCGGTTCGAGGAAGCGCAGTGGCTCGGGGATCGGCACCTGGTAGACCAGCACCTGGCCCGCCGTCAGCGGGTGCTCGGGGATGCGGTGGCGGGTCTGGATGATGGTGGCGCTGCCGGTATCGGTCGTCACCGCGACATTGGCGACCTTCTTGAAGAAGGCACGAATGGAGACTGCGTTGGTGGTGTCGTCGGCACCCTGGTCGATAACCTTCAGCACATCGTCGGGGCCGATGATCGAAGCGGTAACCTGGACGCCGCCAGTGCCCCAGCCATAGGGCATCGGCATTTCTCGCGAAGCGAACGGCACCTGATAACCGGGGATGGCGATGCCCTTGAGGATCGCGCGGCGGATCATCCTCTTGGTCTGCTCGTCGAGATAGGCGAAGTTGTAGGTGGCGATGTCGGTCATGGCGATCACATCCGCTCTATGCTATTGAATTGACTTCCAATGCGCGGAAACAGGGCCAAGTTCAGATGACCCAAACCGGATGGATACACATCGGAATCCTGCTGCTGGTTTTCGTCGGCGTGGTTGGCTTTGTCCTTCGAAGAATGGTTCTTCCCGCGCCGAAAGATGGCGCGCAGGGCGAGACTGTTGCCGGCGCAAGTGGTGGTTACGGCGGCGGCTTGGTTGATGGCGGCGGCCATTAGCATCACTCCGCTGCCTCCCGCTTTTCTTCGACCTTTGTGGGATTTTCGCGTGCTTCATATTCGGCCCGCATGCGGCGCACGAGATCGAGCTCGGCTTGGAAGTCGACATAGTGCGGCAGCTTCAAATGCTCGACGAAACCGGTCGCCTGGACATTGTCGGAATGCGAGATGACAAACTCCTCGTCCTGGGCGGCGGCGACGACATCCTCGCCCAACTCGCTGGCGCGCAAAGCCCGGTCGCAGAGCGCCATCGCCATCGCCTTGCGCTCGCTCTGGCCGAAGACCATACCGTAGCCGCGGGTGAATTGCGGTGGCGCCTTGGCGGAACCCTTGAACTGGTTGACCATCTGGCATTCGGTGACCTGCACGCTTCCGAGCGGCACGGCGAAGGGCAGTTCGGGCACATCCAGTTCCAGCTCGACCTCGCCGATGCGGATCTCGCCGACGAAGGGATGGTTGCGGGCATAGCCGCGCTGGGTGGAATAGCCGAGCGCCAGCAGAAAACCTTCGTCGCCGCGTGACAGCGCCTGCAGGCGGATGTCGCGCGCCATCGGGAACTCCAGCGGCTCGCGGGTGATGTCGCCGGGAACATGGTCCTGTGGCATCTCGCCATCCGGTTCGATCAGGCCTTCGCGGGCGAGGATCGCCGAGACGCGCGGCATGGCCTGCGCTTCCGTCTCGCGCCGCAAGGGCTCGGCAACATCGGCGCCGGCGGCAAGCTCGGGATCGAGCAGCCGGTGGGTATAGTCGAAGGTCGGGCCGAGCAACTGCCCGCCGGGCAGGTCCTTGTAGGTTGCCGACACGCGCCGCTCGACCAGCATGTTGGCGGTGTCGATCGGCTTTGTGTAGCCGAAGCGCGGCAGCGTGGTGCGATAAGCGCGCACCAGGAAGATCGCCTCGATCATGTCGCCGCGCGCCTGGACGATGGCCAGTGCCGCCAATTCCCTATCGTAGAGCGAGCCTTCGCTCATCACCCGGTCGACGCCGAGCGCCAGCTGCTCGACGATCTGATCGAGCCGAAGTGCAGGCACCGAACGGTCGCCGCGCCGGCGGTCGGCAAGCAGGCCGTGGGCGTTGGCAATTGCGGCTTCGCCACCTTTTACCGCGACATACATCCTAGGCCTCCATCGTCTTGATGCGCGTCGTGCGCGGCAGGCAGGCGATGCCGTCAGCGGTGGCGAGGATGATGTCGACGCCGCGCGGAAAGCGCTTGGTATTCTGCTTCCACTGCTCGACGAAATGACGCGGCATCCGGGCCGGTGCGATCTTGGCGCTCGTCTCGATGCCGGGGCCTTCGAGCAGCAGCGGCGTACCTAACACGAGGTCCCCGACTTGCAGGATCAGCGTGGTCGAGCGATCAGGATAGTCCTGCGTGCCTTGCGAAAAGCCGTCGAGCGCCATCATCTCGGCCGGCATGGCGACAAATGCGAAATGCGCATCGGCCGGCGTGTTGGCCAGTGGTGCGCCAGAGTGGAAACCAAGCCAGGATCTGATCGCGGCGGAGGTTTGCAGCATCGGGTCGAGCCAGAGCGGGGTGTCATTGTCGCAAAGCGCCAGTGCTATGGCACCGGCGGTTGCCGAGAGCGGCGCCGGCGGACGGGCGAAGGCCGGCAGCGGCTGCACGCTGCCCGGCCGCGCCATCGCGTCCATGACGGCGCGGAATACGGTCTGGGCGTTGAAGACCGGATCGGCGAAACCGCCCTCGATCGATTGCACAGCTGCGTCCATCAATCTTCTCCGCGAACCATTGTGAAGAAATCCACCTTCGTTGCCGCCGTCTCGGCGCGACGTTTTTCATGCGCTGTGGTCAGCGCCGCCTGCAGGGGCGCGATGATTTTGGTCTCGACCTCGTTGCGGCGGGCCGGGTCCTGCCACAGCGCGTCGGCGATGGCCGCCAGCCTTGCCTTCTGCTTGTCGCGGCCAAGCGCATAGCAATGGCCGACCTGCCCGGACGGCAGCCTGACGGTGGCGCGGGTAACGGTCGCCTCGCCGACATTGAAGGGCGCGCCGCCACCGCCGATACGGCCGCGCATGGTCACCAGGCCGGTCTCGGGGCCGCGCAGCAGTTCGGCTTCCGAGGGCAAGCCGGCCTCGTTCCAGAGCCGGACGATGTCATCGCCGCTGGATTGCGCCAGTGTTGCCATGGCGGCCTTGCGCTCGGCCTGGTCGCGGGCTTCCTGTCCTCGCATAAGCCACATTCCTCTTGTCTAAATTTGTCTATTGATATAGACATCTATACAAATTATACCCATTATCTAACGCGAGTCCATGACGGGTGGATGACAAGCGATAGAAGGCCGCGGGCAAATGATGATCGGGCGGCTGGCAGCTGACAGAATCGAGCGGCGCAGTGGCGTCTCGCTCTGGCGGCAGATTGCCGACAAGATCCTGCACGCGATCGCCGTTGGCGATTTTGTCGAGAATGCCGCGCTGCCGCCGGAGGTGGCGCTGGCCGAGCGCTACGGCGTCAACCGTCACACCGTGCGCAGCGCCATATCCGCCCTTGTGCAGGAAGGAGTACTGCGGGCTGAGCAGGGGCGCGGCACCTTCGTGCTGTCGCGCAAGCGGCTGTCCTATCCGATCGGTGCGCGCACACGTTTTTCGACGGGTCTGCAAGAGCAGACGTCGGAAAGGCACATCGTCCTGCTCGCCTCGTCGGTCGAGCCGGCCAGCCAGCGCGTTGCCGAGGGCCTTGGCCTTGCCAAGGGGGCCGATGTGATAAGGCTGGAAACGCGCGGCGAAGCCGATGGGCGGGCGGTGTCGCGCGCTGCCGGCTGGTTCGAAGCCAAGCGCTTTGCCGGCATCGATGCCGCGATGGCGGAAACCGGTTCGATCACCGCATCGCTGGCGCGTTTCGGCATAGACGATTATCTGCGGCAATCGACCGTGCTGTCGGCGCGCCATGCCGATGCCGCCGATTTAGCCGACCTCGACCTGCAGCCGGGCGCCATCGTGCTGGTCACGGTCGCCGTCAACGTTACGCCCGACGGCCAGCCGATCCAGTTTTCCGAATCGCGCTTCCCGGCCGAGCGGGTGGAGCTGAAGCTGTCGGCGCTGTAGGGAGTGCCGGCCTTATACGAGACCGCGATTTATCTGACTCACGCTGACATCAGACCAGCTCGGCCCCGCTCACTTTTCAGCGGCTTGGCGTTTGAGGACCGCCTTCGACCTGCGCGGGGCGTCGTCAATTCGGGCCGGGTTCACCGCCTGCCATGTTATGACCCGACCTCGATCACAGCCTTGATCAGGCCGGATTTCTCGTGTGCCCAGCGGGCGAGATCGCGCGGCGTTTCGGCAAGCGATGTGCGGTGGGTGACAAGCTTGGCCAATGGCACCGCGCCGTTGCGGATCGAGGCCGCGACGTGATCGAAGTCGGCGCGCAGCGCATTGCGGCTGCCGATCAGCGTCATCTCACGCTTGTGGAATTCCGGATCGGAAAAGACGATGTCGTCCTTGACGACGCTGACCAGCACCAGTGTTCCGCCATGCGCGACATGGGCGAACGCCGACTGCACCGACTGGGTGTTGCCGGTGGCGTCGAAAACCATTTCGAAACCTTCGCCGCCGGTCGCTTCCCTGACCAGATCTGGTGCCGCGCCGCGCGAGCCGTCGAGGGTCTGGAAGCCGAGCTCGTTCGCGGCGAAGGCGAGCCTTTCGCTGCTCATGTCGAGCAGCGTCACGCCGAGCCCGGCGATGCGGGCGAAGATGGCCGTGCCGAGCCCGATCGGGCCGGCGCCGATAACCAGCGTGCGGGCGCCGGGATCGGCGCGTGAGCGCCGCACGGCATGCGCACCGATGGCGAGGAACTCGACGGCGGCGGCGTCCGCCAGCGACAGACCGTTTGCCGGATAAAGATTTTGCGCCGGCACGAGGATCCGTTCGCACATGGCACCGTCGCGATGGACGCCGAGCACCTCGATCCTGACGCAGCAGTTCGGCTTGCCGTGCCGGCAAGCGATGCACTTGCCGCAGGAAAGATAGGGGTTGATGACGACTGGCTCGCCAACGGCAAGATCGACACCTTCACCGGCCTCGACCACGGTTCCCGACACCTCATGGCCCATGATGCGGGGATAGGCGAGGAACGGGTGCTTGCCCTCGAAGATATGGTAGTCGGTGCCGCAGATGCCGACATGGCTGACCGCCACCAGCGCCCAGCCGGGTAGTGGCGCGCCGGGTGCGGGACGATCTTCCAGGACAAGATCGCCGGGCGAGCGGCAGACGACGGCTTTCATGCTTCAATCCAGTCTGTCATGAAATCGCCGGCCCGGCAGTCACGTCGGGCCGACGATTGATTGAGGGCGGTCTACTTGCCGCGGCGGCGCAGCCCGTCGAAGTAGACGATGATGATGATCAGCGCGCCGGTGATGATGCGCTGCCAGAACGAATTGACGTTGAGCAGATTGGCGCCGTTGTTGATGGTGGCGAGGATGAAGGCGCCGAGCAACGGGCCATGGACGGAGCCGACGGCGCCGAACAGCGAGGTGCCGCCGATCACCGACGAGGCGATGGCCTGCAGTTCCCAGCCTTCGGCCTGGGTCGGATTGCCGATGCCGATGCGGGCGGCAAGCAGCACGCCGACGAAGGCCGCGCAGAGGCCCGACAACGTGTAGGCCATGTAGATGGTGCGCTGGACGTTGACGCCGGAAAGGCGCGAGGCCTCGGCGTTGGATCCGACCGAGAACAGATACCGGCCCCAGCGGCTGTGGTGAAGGAAAACATAGGCCGGAATGCCGACCAGGATGACCATCCAGAACAGATTGGGGATGCCGATGAAGGAGTTGCGCGAGAACGCGGTGAAGGTGTCGCTGTTGATGTTGATCGAGTTGCCATTGGTCATCAGCAAGCCAATGCCGCGCAGCGAGGTCAATGTCGCCAGCGTGATGATGAAGGGCGGCAGGCCCATCTTGACGATGCCGAAGCCGTGAAACATGCCGATGGCAACGCCGACCAGCAGCGTCACCAGAATGGCGAGCCAGATGGGGAAACCGGCATTGATCATCATGGCGACGACGACGGTGGCGAAACCGACCACGGCGCCGACGGACAGGTCGATGCCACCGGTGATGATGACGAAGGTCTGGCCAACCGCCATGATGGCGATCATCGAGCCCTGCCGCAAAAGATTGGCCAGGTTGTTGCCCGAGGCGAAGCTTGGCGTCGCCACGGAAAGCACGATCCACAGCAGAACCAGGAGCGCCAAGAGCGTCAGCCCAAACAGGACGTTGTAGTTGCGCTTCGGTTTTTCGACAGCGATCGCCTCGGTGCTCATATCTGTCCTCCCAGCTTTTCTTGTTTCTCGGCGAGCGCCTGCGTGAGAATGTCCTCGTGGCTGGCGGCGCGAAAACCGTGCGTCGCCACCAGTTTGCCGCGCCGGAAAACGTGCAGCGTGTCGGCGAGCTCGTAGACTTCCGGCAGATAGGACGAGATCAGGATGATGCCGGCGCCTTTCGACAACAGTGCGCCGAACAGGCGGTAGATCTCGGCCTTGGTACCGACATCGACGCCGACCGTCGGCTCGTCGAAGATGAACAGCTTGGCGCCGTGGGCCAGCCATTTGCCGATGACAATTTTCTGCTGGTTGCCACCCGACAGGCTGGAGGCCAACGCACCGCGCGTCGGCGTCTTGATGCGGAGATCGGCGATCTGGCGGTCGGCTTGGGTCTTTTCCTGCGCGCTCGAAATCAGCAGATTGTTCGAAATGCGCTTGTAGATCGGCAAGTTGAGATTGAGGCCGACCGACAGGTTGAGACAGAGGCCCTGGTCGCGGCGGCTTTCCGGCGCCAGCGCCATGCCGAGCTTGATCGCATCATGCTCGGAATTGATCTGGACCTCCTTGCCTTCCCAGAGAATCTGGCCCGCTGATTTGCGGTGGCGGCCGTAAAGCGTGGTGACGAACTCGCTGCGCCCGGCGCCGATCAGACCGTAGAGCCCGACGATCTCGCCGGCGCGAACCGTCATCGACACATCCTCGAAGCCCTTGCCGGACAGGTTCCTCGCCTCGAGGATCGGGGCACCGGGCGTGAAATGCTCCTTGTGGTAGACCTGCTCGATCGAGCGGTTGATCATCATCTTGACCAACTCGGCATCGTTGGTCTCGGCGATGTTGCGGGTGCCGACGAGGGTGCCGTCGCGCAGCACGGAAACGCGGTCGGCGAGCTCGAACACCTCTTCCATGCGATGGCTGATATAGATGATCGTCACGCCTTCGCCCTTGAGCCGGCGGATCAGGGTGAACAACTGGTCGGCCTCCTTGCGGGTCAGGTAGGCTGTGGGTTCGTCGAAGATCAGGAACTTGGTTCCGCGCACGGTGGCGCGGGCCGCCGCGATGAGCTGCTGCTGGCCGATGGTGAGGTCGCCCAGCGTGACATGCGCCGGCAGGTCGAAGCCGAGATCGTCGATGATCTTCTGCGCGTCCTTGACCATGGCCCGTTGTTGCAGGATGCCGAAGCGGGAATTCTCCTCGCCGAGGAACATGTTGGCGGCGACCGTCAGGTGGCGGCAGAGCACCACTTCCTGATGCACGGCATTGATGCCGAGCGCCATCGCCTCATGCGGCGTCGCCAGGGCTGCCGGCTGGCCTTCCCAGATGACCTCTCCGGAAGTGCGCGGCATGACGCCGGTCAAAAGCTTGATGAGGGTCGATTTGCCAGCGCCATTCTCGCCGACGATGGCGTGGATCTCGCCGGACTTGAAGGCGAGGTTGACCGGCTTCAGCGCGTGAGTGCCGGGATAGCGCTTCTCCAGCCCCCGCAATTCGAGGATGGTTCGCCCTGGTGCCAGCACCGGTGCCGGATGCAGTTCCTGCGCCGTCGACGTCATGACAATCCTCCCAGACTGGCCTCACGGTTGGCATGCGGCAAGGCAATGATATGCCCCGAAAAACAGCCTAGCCTAAGCTTGCGGATTTCCAAGCCGCTTGTGCCGGCGGTGGATGTTTCCGGGGCCTGGGCCCCGGAAACCATTGCGGATGCGATGCTCAGAGCTTCGGGTTGAGCAGCGCGTCGATCTTGGGGTCCTTCATGTTGTCCTTGGTCACCAGATTGGCTCCGGTATCGACATTGGCCTCGACCTTCTCGCCCTTCGAGGCGGCGAGCGCGGTCTTGATGCCGTCATAGCCCATCCGGTAGGGATCCTGGACGACGAGGGCGGAAATGACGCCGTCGTTGAGGAACTTGATCAGCTTCTCGTCGCTGTCAAAACCGACCAGCGCCAGCTTGCCGCCGAGGTTGTTTTCGGCGACAGCCTGACCGACGCCCTGCGCCATGATCAGGTTGGAGGCGAAGATGCCCTTGAGGTTCGGGTTGGCGGTGATCAGGTCGGTGGCGATGTTGAGGCCGGTGGTGGCCTGGCCGTCGGCATATTTGTCGGCGACCAGCTTCAGGCCCGGATATTTTGCCTTGAGCTGTTCGGTGAAGCCCTGCTTGCGCTGTTCGAGCGAGCCGGCGCCAGGAGCGTTGGTGATCAGGGCGACGTCGCCCTCGATCTTGCCGCCGTTGGCGGCGCCGATGGCGGCTGCGAGGCCGTCGGCGGCGACGCGGCCGCCCTGCACGTTGTCGGTGGTCAGGAACGAGGTGAAGGCCTTCGAGTCGGCGCCGGAGTCGATGCCGATAACCTTGACCTTGGCAGCGGCTTCATCGATCGGCTTGCCAAGCGCCTTGAATTCGGTGGGGGCTATCACGATGGCCGCCGGGTTGCTAGCAACGGCGTTCTCGAGGATCGACACCTGGCCGTTGACATCGGTTTCGGCCTGGGCGCCGAGCTCGGGCACGTTGACGCCGAGATCCTTGCCGGCCTTGCGGGCGCCGGCCAGAACGATCTGCCAGTAGAACGACGTGGTGTCCTTGACGATGATCGGAATGGTCACGTCCGCCGCCGAAACCGGCGCCGAATGCATGACGCCGGCGAGCATCGAAGCTGCTGCCAGCGCCATCACGGCGCGGCGGTTGAGAATGCTGGTCACGAATTTCATTAGGATTCCTCCCTAAGTCGCCCGGTGAACGTTACGGTAGCTCCGTCCGGATAGGCGCGGCCCAAACAGAACTTTATCAATAAAAAACATTTGCAGTGTTTTGATAGTGCATCGATCCTGTCGATGCAAGCGGTTGTTTCGCGCCAGTCCTCCCGAGGCCTGGCGGAGACACATCGACCGCACCGCTTCTCCCTTGCCGCGGTCAAACGCTCCCGTTTCGTTCCCTGAAAGGTATGGAATATTAATTCCATACCATAGTCAACATGGAATGTCCGTTCTTTTCCGGGATCGCAAGTTTGTGAAGCCGGGACCTGCCAGAATGGGCGTTTCAGCGGCGAACGGGCACCAGCTTCATCCCAACTCCTGCACCACGGTATAGGGACGGTATCTGGCATATTCCGTGTCCGGCACTTCGATATCGAGCAGTTCGAGGTTGCGCGTCAGGTTCGCCAACTTGGCGGTGCCGGTCAGCACGGTGGCAACCGCCGGTTCATGCAGTGGGAACTGGAACGCGGCAGCGGCGAGGGGGTAGCCGCCTTCGGCGGCGATCCTTTCCATCGCTCCGACGCGGTCGAGCACATCGTGGCTGGCCGGCTGATAGTCGAAATGCGCGCCCTGCACCGGCCCGGTCGCCAATATGCCGGAGTTGAACACGCCGCCGATGACCAGTGACGTCTGTTGCGCCCGGCAAAGCGGCAGCAGCTCCGCTTCCGCGCTGCGGTCGAGCAAGGAATAGCGGCTGGCGAGCAGGATGCAGTCGAGCGGCGCCCGGCGCATGACGTCGAGGCAGATTTGGACTTCATTGACGCCGAGTCCATAGGCAGAAATGACGCCAGAGGATTTCAGTTCCTCCAGCGCCTTGAGACCGCCATCCATCAGCTGGCGAAAGTACAGTTTGTTCTTCTCGACGCCATGCGTGTAGGCGCCGATGTCATGCACGAACAGGATGTCGATCTTGTTGAGGCCAAGCCGCGCGTAGCTGAACTCGACCGAGCGCATGATGCCGTCATAGGAGTAGTCGTAGTCCAGCGCGAAGGGCAGCGGATCGACATAGGAATGATCGGGAACCTGGTCGTCCGGCACCGGGTGGAACAGGCGGCCGACCTTGGTCGACAACACATAGGAATCGCGTGGCTTGTAGCGCAGGAAGTCGCCGAAGCGTCGTTCCGACAGGCCGAAACCGTAGAAGGGCGCGGTATCGAAGTAGCGCAAGCCGGCTTCCCAGGCGCCTTGCAGCGTCTCCATCGCCGCCTCGCGCGAACAGGCGCGGTAGAGGCCGCCGATCGCGGCGCCGCCAAAGCTGACCTCGGTGACCTCGAGCGCAGTCTGACCGATGCGGCGTTTTTCCATGCACAACCTCCCGTTCCCGACCGTTGTCCGGCCTGGCAGTCTTCGGATGTCGGTGAAATCTAGAGCGTTGCGCCAAGATGCCAGGGCACGAACTCGTTGTCGCCGTAGCCGAAGTCCTCGCTCTTGGTCTTGCGGCCGGAAGCCGTCTCGACGATCAGTTCGAAGATCTCGCGGCCCATGCCGGCGATGGTCTTTTCGCCGGAGGCGATGACGCCGCAGTTGACGTCCATGTCCTCTTCCATCTGGTGATACATGGTCGAATTGGTGGCGACCTTGATCGACGGCGTCGGCCGGCAGCCGAAGCAGGAGCCGCGGCCGGTGGTGAAGACGATGACGTTGGCGCCGCCGGCCACCTGGCCGGTGGCCGAGACAGGATCGTAGCCGGGCGTGTCCATGAACACCAGGCCGTGCCCGGTGACCTTTTCGGCATAGCCGAACACGCCGTTGAGCGGCGTCTGGCCGCCCTTGGCGACCGCGCCGAGCGACTTTTCCAGGATGGTGGTCAGGCCGCCCCGCTTGTTGCCGGGCGAGGGGTTGTTGTCGATCGAGGCGCCGTGCTTGGCGACGTGATCCTCCCACCATTTCACGAACCCGTCGAGCTTCTGCGCGACCTCCGGGGTTGCCGCGCGGTAGGCGAGCAGATGTTCGGCGCCGTAGATTTCCGTGGTCTCGGAGAGGATGCCGATGCCGCCGACGCCGGCCAGGATATCGACAGCCGCACCCAGCGCCGGATTGGCCGTAATGCCCGACATGCCGTCGGAGCCGCCGCATTGCAGGCCGACTACGATCTCGCTGACCGGGATCGGCTCACGCTTCAACTGGCCGACTTCCTCGGCGATCTCGGCCAGCACGCCCATCGCCTTTTCGACCGATTTGCGCGAACCGCCGGCGTCCTGGATGTTGAAATGGCGTTTGCCGGCGGCGGCGCCCTTCTGGCCGTAAAGGGTCAACTGATTGACCTCGCAGCCGAGCCCGACCATCAGCACGCCGCCGAAATTGGGGTGGCGGGCATAGCCGGCGAGCGTGCGGTGCAGCACCATCATGCCGTCGCCGGTGGCGCTCATGCCGCAGCCCTGGCCGTGGACGATGGGAACAAAGCCGTCGATGCCGGGATATTTCGGCAGCAGCGTGCGGTTGGCCTGATCGGCGATGCTACGGCAGACGGTGGCCGAGCAATTGACGCTGGCGATGATGCCGATGAAGTTGCGCGTGCCGGCGCGACCGTCGGCGCGGCGATAACCCATGAAGGTGCGGGCGCGGTCCGCCTCCGTTGCGTGCTCCGCCTCGCTCGGCGGCACCACCGGCAAACGACCGGCTTCGAAAACCAGATTGTGCGAATGGACATGCTCGCCGGGCGCGATGTCCTGCGTGGCGCGGCCGATCGCCTGGGCGTATTTGACCACGGCCGAGCCGGCGGGAATGGGCTTGATCGCCACCTTGTGGCCGGGTTCGATGACGGCGGTGGCAAGCGCGCCGCCCGGCAGCGTGGTGCCGATATCGATGCGGCCGTTGGCGACGGCGACATTGTCGGCGGCGGAGAGAAGAATGCTGTTCGAGGCGTTCACGGGCGGTTTCCTGGGTGATCCTGGGATGCGCGGACGGATTGACACGCGCCTGTTAAGAGATAATGTCTTTTATCGTGAAAAAACAATTTTGCGTCAATTGTTTTTTCGCTGCAGCTCCGCATGGCTCTGGGTGAGGGGGATGCTTCAAGCACTGAGCCAGACCATGGATTGCCGAAAAGCGATTCCGCTTTTCGGGGCCATGCGCTAGGAACGTCATATTGCGCTTCAAGCCGGCCACCGCAAGCGCCGGCGTGCAACGGGTCAGGGATGTCGAAGAGCAACAACGTCTACAAGGATGCCTACAACCGCTGCCTCAGGCTGCTCGACGAAACGCGCAGCCTCCCGTCGGAGCCGGAGCTGGGTACCTTGCTTGGCGTCAGCCGTACGACCGTCCGCAGCATCCTGGCACGCATGGAAGAGACCGGGCTTATCACCTGGAACAAGCGTGCCAAGACGGTGCTGCGCGAACCGCGTCCAGATGATTTCTTCCCGGAGGAAGAGACCGACACGCTGGCGGAGATCATCGAGCGGTCGTTCATGCGAAGGCTGCTCGCCGGTGGCGCCGAAGCCGGCATGCAGATCAACGAGCTCGAACTGGCGCGCGAGATCGGGGTCGGCACCACCAGCGTGCGGGAATTCCTGATCCGCTTCTCCCGCTTCGGCCTGATCGAGAAGCGCCGCAACAGCCATTGGGTGCTGAAGGGCTTCACCCGGGCCTTCGCGCTGGAGCTGACCGAAATCCGCGAGATGTTCGAACTGCGCTCGGCGGCCGCCTTCGCCGCCTTGCCGCAGGACAGTACGGTATGGGTCGATCTCGACCGTCTGGAAGATGAGCATCGCCTGCTCGCGCGCGAGATCGCCACCCGCTTCAACGAATTCTCGGAGCTGGACGAGCGCTTTCACCGGCTCATCCATCGCGCATCGCGCAACCGCTTCATCGTCGATTTCTATGACGTCATCGCCATGATCTTCCACTATCACTACCAGTGGAACAAGGCGCAGGAGCGTGAGCGCAACGAAGTGGCTGTCGGTGAGCATCTTGCCTACATCGAGGCGCTCAAGTCGCGCGACCTCGGCAAGGTCGACGCAGCCTGCCGCAAGCACCTGAAGTCGGCGCGTCACACCCTGCTGACCTCGATCCCTGAAAGTCGGCCACTACAAAAATCCTGATCGTGCCGCGTTGCCGCAGCATCGAATTGCCGATTTTCCACCCGCCAGCCGCGTGCTAGGTTTGTAGCATTGCTGCGAAGAGGCAGGGCTTTGAGCGTATCGAGAAGACGGTGGAGCATGCCGGTCGCGCTTGTCGCGGCCTATCTGCTGTTGCTCCAGTCGACGCTCGGCGCGTTCGCCTTCGGTGCCGGGCCGAATGCAGCGCAGCTCGACGCTTTCGGCAACGTCATCTGTACCCATGAGGGCGCGGCCCAGCTTCCGGGCGGCAATCCGCAACCATCCCATATGCCGGCATGCTGCGTGCTTGGCTGCAGCATGGTTTCGACGGCCTTCGGGCCGCCGCCCGACACCGGCCTTGCGCTGGGCGGCCTTTCCTTTGAAACGGTCGCTTTTGTTTTCCCGGCGACGACGCATCTGGACTTCGCGCGTGAGCGCTCGCCGTCGAACCCGCGTGCGCCGCCGCTGACGGCCTGAGCCTGCTTGCCGGCGGAACCTTTCGCCGGCGTACCCATCCAAAGATCAGAACTGCTCGCGACCGGTACCGGCGCGATCATCACTTCATGGAGCAACCATGTCCTATTTTTTCCTTACCGCCGCGCGTCCTACGCTCAGCCGCAACAAATCCTTCCTGCGTAGCTTTGAGGAGCGTCTCGGCATTGCCGTGCTGGCTTTTGCCCTGTTGTTCGCCGGTGCCCAGACTGTCCTGGCGCATGAGTTCAAGGTCGGCGTTCTCGAGATCGGGCATCCCTGGTCGCGCGCCACGCCGGCGGGCGCCAAGGTGGCCGGCGGCTATTTCACCATCACCAACAAAGGCAGTGCGCCGGACCGGCTGCTGTCGATTTCCTCCGATGTTTCGGACAAGGCCGAACTGCATGAGATGGCGGTGAAGGACGGCGTCATGACCATGCGGCCGGTTGCCGGCGGCCTGGAAATCCCGGCTGGCGGCAAGGTGGCCCTCGCGCCCGGCGGCTATCACCTGATGTTCATCGGGCTGAAGCGGCAACCCAAGCAAGGCGAGGAATTTTCCGCCACGCTGACTTTCGAGAAGGCTGGCACGGTCAGCGTCGATTTCGCCGTCGAAGGCATGGGCGAGATGGGGGGCATGGACGACCACGCCGATTGATCGCGCCAGCAAGTTTCAGAGGGACCATCATGAACAAGTATCTTTTGTCGGCCGGCGCGCTTTTCGTACTGGGGACAAGTGCCGCCTTCGCGCACATAACGCTCGAAACCCAGGAAGCGGCGGTCGGTTCGACCTACAAGGCAATTCTGCGCGTGCCGCATGGCTGCGACGGCAAGGCGACGACCGCGGTGCGCGTACAGATCCCGGAAGGGGTGATCGCGGTGAAGCCGATGCCGAAGCCGGGTTGGACATTGCAGACCAAGAAGGGCAAATACGAAAAATCCTACCAGCTCTACGGCCAGGCGGTGACCGATGGGGTCAAGGAAGTCGACTGGAGCGGCGGCAGCCTGCCGGATGAATTCTATGACGAGTTCGTCTTCCGTGCACAGTTGACCGCGGATCTGCCGGCGGGTGAAAAACTCTATTTCCCGGTGGTGCAGGAATGCGACGGCGTTACCGATCGCTGGATAGAGGTCCCGGCGGCCGGCCAGGATGAAGATGCCCTGGAGAACCCGGCACCCGGCATCAAGCTGTTGCCCAAGAAATGATTTTTAGCGGCGCGCTTCGGATCGGAGCGCGCCGCTCTCTCAGCGGTGATGACATGAACGCGGCATTTGTCCTGGAGCAGGCCTGCACCACTGGCCGTAGCGTTGGCCGGCTGGCTGCTGGCCTGCTGCTTGGATTTCTGTTGCTTGCCGCGACACTGATGCCGGACCGGGCCTTTGCCCATGCCGCCCTGATCAAGACCGATCCGGCCGACGGCGCGGTGCTGGCACAGGCCCCGGGGCGGTTCTCATTGACCTTCAGCGAGCCGGTGTCGCCGCTGGTGCTGACGCTGGTGAAGCCCGACGGCACGCCGGTTGCACTGACATCCTTTCGTCTCAGCGACCAGACGGTCGAGATCGACAATCCGCAGACCCTTGGGTCCGGCACGCATGTGCTGAGCTGGCGGGTCATTTCCGCCGACGGTCATCCGGTCGGCGGTTCGCTGCTGTTTTCCATGGGCGCGCCAAGCGCGCCGCCCGCCCTGTCCGAAGTTGTCGACTGGCAGTTGCGCTCGGCAATCTGGGTCGGCAAGGTCTTTCTCTACATTGGCCTTTTCCTTGGCGTCGGTGGCGCCTTCACCTCTGCCTGGTTGGCCCGGGGCGGACAGGCCGGTCGGCGTTTCGTCATCGCTGCAATCCCGTGCGGGCTGGTCGCGGCATCCTTGTCGCTCGGCTTGCAGGGGCTGGATGCACTCGGGGCGCCGCTCTCTCATCTGGCGCAGCCAGTCATCTGGCGGACCGGGCTCGGCACCAGTTTCGGCTGGACGGTGCTCATTGCCCTGATGGCGCTGGGCCTCGGCCTGCTGTCGCTGGTCGGGCCGCGCGCGACTGCCAAGCCATTCGCCCTGGCAGGACTGGCCGGGGTGGGTGCCGCGCTTGCCGCCAGCGGTCACGCCAGTGCCGCCGAACCACAATGGCTGACGCGACCGATGGTGTTCCTGCATGGCGTCGGCATCGCTTTCTGGGCTGGCGCGTTGATGCCGCTCTGCCTGGCGCTGAAGGGTCAATCGGCGGAGGCCGCGCCATTCCTTCGCCGGTTTTCTTGGCTGATCCTGCCTGTGGTCGCCGTGCTGGCCGCCGCCGGCATCGTGCTTGCCGTCATCCAGGTGCAGACCCCCACAGCACTGGTCAATACCGCCTATGGCCGGCTGCTGCTGATCAAGCTCGGGCTGCTGGTCTTCCTGTTCACGCTCGCCGCCGTAAACCGCTGGAAACTCACCGCGCCGGCCGAGGCGGGAGCGACGGAAGTGCAACGCAGGCTCTCTCGCTCGATCGGCGTCGAAATGCTGATCGTGCTGGTGATCTTCGGCGTTGCCGCGGGATGGCGCTTCACGCCGCCGCCACGGGCACTGGCGATCGCGGCGGCGCAACCAGCCTCGGTCCACATTCACGCGCTGAAGGCGATGGCCGATCTCAGCGTCACGCCCGGCCACGCCGGGCCGGTCGTCGTCTCGATGATCATCATGACCGGCGATTTCGGGCCGCTCGACGCCAAGGAGGTGACACTGGTGCTGTCAAAGCCCGATTCCGGCATCGAGCCGCTGAAGCGCGCCGCGACCAAGCCCGGCGACGGCAGCTGGCGTGTCGACAACCTCGTCATCCCGGTTCCCGGCAAGTGGACGGTCCGCATCGACATCCTGGTTTCGGACTTCGAGATGGTGAAGATCGAAGCGCCAATCGACATCAGGCCGTAAGACCGGACTGCCAGGCGCCGGCACGAGCCGGCCCGACAATCCGGGCAACACAATTCGGCGAGGCGGTTGACGTGACCCGAAAGGCCCGTCAATCATCTCGCCGATAGTGGGCATCCGCGCAAATCGCGAGCTCGAACCAACAAGATCCGAAAGCAGGGAAGAAACGATGGAAAAAGCCGAAATCGGCCTGATCGGCCTTGGCACGATGGGCTCCAACCTGGCGCTCAACATCGCCGAGCACGGCCACCGCATCGCCGTCTTCAACCGCACCAGGGCACGCACCGACGCTTTCGTCGAAAATGCCGGCGCGCTCAAGGACATGGTGGTGCCCTGCTACAGCCTGGAAGAGCTCGCCGCGGCGATCCGGCCGCCGCGCCCGATCATCATCATGGTGCTGGCCGGCAAGCCGGTCGACGAGCAGATCGCGGCCTTGCGTGGCGTGCTGTCGGCCAACGACATCGTCATCGACGCCGGCAACGCCAATTTCCGCGACACGATGCGGCGCTTCTCCGAACTTTCCGGTTCAGGCCTCACCTTTATCGGCATGGGCGTTTCCGGCGGCGAGGAGGGCGCGCGCCACGGACCGTCGATCATGGTCGGCGGCACCGAAGAGAGCTGGAAGCGCGTCGAGAAAGTGCTGACCGCCATTTCCGCCAAGTTCAAGGACGAACCCTGCGCGGCATGGCTCGGCACCGACGGCGCCGGGCATTTCGTCAAGACCATCCACAACGGCATCGAATATGCCGACATGCAAATGATCGCCGAAATCTACGGCATCCTGCGCGACGGACTCGGCATGGGGCCGAAGGAGATCGGCACGGTGTTTTCCAACTGGAACAAAGGCCGGCTCAACTCCTACCTGATCGAAATCACCGCCAAGGTGCTGGCCGCCGACGATCCGAAGACCGGCAAGCCGGTGGTCGACATCATCCTCGACCGCGCCGGCCAGAAAGGCACCGGCAAATGGTCGGTTATCGAGGCGCAGCAACTCGGCATTCCGGCGACGGCGATCGAGGCGGCGGTGGCGGCACGCGTTCTGTCGTCGATCAAGGACGAGCGGCTGGCGGCGGAAAAAGCCTATGGCAATGTCGGCGTGGCGAAGATTTCGGGCGACAAGGACGCGCTGCTGAAAGACCTCGAACTGGCGCTGTTCGCCGGCAAGATCGCCGCCTATGCGCAGGGTTTCGCGGTTATGAGCGGCGCATCGAAGGAGTTCAACTGGAACCTGCCGATGCCAACCATCGCCAAGATCTGGCGAGCCGGCTGCATCATTCGTTCGCAACTGCTCGACACCATGGCCGAGGCCTTCGGCAAGGGCAGCGCTTCGACCAATCTCTTGATGGCCCCAGCCTTCATCGCCATGATGCAGGAAGCGCATCCGTCGCTGCGGCGCGTCGTGGCAAGAGCATCCGAGGCCGGTGCACCGGTGCCGGCACTGTCTTCGGCACTTGCCTATTTCGACAGCTACCGCCAGGGCCGCGGCACCTCCAACCTGATCCAGGCGCAGCGTGATTTCTTCGGCGCGCATGGCTTCGAGCGCATCGACGGGCCGGGCGCTTTCCATGGTCCTTGGGGCAGCGTCGCGGCTGGCTGATCAGGGCATCGGACCAAATCAGCCGGCCGGATGCCGATAGGCCAGCACCTCGCCTGGCAAGCTGAGCGACTGCAGCGAGCCGGGCGCGGCGCCGCCGATCCAACCGAGCACGGAGCGTGCGAGTTCGGAGCCCGCCAGCCGGAAGTTCTCGTTGACGACGAGCAGTTCCGGCCGGAACAGGTGCAGGAGGTCCGATGACTGCTTGGACACCACATCGACGTCGCGGCCGAGCTTGAGGCCGGCATCCTCGATGCCGGCGACGATAGCGAGTGTCGCGGCGGCGGCGCTGCTGACAAAACCGTCCGGCCGGTTTTCACGGCGCATCAGTTGTGCGGTCCGGCTCCTTATCTGCTCGATCGAATGATCGATCGAAACGGTGTTGAACGGGATTTCGCTGGCGCCGACCTCGCTCAGCGCATCGGCAAACCCGTTCAGCGTGTGGCTGTAATAGGTCAGCCCGGGCGGCGGTGACAGAAGCGCGAGCTTGCGCCGGCCCATGCTCGCCAACCGGCGCACGGCCTCGATCGCGAAAGCATGGTTGTCGAAGTCGTGGTAGGGGTGGACGACACCCATGTCAGTGCGGCCATGCGTGGCAAAAGGCATGCCGTGCTCCAGCATGTAGCGGGCGCGCGGATCGTTCGGTTGGGTGCGTGAGATGATGACGCCGTCGGCAGAACCAGTCTCGACGAGATAGCGGATTGGCTCCATCGGGTCCTGGGAGCGGGAATAGGGCGTGACGATCAGATGATAGGGCGTTTCGGCAAGCACTTCCGAAACGCCATAGATGATGTCCGAAACGAAGCTCATGATCTCGCGATCGGTGTTGAGCACGAGGCTGATGACGTTGGTCCTACCGGTGCGCAGGCGCACGCCGGCCCGGTTCGGCCGGTAACCGATCTGCTTGGCCACCAGTTGCACGCGTCGCCGGGTTTCGGCGCCGATTTCCGGAGCATCCTTCAAGGCGCGCGACACGGTGGTGACGCCGAGCCCTGTCATGAAGGCAAGCGTCTTCAGCGTCGGTCGCCCCTGCGCCGAGGCCCCTTCCTTCTTGTCCCTGCGCTGTTTGTCCATTCGTCCCGCCCGTCAGGCGCATAGCAGCCGCCGTGCAGGTCCGCAATCACTGCCCCTGCGATACGACATGCGCTCCAGCCCTGGTAGAATCTAGATATACTGAAACGTTACAGATTGCCAATATCGAGGTGCCGACCGCCTGTCGCGAAGGGACGGCTCCTGTGCGAAACCCATTGGGATTCCAGAAGAAATCACGCTCCTTCCCGGATTTCACGCGCCATTCCGGCGTTTTGCACTGCAGCGAGCATGTTGCGGTGCACATAGTGATTGCCGTTCGCGCGAATTTGTTCGCGGCCCGAAAAAATGTCGAGCTCGTTTCGTTCATGGGGTTGCGCAGCCCACGCAATTGCCGTATCGAAAATCTGTAACGTTTCAGATTCTGGGAGGAACCGAAATGCGATATAAACTTTTGACCGCTGCGCTGGCCGCGACGGCTGCCCTGCAGTTCGCCGGTCCGGCCGCCGCGACCGATCTGGAAGTCACCCATTGGTGGACTTCGGGTGGCGAGGCGGCGGCGGTCGCGGAACTCGCCAAGGCTTTCGACGCAACCGGCAATCACTGGGTGGATGGCGCCATCGCCGGTTCCGGCGGCACGGCGCGGCCGATCATGATCAGCCGCATCACCGGCGGCGATCCGATGGGCGCCACCCAGTTCAACCACGGCCGCCAGGCGGAAGAGCTGGTGCAGGCCGGCCTGATGCGCGACCTCACCGACGTCGCCACCAAGGGCAAGTGGACCGAGATCGTAC
The DNA here is from genome assembly GCF_900103325.1 of Mesorhizobium qingshengii. Classification (GTDB taxonomy): domain Bacteria; phylum Pseudomonadota; class Alphaproteobacteria; order Rhizobiales; family Rhizobiaceae; genus Mesorhizobium; species Mesorhizobium qingshengii. The sequence goes on along the minus strand of NZ_FMXM01000018.1, from coordinate 73,963 downwards.
GACCGAAGAGCCTGCTCGACAGCTGCACCATCGACGGCAAGATTTATTGCGTGCCCGTCAACATCCATTCCTGGCAGTGGCTATGGCTGTCGAACGAGGCTTTCGAGAAGGCCGGCGTGCCGGTGCCGAAGAATTGGAATGAATTCGTGGCCGCCGCCCCCGCGCTGGAGAAGGTAGGTATCGTCCCGCTCGCCGTCGGCGGGCAGGCATGGCAATCCTCCGGCGCCTTCGATGTGCTGCTTGCCGCGGTTGGCGGCTCGGATGCCTTCCTCAAGGTCTACAAGGACAAGGACGCCAAATTCGCCGCCGGACCCGAAGTCGCCAAGGTTTTCAAGGCTGCGGACGATGCCCGCAAGATGGCAAAGAACACCAATGTGCAGGACTGGAACCAGGCCACCAACATGGTCATTACCGGCAAGGCCGGTGGCCAGATCATGGGTGACTGGGCGCAAGGCGAGTTTCAGGTTGCCGGCAAGACCGCCGGCAAGGATTATACCTGCCTGCCGGGCCTTGGGCTGAACGAAGTCATCGCCACTGGCGGCGACGCCTTCTACTTCCCGCTGCTCAAGGATGCCGACAAGGCCAAGGCGCAGGAGGTGCTGGCCGAGACGCTGCTCGATCCCAAGACGCAGGTCGCCTTCAACCTGAAGAAGGGCTCGCTGCCGGTGCGTGGCGATGTGGATGTCAATGCGGCGAACGACTGCATGAAGAAGGGCCTCGCCATCCTCGCCAAGGGCGCCGTCATACCGTGGACGGACCAGTTGCTCTCGCAGGACACCCAGAAGCAGAAGGAAGATCTTTTCTCCGAATTCTTCGCCAAGCCGGAGCTGACAGTGGAAGACGCGCAGAAGCGCTTCGCCGACCTCATCGCGTCGGCAGACTGACGTTGGAGCCAACCCACCTCGGTCCCGGCCTTGCGAACGCAAGGCCGGGACCGCACCGCCCTTACCCAGCCGGCTGACGAGATGAGCAAGAGCGAACGCCCCAACCCGCTGTTCCGCAACCTCAATGCGAAGGTCGCCTCGATCCCGATGATCCTCACCGCAGGGGTGGTTTTCGTCGGCGGCACGCTTTGGACGGTGCTCTATTCCTTCACCAATTCGAAGCTCTTGCCGCGGCTGAATTTCGTCGGGCTCGACCAGTATTACAGGTTGTGGGTGACGCCGCGCTGGCTGATCTCGATCGAGAACCTTCTGATCTACGGCGCCATCTCGCTGGTTTTTTCATTGGTCATCGGCTTCCTCCTTGCCGCGCTGCTCGACCAGAAGATACGCTTCGAGGACACGTTCCGGACCATCTTCCTCTATCCCTTTGCGCTCTCTTTTATCGTCACCGGCCTTGTCTGGCAGTGGCTGCTCAATCCGGATTTCGGCATCCAGCATGTGGTGCGGGGGCTGGGTTGGGACAGCTTCAGCTTCGACCCGCTCTACAATTCCAGCATCGTCATCTACGGCATATCGATCGCGGCACTGTGGCAGGGCACCGGGCTCATCATGTGCCTGATGCTGGCCGGCCTGCGCGGCATCGACGAGGACATCTGGAAGGCCGCGCGGGTGGACGGGATACCGATGTGGAAGACCTATCTGTTCATCGTCATCCCGATGATGAGGCCGGTCTTCATCACCACGCTCGTCATCATCGCCTCCGGTATCGTCAAGGTCTATGATCTCGTCGTGGCCCAGACCAGCGGCGGCCCGGGCATCGCCTCCGAGGTGCCGGCCAAGTACGTGTATGACTACATGTTCTTCGCCCAGAATCTCGGCCAGGGTTTCGCCGCCTCGACCATGATGCTGCTCTCGGTGGTGATCGTCATCGTGCCATGGGCCTATCTCGAATTCGGGCGGCGCAAATGAGTATGGCAAACACCGCTGCTCCAGCAATCGCTGCCGCCAGCCAGGACATCGCCGGACCCTACGGCCCGAAACCCCGCCGCATGTTTTCGCGCCGCAACATCTTCCTCTACGGCACACTCTTTGTCATCGCGGCCTACTACCTGTTGCCGCTCTACGTGATGGTCGTCACTTCGCTCAAGGGCATGCCGGAAATCCGGCTTGGGAACATCTTCTCCCCGCCCCTCGAAATCACCTTCGAGCCGTGGGTCAAGGCCTGGTCGACGGCCTGCACCGGATTAAACTGCGACGGGCTTTCGCGCGGCTTCTGGAATTCGGTGCGCATCACCGTGCCGTCGGTGCTGCTGTCGATCGCCATTGCCTCGGTGAACGGCTACGCGCTGGCCAATTGGCGCTTCAAGGGGGCCGACACCTTTTTCATTATCCTGATCGTCGGAGCCTTCATTCCCTACCAGGTGATGATCTATCCGATTGTCATCATCCTGCGCGAGATCGGCCTCTACGGTAGCCTCAGCGGGCTGGTGATCGTCCATTCCATTTTCGGCATGCCGATCCTGACGTTGCTGTTCCGCAACTATTTTTCCTCCATGCCCGAAGAGCTGTTCAGGGCGGCGCGCGTCGACGGCGCCGGCTTCTGGGGCATCTTCCTGCGCATCATGCTGCCGATGTCGCTGCCGATCTTCGTCGTCGCCATCATCCTGCAGGTGACGGGTATCTGGAACGACTTCCTGTTCGGCGTCGTCTACACCCGCCCCGACACCTATCCGATGACGGTGCAGCTCAACAACATCGTCAACTCGGTGCAAGGCGTGAAGGAGTACAACGTCAACATGGCCGCCACTATCCTGACCGGGCTTGTGCCGCTTATCGTCTATTTCATTTCCGGCAAGCTTTTCGTCCGCGGCATCGCCGCCGGCGCGGTGAAAGGGTGATGGCGATGACGGCAGCCAACGGCACCAGCGTTTCGATCCAGGACCTGTCGCTGAATTTCGGTGCGGTGACCGTCCTGGAGACGCTCAATCTCGATGTCGCCAATGGCGAATTCATAGTGCTGCTCGGGCCCTCCGGCTGCGGCAAGTCGACCTTGCTCAACTGCATCGCCGGCCTGCTCGACGTCTCGGAAGGCCGCATCTTCATCAAGGGCAAGAACGTCACCTGGGAAGAGCCCAAGGACCGCGGCATCGGTATGGTGTTCCAGTCTTATGCGCTCTATCCGCAGATGACAGTGGAGAAGAACCTGTCCTTCGGCCTGCGCGTCGCCGGCACACCGAAGGACGAGATCGCCAAGCGAATCGCGCGGGCCGCCGAAATCCTGCAGATCGAGCCGCTGCTGCAACGCAAGCCGGCGGCGCTCTCCGGCGGCCAGCGCCAGCGCGTGGCGATCGGGCGCGCGCTGGTGCGCGATGTCGACGTGTTTCTGTTCGACGAGCCGCTCTCCAATCTCGACGCCAAGCTGCGCGCCGAGCTGCGTGTCGAGATAAAGCTGCTGCACCGCAAGCTGCAGAACACGATGATCTATGTCACCCACGACCAGATCGAAGCGATGACGCTGGCCGACCGTATTGCAGTCATGAAAGGCGGCGTCATCCAGCAACTCGATGCGCCGCAGACCATCTACAACCGCCCGGTCAACCGCTTCGTCGCTGGCTTCCTCGGCTCGCCGGCGATGAATTTCATCGACGGGCAGGTGTCGGCAGGCACTGCTTTCAAGACCGGAGATGTCTCGATACCGCTCGACCGCTATGCTTTCGACGCGGCGGGCAACGGCGGCGGGCCTTGCGTTTTCGGTATCCGACCCGAGCACGTCGCCTTTGGCGAGGCCGCGAACACCATGCCCTTTGCCACCGATGCCGCCGTCGAGATCGTCGAGCCGATGGGCTCCGACACGCTGGTGTGGACGAAGCTCGGCGGCCACAATTTCTCCTTCCGCGTCGAGGCGGAAAAGACGCTGCGCAATGGCGAGCCAATCCGGATCGGCTTCGATCCCGCCCGCGCCTCGCTGTTCGACAGCCAATCCGGCAACCGCATGTAGCCCCAAGACCCACCATCCCCAAGCAGAACGGACAGAGACGATGAACTGGTCATTCCAACTGTACAGCGCCCGCAATTTCCAGCCCTGGGAAGGCGTGCTCAACACGCTCGGCAAGCTCGGCTACACCGAGGTTGAAGGCTTCGGCGGCGTCTATGACGATCCCAAGGCCTTCCGCGCCGAACTCGACAAGAATGGCCTCGCCATGCCGACCGGACATTTCTCGATCGATGCGCTCGAGAAGGATTTCGACGGCGTGCGCAAAACCGCCGACGCGCTTGGCATCACGCTGCTCATCTGTCCCTTTCTGATGCCTGACCAGCGGCCATCCGACGTCGCCGGCTGGCGCGGCTTTGGCGAACGCTTGGCCAAGGTCGGCGCCACCGCGAAAAAGGCCGGCTACGGCTTTGCCTGGCACAACCATGATTTCGAGTTCAAGAAACTTGCCGACGGATCGGTGCCGCAGGACCATATCCTGTCCTCCGCGCCTGACATCGGCTGGGAGATGGACGTCGCCTGGGTGGTGCGCGGCGGCGACGATCCGCTGCCCTGGATCGAGAAACACGGCAAGCGCATCGGCGCCGTTCACGTCAAGGACATCGCCAAGCCCGGCGAGGGGCTGGACGAGGATGGCTGGTCGGATGTCGGCCACGGCACCATCGACTGGGCAGGCCTGATCAAGGTGCTGCGCGCCAAGAGCGCCGCCAAGTACTTTGTCATGGAACAGGACAACCCGAACGACATCGAGCGCTTCGCCCGCCGTTCGATCGCAACCGTAAAAAACTACTAGGAACAATCAGCATGGCAAAGAAACTGGGTATCGGCGTCATCGGCTGCGGCAACATCTCGAAAGCGTATTTCTCGCTGGCGCCGCTGTTTCGCGGCATCGAGATGCGCGCCTGCGCCGACATCAACATGGATGCCGCCAGGGCGCGGGCAAAGGAGTTCAAGCTGCGCGCCGAAACAGTCGACGGATTGTTGAAGGCCGACGACATCGACATCATCGTCAACCTGACCATCCCGGCGGTGCATTACGAGGTGTCGAAGCAAGTGCTCGACGCCGGCAAGCACGTCTATTCGGAAAAGCCCTTCGTACTGTCGGTCAAGGAAGGCCAGGACCTCAAGGCGCGTGCGGAGAAGAAGGGGCTGCGCATCGGCTCGGCGCCCGACACCTTCCTCGGCGGCGCGCATCAGCTGGTCCGCGAGCTGATCGACGAGGGAAAACTCGGCAAGATCACCAGCGGCACGTGCCACGTCATGGGCCACGGCATGGAGCACTGGCACCCCAATCCCGACTTCTTCTTCCAGCCTGGCGCGGGACCGGTGCTCGATATCGGACCGTATTACATCACCAATCTGATCCAGCTGATCGGACCGGTGAAACAGGTCGCGGCCTTTGCGACGACGCCGGCCAAGGAGCGCACCATCAGTTCAAAGCCGCGCGCGGGTGAAAAGATCCCGGTCAACACGCCGACGACTATCCATGGCCTGCTGGAATTCGAGAACGGCGCCGTGGTGACGCTGAACACAAGCTGGGATGTCTGGGCCCACGGCCATGCGCCGATGGAACTCTATGGCGAGGCTGGCACGGTGTTTGTGCCGGATCCGAACTTCTTCGGTGGCGATGTGCGCTTCACCGAGGACAGCAAGCCGGTCAAGAAGCTGCCGAAATGGAAGCATCCGTTCGGCGTGCCCAACGAGATGCATTCGCAAGGCATGATGGCCAACTACCGCACCGCCGGCCTCGCCGACATGGCGCTCGCGATTACCGAGGGCCGGCCGCACCGCTGCTCGATGGAACTGGCGCTGCATGCCGTCGACGTGATGACCGGCCTGCTGCGCTCCGGCGAGACCGGCAAGTTCGTCGCCATGCAGACGACATGCGAGCGGCCAACTGCACTTGGCGTCAAGGAAGCCAAGGAGCTCCTGGCAAAGAAGAAATAGGCCACGCGCCGCCTCCCTCTCCCCGTTCCTGCGGGGAGAGGGTAAGGGAGAGGGGCTGAGCCGACTCGCCGCGTTGTCGCGGTGGCAGCCGACGGGCTCGCTTCCATCTGAGGATTTCCCATGCCCTACACCCCCGCAGAAAACCGCTACGAGAACATGGTCTACAACCGTTGTGGTCGCTCTGGCCTGAAGCTGCCGGCGATCTCGCTTGGGCTGTGGCACAATTTTGGCAATGATACGCCGCACAAGACCAAGCAGGCGATCGCCCGCAAGGCCTTCGACCTCGGCATCACGCATTTCGACCTCGCCAACAATTACGGTCCGCCGCCCGGTTCGGCAGAGACCGCTTTCGGCGAAATCCTGCGCACCGATTTCGCCGGCTATCGCGATGAGATGATCATCTCGACCAAGGCTGGCTACGAGATGTGGGCCGGCCCTTATGGCGAATGGGGCGGACGCAAATATATGCTGGCCAGCCTCGACCAGAGCCTGAAGCGGATGGGGCTCGACTATGTCGATATCTTCTATTCGCACCGCTTCGATCCCGATACGCCGCTGGAAGAAACCATGGGAGCGCTCGATCATGCCGTGCGCTCGGGCAAGGCGCTCTATGCCGGCATCTCGTCCTACAATTCGCAACGCACCCGCGAGGCCGCCGATATCCTGAAGCAACTCGGCACGCCCTGTGTCATCCACCAGCCGAGCTATTCGATGCTGAACCGCTGGGTCGAGGAGGACGGCCTGCTCGATACGCTTGAAGGGCTCGGCGTCGGCTCCATCGTGTTCTCGCCGCTGGCGCAAGGCATGCTGACCGACAAATATCTCGGCGGCATCCCGCAAGGCAGCCGCGCCTCCCAGGGCAAGTCGCTTAAGACGGCGTTCATCAATGACAGGACCATCGCCAACATCAAGGCGCTCGACGCCATTGCCGGCAAGCGCGGCCAGACGCTGGCGCAGATGGCGCTGGCCTGGGTGCTGCGCAAGGGCAAGGTGACCTCAGCGCTGATCGGCGCCAGCCGGCCGGAGCAGGTCGAGGACTGCTTCGGCGCGCTCAAGGTGCTCGACTTCAGCGATGCCGAACTGGCCGAGATCGATACCTACGCACGTGAGTCCGACATCAATCTGTGGGCTGCTTCGGCCGAACGCAAAGGCCCGCCGAGGAAATAGGCTTGCTTTACAGGCCGGCGAACTAGAAACGGCGGGAACCCCTCCCGCCGTTTTTCGTGCAAAAGCGAGATGGCCATATGTCAGGGCGTCGCCGGCTTCTGGGCGGTGCCAAGTCCGACCTTGGGCTTTTCCGGCGCGGGCGCAGGGGTCTTCATCTTCGCCTCGATCCAGCCGCTGTAGTTGGCCAGCCGCGTGTAGATGCCATAGGCGTCCTTGTGGCCGCAGGCAGCACTTCCGTCCGCCGGGCCTTCGCCCCAGCTGACGACGCCGACCTGGACCGGGCCGTCGGCGCCGGTCATGAACAGCGGGCCGCCGCTGTCGCCATTGCAGGCGTCGCGCACGCCGCTGGTGGTGCCGGCGCAGATCATGTTGTTGGTCAGCGGGTCGGTCATGTCGGCGGCGATCGCGTTGGCGGCGGCTTCGATGCCCTTTTCCGAGTAGCGCATGCGATGGGACAGATCGCCCAGTGCTGCCTTCAGATCATGCGCGTAGATGGCCTTGATGCCGCTGTTGCAGGCGCTGTTCGGCTGGAGGTCCAGGTCGGCAACCATCAGTGTGGTGGGAAAGGTCCCGTCCTGCATCTTGCCCCAGCCGGTGACGGTCGTCTTGCCGGTATCGGGGGTAGCCTCGTGGGTAAGCTTGATGGTCGGCGCTTCGGCCGGCTCGGCAAGCCGGAGCAGGCCGAGATCGTTGTCGAGCGTCTGCTCGCTGTAGCCTTCGTTGACGATGACCTCCACCACCTTGTGGCGCTTGCCCTCGCTCAGATCGGTGGCGCCGGTCAGCACGGTGACGGAGTCTGGCGAAATCGGCTGGCCCTTGTCGTTGAGGCAGTGCGCCGCGGTCAGCACCCATTGCGGCGCGATCAGGCTGCCGCCGCAGAATTGTGCATTGGCCTGTGAGGCCGGGTTCTCGTCCAGCCTGTCGGTGGTAAGCAGCGCGACCTGGAACGGGTAGGCGCCCTTTTCGGCCTGGTTGCCACCATAGACGCGATCGGTGCCTTCGGGATTCTCCGCGGCAGCCTTGGCCCTGGCATCCGCGACGCGTTTCATCGGCGAGACCGCCGCTTCGGGCCTGGCGATGTCATCCGCCTGGCTGGTGTTGATTGACATAACGGCAGCGGCGATGCCAAGCAGCGAAGCGGCAACGATTGGCCCGAACCGACTTGTGATGTGCACCTGAAACCTCCTGAGACCATTTTCCCGTGCAGGCCGATGCCGGGACATGATGCAATGAGGCGGTGCCGGTTTCGAGATCCGGACGCGTGCCACGTTCAATTGGCGCGCGATCGGTCACAAAACCGAATCCCACTTTTGCTAACCGTGCCCGCGAGCAGAACCCGCACAACCCTATAGCCCCCCACGGGCTACGTGGAAGTGATTTGTCATTGCCAATGTTGGATTATTTTAGGCAGTATATCGCCGCGGGCGTTTTTTGGCGGGGGCCTTCAAATGACCGTGCAGAACAACGATCGGGCCGAACGCCGGCGGGGAAACTCATTTATCGGCGTCACCACGATCTCGACAATATTTCTGTATTTTGATCCAGTCCTTGCTGACTTTTGGGAGAGTCTCACCATGACAAAACTGACAAACGCACTCATTGCGTCCGCATTGCTTTCCACGGCAATGTGGACGGCCCCTGTATTCGCCGCCGACCCTGGCTCCGCCAGTGCCGGCAACGGCGAAAGTATGCGGGACGCGACTGCAGGCGACTACAAGCCCGGGCGGGCAAAACCAATCGCGCCGCCGAAGCTGACTGACGAAGACAGCCGCGCTGCGCCGCTTGCCGACGAGGCAACGGCTGTCAAATCCTATGGCATCGTCGGACGTTCCGCCGATGGCAAGGAGATCAAGATCGAACCGAGCGAAGCGCTGCGGGATCTTATTATCAAGGAACTGAATGCGCCGGCCAATGGAGCTGAAGGTGGTCCGCGCAAGACCGAGGATCCGGGGCTCGGCGAAGGGGAAGCCGGCCGTCAGGTTTTCGGCACCGACGATCGCGAGCAGGTCAGGAACACCAAGACCTATCCGTTCTCGGCGATCGGCTATCTCGAAGCCAAATCGGCGAAGACGGGCAGCTACGGCAGCTGCTCGGCAACGCTGATCGGCCCCCGCACGGTGCTCACCGCGGCGCACTGCCTCTACAGCCATGAGGACAAGGACTGGCTCTCCGAATATCTGTTCGTTCCAGGCCTCAATGGCAGCACCGCCGATGACGCGCCGTTCGGCGCCTTTACCTATGAAAGCGCCTATGTGCTGCAAGGTTTCATCGACAACTACCAGGGCTATTATGGTTCGGTCATCCCGTGGGATCTCGGCATCATAACGCTGAAGGAAGATGTCGGCACCAACCTCGGCTGGCTGGGCTATGCCAATTATGACGATCTTGGCGACTTTACCGCCAACCTGATCGGCTATCCCGGTGACAAGCCGATGGGCACGATGTGGAAAGCGAATTGCGAGGTTCATGCCGAGAACATCGCTCCGGAGTATTTCCAGTATGACTGCGATACGTTCCCGGGATCGAGTGGCAGTTCGGTCTATGCCTACGACAACAACTCCAAGCAGCGCATCATCACTGGCGTCAACGTGGCGGAAAGCCCGGAAGCGAATACGGCCGTGCGCCTGAACGCCGCCAACGTCCAGTGGATCAACAGCCTGTATAAATAGGCCTTGCGCATTCGCAGCGGAGACAAGGGCGGCGGATCAGTTCCGCCGCCTTTTTCATACCAGCGCTTCCTTTGCTGCGTCTCTTGCATGAGGCTGGCCCGCCGACTACGCTTTACCGGCCAAGGGGTTGGCATCCGAAGGGGCTCAAGGGATGACGCGGGCAAGGGCAGTGTTGGGGATCGCGGCCGCATCGATGCTGGCCGCGCTGATGCTTTCACCAGCCTTCGCCGATCCGGCCGCCGTACCTGCCGGCGGTGCGTGGGCGGAACGGGTGCAGATACTCTACCAGGCAGAGACGCGCTCGGTGCTGCGCAAGACGGTCCGGGTATGGGACTTCCATCCGGAAAGGAATCTCGACTTCGTCTGGGAGCCGGCGGCGGGCCAGTCGCCCGACCGGACGATCGCCGAGGACGGCACCATCGACGGCAAGGGCCGGCTGGTCTGGCGTGTGCGCGGCTCGGCGAACTACGATCCGAAGACCATCTATTCCAGCTACTTCGGTGAGGTCAGGAATGGCCGGCCCGACGGGCAAGGCCGGTTGGAGCTGCGTTCGGGCGAGGTTTTCGATGGGCACTGGCTCGCCGGCGTGCTTGATGGAACCGGTACCCATGTCGATGCCGATGGCAACCGCTATGAGGGTCGGTTCGTCAACGGCATCCCGAATGGCGAGGGTCGGCTGCTGTCGACCACTGGTGAAATATTCGTAGGCTCATTCGTCGAGGGCCTGAAGAACGGCAAGGGTCGTACCCGGCTAGCCGGCGGCACGGTTTACGAGTCGCAGTGGGTGATGGGCAAGGAGGTCGGCGGCTCGCGTCCCGACGTGCTGGCCGATGCCAGGGTTGGCGGGCTGCTGAAGGCGCAGGCCGGTGGTGGCGATGCCGACAAGGTCGAGATCGGCGTCGTCGTCGACCAGCGCATGACCCAGCAGTCCGACACGCAGTACCAGCATCTGGTGCGCGACGAGGACATCGCGATCTATCCGCTGTCGGATGAGTACAATGACAGCTGGAACGGCATCGGACAGGTCACCACCAACAATGTCTATGGCAGCACGGACTGGGAGGACACGCCGGCCTTCGCCGAGGTCGATCTGAAGACATCAGACCAATCCAGGGTCAAGCTCGACAGCCTTGAAATGAAGGTTGCCGCCAGCGACGCCTACCGCAAGCCGATGCTGTCGATATCGGAGCATTTTGGCTGCGTCGGCTTCCGGCCGGATTTCTCGGTCATCAACAATGGCTGGGGCGACGCCAAGGACATGAAGATGTCGATCCAGTTCACAGCGGTAGACGAGGAAGGCAACCCGACCGGCGACCCGAGCCGCATGTTCAGCAAGGACATCGGCAGTTTCGGCGAGGGCGTCGATGTATCGATCAAGAGCGTGCTTACCGAGGCCGGGGTCGACACTGCCAGCCTGGAGACTGGGCGCTTTCCCTGTCCTTCGGTGGACAGTCTCAATGTCTGCCGCAGCCAGCTGACCAACAAGATCAAGTTCGGCGAGGTCGCCGACTATCTCGGCAATATGCAACAGGCGATGACACTGAATGCGATCGGCAAGTTCGATTATTCCTGGGCGGATGACGAAGGTCATGTCTACCAGCAGAGCGAGCCGTTCCGCACCTCCGTGACCATGGCGGTTTTCGAGACGCCGGAATCGATGGCCGAATGCGGCGATGGCGGGGGTGGTACTCCCGAAGCGATGCGTTACCAGAACATCGAGTTCCCGATCGGCAAGCACGACTATACGATCGCCATGCCGGTGCGTGGCAACAAGAATGTCAGCGCCTACACGGCGCGGCTGAAGATGTGGTCATCGATGTCGTCGATCCACCGCTTCAGCATCGCCGCGCATTTCGCCGACGGCAGCGTGCGCGAAAGCAAGCCGGTGACTTTCTTCTATTTCCGGCCGAAGCAGTCGCTGTTCGAAACCAGGACCGAACCGGCGGTCTGCTATCTGCCGCGGGAGATGGCGGGTTGCGGCTAGGGTGTGTTGAGATTTGGCCGGACCGCAAAGGGTAACTATTTCCGGCCCATCTCGAAATAGTTGGGCAACGGAATGAGCCGGGCGAAGATCGTCCCCTGGGCGAAGACGCGCAGTTCCAGCATCGATCCTGATGACCGTTCCGCACTTTGGTCGAACAGGAAATTGCCGAGCGAATAGACTTCCGCCACGTCACCGCCGGCAAGCGGGACGATCGCTTCGCTCGACACATGCGGATGGTCGCCGGCGACGACTGATACGCCACGCAGCCGCATCTGGTCGGCAAGCATGTCTTCGCGCGCCGATGGTTCGGTCTTGTATTCGCGGCCCCAGTGGACGAAGGCGACCACCGGTCGCTCGGCGTTCTCGTGCAGCAGCCGGTCGAGCAAGGCAGGGGTGAGCAGGTCGGTGTTCTTCGAGCCGTTGGTGTCGATGTCGGTCAGGCCGACAAGGTCGAGATCGGCAAGCGCCAGCGTGTCACCCTGGCCGAAATGCGGGATACCGGCTTCGCCCAGGGCGCGCAGCGTCTCCGCATAGCCTGACGGGCCGAGATCATAAGCGTGATTGTTGGCAAGGCCGACACCGGCGACATGCAGCCTCTTCAGCATGTCGATGGCTAGGCCTTCCGGCATTGCCAGCGTCATGTCGTCGATCGCTTCCGGCACGTTGGGCAGGACCACGCCTTCGAGATTGACGATCAGCGGCCGTGATCCGGTCAGGGCCAGCACGCTGTCGACGATCCGGTCGGCAACACCGTCGCGTAGCAGGATCTTCTTCATGGCGCGGCCGAAATTCACGTCCCCGGCGAGATAGTAGATCCGGTCCTTCGGCCGTGCCGGGTTGTTGAAGCCGGGACCGAAGGCGCCGAACAGCGCCACCACATAGCTGGTGGTCCGCTCGACATAGTCCGACGTATGTTCCTGCGAATTCTCGTTGGCGACGACGAGCGGCTGGGCGCCGAACAATTCGCGCTGCAGCCTGGTCTGGATATAAAGCGCGCCGACGGAATCGGCATGATCAGGCTGGCGCAGCGCGGCGATGCCGTCGAGCGACCCGGCGGCCAGCATGTTCAGCGTCTGCTGGTCGAAGCGGCGTGCATCGTGCTGCGGCAGATAGTGCGAGAAGTCGGTCGATTCGACGATCAGCGTGTCCTGGTCGACAATTGGCTTCAGAGCCTCGGCCAGCCTGTCCCAGTCGCCACGCCGCGCCTTGACCGACATCGCGACGGGCAGGATTTTCGCCTCGGGGAAATAGTGGTGCAAGAAAGGCAGCATGGCGCGCACGCCATGCTCCTTGTCGAACAGGCAGGACTCCTCGACCATGTCGCTGTTTGTTTCCAGAAGGCGCACGGCGTTAGTGTCGGCGGCGGCCGGGCCAAGCACGGTATCGAAACCACGCAGCGTCGTTGCGTACAGTTTGTGCGTCTTGTGGAAATGGTCTGGCGACAGGATGACGATGCGCTTGTAGCGGAAGCCGGACGCTGCCCGGAACCCCAGCGCCACCAGGTCGGCGGCCAGCAGATGATGCGGCACCGTGATGCCGGTCAAGCGCTGATTGGAGGGCTCGACATTGGCAACGCTGGCGATGGCATCCTTGAACAGCGTGGCGTCGTCGTAGAAGGGCGGGAAGTTTTCAGTGCCGGAGGGACAGGCGACAGATGCGGCGTATGCCGCGCCGCTAACGATCAAGGAAAAGACGGCGATCGTCAGCAGGCGGGCGATCATGGCTCGGCCAGGACGATGTTCTCCACGCCGCCGACATAGTAGAACGGCTTTTGCCGCGACGACGTCAGCCGCACCACTTCGCGCGAAATGAAATCGGCAAGCCCGAACAGCGTGACGCCGCCATCTGAGGTCCTGGCTTTTCCGCGCAGGCCTTCGAGGATCGAATAGGTGAAGACGCCGTGGCCGAGTTCCGGCAGTTCGGCGGCGGTGTTGTTGGCGGCGGTGGCGGAAAACACGACGATGCGCGCGTCCTGCGCATCCTTTTCCAGGCGCGGATTGAAGGCGTTGGCGGCGTGGCAGGTGTCGAGCAGCATGAAGCGCATGCCCTTGGCCCGCTCGACCGATTTCTGGATGTCCGACCAGTCGACAAGGGAGGAGCGCTTCCAGCGCTCGGCATCCTGTTTGCGGCCATCGGTCGGAATGAAATAGTAGTCCTCGTCGATGTTGATGCCGTGGCCGGCGACGAAGATGATGGTGGTGTCGTGCTCGCCCGGTCTGTCGAGGAAATCGGCGAGCTGGTCGTCGATCGTGTGCGAGTCAGGCTCCATGACGCCGTCGGCACTGGCGATAGTGTAGGTCTGTTTGGCCTTGTCGGGGGCCTCGTCGAGCGCCTCGCGGTTGACCAGCACCAGCGATTCCATCGAGGAGAACAGCGGCGCCGATTTCTGTGCAATCACCTTGAGGAACTCGGTGGCGTCGTCGACGGGGTAACGCAGGTCACAGGCGTGGCCGGAACAGGCGTCGGTCAGGAACGGATATTTGTCGACACCGATGACCGCGACATAGAGCTTGCCCTTGGCCTCGGCCTTCTCGGTTTTCCTTGCCAGCGCCGTCACGCTGCGTTCGGTCAGATAGCCATATTCGTTGGTGCCGGTGATGCGGATGGTGTTCTGGCCATTCTCGACCGGTACCTCGACGATGGCGCTGTTGCCGTCCACCGAGCGGGCGGTGACGTCGCCGACATTGCGGCTGTTCGACAGGATCGAGAAGCCGGCGACATCGGTCCCGGCTTCCTTGGCACCTGATATCTCGACGGCGACATAACCATCGCGGACCTTGCTCTGGTCGTCGGCAAGGCGAATGCCGAACTCCGGCGGCTTGCGCTGCAGCAGCTTCTGCAATTCGTTGTCGACGCCTGGCCGCATCTCCTTGACCGCCTGTCTGGCGCTGCGCAAGATGATCGCCCGGCGCACCATTTCCGGGCTCCAGAGATATTTCTTCAGCTGGCCGGCGCGGATGAAGCGGCCTTCATGATCACGACCCTGGTTGACCTGCCAGCCGATCAGCTTGTCGCCTTCATCCGAGGAATAATAATAGCCCTGCGGCATCCAGGCGATCCATTGCGAGCCGGCAAAGAACATCGACACGATCAGTTCGTGTGTTTTCAGGTTCCACAGCCTGAGCGTCTGGTCGGCGCTGCCGGTGACCAGCAGGCCGGCTTTCTCCGCGGCAACCATGGCGTTGATTTCGCCGGTATGGCCGGTGAACTCGCCCGACACTTTCGCGGTCGCCGTCCGGTATTCGAGCAGCGTGCCGTCATTGCCGCCGGTGATCACGCCAAGGCCGTTGTCGATCAGCGTATAGGCCGAATGGACAAAGCCGTTGGTGGCGTCGTTTTCGATGCTGCGCACCACCTTGCCGCCATTGGCGATCTCCAGCACCGCGTTCTCCAGCGCATCCTTGCCGCCCGTCGTGGCGTGCAGCGACCACTGGGCGTCGGCAAGCGCGGCGCGGGCGAACGGGCCCGACTCCGCCAGCGGCTGCGGATCATCGAAGAAACGCTCGGTGGTTGGCAATTCGAGCTTTTTGTCCAGCGCGCCCTGTTGTTCAGGACAGGCCACACGATCGGGACAAGTGTTGGCGTTGCCCCAGGCGATGATGCCGTTCGCCGCGTCGAAGCCGACCGAGGTCACCGGCTCGCCCAATCCCTGCAGCAGAGCCTTGCGCTCGCCGGTCGCTGGATCCCAGACCTGGATGGCGTTGCGGGTGCCGCCCGCCGTCGCCACCAGCGAGCCATCGGCGTTGGCGGCGCTGGCACGGACTGTGCCGTCATGGCCGGAGTAGTCGAGTGCCTTTTCGCCGGTATCGGTGTTCCAGACGGTCGAGCGATGCTTGTCGGCGCAGCGATAGCCGCAGGAAACGACCAGCCGCGACCCCTTGGCGAAGGTCAGCGAGCCGACGAGAAAATCCTGCTTCGGCAGCGCGCGCACCAGCGAACCGTCCGCCGCGTGCCAGAGCTGGACAAGCCCGTCCTTGTCGCCGGTGGCAAACAGGCTGCCGTCCTGCGAAGCGGAGAGCGCCATGACGCTGATATCCCTCAGTGGCTCGGCTTCGGCAGGCAGCGCGATCTCCTCGCCCTTCACCACATCCCAGAGCCGGATGCCGTTGTCGGTGGTTGTCACCGCCAGCCGGGTTCCCGCGGCGGCGAAGGCAAGCTTGTCGATGTGCCAGGAATCGGCGTCGAGTTTCTTGTCCAGGGTCCAGCCGGTTGCTGATTTGTCGTCCAGCCGCCAGAGATAGACGAAGCCGTCGGCACCACCGGCAGCCAGGGTCTTTCCATCGGGCGAGAAGGCAAGGTCGTAGGTGGCGTAGTCGGCGGCCTTGAGCACGGCCTTCATCTTGCCGGTGGCGAAGTCGAACAGCCTGATGTCACCATAGGGCGGCTTGTCGCCGAGACTGGCGCCGAAATAACCGCCGGCGGCGATCGTCTTGCCATCCGGCGAGACGGCGACCGCGAAGATCTTGCCGTCGCTGCCATTGCCGAGATAGCCGCGGATGGTGCGCAGCGTCACCCCGCTCTGCCAGTCCCATATGCGGATGGTCTTGTCATCGGATGCCGAGACGAGATCCTCGCCATCGGGCGTGAAGGCGAGATCGGTGACCTGAGCGCTGTGGCCGCCGGTGTCAAGGTCCAGATGGAAGTCAGGCGCCTCTTCGGCGCGGACAGCGAATGCGACAACAAGCGACCCCGCCATGGCCAGCCAGCGGCAGGCACGCACAAGGCGGACACTGATCCCGGCTTTTCCCATCGCTATTTGGCTTCGGCCGCGGGCGCGCCATTGCGCACATAGCTCTCGATCGGCAGGGCGAAAGTGGGGGAACCTGCCTTGCGCTGCTTGTCGACATAGCCGGCAAAATAGCTCCAGAACGAGACGGCATAGTCGCGGAAATAGGCATCGCTCACTTTGCGCGAACAGAGATTGCCGTCGACGCAGAAGGACAGGCGATTGAGGAAATAGACGATGCGGTCGAAATTGTCGCTGAAATCGGCGAGCGGCATGTCGCCGCCGGAAGCGGTCATCGCCTCGATGCCGATGCGCTGCCGGAAGACCTGTTCCTCGGTCGGCGACGGGTTGGAGCTGAGCAGATTGTCATACTTGGCGTTGAGCGCCGCAAGACGATCCTTCAGGGCGCGCTGCGCCTGCTGGTAGTCCTTGGTCTCCCAGAGCTCGACCAGCGACATGGTCTGCTCGACGCGCTTCTGTTCCTGGTTGGCCAGGAACTGGTAGACCGAGAACATCAAGGTGAAGATGATGGCGAACCGCACTGCCATGCCCGACCAGGCATAGACCAGCATGCGCCAGTCGCGGTCGGTGAAGGGGTTGCTCTCCTTCTTGATCTCGTGGCTGCTCGGCCACGGAAAGCCCTCGGTGGTCTCCGGCAACGCCGCCTTCGCTGGTGCCTTTGCGGTCGCGGCCGGTGCTGCTTGCCTGGTAGTGCCCGCCGGCTTCTTCATTGGCAGCTGTCCAGTTTGATAGTCGCCGAGGGATCAAGCACGATGCCGGGTGCTTCCAGCTGCTTTTTCAGGCAGTCGAGCTGCGGTCGCGAAATCATGAACTGCACGTCCGGCTGCTGCACCGCCTTGTTCGGTGACGGCAGCGCCTCGACCACGCCGCGCGAGGCGCAGCTGCTGAGGTCGACCACCACAGCGTCGCTGCTGCTTTTGGCGATCTGGTCGTACTGATCGAGAAAGCAACTCGCCAGTTCCGAGTTGGTGACGATCTGCTTGGCGCACAGGCCACAGGCGTCCTCCGCCGAGGCATTGGCGATCAGCAACAGGCCTCCCGCGAGTCCGGCAACCGCTCCGCGCCAGGAAAAAACAGTGTTCTTCAAGACCGATCCTATCTGCTTCATCAAGCCGCTGTGCGCCATGGCCGCGGCGGGGATGTTCTCATATCGCGCCAATCGCGCAAGAGCCGGCCCTTTTGCCGGCATCCGCTCAGGCGCGCGGCACCGTCTCCATCGGGAAGATCATCACCGCGCCCTTCGGGCCGCTCTTGTCGGCAAGCCGCATCACCGACCGGGTCGGCGGCGCCATGCCGATATCGGTCAGCATGTCGGAGAAGCTGGCGGGCCCCAGCCCGCGCGTCTTCGATGCGACGCCATCCTGCGCCAGGAAGCTCAGATCCTCCTTCTCGCTCTCGGGTGGCGCCTCGGTCAGTACCGCGATCATCCTTTCCATGCCGAAGCTGGTGTCGGTGAAGGCCAGCAGCCCTTCCTCGAGCGTGGCCTGCGGGGCGAGGCGCTCGGCAACGATGTGGGTGATCGAATAGTCGCTGCCGACATAGAGCACGTTGATGTCGACCAACTGGTCCGAGCCGTTTTTCGCCAGCACATGCACCTCGTCGCCCGGCGAGACGCGCGGCACCACCGAAGCCTGCAAGGGTTCGAGACCATCCTTGTCACGACGCTTGACCTGGAACTGGACGTCGACGTCCTCGGGCTTGTAGTCGGAGGCCGCGGCCAGCCGCGAGAGCCCGGTGGCGCGGAAGATGGTGCGCAGGTTCCTGGTCGTGGCATCGACCAGCTTCTGTCGGTCATCCATGTGGATGATGATCAGCGGCGGCTTGCCGCCATCCTTCAAGGTCACGTCGCCAGACGCCGGCAGAAACCACAGCGCCGGCTTGTCGGTCGCGTCCTTGGCTGCGCCGGCAATGGCATTCTCGCGCATCACCGCAAAGCGAAGCGCGGCGCTCTTGCCCGCGTCGACCAGTTCGATGTTGAAGCCGGTCTCCTTGGCTGCTGCCAGTTCGTCGAGAACCGAATTGACGAGAGCGGTTTCCTTCTCAAGTCCCTTGGTCGCCGCCGGCCGCGCCACGACGAGCTTGAAGTCGACGGCGATTTCGGCCACCCGCGCATAGGCATTGGCGGGAATGTCGGTGAGCTTCAGCGCCGGCTTGTTGTCGAATTCCACCGGCTTGACACGGCTCTCGAGGTTCTTCGCCGATTGCACCTCGAGAAAGCCGACCGCGTCGGAAAGCGACGACAGCGCCGATGGCAGGATGGCGAGCTTGCTGCCAGGGGTGAGGCGATGCAGCAGGCCGGCGCCGATCGTCGCCTCGCCGTCCTTGATGACGACAGGCCACTGCATGACGGCGTCCGTCTTGTCGGTGCCGAACACGCGCGCATCCAGTTCGCCTTCGAACAAGGGGGTCGGCCGCGTGCGGCTGTCGGCCGAATATTGCTGCAGAACGGCCTGGCCAAGCTGGCGATAGGTGACGTTGGGGTTCTCGGCCAGCTTCGACAGGATGGTGAAGGTGAACAGGCCGAACCGTGGTGCGTCGGCCGTACCCTTGGGCAGCGGCATCTCCGGTGTCGTCTCCACCGTCTGCGCGGCATAGAAGGCGACCAGCTTGCCCTTGGTGATCGGCTCGCCGCCGGTCGGGGTCAGGTTGAAGGCGGGCTTGCGCGCGCCATTCTCGTCGAGGCCACGCGATGCGCTTGCGACCGTGTCCTCATAAGTCTTGATTGCTGCCGCCCTGGCGGCTTCGTCGCCGCCGACCAGGTCGGCGAACTCGACTTTGCGCTCCATCTCGTCGTCGACCTCGACGGCGCGTGTCGCGGTGCCGGAATGGCAGCAGTCGAACACAGCCCAGACGAAGGCGCCCTTGTCGCGGATGGCGTCGAGCGCGGCGCCGATCTCGTTGTCGACCAGCGCATTCGGCACGCCAGCATCGCGGTTGATCCATTTGTCGATGTCGACGGGCAGGAAAATCTCGTCGAGCCCGTCGGTCTCGTCGCCCTTGACCCTCTCCGGCTGCTGGGCGCCGTGGCCGGACAGGTGCAGATAGACGAAATCGTCACGCTGCACCTTGGCGGCGAGGTCGGCGAGTGCCGCCTTGATCGCCGTATGGGTCGGCAAGCCACTAGCGCCGGGCACATCCTTGGCGAGCAGCGTGACATTTTCGGGTGCGAAGCGCACCGGATCGGGCACGTTCTTCAAGAGATATTCGTGGACGAGGCCGGCATCGTTCTTCGGCCCGATCAGCCAGTTCCTCTGCGGCAGGTTCGGATATTCGGTGCAGGCGACCAGCAGCGCATGGTAGGTGCGCGATGCGGCCAGCGCCCGAAACGAAACCGTGCCGGCCGCCATCAGCGCCGACGTGCCGACAAGCAGCGTCCGGCGTGTCAATTTGATCATATTGCTTCCCCAAGCCCGATCGAATTTCCCAAGCGAGGCCACCCTCGTCGAGGATTTTGTCAGTATTTTGAATGTCGCGATGGCGATCAACCCACAATCGGCATTTGCCTCATTTCCATCATGCCCAATCGACAATATCGTCATGGGCTGGGTTTTGGGCGGAGATGGCCATGCCGGATCGGCGGGTGCCGCGGAAATGCGCGACAGGCGCACAATGGTTGATCGCATGGCTGTTTATGGCGATGCTCGCCACAATCGCTATCGTGATCCCGGCGGAGGCCGGGCTGTCCGTCGGCAAGGAGTTGCAGGAAGCAGACTCCCCGGCGGTCACCGCGACGGACACCTATTACGACTATCTTGCCGAGCATGTGCCGGGCGCGACAACGCCGCTGGTCGACTACGCCGCTGAAAAGATCGCCGCGCCAAAATGCGATCGGGCGGTTACGTCGAAGATGCATGCCGTGCTGATCGGCGCCACCAATTCGGGCGACCCGTTTCCGCTGCTGCGGGGGCCGGACAACGACGTCAAGCTGCTCTACACCTCCCTTGTCGCGCGTGGCGTCGCCGACGACGACATTGCCCTGATGGTTGGTCGCTATGCCAGCAGGGCCGAGATCGCCAAGATGTTCAAGGAGACGCTGGAGCGCGTCAATTGCGGCGACCGCCTTCTGCTTCACTATGGCGGCAATTCCGTTCGTGCGCGCGACCTGATCGAAGGGCTCGTCCCCAAGGAGGTGCGCGACCCCTTCAAGGACGTCTCGATACAGGACATCTGGCAGGCCGATCTGGTCAATCAGGGGCGCAAATCGGCCCGCGCGATCGGCTGGATCGAGGGCGCCGGCCTGTTCCTTGCCTTGAACAAACAGCAGGACGGCGTCATCGAACTCATCTCGGCGCATGATCTTTCGGATTTCATCACCAATCTGCGCAACCGGCAGGTCGACGTCGCGGTGACCATCGATACGAGCTACGCCTCTGAGGCCGATATCACCGGTCAGCAGGAGAAGGCGGGCGGCAGCACGGTATGGAGCCTCGATACCGGCAGCGAGGGGCCTTCCTTGCAGGCGGCCGACTACATGGCCTCTACCCCGCTGCAGCCGAACCACGGCCAACTGGCGGTTTTCTATGCCAGCATCGGTGACTCGCAATCGGTGGAGTTTACCTTCGGCGAACAGGGCGCCAAGACTACCTATGGCGTCTTCACCTTTCGTCTGGCCAATGTCATCCAGAACCAGGATAGCGTGACGGTTCGGGCGATGGCGGAAAGCCTGAAGAAATTGCCGGAAGCCGAAGCCAACACACGGCAGCAATACCGCGTCGAATCCACCGATCCGGAATTCTCGCTGTTCTCGGACCGCTCTCTCAGTCTGCCGCCGGTTGATCCCATCGTCATCACCAAGCCGGTGCCGAAGCGGGGTGCGGCGGCGATGGAAAAGGCTGAGGTCGAGATCGAAGGCCAGGTCAACTGGTCATCGCCGGTCAAAGCGGTGCTGGTTGATGGCAAGGTTGCCGAGCTCAGGTCCGGCGGCCGCTTTGCCTATACGTCCAAGTTGAAGGCCGGGCTCAACACCGTCGAAATCGTCGCCCTGACGGCAGACGGGCGTACCCATGAGAGGCAGCTGGAGTTCCTGTTCGAGGGCGACAAACAGGCGCTCGAAGGCGAGGGCAAGCGCTATGCCGTCATCATTGCCAACCAGGATTATGACCGCACGCGCACCGGCTTCGACACGTTGCGTACGCCGTTTGCCGATGCCGATGCGATTGTCGCGATACTGACCGGCACCTATGGGTTCGTCACCGAAGCCAGGCTGCCGGGCGGCGCCACCTTTCCGTTGTTCCTGAAAGACGCGACCCGGCATGACATCGAGACGCTGCTCTACAAGATCGGCCTCGTCGCCGGAGAGAAGGACACGGTGCTGATCTACTTTGCCGGCCATGGTATCTACGAGGAGAAGACTACGATCGCCTTCTGGGTTCCGGTCGACGCCGAGGCCGGCGTGCCGATCAGCTATCTGTCGGCATCGACGATTTCGGAAGCCATTCAGCGGATGCAGGCCAACAAGGTGGTGATCATCTCCGATTCCTGCTTTTCAGGCGCGCTGCTGCGTGGGGGTGGCGAAACGGCACCCAGGATCAGCGACGACGACCGTCAACGGACGCTGCTCAGGCTCGCGCAGCGGCGCACACGCATTCTGATTTCGTCGGGCAACAATGAGCCCGTCGAGGACACTGGCGGCGCCGGCCATTCGATCTTCGCCAAGGCGCTTTTGACCGGGCTGAAGGACATGAACCACGACGCCTTTTCGGCGCGTGAACTGTATGACGGCTACATTCTGCCGCTGGTTGTCGGCAATGCCGACCAGGAGCCCCAGTACCGCCCGATCGAGCGAT
Organism: Mesorhizobium qingshengii; assembly: GCF_900103325.1. Taxonomy (GTDB): domain Bacteria; phylum Pseudomonadota; class Alphaproteobacteria; order Rhizobiales; family Rhizobiaceae; genus Mesorhizobium; species Mesorhizobium qingshengii. Next base: position 51,787 of record NZ_FMXM01000018.1, on the reverse strand, counting down.
CGGGCCATGAAGGCGGAGATATCGTCTTTGTCAGGCAGAAACAGTAGCAAAAAAGGCTGTTCGTCGCTATCTGGAGAACAGGGATTGCGTAAAGCGACGCAAAGACAAGTTGGAACCGGATCATGGCGGCAAGGGATGTGCTGACGAAGAACCAGCTGTGCGTGCTCGAGAAACTCGAAACCGCCAGCGGGCCGCTCAGCGCCTATACTTTGCTCGACCAGCTTCGTGAGCGGGGTTTTCGCGCGCCATTGCAGGTCTATCGGGCGCTCGACACGCTGGTGAAGTCCGGCTTCGTGCACCGGTTGGAAAGCATCAATTCCTTCGTCGCCTGCGCCGAGCCGCATGACCACAGCCATTCGATGACCGCCTTCGCCATCTGCGACACCTGCGGGCAAGTGACCGAAATGTCCGACCACGATGTCGACCATCGGCTGAACGAATGGGTCAATTCGACGGGCTTCGCCGCCAAGAAGGCGGTGATCGAATTTCGCGGGACGTGTGCGAAGTGCCTGGCCGAGGCGGCCTAAGGTGCGTTGATATTCAGATGATGCCGGCCTGCAAATGGCGGTTTCCTGCGCTTCCGGTGCTCACGTACCCAAACGTACGCTCCGCTCCGGTTCTCGGAACCCATCATTTTCGACTCGGCCTGATCTGAATCTCAACACACCTGTGTTGGCGCTAATGCGCCTCGTCCCAGTTGTTGGCGGCGCGGGCGTCGACATGCAGGGGCACCGACATCGATACAGCCGGCATCGCCGCGTTCTCCATGACATGGCGCACGACCGGGATCGTAGCTTCGACTTCGGCCTCGACCGTCTCGAAGATCAGTTCGTCATGCACCTGCAGCAGCATGCGAGCGGAAAGCTTTGCTTTTTCCAGCGCCTCGTCCATGCGCACCATGGCGCGGCGGATGATGTCGGCCGCCGTGCCTTGCAGCCGGGCGTTGATGGAGGCGCGCTCGTTGAACGCGCGGACCGAGGGGTTTGACGATCTTATCTCTGGATAGTGGATGCGGCGGCCAAAGATCGTCTCGACGAAGCCGTGCTCGCGGGCATAGGCCTTGGTCTCCTCGATGTAGTCACGGATACCGGGGAAGCGCTCGAAATACTTCTTGATGTAGTTGCCGGCCTCCTCGCGCGGGATCGACAGCTGGTTGGCGAGGCCAAAGGCGGAAATGCCGTAGATGATGCCGAAATTGATGGCCTTGGCCCGCCGGCGTATCTCCGAAGGCATGCCCTCCACGGGCACGTTGAACATTTCCGACGCGGTGATGGCATGGATGTCAGCACCATCGGCGAAGGCCTGCCGCAGTTGCGGGATCTCGGCGACATGGGCGAGCACCCGCAACTCGATCTGGCTGTAGTCGGCAGAGACCAGCCGGTTGCCCTTGTCGGCGATGAAGGCCGTCCTGATCTTGCGGCCCTCTGCCGTGCGCACCGGAATGTTCTGCAGGTTCGGGTCGGAGGATGACAGCCGGCCCGTCGTCGTCGCGGCAAGTGCATAGGAGGTGTGGACGCGCTTGGTGTCGGGATGGATGAAGCCGGGGAGAGCATCGGTATAGGTCGATTTCAGCTTGGTCAGCTGGCGCCAGTCGACGATCTTGCGCGGCAGTTCGTGGCCCTCGGCGGCGAGGTCTTCCAGAAGCTGCGCCGAGGTCGACCACTGGCCGGTCTTGGTTTTCGAGCCGCCGGGCAAGCCCATGCGGCCGAACAATATATCGCCGAGCTGCTTGGGCGAGCCGATGTTGATACGCTCGCCGACGAGCTGGTAGATTTCCTCTTCGAGGCGGGCCGCGCCCTGCGCCAGTTCGCCCGAGAGCCGCGACAGGATCTGCCGGTCGACCGAGATGCCACGCTGCTCCATGCGTGCCAGCACCGGCACCAGCGGCCGTTCCAGCCGCTCATAGACCGACACCAGCCCCTTTGCGGCGAGCCGGGGCTTCAGCACCAGCCAGAGCCGCAGCGCCACATCGGCATGGCCGGCGGCGTAGGCGGTTGCCTTGTCGATATCGACCTGTTCGAAGCCGACGAAGCTTTTTCCGGATCCCGCCAGCTCCTTGAGCGGCGTCGTCGCGTGGCCAAGCCATTTTTCCGACAGCGCCGCCAGGCTGTGCCCGCCTGACGTGCCGGCGTCGAGCACGTAGGAGATCAGCATGGTGTCGTCGAAAGGTGCGACGTCGATGCCGTGGCGGCTCATGACGACGAGGCTGGATTTCAGCTCCTGCGCGATCTTGAGAACCGATTTGTCCTCCAGCAGCGGCTTCAGCAGTGCGAGAGCCTCGCGGACCGGGATCTGGTTCTCGAGCGCGCCGCCGCCGAGCAGGTCGCCGTGTCCGCTCTTGTGGGTCAGCGGCACATAGGCGGCGCGGCCGGGTGCGGTGGCCATCGAGAAGCCGATGAGTTCGGCCTGCATCGGATCGGAAGACGTGGTTTCGGCGTTGAAAGCGACGATGCCGACTTCCCTTGCTTCGCCGATCCACGCCTTCAGCGTTGCCGCGTCGCGGATGGCGACATAGGCGCTGGTGTCGATCTTGCGGGCAGTCGCGGCCTCGAGCCGGAGCGCGGCGAGCAGGGAAGGGGTATCGCCGACCTTGGGTTTTTCAGCCGTCGGTGCCTGGTCAGCCATGCCGTTTTCACCGGCCCGGTCAGGTCGCGTCTCGGCGGCAGTGGACGTTCCCGCGCCGACATCCGGCCCATGCGCCGAGTCCGCGCGTTCGACGGTGACGGCGACAGCCTGGACATCGCCAGCCTCGGTTCCTGTCGCTTCCGCCACGCGGCGGGTCAGCGAGGTGAATTCCATGGTCTTGAGGAAGCCGATCAGCTTCGGTCCGTCAGGCGCGTGCAGGACGAAGTCGTCCAGCCCCTCGGCCACCGGCACGTCGTTCTTGAGCGTCACCAACTGGCGCGAAATGCGCGCCTTGTCGGCGTTGGCGATGATCGATTCCCGTCGTTTGTCCTGCTTGATCTCGCCGGCGCGGGCCAGCAGCGTGTCGAGGTCGCCGAACTGTTCGAGCAGTTGTGCCGCCGTCTTTGGCCCGATGCCGGGCACACCGGGCACGTTATCGACGGAGTCGCCGGTCAGCGCCTGCAGGTCGACCATCTTTTCCGGCGGCACGCCCCATTTCTCGATGACCTCGGGAATGCTGATCTGGCGGTCCTTCATCGGGTCGTACATGCCGACCGTCGCGCCGACCAGCTGCATCAGGTCCTTGTCGGAGGAGATGATGGTGGTGTCGCCGCCCGCTTCGCAGGCAAGCCTGGCATAGGTGGCGATGAGATCGTCGGCCTCGTAGCCCTCGATCTCGACGCATGGCAGGTTGAACGCCCTGGTCGCCTGGCGGATCAGGCCGAATTGCGGGATCAGGTCTTCCGGCGGCGCCGAACGGTTGGCCTTGTATTCGGGGTAGAGATCGTTGCGGAAGGTTTTTGACGAATAGTCGAAAATCACCGCGAAATGCGTCGGCACGATACCGACATCGGTGTTGCGGGCATCCAGCATCAGCTTCCACAACATGTTGCAGAAGCCGGAAACGGCACCGACCGGCAAACCGTCGGATTTGCGGGTCAGCGGCGGCAGCGCATGATAGGCACGGAAGATGTAGCCGGAGCCGTCGACAAGGAAGAGATGATCGCCTTTTTTCATGTCGGCAGGGATAGCGCGGGGCCGGCATCGCGTCCACTGACAAGGCTGGTTTTTTGCTGCCATCCGGCTTCGCGCATGGCAGTCGCGACTGACAGCGAGTTGACAGGTCCGCGTTGCTAGTGGGGCCCGTAGCCGGTCCTGCGGACGGAACCGGTAGACAACCGGAACCCGAGGTTAAAATATGATTTCACTGCAGCATGTTCATCCTGTTCTCGTCCACTTTCCCATCGTCTTCTTCCTCACGCTCGCTGCGTTCGACATGGTCGCCGCACTTCGCGGCAAAGCGGTGACCGGGCGTTCATCCGCGGCAAATGCCTCGACCGGGTTGGCCCTCCTGGCCGGGCTTTCCGCCATCATCACGTACTTCTTCGGCGATCTGGCACTCACAATTGCCGAAAATGGAGGGTTCTCGAGCGAGATCGCCGAGATTCACGAAAGTCTCGGCATGGCCACCGCGACTGCATTTGTCATCTGGGCCGCTGTGCGTGCCTTTCTGTGGTGGCGCGACATTCGCTTGAGCGGCCGGCTTGCCGCGGCAGTGCCCGCCTTGGAATTTCTGGGCGCGGCACTGGTCATGACCACCGCCTACTATGGCGGCCAGCTGGTTTATGAACTTGGGGTCAATGTCGCCCACGCCGCTGGCTAACCCTGCAGCGTTCACGGCCATGTTACAAAAGTGTAATTTTGGCGCCCTTGAATCGCCACGTTCGAAGACACAAATACACGTCATCGGCAGTTTTCGCCGAAGTCCGGAGTAAGGCCCGTCCCCCGCCTATCCCGGGCAATTGCGGCAGCCTATCCCCCTCTCCGGGCTGCCGCATCGTTTCGAGTAGAGGCCGCCGTGGTTCCCCCTCCACCACGGCGGTCTTTTTTTGTCTTTCGACAGGCGTTGCGGATCGTGGTCCAATGGTCCTGGGCTTTTCGTTTTCCCGGTCTGCCTTTACGGTTCCGGCACTGAATCGAAAGGCTTCGCAAATGTCCGCAGTTTCCCCCGTCCTCGACCGCCTCGACAAGAACCTCGACCAGAGCCTCGAACGGCTGTTCGGCCTGCTCAGGATCAAGTCGATCTCCACCGACCCGGCCTATGCCGCCGACTGCCGCAAGGCCGCCGAATGGCTGGTTGCCGAACTCAAGCTGATCGGCTTCGACGCCAGCGTGCGCGACACGCCAGGCCATCCGATGGTCGTTGCGCATCATGACGGACCAGCCGGTTCGCCGCATGTGCTGTTCTACGGCCACTACGACGTACAGCCGGTGGATCCGATCGAATTGTGGGAAAGCGATCCGTTCGCACCGGCGATCAAGGAGGTCGAGCCCGGCCACAAGGTGATCACCGGCCGCGGCTCGGCCGATGACAAGGGCCAGTTGATGACCTTCGTCGAGGCTTGCCGCGCCTGGAAGCAGGTGCATGGAAATTTGCCGTGCCGCGTCACCATCCTGTTCGAGGGCGAAGAGGAATCCGGCTCACCGTCGCTCAAGCCGTTCCTCGAGGCCAATGCCGACGAACTCAAGGCCGACTTCGCGCTGGTCTGCGATACCGGCATGTGGGACCGCGACACGCCATCGATCTGCGTCGGCCTGCGCGGGCTGGTCGGTGAGGAGATCACTGTGAAAGCCGCCGACCGCGACCTGCATTCCGGGCTCTACGGTGGGGCGGCCGCCAACCCGATCCGTATCCTGACCAGGGTGCTGGCCGATATCCATGACAAGGATGGCCATATCACCATCCCCGGCTTCTACGACGGTGTCGAGGAAACGCCGTCGCAGATCCTGAAATCCTGGGAGACGCTGGGCGAGACGGCCGAGACGTTTCTCGGGCCTGTCGGTCTGTCCATCCCGTCCGGTGAAAAGGGCCGTTCTGTGCTGGAACTGACCTGGGCGCGGCCGACGGCCGAGTTCAACGGCATCATCGGCGGTTACACCGGCAAGGGTTTCAAGACGGTGATCGCTGCGGAAGCCTCGGCGAAGGTGTCCTTCCGCCTCGTCCACAAGCAGGATCCGAAGAAGATCCGCGCCGCCTTCCAGAAATTCGTCAAGGAGCGCATTCCGGCCGACTGTTCGGTCGAATTCCATCCCCATGGCGGCTCGCCGGCAATCCAGCTTTCCTACGACTCTCCGTTCCTGGCCAAGGCCAAGAACGCGCTGTCCGACGAATGGCCGAAGCCGGCGGTGACGACGGGCAGCGGCGGCTCTATTCCCGTGGTGGGCGACTTCCAGACCTATCTCGGCATGGAATCGCTGCTGGTCGGGTTCGGCCTCGACGACGACCGCATCCATTCGCCCAACGAGAAGTACGAGCTCAACTCCTTCCACAAGGGCCAGCGCTCCTGGGCGCGCATTCTCGACGCACTGACGCGTTGAAGCGCGGGATCCTCGTTTTCCTGTTGATTTTTCGGCGGATCACGGCGAGGACGGGCCACAAGATCAAAGCGTTCCGGCGTCTCTTGCATGGCAGGGACGCCCAAGGCTCGACCGGAGAAGACAATGGCCGACATCCGTTTCCACAAGAATGACCTGCCCGACCTTTCGCACTACGATGTCGGGGCGGTGGCCATCGACACCGAGACGCTCGGGCTGAACCCGCACCGCGACCGGCTGTGCGTGGTGCAGATCTCGCCGGGCGACGGCACAGCCGACGTCATCCAGATCGCGCCCGGCCAGAAGAAGGCGCCGAACCTGGTCAGCCTGCTGAGAAACCGCGGCATAACCAAGCTTTTCCATTTCGGCCGGTTCGACCTCGCGGTGCTCTACAACGCGTTCGGGGTGATGCCCCAGCCGGTGTTCTGCACCAAGATCGCCTCGCGGCTGACCCGCACCTACACCGACCGCCACGGGTTGAAGGACATCTGCTTCGAACTTCTCGGCGTCGGCCTCTCCAAGGCGCAGCAATCGTCGGACTGGGCGGCCGAAACACTGTCGCCCGAACAGCTCGAATACGCGGCGTCCGATGTGCTCTATCTGCACCGGCTGCGCGATGTGCTGGCCGGGCGGCTGGCGCGAGAGGGGCGGACAAAGGAGGCCGATGCCTGCTTCCGCTTCCTGCCGACGCGTGCCAAACTCGATCTGATGGGCTGGGACGAAGAGGATATCTTCGCCCACAGCTGACGGCCCTGGCGGCCTTCCGCGGCCGACGGACGGTTTGGAACCAGATGCGAGCCGCCGCGTTCTGTCGGCTCAAAAGGGGATGACATGGCGGACAGAAAACCGATAGCGACCGCGCCGACCGACGGCTCCAAGGTCACCGTCACCTGGAAGGATGGCGACGGCGTCATCAACGAATCCATCGCGCAATACCGCGACGGCGGCTGGTGGGTCTACACCGACAGCCACACGCAGAAGAAGGTCGAGCCGACCAGCTGGCGCCCTGCCGCAAGCGCCGATGATGATCAATGAGCGCACCGCTGGCGAGGCGGACTGCTTTCGAATAGCCTGAGACCGTTGATATCGAGGCCGATTCGGAGCTTTCCGCTCTGCCGTCGCCCTCTAGCTCGGAGGAAATCGTTATGGCTGTCGAAAGCCTTCTCGTGTTCATCATCATCGGTGCCATCGCCGGCTGGCTCGCCGGTCTCATCGTCTCGGGTTTCGGCTTCGGCCTGATCGGTAACATCATTGTCGGCATTGTCGGAGCGTTCATCGCCGGCTGGCTTTTCCCGCGGATCGGCTTCTCCATCGGCGGCGGCATTCTCGCCTCCATCATCCACGCAACGATCGGCGCCATCATCCTGCTGGTGCTGGTCAAGGTCCTGAAACGAGCGTGAGGCTCGACAAAGAAAAGAGCGCGCCGTGAAGCAGAACACACTCTATCTCGTCATTGGCGCGCTCATTGTCGCGGTCATCGCGCTTGGCATCTATGTCTATCGCGAGGAAAGCAAGCCCAAGGGGGTTGAGCTGAAGATCGACGACAAAGGCATTTCCATCCAGCAGAACTGACGGCATGGCCGGCGCCGCTATGGCGCCGAGGGTCTCGACAGGGGTTCTCACCTGATCACTCCAGACGTCCCCGTGCCTGTGGAAAAACACGGATTTCGGCCCGAGATTCAAGGGCTGCGCGGCGTTGCCGTCGCTCTCGTGGTGATTTTCCACCTCTGGCCCGCGGCTCTTCCCGGCGGCTATGTAGGGGTCGACGTTTTCTTCGTCATCTCGGGCTTCCTCATCACCGGCCTGCTTGCCCGCATGGCGATCGCCGATGGCCATGCCTGGCTGATCGCATTCTATTCACGGCGGGTGCGGCGACTGCTGCCGGCGGCGCTGCTGGCCCTTCTCGCGACGCTGGCGGGAACGCTGGTCTTCCTGTCCAGGGCGCGATGGGAAGAAACGGCAATCCAGGTCGCGGCCAGCGCGCTCTATGTGCAGAACTGGCGGCTTGCGTGGCAGGCGGTCGATTATCTCGGCGCGGAGGAAGCGGCGAGCCCGGTGCAGCACTACTGGTCGCTTTCGATCGAGGAGCAGTTCTACATCGTCTGGCCGTTGCTGATGGCGGCAACCATCTGGCTGGCTCGGCGCCTGCGACTGTCCACGAAAGGCGCTTGGCTCGCGGCGCTCTTCCTCGTTTTCATTGGATCACTGCTCGCCTCGGTGCTGATCACCCGGACCGATCCGGCCGAAGCATATTTCGTTACCCACACCCGCCTCTGGGAACTGGCGCTCGGCGGGCTCTTGGCGCTGACGGTCGATCGTTTCACGGCAGCGTTGCCACTGCGCGCGGCGATGATGATGATTGGCATTGGCGCCATCGTGGCTTCAGCGCTTTTCTTTTCCGCTTCGACGCCATTTCCGGGCGCATACGCGTTGCTGCCGACGCTCGGGACGGTGCTGGCCATTGCGGCCGGCGATATCCAGGTCGGCCGGTTTCGTGGACTCGACGTCGCCTTGCTTCGCTATATCGGTGACCGCTCCTATTCGATCTATCTGTTGCACTGGCCGTTGATCGTTTTCTATTCGGCACACCACCCTGAAGTCGGTCTCTTTGCAGGCCTCGGGCTGGTCGCGCTGACGCTTGCGATCTCGCACCTGTCCTACCGATACGTCGAACAGCGATACCGCCGGCCTCGGTCCGGCGTGGAATGGCGCCCGCTGATCTACGGTTCGGCCGCCATTGCCGTCTGCGTGATGGTGTCCGGCGGCCTCGGCTACGCGCTCGACCGTCAAGGCGTCGATATCAGCCTGATCGGAACCCGCAACTACCCGGGGCCGGCCGCGCTGCTTGCCAACGCCGTCGTTCCGCCCGGCGTGGAACTGCTGCCGCCACTCGGCAAACTCAGCAGTGACGTGCCGATCGTCTACCGCTGGAAATGTCATCAGCAGCAGGACAGCACGCAGGCCGTCGGCTGCCAGCTCGGCGACCCGAATGGCGCCAGGACCGTGGTCGTCATTGGCGATTCGCATGCCGCGCAATGGATCCCGGCCATCGACAAGATTGCCCGCGACCGCAAATGGAAACTGGTCACCTTCACCAAGGCGGCTTGCCCTTTCACCCGTGTGATGGTGACGGACGACGGCAAGCCGTATGAAGCCTGCGCGAAGTGGCGCGACAATGTGCTGGCCGAGATCGGCAAGCTGCGGCCGGACCTGATGTTCACCAGCCAGTCCAACTATTCCAGCACCCCGGAGCCGGCGATGGTTGAAGGTCTGTGCGCCATCTGGAGCGAGTTGAATGCGGTGGGCGTGCACATCGTCGCCATCAGGAACACGCCGTTCGTCAAGTTCGACCCCGGCGACTGTCTGGCCGCCAATCCCGACAAATGCGTCACCGCCCGAAAGGAAGTGGAAGCAAACGACGTCTTTGCCCTGGCCTCAGCGACATTGCCGGGGGTTCGCGTCATCGACATGGACGATGCCCTCTGCACCAAGGACAGCTGCTCGGCCGTCGTCGGCAACATCATTGTCTGGCGCGACCACCACCATATGACGGCAACCTACGCACTGGCGCTGGCGCCATATCTGGCAAAGGCAGCGGGTCTCTAGCGTGCGCGTGAAGATACCCCCGATCGACGTCAAGGCCAGCGAAGCGGTGCGAGCGGCGCTTTCAGCGATCGGACGGACCGAGGACCTGCGCTTTTCGCCGGACAACCGGCTGTTGGCGATTGCAGCGTTTGCGCGCAAACGCTGCCTGATCCTGCGTATCGATGTCGAGATGGGATCGAGTGGTCCGGGAGTCACGATCCATGATTTCATGGAGCTGAGGTCGGACAGCATCGGGGAGGTTCATGGCCTCGATTTCATCGATGACCGGACCCTGGTGGTTGCCAATCGCGACGGGCAGCTTGCGATATTTACACTGCCCGTGGAAAGCATGGCAGGGCAGGCCCAGGAGATCACTGCCCTTCGCCGGATCAGCGGCAGGCCTTTTTGCAAACTCAACACACCCGGCTCGGTCGTCGTCCGGCACGGGCCGGGCGGCAGCGTCAGCCTGCTGGTCTGCAACAACTACACGCATGTGGTCACCCGCCACGTGGCTATCCGCTGGCTGGGTTACCGAACGAGCAGGAACCGGCCTTTGCTCGGGAATGGTCTGGACATTCCCGACGGCATCGCGATTAGCCATGATGGCCAATGGATCGCCGTCAGCAGCCACGGCACCAGGGATGTGAAGCTCTACCGGATGTCCCCATCGCTTGGGCCTGACACCGAACCGGCAGGCGTCCTGCAGGACGCCGGCTATCCGCATGGCGTGCGCTTTACCGATGACGATCGGCACATCCTCGTCGCCGACGCTGGCAGCCAGCTGGTGCATGTCTATGCCGGCGACGGTGACTGGAGAGGCCATCGCGCGCCGGCGCGCTCGGTTGCAGTGCTCGATGAGGAAACCTTCCTGCGCGGCAGGGCCAGTCCCGAGGAAGGCGGGCCGAAAGGCCTCGATATCGACCGGTCGAACAGCGTCCTGGCGGTGACCTGCGAAGAGCAGACGCTGGCTTTCTTCGCGCTGGCGTCGGTGCTCGGTGCATTTGAAAATTGCCGGCAAGGCAAGGCCATTGCATCGGCGTAGCGACGCAAGAGAGACTGAAGCTGGCATGGAATTAGAATGACGGATCGACGCTTTGGCGCTATGATGTGCACATAGGGCGTTTGGGGCCAACCAACCTGACCATTAGGAGGTTGCCATGAAGCACCAAACACTGGACCAACTGCATGCAGTGGCCGAGATCAACACTAAACAGCCGGTAATGAGCCGAACCCAGCGTCTCGTACGTTGGGCCGAACTCCTTGAACGTGAGCCCAGCCGGCTCCTGACCGCGCTTGCCGGGACGGAATACCGTTCGCCGCCCGAGCGCGATGTCATGCGAGGCGATGGTTCGCCGATAGCGGTTGCCTTAACGGACCCCATTTTGCATGACGAGGGTCTGAAAGACGACAGTTATGGCGAAGCCAAGCGCTTCTTCGAACTGACTGACCACCAACTGCACGAGATCGTCTGCTACTGCCATGTCGGCGAGGTGATGCAATCGTCCAGGGCAGCGCTTTCCGTTCGTGCGGCGATTGGCTGACGCATGTCCATCAGGTGATCACCTGGTGCCGAGATGAATTAGGGCGCGGTCGAACGTGGAGCTGCAACCCATTTGCGATCGCGCTCTAACGAGGAACAAGTTTGCGACTGCCTGCCAAAGGTCTGTCCAGCGGCTGGCAGTGGGTCCGGGCTTGGCGCCCGGACAAGAATGCTACGGTTTCTGATCGTTCCGTCGCGGAGGGTGCGACCGCTTGCTGGCGCCAAAAAATCGGGGCCACGAACAGAGCGGTAACGGGTGGCCTGCGAAGCATTTGATTATCAATCGCTTTGAATTTTTCCGACTTAACCCGCCCTTAAATCGCCGCATCTACTCTTCAACCCGACGCCATAGTCACCGGGACAGACAGCACAGCGCATGGCGAACCGCAGGGACAGCCGCATAGAACCCAGTTTCGAGGGACCGCCGCGAACGGGATCCTCGACAGGTCTTTCGGTGAGCGAGGAGGATCGCGTCGTGCCAAGCAACCGCAAAGCCCCCGCAAAACGCAAGCCGGCCAAAGGGAAATCGTCGCGCGGCGGGCGCGGCAGGAGCCGGCGCGGCCTGTTTGGCGTGCTCGGGCGACTGTTCTACTGGTGCTTCGTGCTCGCCATCTGGGGCGGCATCGCGGTAGCCGGCATCGTCGTCTATTACGGCGCCAAGATGCCGGCGGCGACGACCTGGTCGATCCCCGACCGCGCGCCCAACATCAAGATCGTCTCGGTCGATGGCCAGTTGCTGGCCAATCGCGGCATGAGCGGCGGCGAGGCCGTCGGCCTGCACGAAATGTCGCCCTATATCCCCGAGGCTGTCATCGCCATCGAGGACCGCCGCTTCTACTCGCATTTCGGCATCGACCCGATCGGCCTGTCGCGCGCGATGGTAACCAACCTGGTTGGCGGGCATTTCTCGCAAGGCGGTTCGACGCTGACGCAGCAATTGGCCAAGAACCTGTTCCTGACGCCCGACCGCACGCTGGAGCGCAAGGTCCAGGAGGTGCTTTTGGCGCTGTGGCTGGAGCACAAGCACACCAAGGACCAGATCCTCGAAATGTACCTCAACCGGGTCTATTTCGGTTCCGGCGCCTATGGCGTCGAAGCGGCTTCGCGCCGCTATTTTGGCAAGAGCGCGCGCGACGTCACCCTGTCGGAAGCCGCATTGCTTGCCGGCCTGTTGAAGGCACCGTCGCGGCTGTCGCCGGCGCGCGATCCGAAGGCTGCCGAGGAGCGCTCACAGCTGGTGCTTGCCGCCATGCGCGACGAGGGCAAGATCAGCGACAAGGAGCTGAAGACCGCGCTCAGCGCGCCGGCGACGCGCTCGCCGTCTTACTGGACCGGCTCGGAAAACTATGTCGCCGACACCATCATGGAAGAACTGCCCGACCTGATCGGCGACGTGCGCGGCGACATCGTTGTCGACAGCACCGTCGACCTGACGCTGCAGAAGCTGGCCGAACAGTCGATCCGCAGGCTGATTGACGAAAGCGGCAAGAAGCTCAACGTCACCCAGGGCGCCCTGGTGTCGATCGATGATTCCGGCGCGGTGCGCGCCATGGTCGGCGGCTATGACTATTCGACCAGCCAGTTCGACCGTGCCTCGGAAGCGCGACGCCAGCCGGGTTCGGCGTTCAAGCCGTTCGTCTACATGGCCGCCCTCGAGGCCGGCCGCACGCCGGACAGCGTGCGCAACGACGCGCCGATCAAGATCGGCAACTGGACGCCCGACAATTACGGCGGCAAGTATTTCGGCAAGGTGACGCTGGCCACCGCGCTGGCCAAATCGCTGAACTCGGTCGCTGCCCAGTTGACCATGGAGGTCGGGCCGAACGCGGTGGTCGAGGCGGCGCACCGCATGGGCATCCAGTCCGACCTGCTGGCCAACACCTCGATCGCGCTCGGTACTTCGGAGGTGACGCCGCTGGAACTGACCTCGGCCTATGTGCCGTTCGCCAATGGCGGCTACAAGCCGGACATCCATTTCATCCGCCGCGTGACCACCACCGGGGGCAAGGTGCTCTACGACAGCGGTGGCGGCAGCGCGCCGCGTGTCGTCAAGCCCGAGATCGTCGGCATGATGAACTCGATGATGACGGGCACGGTCGAGACCGGTACGGCGAAGAAGGCGGCTTTCGCCTGGCCGTCGGCCGGCAAGACCGGCACCAGCCAGAATTCGCGCGACGCCTGGTTTGTCGGTTATACCGCAAATCTCACCACCGGCGTCTGGTTCGGCAACGACGACGGCACGCCGATGAAGAAAGTCACCGGCGGCGCGCTGCCGGCGCAGGCCTGGCACGAGTTCATGGTTGCCGCGCATGAGGGCGTGCCGGTGCGGCCGCTGCCCGGCACCTGGAAATCGACGCCGGCCGACACCATCGTGCCAGACGAGATACCGTCGGCAGACAACTCGCAGCCGGCACCGGTGCCGGCTGCGTCCGTCGGGCAGCAGGCGCCCGCGGTTTCCGCGGCGCGGCCACCCGCGCCAGTTCGCGTGGCGCGCCCGGCCCAGACCGTCGATGCCGAGGGCCTCGGCATGCCGGAGGACGGCGGCGCCACCGCGTCGATCAAGCACCCGGTGCCACCGGGCAGCGTCGGTGGTCCGCTCAAGAAGCGGCAGACTTCGATTCTGGATATCCTCGGCGGCGGTTGATCCGCCTCTCGCCAGCGCGGCGTCGTTCGGCTACACCTCCGCCCGGAGACCGCGACATGGCTGAACTCGACACCAGAAAGACCATCGTGCTGACCGGCGCCAGCCGGGGCATTGGCCATGCCACCGTCAAGCGCTTTTCGCGTGAGGGCTGGCGCGTCATCACCTGTTCGCGCCAGGCCTTTGCCGAGGACTGCCCGTGGCCGGCCGGCCCCGAGGACCACATCAAGGTCGATCTCGCCGACCAGGAAGATGTCGGTATCGCCGTCTCGGAAATCCGCCATCGGCTCGAGGCGCATGGCGGCCAGCTGCACGCGCTGGTCAACAATGCCGGCATCTCGCCGAAGCTCAAGGACGGCAACAGCCGCATGGACTCGATCAACACGCCGATGCATGTCTGGCGCGATGTCTTCCAGGTCAATTTCTTCGCGCCGATCATGCTGGCGCGCGGGCTGTTCAAGGAATTGGCGGCAGCCAAGGGTTCGATCGTCAATGTCACCTCGATCGCCGGCACCCGCGTGCATCCCTTCGCCGGCACCGCCTATGCCACATCGAAGGCCGCACTTGGCTCGCTGACACGCGAAATGGCGCATGATTTTGGTCCGCATGGCATTCGCGTCAACGCCATCGCGCCGGGCGAGATCGACACCGCGATCCTGTCGCCAGGCACGGACAAGATCGTCGAGACGATTCCGCTGCGGCGACTCGGCACTACGGCCGAGGTCGCCGACATCATCTTCTTCCTGTGCTCGCAGCAGGCGTCCTACGTGACGGGCTCGGAAATCCACATCAATGGCGGCCAGCACGTTTAGGCGTTCTTTGTTTTGACGCAATTCCCAAGGGAAAGCGTTATGCGCTTTTCCCGGGAAAACCGTTTCACATTTTTCCTTGAATTGCTGTCAGATCGTCTTGGCGCGTCCCGCGAGGCTTCCCAGGACCGCCATCAGCAAGGTGTCGATGGCGCAGGCGCCCAGAGCCAAGCTCCAATTCCCGGTCGCGTCATGGGCAAGACCGGCTAGCGGCGGGCCCGCGGCCGCCAGCGAATAGCCAAGGCATTGCGCCATTCCCGACAGCGCGGCTGCCTCCTGGCTGTGCGAGACCCTCAGGCTGACGAACGAGAGGCCAAGCACGAAGGCGGCACCCGCGCCAAAGCCAAACAGCGCTACCCAAAGTGCCGCAAGGGCCGGAATCTGCCACAGGCCCAGCAGTGAAAGGCAGGTGATCAGCGCCACGCCAATGGCCATGGCTCGCTGGTCCTTCATACGCTTGACGGCGGTGCCGAGCAGCAGACCGGGGATCGCGATTGCCAGTTGACACAGCCCATGCAGCGAACCCGCGGTCGCCGCCGGATAACCTGCCTCCGCCAGGATCGAGGGCAACCATCCGACGATCACGTAGAAGACCAGCGAGGTGAGGCCAAGAAAGCCCGTCACCTGCCAGGCAAGGGCCGAGCGCCAGAGGTGTCCACGGTCATCCGTGGACGATACCGCTCGCTCCGGGGCGGCCGGCATCTGAAGCTGAGGAGCCCAGGCGATCAGGGCCGCGAATGGAAAGATCAGTGTGCAGGCAAGCGACAGGTGCCAACTTGATCCCGGCAATTGAGCAAGCGGGATCGCCGCTGTCGATGCCAATGCTTGCGAAAGTCCGGACACGATAGCATAGCCGCCGGTCAGGCCGGCTACCCGGTTGGGAAAATCGCGTTTCAGCAGGCCCGGTAACAGGACATTAGCAACGGCGATCCCGGCCCCAAGCGTACCGGTGCCGACGAACAGCGCCCAGAGAGGGCCGGTCGAGCGCAGGGCAGTACCGGTCGCAACAACAGGCAGCGCGCCGAACAAGGACCTTTCGATGCCGTATCGGCGCGCCAGTCCGGCCGCGAAGGGTGAGATCGCCGCGAACGCCAGCAAGGGAAGGGTTGTGAGCCCCCCTGCTTCGGCGGCGCTGATGCCGGTGGTTTCGCGGATCATGCCGAGCATCGGCGCCACGCTGGTGATGGGCGCGCGAAGCGTCGAAGCGATCAGCATGATGCCTACCAGGAGAAGTCCCTGGCCGCCGGTTGTCCTGACAATTTCTCTTGCTGTCATGGGAGCTCTCCTGAAAATGATCGCTAAATATCGTCAGCCGTATCCAGCTCGCGCTGGAGCGCGGCGTCATTGACCGAAACGGTCAGCTCATTCGGTTACGGTGAGAACGGCCTTGCCGCTGAAGCTGCGCTCTCGCAGTGCGTCCAGGGCCTGGGCGATGTCTGTCCACGGCAGGGTCAAGGCCACGCGGGTTTCCAGCCGGCCAGCGGCGACCAGAGCGAGCAGCGAGGCGATGTCCGCGCCAATGCCAAGACCGGACGTGTAGTACGCAAAAGTCTGAAGCCTCGCGCCCTCGTGACCCGGAACGAACTGGCGGAACCCGATGGGCGTGAGTTCGCCGCTGCTCGAACCGAACATGACTATGGTCCCGCCCGGTGCGACGCGTTCGATCGCGTGGGCGAGGCTTTGGCCACCGACCGACTCGGTGATCAGCGAGAACGGCCCCTCGGCCAGCTCGATCGACTCGACAACCTGCTCGGCGCCAAGGCCGCGGAGGTCCTCGGCGTGCCGGGCGGCGGCGATCGCGGTCACCGAGGCGCCCTGCTCGCGGGCGATCTGGACCTGGAAACGACCGACCGCGCCGCTTGCACCGGTGATCAGGACCCGCTGGCCGGCGAGGTCGCCGCCAAGGCGCAGGGTCCGTAGCGCCGTCGTGCCCGCGACCGGAAGCGTGGCTGCGGAAACGAAGCTGACGTTGTCAGGCAGGACGGCGAGGCGGTCAGTTGGAACGGCGACACGTTCGGCCCAGCCGGCTTGGTCGACCAATGCAGCAACCCGAGCGCCAACGGCCGGCCCGGAGCCATCCGCTGCCGCGTGTTCGACAACCCCAACGATGTCCTGGCCTGGTACCCAGCCGTTCGGACGTATGGCGAGCAGGCGCAGTTCACCGCGGTTCAATGAGGTCGCGCGGACCGAGATTAGCGCTTCGCTATAGGCCGGCTGAGGCTCGGCGAGCTCCGCGAGCCTCAGCCCGGCAGCGCTTTCGGGAGAGATGACTAAGGCGAGCATGGTTCGGCCTCTCATTGGAAGCCCAAGCCTATCGACTTTCCCGTTCGGTTAATTTAGCTATTATGGCATTTGGTCGCTAAAAACCGTCTATCATGAGACAACCTCTCCGCTATCCTTGGCTCAATTTCGATGTGGATGAGCTTTCCGCGCCGGCGATTGCGGTGCGCGTTGATGTCCCCGAAACCAGGGCGGAGGTGCCCGACCATTGGCATCGCAAGGGGCAACTCGTCTTCGCGCTGGGCGGCGGGGTCACCTGTCGCGTTCCCAGTGGCTTGTGGATGGTGCCGCCGCATTGCGGGGTGTGGATTCCCGGCGGCATGGAGCACAGCAACATCGCGACCGCCAATGCCCGGATTTTCTTCGTCTACATTGAGCCGGGAGCCGCCGATCTGCCGGACCGGTGCTGCACGCTTTCGATCTCGCCGCTGCTGCGCGAACTGATCATCGAGCTGGCCGATCGCGTGGAGGATGATGAGGCGAGGGGCGAACTCTTGACCAGGATGCTGCTCACCGAACTGCCGCGCATGCCCGTCCAGCGGCTCCATCTGCCGATATCGTCCGAGCCGCGCCTGAAGCGGATCGCCGAAGCGTTGGCGCAAGATCCTGCCGACCGCAGCACGCTGGCGGAGTGGGCCAATCGCGTTGCGCTCAGCGAGAGCAGTCTCGCCCGTCTCGTCGTGAAGGAGACTGGCTTAAGCTTCGGCCGTTGGCGCCAGCAATTGCACTTGATCGTCGCAATACGGGAGCTGGCCTCCGGCGCGAGCGTGCAACAAGTTTCGGGCGATCTCGGCTATGACTCCGTCACGGCATTCATCACCATGTTCAAGAAGGCGCTTGGGAAGCCCCCGGCAAAATATCTCAGCAGTGTCGCGCAAAATGGCGGCTCTGCATTCGTCGCGTGATTGCTCTCGCTTGCGCACCGCCGAGGCGATCACATTGCCAGCACGTGTGGGCGAGCCGAGATTGGTTTAGGCCGCTGAGGGCTCGCCAGCCTCCGGCCGCAGCATCGGCTTTTGCCCGAACACCTCTTCGACAATGCCCCGCGCGATCTCGCGCTCGCCCATGATGACGGTGTCGGCGCCGAGGCCCTTGAGATGCTCGACCTCGGCGTCGGAATGGGCGCGGGCAATGACGTTGATGCCGGGATTGGCGGCGCGCGCCCGCATCACGATCTGTCCGGCCTCGAAGGCATTGGGAATGGCGAGGATCAGGCGCTTGGCGCCTTCAGGATTGGCGGCGGCGAACACTTCGGCGTTGGCCGCGTTGCCGGAGACGGTCTCGATGCCGTCGGCCTTCAGCCTGGCCAGTGTCTTGTCGGCGTCCTCGATGACGAGAAAGGGCAGGGTTGCCTCTTTAAGCGATGCACCGACGAGGCTGCCGACACGACCATAGCCGATCAGGATGGCGTGGTTGGTGAGGCTTGTCCTCGGCGGCGGCCCGTCTTCCCCGTTCGTTGTTGCCACGACCGAGGCAACTTGGCCCGGCTCCGTCGCCGGACCGACCGGCTTTGCCTCGACCGGCGGCGCCGTCCTGGCGGCGCGGGTTTCAAGCCACGGCTTCATCCAGTCGATGGCCAGGAACATCAGCGGGTTGAGGACGATCGACAGGATGGCGCCAGCCAGGATGAGGTCGCGGCCCTGTTCGGGGAGAAGCTTCAGCCCGACGCCGAGTTCGGCCAGGATGAAAGAGAATTCGCCGATCTGGGCAAGGCTCGCCGAAATCATCAGCGCGGTGGCCAGCGGATGGCCGAAGGCAATGACGATGACGAACGCCGCCAACGACTTGCCGATGACGATGATGGCGAGCGTCGCCAGGATCGGCCAGCCATTGCTGATGAGGCTGAACGGATCGAACAGCATGCCGACCGAGACGAAGAACAGCACCGAGAAGGCATCGCGCAGCGGTAGCGATTCTTCCGCCGCGCGATGGCTGAGCTCGGACTCGCTCATGATCATGCCGGCGAAGAAGGCGCCCAGCGCCAGCGAGACCCCGAACAGTTTTGCCGCGCCGAAGGCGACGCCGAGCGCGATGGCGAGCACGGCCAGCCGGAACAGTTCGCGCGAGCCGGTATGGGCGACATAATGCAGGATCCAGGGAATGACCCGGCGCCCGACGACCAGCATGACGACGACGAAAGCGGCGACCTTGGCCAGCGTGATGCCGACGACGCCCCAGATGCCGTAGCTGGCCGGCAGCGACAGCAAGCCGCTGGCGTGGGCGTCAGTCTGTTCCTGGCCGCCGAGCACGCCGGCAAGTGCCGGCAGCAGTACCAGCGCCAGCACCATGGCCAGGTCCTCGACGATCAGCCAGCCGACCGCGATGCGACCGCGTTCGCTTTCGATCAGGCGGCGTTCCTGCAAGGCGCGCAGCAGCACCACGGTCGAGGCGACCGAGAGCGCCAGGCCAAAGACCAGCCCGGCTCCCATCGACCAGCCGAGCATCCAGGCAAGCCCGGCGCCGAGCGCGGTGGCAAAGCCGATCTGGACGATGGCGCCGGGCACGGCGATGGCGCGCACCGACAGCAGATCCTTCAGCGAGAAATGCAGGCCGACGCCGAACATCAGGAGGATGACGCCGATTTCGGCCAACTCGTTGGCAAGCCCGGCATCGGCGACGAAGCCCGGCGTGTTCGGCCCGACCAGCACGCCGGCTACGAGATAGCCGACCAGCGGCGGAATGCGGAAGCGGTTGGCGAGAGCGCCGAAGACGAAAGCCAGCCCCAGACCGGCGACGATAGTGGCGATAAGGGGCGTGTCATGCGGCATTGTCTATGGAGCGCCTTTCAAATCTGAGATGTCGGATGTGCGCCGCCCAAAGCCGCCGCCTGTTCAATATGGTGGACGGGATGACGGCGATGCAACCCGCGAGGGCATGAAATCGACGGTGAACCCGCAAATACTCGACCGGCGGCCGAACAAGACGCCGATCGGTTTTGAGTTCCCGCGATGGTCAACGATCAGGCTGCCTGCAACAGGGCCTCGATTTCGAATAGGGCGTGGTTGGTGAGCGTCTTGGGAATTTCGGCGGTCACTTTATCCTCGACTTCCTTATGAAGCTTCTTGCGCATGGTCCCCAGCACCATCGGCGGTGCGACAAGCACGATCTCGCTGAACTCGCCACTATGCGCGAGCTTGTAGAGCCTGGCGGCGATCTCATCGGCGAAACGCTCCTTGCCGATCCGATGCCAGTCCGTATCCTCGACCGCGCTGCGGTGCACCGAGGGACCATCATTGTATCGGCCCGGGCTGTCACTGCCTTGCTCGCGGGTGGGTGGGTTGTCCTGCTCCATTTCCTGCACGACCTCGAGATTCGGATATTTGTTGTCGCCGGCATTCCTGAGGAAAAGCGCCTTCTCGCCATCTGCCACCATGACCCAGATGCCGTGCTTCAGGTTGATTGTGTTCATGATGACAGGTTCCTTTCTCCGCTGCCGGGAAGCCTTGCCACGCTCCAGACAGGTTTCGATTTCGGGTGATGGACGTTCTGGCAACGCGTTTCGAACCGGTAATGTTCCCACCGCGAAGGCCCAGCCGAACGCCGTCCGTCCGACGCCGGAGGCGAGGCCCGTCGGCCGGCGACTTTAATCTACAGAATTGGTAGAAATTAGAAAAAACTGTTTTGCGCGATAGGGCGCTGACGGCTAAAAAGAGCTTAAATCAAGGCCTGCTCTAGCGACTTGATTCCGCCCTGTGCGCGGATGTGGAATATTTTTCTCCTGCCTTTCGCAGTTGCGAAAAAGCGATTGCCTGCCATCACCGGATGCGCGAGTGCTTTGCTTCTGGTTTTTCGCGCCCAGGCGTAAAACTGCCAAACTGTTCCCGGATTGCTTTCGTCATGCCGCAGGCCAATGCCAAGCTCAATGCCTTTCCCGTCTTCATGCGGGTCGAGGGCAAAGCCGTGGCCATTGTCGGCGGCGGCGAAGAAGCGCTGGCCAAGGCGCGGCTGATAGGACAGTCGAGCGCGGTCTTGCGCATTATCGCCGAAAACGCCGAGCCGGACCTTTTGACCTTCATCGCCCAGAACAATCTGACGCGCGTCGCCGTATCCTATGACGCCAGCCATCTCGAAGGCGTGGTCCTGGTGTTTGCGGCCAGCGGCGACGAGGCGCTTGACCGCCGCGTTGCAGCGGATGCGCACCGGCTGGGCATTCCGGTCAATGCCGTCGACCGGCCGGAGCTCTGCGATTTCTTCACCCCGGCGCTGGTCAACCGTGCACCGGTCGCGATTGCCATCGGCACGGAAGGCGCCGGCCCGGTGCTTGCCCAGATGCTGCGCGCTCGCATCGACCAGATGCTGTCGCCGTCGCTTGGATCGCTGGCAGTGCTGGCCGCTTCGTTTCGTAGTGCCGCCGAGAAGCTGCTGCCGAAGGGCAATGTCCGCCGTCGCTTCTGGAGCGGCTTCTTCCAGGGCGCTCCGGCGCGGGCTGTCGAAGCCGGCGAGCTGTCGCAGGCGCATGACGCCGCCACCGACCTGTTGCTGTCGAATGCGCCCGCCTCGGGCCACATCGCTCTGGTCGGCGCCGGCCCCGGCGCCGAGGATCTTCTGACGCTGCGCGCGCACCGCCTGCTGACGGAGGCCGATGTCATCGTTCATGACGCGCTGGTGCCGGAGGCGATCGTCGCCATGGGCCGCCGCGATGCCGAGCGCCTGCCGGTGGGCAAACGCAAGGGCTGCCACACCAAGAGCCAGGCCGAAATCAATGCGCTGCTGGTCGAACTCGGCCGCGAAGGCAAGCGCGTCGTGCGGCTGAAGTCGGGCGACCCGCTGGTGTTCGGCCGGGCCGGCGAGGAGATGGCGGCCCTTCGGGACGCCGGCATCGCCTATGAGGTGGTTCCAGGTGTCACCGCGGCCTTCGCCGCCGCCGCCGATTTCGAACTGCCGCTGACCTTGCGCGGCGTGTCGTCGTCGATGGTGTTCACCACTGGCCACGACCTCAAGGGCAATTCGTTGCCCGACTGGGCCAAGCTCGCGATTTCCGGCGCCACCGTCGCCGTCTATATGGGCCGTTCGGTGGCAGCCGAGGTTGCCGGCCGGTTGATCGAAGCGGGCCTGTCGCCGGATACGGCTGTGGCCGTGGTCGAGAATGCCAGCCTTGCCAATCGTCGCCGTTTCCACGGCACGCTTGCCGACCTGCCGTCGCTCGAAGCGCGTGCCGATCTGACCGGCCCGGTCATGACCATCATTGGCGACGCGGTCGCCGGCGCCAACTTTGAACGTTCCGAGCCGCTCGGGGCACACAGGCATGAAAGCGCGGCAACTGCCGCTGCCGTAGGAGTTGAACAATGAAGATACTGACCGCCAACCGCCTGACCGACGGCATTGCAGTCTGGTATGCCGATGGCGGCTGGGCCGAGACGGTGGACCATGCCGACCTTGCCCATGACAAGGCAGCCGAGGACCGCCTGGAGGCGATCGGCGCCAAGGCCTATGCCGACAATGAAGTGGTCGACGTCAATCTGATCGACGCGGATGTCGTCAACGGCGCTGTCGAGCCGGTGCGGCTGCGCGAGAAGATCCGCGCCGCCGGCCCCACCATCCGCAACGACCTCGGCAAGCAGGCTGCCCACGCGGCGTAAGTCAAGCCATTAGTGAACACTGGCGGACGCGCCCGGAAAGACCAAGCATGTACCGTTACGATGAGTTCGACCACGATTTTGTCCAGGCCCGCGTCGCCGAGTTCAGCGACCAGGTCCAGCGCCGGCTTGCCGGCGAGATCACCGAGGACCAGTTCCGGCCGCTCCGGCTGATGAACGGCGTCTATCTTCAGCTGCACGCCTACATGCTGCGCATCGCGGTGCCCTATGGCACGCTGAACGGCAAGCAGTTGCGCATGCTCGGCCACATCGCCCGCAAATACGACAAGGGCTATGGACACTTCACCACGCGCCAGAACATCCAGTTCAACTGGCCGGCGTTGTCGGACATTCCGGCGATCCTGGCCGATCTGGCCAGCGTCGAGATGCACGCCATCCAGACCAGCGGCAATTGCATCCGCAACGTCACCGCCGACCATTTCGCCGGCGCGGCCGCCGACGAAGTCGCCGATCCGCGGCCCTATGCGGAAATCCTGCGCCAGTGGTCGTCGGTGCATCCGGAATTCTCGTTCCTGCCGCGCAAGTTCAAGATCGCGGTGACCGGTGCCGAGCGCGACCGTGCCGCCATCCAGACGCATGACATCGGCCTGCACCTGAAGAAGAACGCCGCCGGCGAGCTTGGCTTTGCCGTCTATGTCGGCGGCGGCCAGGGCCGCACGCCGATGGTGGCCAGAAAGATCCGCGACTTCCTGCCGGAAGCCGACCTCCTGTCCTACTGCACGGCGATCCTGCGCGTTTACAACCTCTATGGCCGCCGCGACAACAAGTACAAGGCGCGCATCAAGATCCTGGTCCACGAAACCGGCGTCGACGAAATCACCCGCCAGGTCGAGGCCGAGTGGCAGGAGTTGAAGGACGCCGAGCTGAAGCTGCCGGCGGCCGACATCCGCGCTATCGAGGCCTATTTCGCGCCGCCGGCGCTGACCGACCGGCCGGAAGGCGACCAGGCAGTCAAGCTTGCACGGCTGGATTCGAAGGGCTTCTCGCAGTGGCTCGACCAGAACGTGGTGACGCACCGCCATCCCGACTACGCGGCGGTGACCATCTCCCTGAAGGGCATCGGCGAGGTTCCGGGCGACGCCTCGGACAGCCAGATGGAAGCGGTCGCCGACATCGCCGAGAAATACGCCTTCGACGAACTTCGCGTCAGCCATGAGCAGAACCTGATCCTGCCGCACGTGGCGCGCGCCGACCTCAAGGCGGTCTATGACGCGCTGGTCGACATCGGGCTGGCGACGGCCAATTCCAACCTGATATCGGACATCATCTCGTGCCCGGGCCTCGATTACTGCGCGCTGGCGACGGCGCGCTCGATCCCGATCGCGCAGGAAATCTCGCGCCGCTTCGCCTCGCTGGAGCGGCAGCGCGAGATCGGCGAACTGAAGCTGAAGATCTCCGGCTGCATCAATGCCTGCGGCCATCACCATGTAGGACATATCGGCATACTGGGTGTCGAGAAGAAGGGCTCGGAGCTCTATCAGGTGACGCTTGGCGGCTCGGCCGACGAGAACACGTCGGTCGGCGAGATCATCGGCCGCGGCTTCTCGTCGGAAGAGATCACCGACGCCATCGAGCAGATCGTCGAGACCTATCTCGGCCTTCGGCTCAACCCCCAAGAGAAATTCATCGACGCCTACCGCCGTGTCGGTCCCGCGCCGTTCAAGGAGGCGCTCTATGCTGGCGAAGCCAAGGCCGCTTGACCGTATCGTCGACGTCGATGACGGCATCGCCGCCAGGGCGGCGGGACTCGATGCGCTTTACGGTCATCTGAATCCGCTCGAGATCATCGAACGGTCGGCCCGTGAACTGTTCCACGACGAGATCGCCGCGGTGTCGTCTTTCGGAGCGGATTCGGCGGTGCTGCTGCACATGATCGCCAAGATCGACCGCACGCTGCCGGTCATCTTCCTCGACACCGGCAAGCATTTCGAGGAGACGCTCGGCTATCGCGACGCGCTTGTCGCCGATTTCGGGCTGACCAATATCCGGGTAATCAAGCCCGAGGAGGCTGCGCTCGAACGGATCGATCCGACGGGCAATCTGCACCAGAGCGACACCGACGCCTGCTGCGACGTGCGCAAGGTCGAGCCACTGGCGCGTGGTGTCGCGCCGTTTCGTGCCTGGCTCACCGGGCGCAAGCGCTTCCAGGCCGCGACGCGGGCGGCGATTCCGGTGTTCGAGGCGGTCGGCGCGCGTATGCGCATCAATCCATTGGCGCATTGGACGACATCGGACCAGGCCGACTACATGCGCGCGCATGCGCTGCGCGAAAATCCGCTGGTCGCCTATGGCTATCTGTCGATCGGCTGCTTCCCGTGCACGCAGCCTGTGCAGCCGGGCGAGGACGCGCGCAGCGGCCGCTGGGCAGGCCATGCCAAGACCGAGTGCGGCATCCACCTTTCGGGGTTGGAGGTGTCGCTGACCGATGCATCCCTTTAGGATGTGCTGATATTCAGGTGAGGCTGGCCTGCAAACGGCAGCTTCCTGCGCTTCCGGTGCTCACGTACTTCAGGTACGCTCCGCTCCGGTTCTCGGAAGCCGCCATTTTCGGCGCAGCCTGACCTGAATCTCAACACATCCTTGGCCGTTTGAATATTTAGGAACTTTTGATGACTGAACCGACGACACCGGAGACCCGCCTGTGGACCCCGACGGGTTTTCGTGAGGATGAGTGGGCTCATGCCGAAAGCGCCGAGGCGCTTGCCGGCAATGGCCGCTTCATCCTGCCGCTGCAGGCGTTCCTAGACCTTGACCCGCAAGTGCGCCGCTCCGCCAAGGAGCGGCTCGGCGTCGTGCTGCAGCCAGGCGATCAGCTCGAGAAGATAGCCGACCTGCTCGACCAGCTGTCGCTGGTGGCACTGGCCTTCCCGGCCTTCAGCGACGGCCGCTCCTTCTCCAAGGGTGAACTGCTGCGCGGGCGCTATCATTTCGAAGGCGCGGTGCGCGCCACCGGGCAGGTTCTCGTCGACCAGTTGCCGCATATGCTGCGGCTTGGCTTCGATGAGTTCGAGATTTCGAATCCGGTGCTGTTGAAGCGCCTGGAAGAGGGACGCACCGGCGGGTTGGGGCTATACTACCAGCCGGCCGCCGTGCCGGAGCCCAAGGGCCCAAAGTATTCCTGGCGACGGGTGCGGGCCGGCTGAATCTCAATGCTGCTTGGGTTGACGCAGCGGTAGTTCCGGGCGCCTTTACATCAGCGGTGATCAGGCCTTCTCTTGGTCGTCCGGACGGAAACATCCGCCGGGTGCCAGGAGGAGACCATGGATTTCGACTATGTCATCGCCGGCGGCGGGTCCGCTGGCTGCACGCTTGCCGCGCGGCTCTCCGAAGATCCATCGAAAACAGTCTGCCTGATCGAAGCCGGCGGCGAGGGCAGGAACCTGCTCATTCGCGCCCCGGCGGGCATCATTGCCCTGCTGCCAGGCAGGCCGAAGATCAACAACTGGGCATTCGAGACGGTGCCGCAGCAGGGGCTTGGCGGCCGCAAGGGCTACCAGCCGCGCGGCAAGGCGCTGGGCGGCTCCAGCGCCATCAATGCCATGCTCTACACACGCGGGCACAGTGGCGACTATGACGAATGGGCCGATCTCGGCTGCGACGGCTGGTCATGGAACGAGGTGTTGCCCTATTTCCGGCGCGCGGAAGGCAACCAGCGCGGCACCAGCGCCCTGCACGGCGGCGACGGGCCGCTGCGGGTCGCCGAGCAGCAGGAGCCGCGTGCGCTGTCCCGGGCGTTTGTCGAGGCCTGCGGCGAAAACCAGATCCGTCGCAACGATGATTTCAATGGACCAGAGCAGGAAGGGGCGGGGCTTTATCAGGTGACGCAATTCTGGGGCGAACGCCGCAATGGCGAGCGCTGCTCGGCGGCCGCCGCCTATCTGCATCCGGCCATGAACCGGCCGAACCTGACCGTGATCACCGGAGCGCATGCCACGGGCATCGTCCTTGACGGCAAGCGGGCCACCGGCGTGCGCTACCGCGCGGGCAAGGACGAAGTCGTTGTGAAAGCCAGGCGTGAGGTCATTGTCTGCGGTGGTGCTTTCGGCTCACCGCAACTCTTGTTGCTTTCGGGGATCGGCCCGGCTGTCGAGCTTGCGGCGCACGGAATTCCGATCGTTCATGAACTGCCCGGCGTCGGCAAGAACCTGCAGGATCATCTCGATTTCATCATGGGCTGGACGTCAAGGGATGCCGACATGATGGGCATCGGCCTGCGCGGCCTGCCTGGCCTGCTGCGGCATCTGCGGCGCTGGCGCAAGGACGGCGGCGGCATGATCGCGACGCCTTACGCGGAGGGTGGCGCCTTTCTCAAATCCGACCCGGCGATAGACCGGCCCGACCTGCAACTGCACTTCTGCATCGCCATCGTCGATGATCATGGCCGCAAGCTGCATATGGGTTATGGCTTTTCCTGCCATGTTTGCGTGCTTCGGCCGCATTCGCGCGGCGAGGTCGGTCTGTCGACGCCAAATCCGCTGGCGCCACCCCGCATCGATCCGCGTTTCCTGTCCGACGAACGCGACGCCGACCTGTTGCTCAAGGGCGTCAGAATGATGCGCGGCATACTGGAGGCGCCAGCTCTGGCCAAATATCGCGACAAGGAGATCTACACCGCCGGGGTTTCGAGCGACGCGGAGTTGATGGCGCATATCCGCGCCCGAGCCGATACGATCTATCACCCGGCGGGCACCTGCAAGATGGGTACCGACGATATGGCGGTGGTCGATCCGCAACTGCGTGTGCGCGGCATCCAGGCCTTGCGGGTCGTCGACGCTTCGGTGATGCCGACGCTGATCGGCGGCAACACCAATGCACCGACCATCATGATCGCCGAAAAGGCGGCGGACATGATCAAGACGGCCGCCTGACCGGATTTCTGGTCGAACCAGTGGCGTCATTTGTTGTTGTTGTGATGAGCCTTTTTGGAAGGCCGACCGCAACTTGTTCGATCTGGTCTTACCACAATGCGATTTTCGCTTTCCCTTTTGTCCTCCTGCTCTTAGGATAGAGCTATTATTTCGCGACCCGAAATAAATATGGCCACAAGGGAGGAACCGGGAATGGCTGGCAAGAAGATATTGATGCTCGTTGGCGAGTTCAGCGAGGAGTACGAGATTTTCGTCTTTGAACAGGCCATGCACGCCGTCGGCCACACGGTGCATGTTGTCTGCCCGGACAAGAAGGCGGGCGATATATTGAAGACGTCGCTGCACGACTTCGAAGGCCACCAGACCTATACGGAAAAGCCAGGCCACGACTACATCCTCAACAAGACGTTTTCCGAAGTGGACCCGGCCAAATACGACGCCGTCTATGCGGCTGGCGGGCGCGGGCCGGAATACATCCGCATCGACAAGCGCGTACAGGCGCTGGTGCGGCATTTCCATGAGGCCGGCAAGCCGATCTTCACCATCTGCCATGGCGTGCAGATCCTGATTGCCGTCGACGGCGTGGTGCGGGGAAGGGAAGTCGCGGCGCTGCATTATTGCGAGCCGGAAGTGACGCTCGCCGGCGGCATCTATATCGACGTCGCGCCCACCGGCGCGCATGTCGACGGCAATCTCGTTTCAGCCAAGGGCTGGCCCGGCCTGTCCAACTTCATCCGTGAATGCCTGAAGGTGCTGGGCACGGAAATCCGCCATGGCGAGATCCTGATGCGCGATGAGCGCCAGGCGGCTTGATCAGGGAGTTTGCCAATGCCGCCGCGCCGCATGGTGCGGCGGCATTCATTGGAAGTAACGCTTGAGATTGCCGCGGATGCGATCCAGTACGGTGTCTCCTGAGAGGTCGGGCAAGAACTCCTTGCCTGTGATCGCTTCATAAGCCTGGGCATAGATCCGTGAGGCCTGATTGACGATCTCGTCAGGAATCTTCGGGATCGGCTCCTTGTACGGGTCGCATCGGGCCGAGACCCACGACCGGATGAAATCCTTGTCGAAACTGTCTGGCCTCGTGCCGTTTTCGAGTGCCTGCTCGTACGTCTTCGCGATCCAGTACCGACTGCTGTCAGGCGTGTGGATCTCGTCGGCGAGCACGATCGTCCCATCCTTGTCGACGCCGAACTCGTATTTCGTGTCGGCGAGGATCAGGCCGCGTTCGGCGGCGCGCGCCTGGCCCCGGGCGAACAACCGCAAGGCGTAGCTTGACACGATATGCCATTGCGCCGGTGTGAGAAGGCCTCGTTCGATTATTTCGGCTTCGGTCAGAGGTTCATCATGACCGCCATCAAAAGCCTTGCTCGTCGGGGTGATGATCGCCTCGCGAAGCTTTTCGTTTGCACGCAACCCGTCCGGCAGGACAGTTCCATACATATCCCGCTCGCCATTCTTGTATTTGGTCAGGATTGACGTGCTGGTGGTTCCCGCCAGATAGCCACGAACAACAATTTCGACAGGCAGGATCTCGAGCCGGGTCCCCACGACGACGTTCGGGTCGGGATATTCAAGAACATGGTTCGGGCAGATATCGGCAGTCTCTTCAAACCAGTACCTGGCGATCTGAGTCAGGATCTCTCCCTTGAACGGGATTGAGGTCAGGATGGTGTCGAAGGCACTGATGCGGTCGGTGGCGATAATGATGCGCCGCCCGTCCGGCAGGTCGTAATTTTCCCGTACCTTGCCGCTGTAGCGGTTCGGAAGTTCGGGGATGAAGGCATCTGAAAGTACGCGCGGATCGCTCATTGGTGCATGTCGTTTGCCGATGGTCGCCGCAAATTGCCCGAAGCTCGATGCTAGACCGATGAATGTCGATTGGTTTTAGATCGCCGCCCGTGCCTCGCGGAACGACACCAGCTTCCGGCGGTTTTCGTCCCACAACGCCAGTTTGACGCAGCGCAGGCTTTCGACAAGCGTGACGCGTCCGATGCCGCGCAGTTCCGGATAATCCCGCAG
Source organism: Mesorhizobium qingshengii (assembly GCF_900103325.1). Lineage (GTDB taxonomy): Bacteria > Pseudomonadota > Alphaproteobacteria > Rhizobiales > Rhizobiaceae > Mesorhizobium > Mesorhizobium qingshengii. Next base: position 22,445 of record NZ_FMXM01000018.1, on the reverse strand, counting down.
CACTTCCTGCAACCGGTAGCCCGGTACCCTGGCGGAGAGGTGGTGGACATGGTGGACGCCGATATTGCCAGTGAACCAGTTCAGCACCGGCGGCAGGTCGTAGTAAGATGATCCATGCAGGGCGGCATGCTGGAATTCCCATTCGGAATCCTTTGCCCATTCGGTCTCCTCGAACTGGTGCTGGACGTAGAACAGCCAGATGCCGGCCGAGCCGGCGAGGATGACGATCGGCAGATGGACCACCAGGAACGCGCCGGGGCCGACAAACCAGATGAGAACGGCCGCCGCAACCGCGATAGCGAGATTGGTGGTCATTGACGACAGCCAGGGCGTCAGGCCGCCCCGCATCATGCCGATTGGCAGCCTTTGCTCGAAGATGAACAGCCAGATCGGTCCAAGGCCGAACATCACAAGCGGGTGGCGATAGAGACGATAGGCAAGGCGGCCCCGCCAAGACATTTGCCGGTATTCGGCAACGGTCAGCGTCCTGATGTCGCCCATGCCGCGCTCGTCAAGGTTACCGGCGCTGGCGTGATGCGTCGCGTGGGCGCGCCGCCAGCAGTCGTACGGAGTCAGCGTCAGGACGCCGAGCGCGCGGCCGATCCAGTCGTCGGCATAGCGATTGGCGAAGAAAGAGCCATGGCCGCAATCGTGCTGGATCATGAATATCCGCACCAGGAACCCGGCCGCGGGAAGGATGAGGATCAGCCCCCACCAATGGCCATAGGCATAGGCTGCGGAGGAGAGGCCCCAGAGCAGGGCGAAAGGAATGAGGGTGATGGCGAGTTCGAGGGCGCTGCGACGCCTGTCTGGCTTCTTGTAGCGCGCCAAAATCTTCAGCCACGCACGTTTGCTGCTGGCCGCCGTCTCAGGGGAAATCATGTTCATCAGGGAATATAGACGCCGGAGGGTGGCGCCGCAAGGCGATGTTCACGTGAAATTACTGCGCGTAATTGTCGCGCGACAGCCATGTGAGGCCGGCCTTCTGGTGCTGGAACGTTGAAATTCCGGAGGTTCTGGCTACCGGCGCCCGCCGCCGGCGGGGCTGCTTTCCACGCCGTCCAGGCGGTCAAGCAATTTCCTGAAGCGGTCGGGAATGTCGGCTTCGGTACGGAAGGCCGGCAAGGTTCGCAGAAAGCGCGTCGTCGCCTCGGCGCCGAATTGGCGTTTGACTTCGGCAGCCAATCTTTCTGTCTTTTCACCCTTGTTGCGGGTCATCTGTCAAAATCCTGTGTCGGCTTCGAAACTCCTCCAGCAAGGGAATGGTTCCCCGATCACACCTTTGTGGCAAGCCAAGCTGGCGGTTACGGTAAAGTTTGAATTAAAATTGAACTGTCTTGCCGTTCCTCGCTCGACCCTGCCGACAGCCTCGACTCTTGCTTACCCCTTGATTTTTGACCGCCAAACCTCGATATCGGGCACAAAATCCACACCATTCCAGATGACGGGAAACGGCGATGAGCGACCAGGCAAAAGACGAACGCGCGCCCGACGAAGCCGAGGCGACCGAGGCCAATGCCGAGCGCACGGAAGGCAGCATCGACGGCGATTATGAAGCGCTTGTGCGGCTGCTGAAGGAAAATGAAGAGCTGAAGGACCGCGCGCTGCGCGTCGCGGCCGAGATGGAAAACCTGCGCCGCCGCACCGCGCGCGACGTGCACGACGCGCGCACCTATGCGGTTGCCAATTTCGCTCGCGACATGCTGTCGGTGTCGGACAATCTGCGCCGCGCGCTGGACGCGATTCCCGCCGAGGCCAAGGCATCCGGCGACGCCGGCTTCAAGGCGCTGATCGAAGGCGTAGACCTTACCGAGCGCGCCATGCTGTCGGCGCTGGAACGGCACGGGGTCAAGAAACTCACACCGGAAGGCGAGAGGTTCGATCCCAATTTCCACCAGGCGATGTTCGAAGTGCCCAATCCGGATGTCCCGGCCAATACCGTGGTCCAGGTCGTGCAGCCGGGTTATTCTATCGGCGAGCGGGTGTTGCGCCCGGCCATGGTCGGCGTCGCCAAGGGCGGTCCGAAGCTTGCCGCCGGCGAAGCGCAGGTCGAGCCGGGTCCGGTCAATGACGAGGCCGAGAAGGATGCCTGAACGGACAAGCGAATAGCGAATAGCGAGTAGCGAATAGGGAAATACGCAATAGCAGCTTCGTGCTATTCGCTATTCGCTACTTACTCTTTGCATTGTCCGTTTCATGAACCCGATCGCCCTTCTCGATTATGCCGGTGTCGCCGTCTTCGCCGCGACCGGGGCGCTTGCCGCTTCGCGCAAGCAGCTCGACATTATCGGTTTCCTGTTCCTGGCCAGTGTCACCGGCATCGGTGGCGGCACCTTCCGCGATCTCATCCTCAATGTGCCCGTCTTCTGGGTGGGAAACCGCGACTACGTGCTGATCTGCGCGGTGGTGGCGGTGGTGGTGTTCTTCACCGCACATCGCGTCGAATCCCGTTACAAGCTGCTTTTGTGGCTCGACGCCATCGGCCTTGCCGCCTTTTCAGTGATGGGCGCGGCCAAGGGACTTGCCATCACCGGCTCGCCGGCGGTGTCTGTGATCACCGGCATGCTGACCGCCACATTCGGCGGCATCCTGCGTGATCTCCTGGCGGGGGAGCCTTCGGTGCTGCTGAAGCCGGAAATCTATGTGACGGCCGCTCTGGTCGGGGCAGCTGTCTTTACCGTAGGCGATGTCGCCGGCCTGCCGCAGATTGTTTCAGGACTGGCCGGCTTCGCCGCGGCGTTCGCCGTGCGCGGCGGCGCACTCCGTTTCGGCTGGGCGTTTCCGTCCTACAAGAGCCGGCCCGGCCGGCGGCCGGAAGATATTCCGTGAAGGTGAAGTGAATAGCCAGTAGGGAGTAGCGAATAGGGGATGTCGGTCCGCAGGATTGCGGCGTAGCTTTCGCTATTCGCTAACGTCAGGCAGCGAAGCGCTGGGCTTCCCCACCGTAGTAGTTGACGTAGCGGGCGCCGATTTCCTTGACCGGCATCACCACGAACACGTCGACCGTCGAGAACTCGCGGTCGATGACGCAGCCGTCGCCGATGCGCGCGCCGACGCGCAGATAGCCCTTGACCAACGGCGGCATTGCCGCGATCGCCGCCTTGGCGTTCACCGCCTCTATGGGCATCAAATCCATCGAGCAGTAGCGCCCGGAGACCGCGCGCACGTCCCAGGCCGAGTTCGTCCGGCAGTGATGGGCGAGGTAGGTGAACGCCTCGGCATGCGCTGCCGGCACCGTGCCGTGGAAAGAAGCGCAGCCGGTCATCACACCGATTTCGTAATGGTTGATGTAGGCCCAGATGCCTTGCCACAGCGCCTCGATGGTGCGCTTCGAGCGGTATTCGGGCAAGACGCAGGAACGGCCGAGCTCGAGGAAACGCTGGCCGGGGTGACGGGCGATGAGCTGGGTCAGCTCGAATTCGCCTTCGGAATAGAAGCCGCCGGCCGCGGCCGCGATTTCTTGCCGCAGCAGGCGATAGGTGCCGACGATACGGCGATGTTCGGGGCCCGAAAGCGAAGTATCGAAGACAAGCAGATGGTCGCAGAGCGGATCGAACCGGTCGGCGTCTCGGCGGTCATGCGCCTGGAACAGCTCCTTCCTGGCGCCGAGCTCGTCGTAGAACACGCGGTAGCGCACTTCCTGCGCGGCCGCGATCTCGGCCTCGTTGCGGGCGAGCCGCACTTCGAGATTGCCGATACGGCCGAGTGCCGCGCCTTTTATGACGGAATCGACGTTACGGCCGGCAAGCAATGCGCTGCTGGCGTTCGGCCGAGTGTCACATTCCGGCATAACTGTATGCACGAGTGATTCTCCTTCGAGCCATCCCTCTTGGCACGGGGATACGGTGTAGGTGCAACAGGATTGTGACAGTACCGTGATACGAGGTCGCGGGCAATACTTCGTCGGCTGGCGAAGGTGGTCAACCGGCTACGTTATGTGAGGATACGGGTCGAAGCGGCGGAAGGAAAAGAGGCTCAGGCGGCGACCTGTCCCTCGACGGCGGTGACCAGCGCATCGGGGTCGAGCGGCTTGGTGACGAAGCCGCTGGCACCATGGGCGAGCACCGCATGGCGCGTCTTTTCTTGGCTGTCGGCCGACAACACCATGATCGGCACAGGCGGCGCGGAGGTCTCCTCCTCATGGCGGCGGATGGCGGCAATCGCGTCCAGCCCGTCCATGACTGGCATGTGCAGATCCATCAGCACGACGTCGAAGCGGTGCTTGCGTCCGGCACCGGTGACAGCCTCCACGGCGGCCTTGCCGTTGCCGACGACCTTGACGCGATGCCCGGCCTTCAGCAGCGTGGCGCGGGCCAGCATGGCGTTGATGTCATTGTCCTCGGCGATCAGCACCGACAGGCCCTGCTGGCGGTTGCCGACGGCACGAAGCGCCGGCGTGCGGTGCGTTTCCGGCTGTGGCTGGGCGAGGGCAGCGGCATTGCTGCTCAACAGCACACGCAGAAGTGTTCCGCCGCGCACTGGCCTGGCAAGAAAGGTTGCGTAGCCGCTGGCGCGGAACTCGCCAAGCATGCCGCGGTCGGTCGGCGCGATCAGCGTGATGGCCTCGCAGTCGGCGAAGCCGCTCTGGCGCAGGCGCTTGAGCAGCCTTCCATCGCTCTCCTCCATCGCGGCATCGACCAGAAGCACGTCGCAGCCGGCGGCGAAGGGCGCGGCCTGTGCCGCCGTGGTCGCGACATCGACCGCGCCGCCATTGGCACGGATGGTGCGGGCGATGGCATCGGCCTCGACGGCGTTTTTCGAGAGGATCACCGCACGCCTGCCCGAGAGCGCGTTCTGCCGGTTCTGCGGCGCTTCGGTGGCTGATATCGCCGGAATTTCGAAGACGAATTCGGATCCCTGGCCAAGCCGGCTGGACACCGAGATCGCACCGCCCATGGCAATCACCAGGCGCTTGGAGATGGCAAGACCGAGCCCGGCTCCGCCATGTGCGCGCGTCGACGTGCCGTCGGCCTGCTCGAACTCCTCGAAAATGCGCTCCATGTCCTCGTCGCGCAGACCCGGACCGGTGTCCGCGATGGTGAAGCAGATGCGATCGGTGGTCTGGGTGCGGGCGCGCGCGATGCTCACCAATACGCCGCCGCTGTCGGTGAACTTGATGGCGTTGCCGATGAGGTTGAGCAGCACCTGCCTGACCTTGCCCGGATCGGCGGTGATCAATTGCGGCACGTCGGGTTCGACATGGCAGCCGAGGCCGATATTCTTGGCGAAGGCTCGCGCCGCCAGTAACTCGATGATGTTGTCGGCGATCTCGCGCACCGACATCGGCTGCGGCTCCGGGTCGAAGCGCCCTGCCTCGATCTTGGAGTAGTCGAGCAGATCCTCGATCAGGGCGAGCAAGGCGCTGGCCGAGGTCGAGATGGCGCCGACATAGGTCTGCTGCTCCGGCGACAGGCTGGTGTCGGCCAGCAACCTTGCCATGCCCATGATGCCGTTCATCGGCGTGCGGATTTCATGGCTGACGGTGGCGAGGAAGCGCGATTTGGCCTGGCTGGCGTATTCGGCCCGTTCACGAGCAGTGATCAGCGAGGATTCGGCACGTTTGCGGGCGGTGATGTCGCGCGCGATGGCGCGATGCGAGACGGCGCCGCTGTCCTTGTCGCGCACCGACAGTTCGATCCATGAAAACCAGCGCGGTCCGCTTGGCGTGCGGATGACGACATCCGTGGAACTCAGGCATTCATGATCGGAAAAAGCGGCATCGGGAACGATGCCGACATCGATGCCGAGTTCCGCCAAGGTCTTGCCGGCAAGGAGGCGTTGATCGGTTTCGACGAGATCCGCGAAGACCTTGTTGGCATAGACGATGTAGCCGTCGCGATCGCGATGAATGACGAGGTCGCCAAGTGCGTCGATCAGGCCGCGAAAGCGTTCCTCGCTCTCCTGCATTTCCCACATGCGGTCGGCCAGCGTCTCGATCTCGGCGCGGCTGCGGGCGGTGGTTTCGTCGAGAAGTGCCGCGGTGCGGTGTTCACTCCGCCTCGTGCGCAGGTACATGGCGAGGCCGGCTAGGCCGGTTGCCAGCAATCCGACGCTGATGAAGATCGGTGCCCCGGTCAGATGCGTCAGGCCGGCCAGCACGACGATGGCGACGAAGGTCAGGAACTGCAGGCCTTCGTGCCTGGCGGGTTCCGACTCGGGCACCAGCGGCGGCGCGGCAACAAAGCGGCGCGTCGGCGCCGGCGGGGTCGCCGCATCGACGTCTTCGCCCGTGTCCGCCTGTTGGCTGCCGGATTCCGCGATCATGCGAAACCCTAGCCAGACAGAGATTATGGAAGATTGCGGCGGATCGTTCGAATTTTAGCGGATGAGCGTTTTCCGCCGCGGCGGCCGCGGATTTGCCGTCGAAGTGGCGGTTCCATCCACGTTCCGCAGGTCGTCGAACGGCTTCACATATCGACGACGACGCGTCCGCGGATCTTGCCGTCGACGATGTCGCGCGCGGCATCGATGATGCCGTCGAAACCGATGGTCGTCGACAGGCTGGCGAGCTTCCGCAGATCGAGGTCGGTGCCGATGCGCCGCCAGGCTTCGAGGCGGACCGCCTTCGGCGCCATCACCGAATCGATGCCGAGCAGTGAGACGCCGCGCAAGATGAAGGGGGCGACGCTCGTCGGCAGGTCCATGCCGCCGGCCAGGCCGCAGGCGGCAACCGCGCCGCCATAGGAGGTCATCGACAGGACATTGGCCAGCGTGTGGCTGCCGACCGCGTCGACGCCGCCGGCCCAGCGCTCCTTGGCCAGCGGCTTGGCCGGCTGGGCAAGCTCGTCGCGCGATATCACTTCGGCGGCGCCAAGGTTGATCAAATAGGGGCTTTCGGCATTGCGGCCGGTGGCGGCAATGACATGGTAGCCGAGGCTGGACAGGATCGAGACCGCGACCGAGCCGACGCCGCCGGCCGCCCCCGTCACCACCACCGGGCCGCGATCGGGCAGGATGCCGTGCCGCTCCAGCGCCATGACGCAGAGCATGGCGGTATAGCCCGCGGTGCCGACCGCCATCGCATCATGCGGGCTCATGCCCTGCGGCAGCGGCACCAACCAGTCGCCCTTGACGCGCGCGCGCCCGGCATAGGCGCCGAAATGGGTTTCGCCAACGCCCCAGCCATTCAAGATCACCTTGTCGCCCTTGCTCCAGCCTGGATTGGAAGACGAGATGACGGTCCCGGAGAAGTCGATGCCCGGCACCAGCGGCCAGCGGCGGATCACCGGCGCCTTGCCTGTGATCGCCAGGCCATCCTTGTAGTTCACCGTCGTCGCCTCGACCGCGACGGTGACATCGCCTTCCATCAGGTCGGCTTCGGTGAGGTCCGTCACTGCTACCGACTGCTTTTTCTCGGCGTCACGCGAAACGAGGATGGCTTTGAAGGTTTCGGGCACTTTTTTCTCCGCGATCTTGGCTGACGACATGACTGTGCGGCGATGGCCGCGCGGGGTCAATCATTCGAAGGTCTGGGCTCGCGCCGCCAACCGAAGAGTTCGTCGAAGACGACCAGCACCGCACCCACCGAGATGAAGGCGTCAGCGAGGTTGAATACGGCGAAGGACCAGACCGGCGTGTGGAACAGGATGTAGTCGATGACGTGGCCGTAGATGGCACGGTCGATCAGATTGCCGAGCGCGCCGCCGACGATCAGCGCAAAGCCGGTGCGGGCAAGGATCTGGGACGGCGCTATCCGCGTTGCCAGGAACAGCACGAAGGCAACGACCGCAAGCGAGATGACGATCAGCCCGATGTCGCCGAAGGAGGAAAACATCGAGAAGGCGATGCCGGTGTTGTAGGTGCGAAACAATGCCAGGAATGGCACGAGATCGAGCTTTTCCTGAAAGGGCAGACCGGTCTCGACCAGGTGTTTTACCCACTGGTCGAGCGCTATGGCCGCGACGACGAGCAGGGCGTAGGGGGACCATGATCTCACGGGCGGGTAACCTTCATTGCTGGTCCACGATGGGTTCGAGCTTCAGCGCGGCGCGCCGGATCTCGAACAGCATGATGCCGGTGGCGACCGCAAGATTGAGCGAATCGGCGCGGCCCGCTTGCGGAATCCGCAGCAGCCTATCGCAACTTGCCGCCAGGCTTTCGGGCAGTCCCTGCTGCTCGTTGCCCATCATCAGCAGCACTGGGCCGCGGGAAAAATCGACCGAGCGGTAGTCGACGGCGCCTTTGAGGTGAGTGCCGGCGACGAGCCCTGAAAACCCCCCTCGCCAGGCAAGGAAAGCCTCGGTCGTCGCCTTGACCACCGGCACGGCAAAGATCGAACCCATGGTGGCGCGCACCGTCTCCACGGAAAAAGGATCGGTGGTGTCGCCGACCAGGATGACGCCCCTGGCGCCGACGGCATCGACGGTGCGGATGACGGTGCCGAGATTACCGGGATCGCGCACCCGGTCGAGCGCCACCCAGACATCGTCGCTCTGGGCACGGATGTCCTTCAGGGCCAAGAACTTTTGCGAAAAGACGCCGACCACCATTTGCGGATTGTCGCGGCGCGTGATGGCGACAAGCACTTTTTCCGACACTTCGAGCACCGTGCCGCCGGCGGCAACGGTGCGCGCCGCGACCTTCTCAACCGCCGCGTTGCCGCGTCCGGCCTTGGCGAAAACCAATGTTCTGATCTGCCAGCCGAGATCGAGCGCGTCGATGACCAGCTTCAGTCCCTCGGCCATGAAGGCGTTCTGCTGGTCGCGGAATTTCTTCAGCGCCAGCGCCTTGATGTCCTTGACCAGGGGGTTGGCGAGGCTGGTGACTTCCTTCACCTGGCCGGGTGCGCCTGCGTGCCGCTCGTTCATTCAGGCCACCCAGCGCGAGAAAAGCGACGTGGAAAGCGCGCGGCCGGCGGATTTCTCGCGAATGATCAACTCTCCCGATTCGACCTTGCCGCCCATGCCGGCAAAGGTGTCGCGCATCAAGGCATGGATGGCGAAGAACGAGGCGCGGATCGAATAGGCGGTCAGCACCACGGCAAGCGGCTTCGGCGTCAGGATCGAGCGGCAAAGGTCGGTCAGCCCCGGCAGGTCCTCGAACAGTTGCCAGACCTCGCCCTTGGGACCGCGGCCATAAGCCGGCGGATCGAACAGGATGATGTCGTAGCGGCTGCCGCGGCGCTCCTCGCGCTCGGCGAATTTCACCGCGTCGTCGACGATCCAGCGGATCGGCTTGCTGCCGAGCCCGGCCATTTCCTGGTTTTCACGGGCCCAGCCGATCGCCTTCTTCGAAGCATCGACATGGGTGACCTCGGCGCCGGCGCGAGCCGCCACCAGCGAGGCAAGACCGGTGTAGCCGAACAGGTTCAGGACCTTGACCGGCCGCTTCGCCGCCGCGATCAGCCCGGCCATGTGGTCCCAGTGCGAGGCCTGCTCGGGAAACACGCCGACATGGCGAAACGAGGTGAAACGGCCGAGATAGTCGATGCCGTCATGCCTCATCGGCCAGGTCTCGCCCAACGGCGTCCGGGGGAAGCGCCAGCGGCCGATTCCTTCCTCGTCGGTGTCGCCGGTGAAGATCGCGTCGGCGCGCTCCCAGTCCCTTGCCGGCAAGGCCTTTTGCCAGATCGCCTGGCCCTCGGGCCGCACGATGCGGTAGGGGCCGTACTGCTCGAGTTTCTGCCCGGCGCCGCTGTCGAGCAGCGCATAGTCGGCATTCGGCGCCACTTCGAGGATCAGCGGAAGGTGTTCGGCAGGCAGGGCGCCGTCGCGGCGGGCAAGGATGCGCGGTGCGGATTTCGGCTCGGAGCGGTCATCGGCTCTGGCCTCCCGTTCGCGCGGCCTGGTGTCCGGCCGTGCCGTTGCGCGCTCTTCATGCGGACGCACCTCTCCGGCTCCGCCCTTGGCGGGCGGGCGATTGTCGCGGCGTTTGTCGCGAAAAGACTTCAAGCAGGACCATCTCCGAGCGGCGTGGCCGCTTTTGGCATAGGGCAACCGGCTTCGCAACCAAGTCCGCCGCGCCAGCCTCTCCGGTTCATGTCGTCTGGTGATGGACCAATGTCAAAGAAACAGGCAAATCTACCAGATGTCCCGCTCAGAACGCCTGCTCGACCTGATCCAGTGCCTGCGCCGGCACCGCCGGCCGGTGAGCGGGCAGGCGCTGGCCGATGAGCTCGGGATTTCGATCAGGACGCTCTACCGCGACATCGCCACGCTGCAGGGACAGGGCGCGCCGATCGAGGGTGAGCCGGGGCTGGGCTATGTGCTCAAGCCCGGCTTCATGCTGCCGCCGCTGATGTTCAGCGACGAGGAGATCGAAGCCATCGTGCTCGGCTCGCGCTGGGTCGCCAAGCAACCGGACCAGCGTCTTTCGGCCGCCGCCACCAACGCGCTGGCCAAGATTGCCGCCGTGCTGCCGGACGATCTGCGCGAGGACCTCGATGCATCGACGCTGCTGGTCGGGCCGCCCGCCAAGGCTGTCGAAGGCATCGATCTCGGCCTGGTGCGGCAGGCTATCCGCAAGGAACGCAAGCTTGGCTTTCTCTACCGCGATGCCGGCGGCGCCGCCTCCGAACGCGTGGTCTGGCCGTTCGCACTGGCCTTCTTCGACAAGGTGCGGGTGGTGGTGGCGTGGTGCGAGATGCGGCAGGATTTTCGCCATTTTCGCGCCGACCGCATCGCGCAACTCGAAGCCACCGACATGCGCTATCCGCGCCGTCGCCAGGCGCTGCTCAAGGAATGGCGGGCAACGCTCGACAAGCCGCGCGGCTCATGATGGCTACTGCCAGAATCTGACAGTAGCCTGTCCTAAGTTCGCCAAGTCGAAACGTTGAACCTTGGAGAGCAATTCATGACATCCCCGAATTTCGTCATCCTCTATGTCGACCAGCCGCAGCGGAGCGGCGCCTTCTACGGCGGGCTGCTCGGTCGTGAGCCGGTCGAAAGCTCAGCCACCTTCGTCCTGTTCGTGCTCGACAACGGCTTCAAGCTCGGCCTTTGGTCGCGCCACACGGTGGAGCCGGCAGCGTCGGCCGCGGGTGGCGGCGCCGAGATCGTGTTTGCGGTGAATACGCCTGACGCGGTCGATGCCGCCCATGCCGATTGGGCCGGGCGCGGGCTGAAGATCCTGCAGACCCCGACCAACCTGGATTTCGGCCGTACTTTCGTTGCGCTCGATCCCGACAACCACCGCCTGCGCGTCTACTGGCTGTCCGATGGGGCACAGGCCGATGGGGAGCAGAAATGAGCGCCTACTGGATCGCGGTGGCGTCGGCCGAACATGTCCGGCGCGGCCGCGCCGCCGGCTTCATGCAGGTCAATCACGGCAAGGCGGCACCCCTGCGTCGCGTCAAGCCCGGCGATGGCATCATCTATTATTCGCCAACCACCATTATGGGCGAGAAAGACGGCCTGCAGGCCTTCACGGCAATCGGCACCGTGCGGGAAGGCGAGCCCTATGAGGGCGACATGGGCGGCGGCTTCACGCCGTTCCGCCGTGATGTCGAGTGGGCGAGGGCTGAGGAAACATCGATCAAGCCGCTGCTTGACAGGCTGGAATTCACCGCCGGCCGGTCGAACTGGGGGTATCAGCTTCGCTTTGGCCTGTTTTCGATCAGCGCGGCTGATTTCGCCCTGACCGCAGAGGCGATGGGCGCCCAAAAGGTTGCGGCGGTGAACTAGGCCTTGAGCGCCTTGTAGACGGCAATGCCGGCGGCAAGGTCCTCGAGCGCCGCGCCGACCGACTTGAACAGCGTGATCTCACTTGTGCTCTCACGGCCCTTCTTCTGGCCGCGCGCCAGTTCATGCAGGTCGGCGACGATGGCTTCCGGCTTCAGCACGCCGGAGGCCAGCGGCTGGACGATGTCGCCGGCTTCCTTGGTGGCGCCGGCGCGGGTGTCGACATAGACGCGCGCGCGCCTGATCGCGTCGTCATCGCTTTCGCGCATCGTCGGGGTAAAGCCGCCGACTAGGTCGACATGGGTTCCCGGGCGCAACAGCGCGCCCTTGATCAATGGCGTCGTCGTGATCGTCGCCGAGGAGACGATGTCGGCCTGCCCAAGTTCGGCATCGAGGTCACTCGCGGCGCTGGCCGCGAAGCCCTCGGCGCGCAGGTCGGCCGCGACCTTCTCGGCATTGGCCTGGGTGCGGTTCCAGATGCGGACGGTCTTGATCGGCCGCACGGCGCAATGCGCCTTGGCGAGGAACGGCGACAGCGCGCCTGCGCCGACCACAAGCAGCCGCGAGGCATCGTCGCGGGCGAGATACGACGCCGCGAGCGCCGAGGCACATGCCGTGCGCCACTGTGTCAGCCGTTGTCCGTCGATCAAGGCTTCGGGTTCGCCGGTGGCGCCATTGAGCAAGAGGTAGAGTCCCATCACCGCCGGCTTGCCGATGGCGTTGTTGTCGGGCGAGACGGTGACGATCTTGACGCCGACGTGACCACCGGCCGAACTGCCGGCCGCGTGGAAATCGGTCCAGGCTGGCATCAGGAGCAAGGTCGAGGCGGCGCCGTCGGGCCGCTCTACCGTATGATGATGCCTGACCGGCTGCACCGCACCCTCGCGAAACGCCGTGCGCAGCGTCTCGACCAGTCCGGGAAAGGTCAGCGCATGATCGACCTCGGCGGCCGAAATGGTCAGCATGGAAAACTCCGTGGAAAGAAAACCGCCGACCAGCGGTTCAAGTGGTCGGCTTCGGCAATGCGGGTCCTTGGGCCGATCCCGGGGCCGGGCCTTGCGGTGCCGAGGGCGTGCGGCTGACCGCCTGACGCAGGTTTTCGGCTTCGACGCCGCGCTGGCGCGCCAGCTTGCGGTAGCGGCCCTGCTTGACCCAGGTCGCCAGGCTGCCGACGATCATGCCGATGGCGAGAGCCAGGAACAGGAAGATGAACAGCGGCAGGGTCAGCGTCAGCTTCGGATTGCCGGGATTGAACGGGTCCAGGGTGAAGGCGACCAGGTCGCGGTTGGCGACGGCGAGCGCGATCAGGATGATCGCCAGGGGCACGAAGACCACGATGAGCATGAAGCGATTGAACATGATGTTTTCCGTCGGAAGCTGGCCTGTCCGATAAGGCCGTCTGGCGCTGACGCCGCGCCTACTTGCCGCCGTTCAGCCTTTCACGCAACTCCTTGCCGGTCTTGAAGAACGGCACCCATTTCTCCTCGACCTCGACGGATTCGCCGGTGCGCGGATTGCGGCCGGTGCGGGCGGGGCGGTTTTTCACCGAAAAAGCGCCGAAGCCACGCAACTCGACCCGGTTGCCCTCGGCGAGAGCGTCGGTGATCTCGTCGAAGATCGCGCCGACGATGTTTTCGACGTCGCGCAGGAAAAGATGCGGATTGCGCGTGGCAATAATCTGCACAAGTTCGGACTTGATCATGAGACGTGTCCCCGTGAAAGCAGTGCGGTCAAAATTATGAGGATGATTTTATTTGCTTTTTTCACTCGCATCTCAAGGGTGCCAGACGGAAACGAGACCGTCAAGAAACAAGCGGTCGGCGCCGAGTTCGCGAATGACGTCGCCGCTGAAGGCAGGCAGACCGAGTGCGCTGCCGATCGTTTGCGCCATCGCCTTCGAGAACAGGAAACCGCCTCGCCGTTCCGTATTCTTCCATTCGACCACCTTGAGCTTGGCATCGACGCCCTTGGTCGCCAGCCAGTCGATCGCCTCGGTCTCGCCTCCGACAGCGTCGATCAGCCCGTTGGCGACGCCCTGGCGGCCGGTGAAGATCGAACCGTCGGCAAGCGCCAGCGCCTGCTCGCGGGTCATCTTGCGGCGCTCGGCGACGATGCCGACAAACCAGTCATAGCTGTCGAGGATGAGCTTGCGGACCATGGCGCGCTCGTCGTCATTGGTCGGCTTGAAAGGCGAGGGCGAGGCTTTCAGCGGCGAGGATTTCACCTCCTCCAGCTTGACGCCGAGCTTGTCCATCAGGCCGCTGACGTCGGGATACTGGATCAGCACGCCGATCGAGCCGACAATCGAGGTCTTGCGGGCAACGATGTGATCGGCGGCGCTGGCGATCATGTAGCCCGCCGATGCGGCGAGCGTGCCGACTTCCGCCACCACCGGCTTGTCGGCGGCCAGCTTGCGCACCTCGTCATAGATCGATTCACCGCCGACCGTGGTGCCGCCAGGCGAATCGATGGACAGGATCACGCCCTTCACCTTCGACGACAGGCGGATGGTTTCCAGCCGCTTGATCAGTTCCTCGTCCTCGGTGATGGTGCCTTCGATCCTGACCTTGGCAATATGATTGACGGCCGAGCCGCTGAAATCGTTGCCGTAGAACCAGGATGAAAGCGCAATCACCCCGAGTGCTACGATGCCGATGGCGACAACGCGCCAGAATGTCACTTTGCGCCGCAAGCGGCGGCGGTCGATGAGGTCGTCGGCTCTCAGTGCCATGGTCAGCCTTTCAGTCGGCGGGAGGAGACGCTTTTAGACCATGATCCTCCCATCTGGAAGCAAATCTCTTTTCTGTTGGACGAGGCAAGCCGCGCCGAGGATCAATATATGGCCATCAGATAGCCATCCCGTTCCCCGATTGATCGGAGTCCGACCATCTCTCCTCACGAATTCGTGCGATCGATACGCGCTCGGGTGGCGAGACCGACAGCCGATAATTTTACGTTGTGCGTGTGTTTCTGCTATGAAGCACGGGCAGTTGTGCTGATCGGGTTTTCGTCTGTACAAATGCGGCTGTCACATTTTTGCAGTTTTCGTCGGCTTGTGCTTGCTTGAAGGCGCCAGCGTCCCACCTATAGGCGGTGCTGCCCGGCGGGCAGGGTTTAGAAGAAAGCAGTCATGTTAGCGCGACCGATTGAACCGACCAGCGCCGAGACGGAGTTGGCTCCCCCGGCGGACGGCCGGACGCGGGGCGATGCGTTCGACCTCGCGCAGCGTCATTCGCGCCGCGTGCGCGTTCTCAAGTTCGCCGTGCCGCTGGCAGCGGCGTTGATCGCCGTCGCTTTCCCGATCTATTCCTATCTCGCCGCGCCCGTCTCCGTCTCGGTCCAGGCGGAAGGCACCGCTTTTTCCAACGGCAAGCTGGTGATGGCCAACCCCAAGCTCAACGGTTTCACCAAGCAGAAGCAGCCCTATTCGATGACGGCGCTCCGCGCCATTCAGGACGTCAGCACGCAAGGCATCATCGAACTCGAGGGCATCGACGCCAAGGTGCCGATCGCGCCTGACAATGTGGCCGCGGTCAAGGCCTCGCACGGCACCTATGATCGCGACGGCAATACGATGAACCTGACCAGCGACGTGACCATCACCACAACCGACGGCATGCAGGCCAAGTTCAAATCGGTCTTCCTCGACATGGGCAAAGGCACTATGAAGACCGCAGATCCTGTCGATGTCAGCCGTGGCGGGTCGCGGATCACGGCGGATTCGATGTCGGTCCGGGACAATGGCAGGGTTCTGGTGTTCGAGAACAAAGTGCGCGTCAACATCGATTCCGCCGCCTTGAAGACGGCAGAGGGAAACAGCGGAGAAACCAATGCGGCTCAGTAGTTCGACGCGGCTTGCGGCTGCAACTTCGGCGTTGCTGCTGCTCGGGCTGGTGCCGTCATCGGCGCAGTCCACCAGCCAGTCAGGTCTCAAACTGTCCGGCGACAAGCCCATACAGATCGAGAGCGACAAGCTCGAGGTCCGGCAGGCGGAGAGTGTCGCCGTGTTCACGGGCAATGTCAGCGTCGTGCAGGGGCCGACCCTGCTCAAGGCCGGCAAGATGACGGTGTATTACGTGAAGGATCCCAATGCCGCGGCCAAGGGCACGGAAGCCACCGGAGCGGCGATGACCGGCTCGGCCAACATCGATCACCTGGAGATTTCCGACAAGGTTTACATCAAGTCCGATGCGCAGATCGCGACCGGCGATCAAGGCAGCTTCGATATGAAGAGCCAGGTGCTGGTGCTGTCGGGCAAAAAGGTCGTTCTGTCGCAAAACGACAACGTCCTGGTGGGCTGCAAGCTCACCGTGCAGATGAAAAGCGGGCTGGCTCAGGTTGATCCATGCGCCGGCCAGCGCGTCCAGATGTCGATCACCCCGCCGCCGAAATCGGGAGCGACGAACCCCTGATGGCCAGCCTGTCGTCGCTGACGGCGCGTCTTCCGGGGCGGGCCGCTGGCAAGATTTCGGCGCCGTCCACGGTGACCGTCGATGCGGGAAAGTTCAAGGGAACCCTGATCGCCAAGGGGCTGACCAAGAGCTACAAGGGCCGCAAGGTCGTCAGCGGCGTCACCATCGGCGTGCGCGCCGGCGAGGCGGTCGGACTGCTCGGCCCCAATGGCGCCGGCAAGACGACCTGCTTCTACATGGTCACCGGCCTGGTGCCGGTGGATGAAGGCACGATCGAAATCGACGGCTTCGACGTCACCTCGATGCCGATGTATCGTCGTGCGCGCCTCGGCATCGGCTATCTGCCGCAGGAGGCCTCGATCTTTCGCGGCTTGAGCGTCGAGCAGAACATCCGCGCGGTGCTGGAAGTGGTCGAAAAGAGCCGCAAGGAACGCGACCGCATTCTCGACGAACTGCTCGAGGAATTCCACATCAGCCATTTGCGCAAGGCGCCGTCCATGTCGCTTTCCGGCGGTGAGCGACGGCGCCTGGAAATCGCACGCGCGCTGGCGACGCGCCCGGCCTACATGCTGCTCGACGAGCCTTTTGCCGGCATCGATCCGATCGCCGTCGCCGATATCCAGCAACTGGTGCGCCACCTGACGGCGCGCGGCATCGGCGTCCTCATCACCGACCACAATGTGCGCGAAACGCTCGGCCTGATCGACCGCGCCTACATCATCCATGCCGGCCAGGTGCTAACTCATGGCAGGGCCGACGAAGTGGTGGCAAACCCTGACGTGCGGCGGCTTTATCTCGGCGAGGGATTCACGCTCTGAGCGGTTCACCGTTTCACGGAAACGCCAAACCGCTCTATCTTTTTGTCTTCACGCAATTCCGGACGTAAAACCGTCTCACCCTTTTCCTGGAATTGCTCTTAGGCGTGAAATTTGTTTCCTGACACGATTTTTGGCGCCTCGCGGGGCCTTTTTCTTCGATTTTGTCGCCGAATAACGCTCCGGTAAGCGAGTTTTGCTAGCCTTTGCCTTGACAAGCAAAAGCCGGGCCAGTTTCTATGGTCGGCTCTGAAATTTCTTCCGGAAGTCCGGATGCGTAGACGAGGCGTTTGAATCCGAACCATGGCGTTGGCGGCTAAATTACAGCTACGACAATCGCAGTCGCTGGTGATGACGCCGCAGCTGATGCAGTCGATTCGGCTGCTGCAGTTCACCCATGTCGAGCTCGAGCACTTCATCGACGAGGAGATCGAGCGTAATCCGCTGCTGGAGCGCGCCGAGCCGCAGGA
This sequence comes from Mesorhizobium qingshengii, assembly GCF_900103325.1. Classification (GTDB taxonomy): domain Bacteria; phylum Pseudomonadota; class Alphaproteobacteria; order Rhizobiales; family Rhizobiaceae; genus Mesorhizobium; species Mesorhizobium qingshengii. The sequence continues at coordinate 5,130 of NZ_FMXM01000018.1, read as the reverse complement.
CGACGCGACCGGCGACCAGGCGCAGAAGATCGAGGCCGTGCCCGAAGCGGCCGCCGATGGCGACTGGTTCGAGAACGAGACGCAGTGGAGCGCCGAGGCGATCTCGGAAAAGCTCGATACATCGCTGGAAAACCTGTTTCCCGACGATCCAGGGACGAGCGAGCGGCTCGGCCCCGACCTGACGGCGCAATGGAAGTCGGCTTCGAGCAATGGCGGCGGCTCCTTGTCCGAAGGTTTTGACGCCGGCGATATGGCCGCCGCGGCGATTACGTTGCGCGACCATGTCGGCGAGCAGATCGCGCTCGCCTTCGCCGACCCGGCGGAGCGGCTGATCGCCCGCGACCTGGCGGATGGCCTCGACGAAACCGGCTACCTGCGCGCCGACATGGCCGAGATCGCCGCGCGCCTCGGCACGGACGCCGCCACCGTGGGCAAGGTCCTGGCGGTGTGCCAGACCTTCGAGCCGACCGGCCTTTTTGCACGCGACCTTGCCGAATGCCTGTCGCTGCAACTGGCCGTGCGCGACCGGCTCGATCCGGCGATGAAGGCCCTGGTCGCCAATCTTGAGCTCCTGGCGCGGCGCGATTTCCATGCGCTGAAGCGGATCTGCGGCGTCGACGACGAGGACCTGCTCGACATGCTGGCCGAGATCCGGGCACTCGATCCTCGACCGGGCATGGTGTTTTCAGGTGGCGCCAGCGACGCCATCGTTGCCGATGTCGAGGTGCGCGCGGCCAATGATGGCAGCTGGACGGTCGAGCTCAACGCCGAAACGCTGCCGCGCGTTCTGGTCGACCATGTCTATTTCGCCCAGGTCTCGCCGCACGCGAAAAACCAGGCGGAAAAGGATTTCCTGGCCGAATGCCTGCAAAACGCCAACTGGCTGACGCGAAGCCTCGACCAGCGGGCAAAGACCATCCTCAAGGTCGCCTCGGAGATCGTTCGCCAGCAGGACGCCTTCCTGGTCCATGGCGTGCGCCAGCTGAGGCCGCTCAACCTGCGCACGGTGGCCGACGCCATCGGCATGCACGAATCGACGGTCAGCCGGGTCACCGCGAACAAGTACATGCTGACGCCGCGCGGCGTGTTCGAGCTTCGGTACTTTTTCACGGCGTCTATCGCCGCGTCGGGCGGCGGCGACGCACATTCCTCGGAAGCGGTGCGTGACCGCATCAAGCAACTGATCGATGAGGAAAAACCCGTCGATGTGCTTTCCGACGACGCGATCGTCGACATGCTACGCGAGAACGGTGTCGATATTGCCAGGCGCACGGTCGCCAAGTACCGGGAGGGTATGAATATTCCTTCGTCGGTGCAGCGCCGGCGTGAAAAACGCGCACTCGCCAGCGCCGGGCGTTAGGGTCGCCCGATTTTCCACAGCTTCTGAGCTTCATTGACAAGCCGCGGCGAAGTGGCTAGAAGCCCGCCCGCATGAGACGGGCTAGATGCCCGCATGCGGATGGTCCGTCACGACGTTGGCCTCGGGACGGCCCAAAAGGGCGGCTCGTGATCAATCGGAAAGTTCGGATTTAAAATCGGCGCGAGTGACGCCGCAAAGCTTGTGCGCGCGGACCACGAGTATAAACTCGGGCCAGTTTGAAGCCTGAGCAAGGAAGGTCAGTTTTCAGATGAATCTGCGCATATCGGGAAAACATATGGATATCGGCGATGCGTTCCGGACACGCATCAACGATCGCGTCGGTGAGGCGATCGGAAAATATTTCGACCGCGGCTTTGCCGGACACGTCACAGTCATCAAATCGGGCTCGCGCTACTCGGCGGATTGCATGATCCGGCTGGATTCCGGCGCTTCGCTGCAGGCCACGGGCGATGCCCAGGACCCGACGCTCGCCTTCGAGGCGGCGGCGGATCGTCTCGAAACCCGTCTGCGGCGCTACAAGCGCCGGCTGAAATCGCACAATTCGGGCGCCGCCAACGGCGAACCGACCGACATTGCCTACACTGTGATGGCGCCGCTTGCCGATGATGACGAGGACATCCCGGAGAATTTCGCGCCGGCCATCGTCGCCGAATCGACCATGACGCTGAAGACCATGTCGGTGGCGTCGGCGGTTATCGAACTCGATACCAAGGACACCCCGGTCTTCGTCTTCCGTAACGCCGGAAACGACCATCTCAACATCGTCTATCGCCGGCCCGACGGAAACATCGGCTGGATCGACCCGTCCACGACCAAGGTCGCACAGGAATAAAAAGCCGGCCGCACGAGGGGTGGGGACTGGTGACGGCAGGCGAACAAGGGATTTTCAAGCATGGGTCTGAGCGATCTTATCAACGTTCCGGCGATAATGCCGGCGTTGAAGGCGAACTCCAAGAAGCAGCTTCTGCAGTTGCTATCCGAGCGGGCAGCGGCGATTTCGGGCATTCCGGAGCGGGAAGTGTTCGACACCATCTTGCAGCGTGAGCGGCTGGGCTCGACCGGAGTCGGCAACGGCATCGCCATTCCGCACGGCAAGCTGGCCGGCGTGAAGCGCATCGCCGGGGTTTTCGCGCGGCTGGAGACCCCGGTCGATTTCGAGGCACTGGACGATCAGCCCGTCGATCTGGTGTTTCTGCTGCTGGCGCCTGAAGGCGCGGGCGCCGACCATCTCAAGGCGTTGTCGCGCATCGCGCGGGTGCTGCGCGACGCCGATACGGTGGCCAAGATCAGAGGCACGCGCGACGCTGTTGCGATCCACGCGCTGTTGTCGGACACCCAGGCCTCCCACGCGGCCTGAACTTTCCGGAAGAAACCGCCATACGGGCCGCCATGGGCGGCCCTGTCCGTTTCAGCAGGCTGCTTTCAGTGAATGGCGACCGTGGTCAGGTCGTTTTCCATCGCGCCGGCCAAAGCACGGTCACGCGCATCCGAAAGCAGGATCGGCTGGCCATTGGCGGCAAACAGCGCCCACAGTTCCATGCCGGGTGCGATTTCGCCGAGATTCGGGAAGCGGCCGAGCAATTCGTCGCTCGAGACCTTGCGCAGATAAGCGACCGAGCCCTCGCCGAGATGGGCGAATTCGCCATTGGTCATGGTGATAGTTTCAGTTCTGGTCATTTCAAGCCTCCTTGGCGCGAGACGCCGCTCAAGGCCATCCCGCATGAGAGCCATCGGTAAAGATCAGTCTTTCACCGATATGTTTATTTTCCGTACCAGCCGTTCGGACTCCGGCCGATCGAGATCGATCGACAAAAGGCCGTTCTTCAGCTCCGCCGCGATAACCCGCATGCCGTCGGCCAGCACGAAACAACGCTGGAACTGGCGCGCGGCGATGCCGCGATGAAGGAATTCGCGCTCGGTGTCGTCGGTCTGACGGCCGCGCACGACCAGCTGGTTTTCCTCCGTTGTGACATCGAGATCGCTTTCGGCGAAACCGGCGACGGCCAATGTGATACGCAACCTCTCGGTCTTGCCGTCGGCGCCGCTGAGGCGTTCGATGTTGTAGGGAGGGTAGCTGTCACCGGATTTCGCCAGGCGTTCCAGCGTCTTTTCCATGGCATCGAAGCCAAGGAGAAGCGGGCTGGAAAAAGGCGTCATTCGGCTCATGTTACACTGTCCTCTCAAGAGCGACATAAAGTGGAAAAACCCGGATGGCATTTTTCCCGATGGTCTTGATATGGTCCGCCCCGGGGCCAAGTTCAAGCCATCAAAAAGCCCGCCCAAAAAGACCACGTCGTGGACTCACAAGAATGATCGACATGGCGCTTGAAACGGCAAGCAGATGCAACGAGAAGCGCGACGGTCGGGATTATCTCCCCCGGTCGAGCGGTTCGACGTGGCAGCTCGCGGTCGCTGCGGCGCCCTTCGGATGTTTCGACCGGATTCATTCAAGTGCATGGCCTAGCCAAACAAGGAATTGAAATGCCGCAATCACGAAAGATCATCATCGACACGGATCCCGGCCAGGATGATGCCGTCGCCATTTTGCTGGCGCTCGGCAGCTCCGAGCTGGAGATCGTCGGCATCACCGCCGTTGCCGGCAACGTGCCGCTGAAGCTTACCGAAAAGAATGCCCGCAAGGTCTGCGAGCTGGCTGGCCGGCCGGACGTCAAGGTCTATGCCGGCGCCATCCGGCCGTTGCTGCGCGAACTGGTCACCGCCGAGGAAGTGCATGGCAAGACCGGCCTCAACGGGCCGCAATTGCCCGAACCGACGATGAAGCTGCAAGACCAGTACGCGGTCGATTTCATCGTCGAGACGCTGATGAAGGAAGAGAGCGGCACCATCACGCTTTGCCCGCTCGGCCCGCTGACCAACATCGCGCTGGCGCTGATCCGCGAACCGCGCATCGCGCCGCGTATCAAGGAAATCGTGCTGATGGGCGGCGGCTTCTTCGAGGGCGGCAATGTGACGCCGGCGGCCGAATTCAACATCTATGTCGATCCGCATGCCGCCGATATCGTGCTCAAATCCGGCATTCCGATCGTGATGATGCCGCTGGATGTCACCCACAAGGCGCTGACCACCGCCAAGCGCACGCAGGCCTTCCGAGCACTTGGCACCAAGGTTGGCACCGCGACCGCCGAGATGCTGGAATTCTTCGAGCGCTTCGACGAGGAGAAATACGGCACCGACGGCGGGCCGCTGCACGACCCCTGCGTCATCGCCTATCTGTTGAAGCCGAAGCTGTTCAAGGGCCGCAACTGCAACGTCAGCGTGGAAACCGCCTCGGAACTCACCATGGGCATGACCGTGATCGACTGGTGGGGCGTGACCAAGCGGCCGAAGAACGCCATGGTGATGCGCGATATCGACCATGATGGCTTCTTCGCCCTGCTGGTGGAGCGGCTGGGACGGCTGTGAAAACTCTCTTCTCCCCGCTCATGGCAGGGCTATCGCATATGAGCGATAGCCTGGATGAGATAGTCATCATTCCAAGCGCATTTCTTGATGCGGTGGCTAATGGGGACTTTGTCGGTGTCGGCGGCCTGAAGGATATTTCTGGCGAGGCGGTTTAGGAGCGCGGTGTTTGCGGGGGCGTTGTCCTTGCGGGCACGGCTGAGGTCCTCGCGCAGATGAACGTCGAGCATCCAGTGCAGTCCGTTCTCGATCTGCCAATGGGCCCTGGTGAAGTCGATCGCCTGCTGCGGCGACAGCAGCGTTGAGGCCATGAACAGGCGCGTCAGCGG